>JBIPOE010000014.1:0-67847 GCA_044379485.1 Catalimonadaceae bacterium
ATCGGCCCACTGGAAGGCTGCGATTCATTGAATGTTCTAATAGAAGATTTTTCGCAGGATAGAGATTCAAGCAGAGTTTGGTTTGACAATGGGGGTGTTTTAACAATACCAAAACTTTCAAATCAAATTAATATTAGATTCTTAAATCCGGATACCGTTAATGCTTATTTAGTATCATATGGAAAGTGCTCATCCGATACAACTCAATTAAAATCTATACGAATTAGAAAAAGCCCCTTTGCCGGCTTTTCTATTTCAACCGACAATGTTGCGATATGGCCTACTGATACTGTTATAATTTGCAAGGGAGAACAAGTTCAATTTACCAATCTTTTTACCGGCACAATCGGAGTAAATCATGATTGGAACTTTGGAGATGGCCCAATCGGTTCTGCTCAAGAATCCTGTTCTCATATCTATAATCAGGAAGGTCTATTTGAAGTGAAATTAAAAGAGGCCTATAATACTGAACCTAATTGTCCAAAGATAGTACGAAAATGGGTAAAAGTAAATCCACTCCCCTTTGCTGGATTTAATGGACCTTTAGTTGTTTGTCAAGGAGCAACTGTAACCTATACTAATACCAGTCAAAACTACAGTTTCTTCACTTGGTATTTAATTAATGGAACTACCATAATTGATTCAGTGCAAAACGTCTCACAATGGTCCTTCTACGCACCATTGGCAGGCAACTATTTAATTCGCCTTAAAGCACTTAATTCAATTTCTAGTGCTTCCTGTTTTTCAATTCTTGAAAAACCGATAACAGTTCAACTCCTCCCATTGGGTATTTTCACTATTCAAAACCAAATGATGTGTCTGTATGATAGTCTGAAAATCATAAATTTATCACAAGGCGGATTGATTTGTTCATGGTTTCTTGGAAGTAGCAATAGTCTTTTCTGGAATGGAACCAATCCAACTCCAGTCAGGATGACCACAGGTGGGCAAAACTCTGTAATACTAAAGGTTCAGAATCCTCAAACAGGATGCCTTGGCTGGGATACTGTTGTTGTTTCGGTAAACAGCGCTCCTAGAACCGTTGCACGATTCCAGGTATCACCCCTCCTGGGTTGTGACAGTCTTAAAGTTGTTTTCAAAGATTTATCCTCATTTTCGGAAAACTCAATAGGAGTTTTAGGAAATGAACAATACATACAATTTCCACTTCCGATTACAACGAAAGCATACACTTATCCAGACACCGGGCATTTCCAAACCCGGATAATAGCCCAGGGCATTTGCAATACTGACACATCTGATGGTCCGATGATACGTGTTTTTCCAACTCCAAAGGCTGATTTTCGTGGATCAACAGCAATAAACCAAAACTGGGTTAACGATACTATTGTCGTTTGTGTAAACGACACAGTTCGCTTCAAAAACCTATACTCCAATCAGTCAGGCGTAAAACATTTATGGTACTTTGAGGAAAGCAATTCTTTTAGTAGCTTGATTAATCCAGCCACATGCACATTCCTAAATCACGGAATATTTAAGGTTAGGTTAAAAACCATAAGCGATTCAGGATTATGTACACGAGAGAAAACTAAGTATGTACGCGTTAAGCCTTTACCATCTATTTCTCTAGTTACTCAACCACCAATAGTTTGCGAAAACAGCCCAATTTTACTTAAAGCCTCTGCCACAACCAATGCTGAGTTTTTCCGGTGGCAAATCAATGAAAGCGGTGTAACCTCACAATTTGATACAGTGGCTAACGAATTGACTTTCAATTTCCTTACTGTGGGTTTAGCCAATACATTTATCAAACTCATAGCATACAATTCTCTAAGCCGCTCTACTTGCTTTTCAGAAATTACAAGACCTATAGTTGTAAAGCAGAAACCTAAACCTGCTATTTCTTTGACTGATAGCCTGGGCTGTGCACCACTAAGAGTTAAATTTTCCCGAACATCAGAATCATTTGGTAGTCAAGAAACTGTGCTTTGGTCTTTTGGTGATAATCGCTTTTCAACCTCACAAGATCTTCAGCTTAACCCCGTCACATACCAAAATAGCGATTCAGTAGAGCATGTATTTAAGATTAAGTTGGGTGTGAAATATGATGGCTGTCAAGATTCTTCTTCCAAGATTGTTCGAGTGTTTCCTGTTCCTCAAACGGGTTTTAATCTAGTTTCAGGCACTCAATTAGAACAAAAGAAAGCCAGGCTAGTCTTAATAGAAAATATACAACCTATAAGTAGCCATTGGGTTAGATTTTATGATTTTGGCGACGGAAATGATACCCTCATTATTGGGGGCAGAAATGATACAATAACTCATTGGTACGATACCGTAGGGCAGTACACTCTTATTCAAAAGGTTATGGATTGGAGATACCCTGACACATGTGGATCTCAAAGCCAGATTTTTATAACAGTAAATCAATCTTTGCCTTTGGCTGATTTCTTGGTTGATGGTCAGGATAGCAGCTCGATATGTGAAGATGATTCAGTTGTCTTTTCAAATACATCCAGATTTGTAACATTAACTTCTGAATGGGACTTTGGAAATGGAAAAAAAACAAGGTTGACAGGAGATCAACGCCACAAACCCATTACAATTCCTTATTCGAATCCGGGTCTCTACACAATTCGACTTGTTGTTAAGAACGAAAAAGGAAAAGACACATTGGTAAAAACCAGTATAGTTCAGGTAAATCCTAAGCCGGACACACGCTTCAAATTGGATCCTGAAATTTCAATGTACCCAATTGTTGAAAATTCGATGCCATTTCGAACCTTTAATCAAACAACTGGCGGAGCAAGGTTCTTTTGGAATTTTGGCGAATTTCCGACAGATACATTGGAGGCATTTGACACCACCTACAAGTATACAATCCCTGGAGAATACACCATTTCTCTCGTAAGTATTTCAGATTTTGGTTGTCTGGATACATTCATACTGAAACCTACTATGGAAGCTTTTCTGGCGGGTCTTTGGGTACCTGATGTTTTCAGCCCGGGCAGCTCAGTTGGCAAAAATCAATACTGGCAGGTATTCCACCGCAATGCTGAGGACTTTGAGGCTATCGTTTACAACCAATGGGGAGAACAAATATTCTACACCAAAGATCTGGACTTTAAGTGGGATGGCACCTTTGAGGGGGTTGAATGTCCAAATGGAAGCTACAATTTTGTAATAAATTACAGGATCCGTGGACTTTTGGCGGAGAAAGGGGCAATTCGCACTATAAGTAAAATTGTTACGATAAAAAGATAATAGAATGAAAAAGATAAATAGCATTATCATTTCAATTCTACTTAGCACTGGTGTTTATGGGCAAGATTTTCAGTATTCGCAACCCTATTCTATTCCTTTTTATACAAATCCAGCTTTTACTGGAAATGGTATGATTGATTGCGATAACTCTAAAAAATGGCATCAAAAAGAGAATTTCAGATTTTCCGGACAAAATAGGAATCAATGGTTTGGAAGAACTGGTGGCACCTATAATAGTGGATTACTTGCGATTGAGTATTCCTGGGGAAGACTTGGAAGAAAAAAAACTGACAATTTAGTTTGGTCGTTCGGAGCATTCGCAAATAATGACTACTTATCGAAGGCTCAACTTAATAGCCTATATGCAGGTGTAACCGTTTCTGCCGATGTTCCGCTGGGAGATGATGATAAATCTCTTAAGTTTGGCTACCAGCTTGCAGGTGGAAATCGCTCAATTTCCAGAACCAATTTCGATTGGCCTGATGAATTCAATGGAGCAGGGTTTAATTATAATTCAACAGCAGAAGTCCCCGCAAAAGGAAACAATATGTTTTATGGAGACCTGGGATCGATTGGAGGTTTGTATGGGAGTAAAAACTTTTTTTTAGGCGCTGCCTGGCATCACATTGCAAGACCAAATATTTCTATGTGGGATGGAAATGACCGGTTAAATCATAAGCTTTCCTTTCAAGGAGCGATAATAATTTCGCCGAAAATGACATGGTTTGGAAGACCTTCCCAACAAAAAAGTCGAATTTTCATCTTATCTACTTTTAAAAAGCAAGCAGGTTCACAGCAATGGGATTGTGGTGCTTTCATTCAACATTCCAGAAAAAGTTGGAGTAGGATACAACTAATTTTAGGATGTTGGTACAGAGGTTTACCAATTCGCCAGACGCCAGATCAATCCGTACAAAATGATGCCATTGTAATGAGTTTTGGCTTTAGAGTTCATAGCTTAAACATCTTTTATAGCTATGATCAATCCATTTCAAAGTCATACGTTTTTGGCAGAACAATGGAAATAAGTGCGGCATACCAATTTACTAATGTGCGATGCACTTCAAGAAGTGGCAGACCAAAACGGACTATTGTGTGTCCAGATGGCGGCAGCGGGCTTTATCCATGGAAAAATTAAGTATTTACGGTTAAATAAATGTCGATTTTAAGAGGTACGTTTAATTCAATTACCAGGAACAAAATTCTATCAGAATCAGAAAAATACTGAACTGTCGATTGAGCCTTATTTGCAAAAAATGGTCTATACCCATCGGTTGTTTTTCAGCTTTTTACAAATTCCGAATCAAAGTGCTGCACCTGCTTTCTTGCGGATATTGGACACGCAGCCACTTGCTCCATTTAAACTGGTGTTCTTTGGTCAGATGTACAATGTGGAAGAACACACTTCCCTGCCGGAACAATTGCAAAAACACCTGTTCGGTCAATTCAAAATTAAAATTACGATAAAACATCCTCATTATGAGTGCTTTATGCAGTTTTATTTCCAGGCCTTCAACAGGCAGGAAGAAATGGAATATCTGACCGTCACCATCCACAAAATCAGAAAGGCGATAACACATCCGTATAATTTAGAATGAGCAATTAGAAATTGGGAATTCTTTCAGCGAAACATTCAAAATTGAAAGGCAGTAAGGCATCCTCCGAAGGAGTTGAAAGACAGCAAGCCAATCAGCCAGAAATATGATACTGGGAAAATTCTCCCCAAATAACAATGAACACTCGAATTAAACAGTTGGTCTAACCTGTTTTTTATCGCCCTCAAAAACAAGGTCCAAAAATCAATATTTCTATAATCTTATAAATTTATAAGATAGTTTATAGTACTTTTTACAGCACTTTTGTAGTGTTATGAAAATTTTTCATCGAGACCCTAATTTATTTAAGTATTGAATTTCAATATTTTAAAGAATTTATTAAAGAATTTTATCAATTTTTTTAAAATAAATATAATGTAAGTTCTACCTTTGTTTTACAAATACAAAACAAGTGTTTAATAACCACCACAACTTAGGTGGAACTCCCAAGGGGAATTCCTACCTCAATGGTGCGAGCTCTTTCTTTCTTGCTGCCGCACTTTTTCTAGTCTCCTTTACAGGTAATTCACAATCCCCTGGGACTGTCGGGTTATCTGTATCGATTACTGGTCAAAATTCGTTTTGTCCAGGTTCCACGTCCAGTTTATTGGCCAACGTTTCCGGATGCTCAGGCTCTCGTTCTTTTGTATGGCGCAGAAATGGTGTAGTAATGCCAGGAGCCACCACAGCAACGATTTCGGTATCTAATCCTGGAACTTACTCGGTAGCGGTAACTTGTGGTTTACGCAATGCTTCCTCAACCGATTTCAGTCTAAAAACACTTACCTTAAAAACAAACGTTCAGAATGCATGTCCGGGTAGTGTTGGCAATATCAACCTGATTGTTGCGGATGGAAAAGCTCCTTACACATACAATTGGAATACGGGCGCAACAACAGAAGATCTGGTTGGTTTGTCGAGTGGAAATTATTCCGTTTCGGTAAAAGACAACAACGGATGTACCGCCTCAACCATTGCGACGGTTAACAATACACCTGTCAATGTTTCCGCAGGAGCAGCCAAAGAAATTTGCGCCGGCGGTTCTGCTAATTTACAGGCAAGCGGTGCGGATCTATATTTCTGGTCTCCATCGACCGGCTTAAGCAGTACTGTGGAAGGCAATACCGTTGCTTCTCCAGCTTTATCCACCTTGTACACTGTAACCGGTTACATCGCGAGTGGTGAACTGGTAACCAATGGAACGTTCAATCAGGGAAATGCTGGATTCAATTCTGAATACGCATTTGTTGCCGGACTTGCTTCCGCAGCAGGTTATGAGAGCGGAACGGGACTTTATCCAGAAGGCAAATATTCTGTTGTAAGTAACCGAACTGACTCAAGCGTAACCAAATATCATCCGGCGTTTGTTGGATACGGACACAACGAGGGAAATGAGGCAGGTCGTAACGATGATCGCTATATGGCCATAAATGGTTCAACCACTCTTGACCAAGCGGTTTGGAAGCAATCCGTAGAAGTAGTACCTGGAAACAAATATAGTTTCTCATGCTGGATTACTTCTTTAAATCCTGGAAATCCTTCTAAACTTCGTTTTTTAATCAACGGTGTTGAAGTTGGTCCACGCATTGAGGCTCCATCTACATTATACACATGGAAGCAGTTTTTTACTGAGTGGAATTCCGGAACAGCAACTGTTGCGAATATCGCCATCATCAATGATAATCTGGTAGCAGGTGGAAATGATTTTGGTCTGGATGATATTTCATTTTCCACTACCTGTACCAATACATCAACTGTTTTAGTAACGGTTGTTCCTGCATTGTCAGGCAACACGGTTACCTGTCCGGAAAGTAACACATTCTGCCTTTCAGGAAATGCCGGAATTATTACCGGAAATACGCCAACCGGCGGTAACGGAAATTATGCATATCAGTGGCAGGTTAGTATCGACAACACCAATTGGTCTGATATTGACGGAGCAACTTCTCAATCATATGATCCTGGCACCGTTTTTACCACCACAAGATTCCGCAGAATCGTAAAGAGCTCTTCTTGCTCAATTGAAAGCAATGTGTGTACCATCACCATCACTGCCGGAAACACCATTTCCAACAATAGTATTACCGCACCCGGAACTTCAACCTTTTGTAATTCCGGTGATCCGGCTTCTATTTCAGGCTCTAATCCTCTCGGAGGTGGTTCTGGCTCATTTGTCTATACATGGCTTTCAAGTAACGATGGAAACGAATTTCAGGAAATTGCTGGAGCAAAATCAGCCTCTTATAATCCAGGTGTAGTGACTGAAACCACGTATTTCAGAAGAGTTGTTTCCAAAGGAAATTGTAACTCAAATGCATCGAATATTATTGCAATTACCGTGAACAAGAATCCGGTTGTGAGTTTGGTTTCTGCTGCCAGCATTTGTGGAACAGGAAGAGGAAGTCTGGAAGTGAGCGCTACAGGTGCTACCATCAAATGGTATGCAACCACAACTTCGACAACAGCACTTGAAACAGGAGCTGTTTATACAACACCAAATCTAACTGGTTCGGCTACATATTATGCACAGGCAACTTTGAACAGTTGTGTATCGGATCGCTTCGCTGTGACGGCTACTGTAAAAACCCTTCCAACTGTGGTTTCAACTTCAGGTGCCAGTACCTGTGGAATCGGTAATGTAACGGTGTCTGCGGTTCCTTCAGCCGGAACAATTGTATGGTATTCTTCTTTAACAGAAGGTTCAATTTTGGGAACTGAAAATACATTGAATCTGACTCAGATTTCGTTCAACTCATCAGTTTATGCTGAAGCTCAGAATGATGGATGTGTTTCTGCACAGCGTTCTGTTGCGGAAGTGAAATTCAACATACCAACTTCTTCTGAAATAACGCTTTCTGCTTGTGTATCTCAGGATTGGAACGGTACAACCTACACGACTTCTGGTGACTACGAGAAAGTATTCGTAAATGCTGCTGGTTGCGACTCTACTGCGACTCTTCACCTAACCATTAAGAACCCAACTTCTTCTGAAACTAAGCTATCTGCTTGTGGTTCACAGGTATGGAACGGAGAAACCTACACAGCTTCTGGTAACTACGAGAAAGTATTCGTAAATGCTGCTGGTTGCGATTCAACTGCAACTCTTCTCTTAACCATTAAGCAAGCCACTTCTTCTGAAACTAAGCTATCTGCTTGTGGTTCACAGGTATGGAACGGAGAAACCTACACAGCCTCTGGTAACTATGAGAAAGTATTCGTAAATGCTGCAGGTTGCGATTCAACTGCAACGCTTATCTTGAGCATTAAGAAAGCGAGTACATATGCATTTTCAGCTTCTATCAACAGTGGAGCAAGCTATACATTCTTCGATCGTACATTGACAACAGCAGGTGAATTCACCAAGACCATCCCGAACAGAGCAGGTTGCGATTCAGTGATCACATTGACTCTTTCTGTTATTCCAACACAAGGCTGTAACAGCATCTACGCTGAAGAAGTGATAAGTTTCCGTCAGGGAAAAACCAATAACGGCGCTGTTATCAATTCTGATAGAAGCAATCCTGATCTAGCCTTACGTGCTCCTCAAGACAACCAGACAATGAATTTTGTGAGCCTTGGCTTCGGTGGAGAAATCACCCTGAAGTTCTGCAAAGCCATTAAGAATGGTCCTGGAAAAGATGTAAAGGTTGTTGAAACTACCTGGGGTGGAACGTATACCTGCGAGAAAAATCCGGAAAAAATCCGTGCTTTTGCTTCTCAGGATGGATGCCGCTTTGTGTACATCGGAGAAGGATGTCAGGATTCTGAATTTGATTTAGGTTCTCTACCTTGGATCCAGTATATCCGTTTGATTGACATCAGCCCATTGACTGGCAGCACGTTTGCCGGACAGACTGTAGGTGATGCGTTTGATTTAGACGGATTGGTAGCATTGAATGGTTTTGAAGAAAATCCGGTTGCCAGCCCATTCAAACCAGGTGCTAACCAGGTCGTTTCATACGAGCCAGGAAAATGCAAAAACGGAAGCAAAATCCCGACTGATAGATCTGTTGCCGCTAATGCGCTTGGTCTTCCACAAAAAACCGACAAGGTTAACTTCGTAGCACTTGGATTTGGAGGAAAAATCACACTGAAATATGACTACCTTGTATTCAACAATCCAGCTTCAGCAGATTTACAAGTAGTGGAGACCAGCTTCGGAAATCCAATCTGCAATGCATATCCGGAAAAAGCAACGTTTGAAGCTTCTTTGGATGGCATCACATGGACCAATCTCGGTGAACTTTGTCTTGACGGAACTCTAGAACTTGGAACTCTTCCTTACATGCATTTGCTGAGAATTACCGATGTTTCTGATAAATCTAGATTCCCGGCTACCGCCGATGCGTATGATGTTGACGGAGTGGTTGCCATCAACCAACCGTGTGGTACCAACAGTCGTATGGCAATCTCCGACATGATTGAAGATGACAACGAAACGCCAAATGAAGGTGTTTCCGGAAGCATCTTCCCGAATCCTGCCAAAGAAAAAGCAACCTTGCTTTTGAACGGAAGTCTGGAAAATGAATCCTGGAATATCCGGATCGTAGAAATGACAGGTAAAGTGATTTTCGAATCAGATTTTACAGCAACTGCTGAATCAAGCGAATTCCCACTGGATGTAACAAGCTTACCAAGAGGAATCTACCAGGTAATCGCAACCAATGGCCGCAACAACCTGGCATTGAAACTAAATCATTAATTCAGAGAATTGTGTCTTTTCAAAAGGCTGTCCTAAAAAGGGCAGCCTTTTTTATTTTGGTATTATGGCCATGCCACAATAAAATATAGTTGAAATGACATTAACCCGGAAAACGTATTAGAAAATCCCTGTCTGCCGCCAGGCAGGTATTCCTAGCCTAAATTGCTTCAAATCAGAAGCTTCGCCGCCTTATCTTCTGTATCCGTAGCGCTGCTACGAATTTCGAATATAATGCACTGATTTTTTGCACTTTAGGCTCTCACTACGAAGTTCTAATGCATTATCCGGGTTTAACTGTTAGACACCTTACTACAACTACAGATTTGGATTCATGATCAAAAATTCTGAAAGAATATCCTGAAATAAAGGAAATTGGAATGTGCAAATGCTATGATGAAATACCAGCATGATGACAGCAAACCGAGCGATTGACTTTATTGCAAAATCATCCTCCGCAGAAGAGATTTCAGAGGTTAAATTAGGCACAAATTCAAATCAAATTGTGCTAATAGCTGGTCAAAACTACCAGCAAATGATCTGAAAAACAGAGATTTTAAGCCTCATTTCAGAAGCTTTAACTTCAAAGTATTTTGCTGATAAAATATTTACAAGTCTCGGTACGGTGGATAGCCACCGCAAAAATCTGATGGAAAAGTTTGATCAGCCCGATATTGCTAAATTAATAAGCAAAACGAGCAAATTGGGATGATTTAAGGTTTTGAAAATTTGTAAAACCGCACATATTCAAACTGCAATTCCGCTGGTAAAAACTCCTCAGCAACCTTTTCGGTTCCTCCTAAAAAGGAGGCTATGCAGGTTAGCCAGATATTCATGCCGTTTTTAGGAAGTTGAGAAACATCTTTTTTATCAACCTCTTTTCCATTATAAAAATAAAAAAGACTATCAGATTTGTACAGACAAGCAATGGTTTGGAAATCCTGATTGAGTTTTTCAGATGAAACATATTGGCCACCAAAGTCTTTGTGCTCTCCTTTCCAAAGGTGCAGGTTAGTTCTATAGCCAAGGTTTATTTTCGAATCATTTTCAATGATATCAACCTCAAGACAAGTATTTTCCGGATTGGTTCCACCTTTTCCATTGTAATTCATGAGCCAAAAAGAAGAATGCCAACCAGCACCTTTCGGAGTTTTCATTCGGGTTTCGTAGTAGCCAAAACTAAAAGTATCTTTTGAAATGAGTCCTGCGCCAGAATAGTTTTTATCGCCAATCGTTTCCTTTTTTAAGTTCAGTTTCAAAAGACCATTTTTCAATTCAACATTTTCAGGCAATTGGGCACTCCAATGTTTGCTGTCAGTTCTATAGAACCATTTGTTGGTGTCAAGCGTTTTGCTTTCAAACTCATCTGAAAAAGCAAGCTTTAATTCATGTCCTTTAATTTTAATGGTTTGAGAATTAGCTGAGTTCAAAAATAGAAATTGAGCAAATAATAAACTCATAGACAAGTAATTGTAATAGAAAAACCTTAACGAAAAACGCAGCTTTACCATATCTAATTTGGTTAAAAGGATCAAATATTTTTCAAAAATAGACAAATTACATTTTGATCAGTTCATCCAGGTAAGTTTATCCCCTGGTCATGGCAAAAAAATCGAGCGAAAGCATACATCAGGATTGAATCGTCAATCCAATGCCTACGCCCCGCCAAACTAATGCTTCAACAAAAAAGTAAAGACCAAGGCCAATAAGAATCAAAACTATCTCAATGTATTTGTACACTGGAAGTTTTTCATCACCACTTCCATCCTGGGAATTTCATCGGTTTTGATTTTTTCAGGTGCAGATTGAACCATGGTTTCTACTCTTTGAATATCTTTTGGCGACCGGAAATAAACCGAGGTTCCCACCACAATTCGAATAAGTGCTATAACTAAAAAAGGCCAGGCCATTCCGTTATAAATCGCCTGTTTCAGGCGAATCCAGAAAAAAAGAGACTAGCCAAAAGCCGCAAGTCCAACCCAAAAGTCGCAAATAGTATTTAACTTTTTGATTTTCACCTTGAAACATTTCTCCCGGCTGTGTTCGCCAAAGGCGAAAGAAACTGGAATAGTTTATCCCACCAAAGCGAGAAGGCCATAAAGAATAGAAAATCAAAAGGTTAAAGAGGTAATTGAACATTACTTGCGACTTTTAGATCCAACTAAAATAAATAGGATACTTTCTGTGGCCTCTGCCTTGAAGTATTTGGAAATGAATGTGTTCATTAATTTAAAATCAGCTAATTAATTTTTATAAATGAATGATTGAAAGAATTGAGAATAGCTATTAACTTTACATTTAAGAAAAAAAGAATATGCTGATATCTGTAAAAGGCACTTTCGAAGAAGGCCATATCACTTTTTCAGAGCCACCACCTGAAGAAGGAAAACAAGAAGTGATTGTTACATTTTTGGGGACATCTAAGGATGAAAACTCAGAACCTAAGTTCCGAAAAGGTGGCACATGGAAAGGTAAAATTTGGATGGCCCCAGATTTTAATGAACCACTGGATGATTTGAAAGAATACATGTAATGCGTGGTTTTTTAATTGATACCCAAATTGTTATCTGGTTTTTAGAGGATCCAGGTCTTATACCTAAATCAATTTTGAAAGAAATAAAGGATCCAAAAACCAAAATATTTTTTTCTCAAATAAGTATGATTGAATTGGGTATAAAAATTAAAATTGGAAAACTTAAACTTTCTGGAGAATTGAAGCAATTTTGTTCTGACTTATTGGAAGAAGGCTTAGAATTACTTCCGATTTCAAACGAACACATATTTAAATGCATAGAACTTCCTTTGTTCGAAAATCATAAAGATCCATTTGACAGACTTATTATTTCCACAGGTTGGCATGAAAATTTAAAAGTCCTTTCTACCGATAGAAATTTCCAACTTTATGACAGTTTTCTTTCCGAAAATTTGAGGTAAATTTTAAATCTTATAACTCAGTTTCACAAGCCCAAACCACCAGGAATCGGGAATCAATTTCCTTAAAATAAGCAAAATCGGAGCTGGAAAACCCGTTGGATACCGCATTTTTGAACTTCCATCGCTGGCTGCTTTAAATATCGCCTTCGCCACCACTTCGGGATTTTCACCATTGTTACCAGTTTCCTGACTAAGCTTTTCTACTTTTTGTGTAAAGGATTTGTATGGGGCAAAATCAAATCCTGTAAATGCCCTGCTCCGTCCATAAAAGTCAGTTTTGATGACACCTGGTTCTATTATTTTTACCTTAATATTAAACTGAAGTAGTTCATATTGAAGGGCTTCGCTAAATCCTTCCACCGCCCATTTGGTTCCATGATAAATGCTGTACAATGGAAAAGTCAATCGCCCAGCCATACTCGCCACCTGGATTATGGTTCCGGAATTTTGCTTTCTAAAGTATGGAATAATGGCCCTTGTAACCCGCATCAAACCAAAAACATTGGTATTGAACTGTTTTTCAATAAAGGCATCGTCCATCAATTCAAAAACTCCGTCTGCCCCAAAACCCGCATTATTCACCAGAGCATCAATTTTCCCGAAATCTTTGATTGTGGATTGAATGGATGCTTCTATGGTCTCTGGTTTGGTAACATCTAAAGCATATAGTTTGACATTAGAAAATGAAGAAAGCCCTGTTTCCTTTTCAGGACTACGCATAGTAGCCGCCACATTCCAACCTTTATTGGCAAAATAAATGGCTGCTGCTATTCCTATCCCACTTGAAGCCCCTGTTATTAAAACTGTTTGTTTCACTTTTATCAAATTCTTTGATTTTAAATTTGGGGCAATTTAATTCTGGATTCCCCTTTAAAACTCTTAAAAGGTCAAATTCAAACTTAATTTTCATTTTAGCGCCTGCCCCCTATTCCAAACCATAAACAATACATATACATTTGCACCAATACACCATTATTTAAAGTTATAGCATTGGAAGCCGTTGCAACTATTTTGAAAAAAAATACTATTAAAAATTTGAAACCTATTTTACCTGAAGGACTCACAAGGGAGCAAGTCCTGGAAGACTACCTAACAGGTTGTGAAAGCCGCCAGATTAGTCTTCTAGGCCGAAAAGAGGTTTTTTCCGGAAAAGCAAAATTTGGAATTTTCGGAGATGGAAAAGAGGTTCCACAATTGGCTATGGCAAGAGTTTTCGAAAAAGGGGATTTTCGATCTGGTTATTACAGGGATCAAACTTTTATGATGGCAATTGGCCATTTAACTAGTCAGGAGTTTTTTGCCCAATTGTATGCACATCCAAGCATAAAAGATGAACCAAGTTCAGGAGGAAGGCAAATGAGTTGCCATTTTTCAAGCCGTTTTTTGGATGAAAATGGAGATTGGAAAAGGTTGACAGATTCAAAAAACTCAACTTCTGATATTTCTCCAACAGCAGCTCAAATGCCTCGTCTATTGGGACTTGCGTATGCTTCCAAATTATTCAGAAATAATCCTGAGCTAAAAAAATACGATAATTTTTCTATCAATGGAAACGAAATAGCCTTTGGAACCATTGGCAATGCCTCCACTTCTGAAGGTGTATTTTTCGAAGCCATGAATGCGGCAGGGGTGCTTCAGGTACCAATGCTGGTTTCGGTTTGGGATGATGAGTTTGGTATTTCAGTTCCAAAAGAATATCATACTACCAAAGGTTCAATATCTGAGGTAATGAAAGGTTTTGAGCCTACTGCCACCGAAAGAGGAATTAAAATATTTACTGTTAATGGTTGGGATTATCCAGCCTTAATTAAAACCTATAGAAAAGCCGTTGAATTGTGTAGAACGCAACATGTTCCTGTTTTGCTTCACGTCCTGGAACTTACACAGCCCCAAGGCCACAGCACTTCTGGTTCCCATGAGCGCTACAAAACCAAAGAAAGGCTACAATGGGAAAAAGAAAACGATTGCCTTCCTAAAATGAGGGAATGGATGCTTGATACTAAAATTGCAAGTGAAGAGGAATTAAAAGCCATTGAAGATAAGGCCTTTGAATTGGCAAAATCTGCCCGTTCTCAAGCATGGAAAGCCTTTAACAATGATTTTAAAGCAGATTTTGATCAGGCACTTTCATTAATAGAGGAAGGTATTCAAAACCCCGAATATTCAAATGAATTAGAGGCAATCAGAACTCATTTAAAATCAGAACAATTTCCGGTACGTAGTGATACATTGAAAGCTATTAATCAATCGCTCCGTGCCTTACGACATTCATCAGGCAATTTAAAAGAAAGATTTTCCACACTAAGGAAATCCATAGATGTAGAAAACTACGAAAGATATAACTCAAATCTATATAGCCGTTCTTCTTATTCCGCAAAACGAATAGAAGAGGTTTTGCCTGTATATAATGAGGACTCTCAATTGATGGATGGAAGAGAAATTTTGCAGGCATTCTTTGATAAAACATTTGCAGCCAATCCTTTGGTGTTTGCGATAGGTGAAGATGTTGGTAAAATCGGAGATGTTAATCAGGGTTTTGCTGGTTTACAGGAAAAGTATGGAGAGATCCGGATTACAGATACGGGAATCAGGGAATGTACAATTGCCGGACAAGGAATTGGTGCAGCCATGCGTGGAATGCGTCCCATTGTTGAAATTCAATATCTGGATTATTTAATGTACGCCTTGCAGATTTTAACAGATGATCTGGCTACCATTCAATACCGAACAAAAGGCGGACAAAAAGCGCCCCTAATTATAAGAACCAGAGGTCACAGACTTGAAGGCGTTTGGCATGCGGGCTCGCCATTAAGCGTAATAATAAATTCACTACGAGGCGTTTATGTACTCACGCCAAGAAACATGACCAAGGCAGCTGGCTTTTATAATACACTGCTAAAATCCGATGAACCAGGTTTGGTTATTGAATGTTTGAATGGCTACCGCTTAAAAGAACAACTTCCGGAAAATATTTCTGAAATCACGGTTCCAATTGGTGTGCCAGAAATTTTAAGAGAAGGAAAAGACATAACAATTGTTACTTATGGTTCCATGACCAGAATTTGCATGGATGCTGCCAATTTGCTTTCCGCAGTTGGGATCGACGCCGAAATCATTGATGCACAGTCCCTTCTTCCCTTTGATATTCATCACATGGTTGTTAAAAGTCTTCAGAAAACGAATCGGATTATTTTTGCCGATGAGGATGTTCCAGGTGGAGCCACAGCTTACATGATGCAGGAAGTTCTTGAAAATCAAGGTGGTTACAAATTCCTGGATGCCCAACCAAAAACCATAACTGCACATCCACATAGACCTGCTTATGCCTCTGATGGGGACTATTTTTCAAAACCAAGTGCGGATAATGTTTTTGATGTGGCTTATGCTTTGATGTCAGAATCCAATCCTCAATTGTTTCCAGCCATTTTATAATTGAAGGAAATTGTACTTGTAGAAAAAAAGGTTTGCACCATTCCATTTCTAAAAAAAAACTACCTTTCTGGTTCTAGTATTGATTTAAAATGCAAAACCAAAAAGTAGTAATCAATATCGTTGACCAGCTTTCCTCTGTAAATTTTGGCATTTGGCACGCTGCAATAGCTTCAGCGGAGGCAATGTTGAAATTATTTAATATTAAGTCGGTTTTGGTTGCCCCTGTCTCTGATTTTGAATTCAATGCAGAAAAGTTTCCTTTTGTTGAAGTTTACAGAATTGAGAAAACCGGAACAGATCAGGCCAAAGAATTTTTAAAAAAATTCGATCCTGAAACTACGGTTGTGGCCACTCATGGTGCATGGCAGTTTCCCACCAAATGGGGAGATTGTGCAAAATCCTTAGGATTTTCCTGGATTTATACACCACATGGCATGCTCGAACCATGGAGTATGAGTCAAAAACGACTTAAAAAGTGGATCTATTTTAATTTAATAGAATCCATTCTTGCAAAAAAAGCAACTTTAATCAGAGCAGTAGGTAAGCCTGAAGCCATAAACTTGTCAAAGGATTTTTCAAATGTAAAATTGATTGCCAATGGCATTTACATGTCTGACATTTTACCGATTGAAAAACCAAATGCGCCAATTCAAATCCTTTTTCTGGCCAGACTGCATGTTAAAAAGGGAATTATGCCTCTCCTGGAATCTTGGAAAAGTTCAAAGTTGACAGGCAACTCCAACTATGTTCTTAAAATAGCTGGAACAGATGACGGAGAGTTACAAAAAGTAACAGACTTTATAAGTCAAAATCCAGGGCTAAATGTTGAGTTTTTAGGTCCACAGTTTGGCGAGGAGAAGCGAAAGCTATTGATGAACAGCCACTTCTATATTTTGCCCTCTTTATCTGAAGGCTTTCCGGTTTCAGTAATTGAAGCCATGGCAGCCGGATTGGTTCCTATCATTACCAAAGGTTGCAATTTTCCGGAGGCATTCGAAAATGGACATGGGATTGAAACCAGCCAAAACATGAAAGTGCTCATTGCTACCCTAAATGATTTGCTCAATTGGCACCAATTGCAGAGGGAAAAAATGGCTGAAAATTGTCAAACATTTGTGAGAGAGCACTATACCTGGGAGAAAATTGCTGAGCAACAATTCAAGGCATTCTTTCCCAAGGTTTATAACTAGGTAGTTAGTTTCCAAATTCAAAATCCAATCAGGCTTTTGGCAAAAAAAAACGGCCCTCAAAGAGAGCCGGTTTTCGATGTAAAGCTTTACAGCTTATTAGTTCAAGATGAAATCGTAAGGCATGCGGGCTTGAATCCCTTCCATGCTCCGTAATTTTTTGATTTGGCTTACTACGGGATAAAACTCACCAAGTTCCATTTTCATGAATTTTATTTTGGCCTCACCTCCCAACTGCTCCATAATCTGCTCAAAAATATTCTTTTCTATTGGCAAAAGCTTGATTCTATAATCTTTTCCAATCTTGGACTGGGCGGCTGCCAATTCAATGGCCTTTTCCATTCCACCAAGTTCATCAACCAATCCATTTTGTTTTGCCTCCAGACCAGACCAAACTCTGCCACCAGCAATTTTCTTAAGATTTTCAACACTCATATTTCTACCTGCAGCTGCTTTGGTGGTAAAGGATTCATAAATCTTATTCACCTCATTCTGAATTATTTGCCTTTCTCCATTTGTAAATGGTCGGGTTCCATTTCCAATATCAGAATAAGCGCCGGTTTTTACGCCATCAAATGTGATTCCCAATTTGTTTTTAAACATGTTTTGGGCATTAAACATCAAGCCAAAAACACCAATCGATCCGGTAATTGTGTTTGGATGGGCCACAATTTTATTACAACCCATTGCCATATAATACCCACCGGAAGCAGCCACATCAGACATGGAGGCTATGATTGGTTTTACCTTTTTTGTCAATTGAATTTCTCTCCACATCACATCAGATGCAAGGGCTGAACCACCTGGAGAATTAATTCTAAGTACAACTGCTTTTACCTTTTTATCGTTTCTGGCTTTTCGCAAAGCTTCACATATTTTATCAGAACCGATAGACTCTGCATCTCCCTTTCCAGATCCAATTTCACCAGATCCAAATATGATCGCAATTTTATTTTCAGAAACTTCTTTTTCCTCCTCATTAGCCGCCTTTTTATACTTTCCATACGTGATGAAATTAATGTCATCGTCCTTTTCTACACCAATCTTTTTTCTAATCGTGGATAGAACCTGATCATAATAAGCAACTTTTGAAACCAAACCCATACTGGCCGCATCTTCTGCACTTCTAACTTTCATACTGTCAGAAATTTGTTTGGTGGTTTCTACTGTCAGATTTCTACTTTGGGCAACCTGAGAAATGTTGTAATTGTTGATGCTGTTTAAAAATGAGGTGGCCTGTAATCTATTGGCATCACTCATGTTTTCCCTAAAGAAGGGCTCAACAGCAGATTTAAACTCCCCTACCCTAAAGATTTCCGGCTGAATTTCAAGCTTTTCCATTGCCCCTTTGAAAAACGGAATGTTAGAAGACAAACCGTTGAATTCAACTAATCCTTCTGGATTTAAGAAAATACTATCTGAAACTGAGGCTGTATAATATGTAGCCTCAGAAAAATATTCCCCGTAGCTATAAATGAATTTCTTAGATTTTTTAAATTCCAGAAGCGCAGCACGAAGTTCTTCGTTTGTGGCAAATCCAATGCTATTGAAAGATCCTTCAATCAAAATCCCTTTAATCTTTGAATCGTCCTTTGCCTTTAAAATGGCCTTTTTCAATTCATAAAGGCCCATGGAGGCTGGAGGTGCACCTGGTAAATCCAATTCTGCAAATGGATCTTCCTTTTCTCTTTCCACAATTTGCTGATCCAGTTTGATTTTCAAAACTGAATTGTCTTTAACAGATACGGTTTTTTCGCCACCTGCAGCAGCACCTATTCCTATTAAAATAAAAATTGAGATAATCGAAAAAAGGAAAAGGCCTAGTATTGTGGCGAACGTATATTTGAAAAAACTACCCATTAAGACTTATTTAAATTTTTCCCAAAAGTATTGATTTTATAAACAGCAAAAGCCCTGACTTTTTACAAATGGAAAAAACACAACTCTAATCTGCCAAAAAGGTAGAACAATGGTTTTTTTATTCGCAAATCAACTTCAAGTTCTTCTTTTATTGAGTTTAGAAATTGGCAAACTTCAAAAAATCAATTGACTGATTTTCAATATAATATCCTTTAAATAATTCCTTCATTTAAAACTCCGATAACATCCGGCAACCAAATTTAAAAATTAATCAATAACCGATTGAATTATTCAATACTTTATTTCAACCATTTAACCCAATCCTGAAATTAAATTAAAACCCTTTCTTACTTTCGCCATCATTTTAAAGTTTTATGAAAGGACGATTTTTAATTCTTGCTTCTATATTTTTAACAATGAGCAACTTATCTGCTCAACAAAAGAAAAACATCACGCTTGACGACATTTGGAAAAATCCAATCTGGCGGGCAGAAGGCATAGAAGATATTAATTGGTTTAAAAGTGGTGATAAGTATTCCGCCCTAAAGGATGAAAACATAGAGGTTTATGACATTAAATCTGGCCTGAAAATAAAAACCCTCATTGAAGGCAAAGATCTAAAAATTGACACCGCCCAAATTGGCATTCAAAACTACACGCTGAGTCCGGATGAAAATATGGTTTTGATTGAAACCGGAATTGAACCCATTTATCGAAGAAGTTCAAAGGCCTTTTTCTTTCTCTACAATCTAAGCACTAAGAAATTAAGTGCAATTTCTGCTGGTAAAAAAATATCATTGGCCACTTTTAGCCCTGATGGAAAAAGCATTGCATATTGTTTTAAAAACAACTTGTATGTAATGGAGATTTCAAGTGGGAAAGAGACTCAAATAACCACAACAGGCAAAGCAAACGAAATCATTCATGGCAGTTCAGATTGGGTATATGAGGAAGAGTTTGAATTTTGGAAATCATTTCATTGGTCACCGGACTCAAAAAAAATAGCCTTTTTAAGTTTTGATGAAAGGCAGGTTCCAACCTACAACATGCAAAAGTGGGCAGGCTTATATCCAAAAGATTACACATTCAAATATCCAAAAGCTGGTGAAAAAAATTCAAGAGTAGATGTTTCCATTTACAATCTGGAAACGGCAAAAATACTTGACATTCAGGAAGGCGCAGAAAATGATCAATACATAGCACGCTTCCAGTGGACAAAAAATCCAAACCTACTTTCTGTAAGGAGAATGAACAGGCTGCAAAACAAAATAGACCTGCTTCATATTGATGCAGCGACTGGAAACGTGCAAACCGTTCTTACCGAAACTGCAAAAACCTTTTTTGAAATCAATGACGACCTTACTTATCTGGACAATGGAAAAGAATTTATTTACAGTACAGATTTATCTGGCTATCAGCATATTTATCTGTATGGGATGGATGGCAAATTGATACGGCCTGTAACCGCTGGCAATTGGGAAATAAGCAGCTTTCTTGGCCTGGATGAAAAGAAAGGAACACTATATTATATGAGTTCAGAGGATGGCTCCATCCAGAAACAATTGTATTCCATTTCCATTTCAGGAAAAAACAAGAAAAGGCTAAGCCAGGGAGCGGGCACACATCAGATTAGTTTTAATCCTTCATTCACATATTATATAGACGATTATCACACAGCTTCCCAGCCTCCTGTTTATAGTTTAAATCATGCAGACGGAAGGCTTATTAAAGTTTTAGAAGACAATAAGGCCCTGAAAACCAAGTTAGAATCGTATCAAATTGTAGCTAAATCTTTTTTCGAAATCACCACTGAAAAAGGCATAAAACTGAATGCCTGGATGATAAAACCAGCCGACTTTGATCCATCTAAAAAGTATCCGGTTTTGATGCATTGTTATGGAGGGCCTGGCCATCAATTGGTAACTGACGCCTGGGGCGGACCAGACTTTTTCTGGTATCAAATGCTTGCAGCCAAAGGCTATATCATTTTTTGTGTGGACAATCGTGGAACGGGTGGAAAAGGATCCGAATTTAGAAAATCAACTTACGCCCAATTGGGCAAGCTGGAATGCGAAGACCAGATTGATGCTGCCAAATACATGGCCAAACAAACCTATGTAGATGCCAGTCGTATAGGCATTTGGGGTTGGAGCTTCGGCGGATATCTTACCAGCCTTTGCCTAACCAAAGGGGCTGATGTTTTTAAATCAGGAATTGCCGTTGCACCTGTAACCAACTGGCGATTTTATGATTCTATTTACACAGAACGTTATCTGAAATTGCCATCTGAAAATGCAGCAGGATATGATGAAAACAGCCCTGTAACTTTTGCGGACAGGCTGAAAGGCAATTACTTATTGGTTCATGGAACGGGAGATGACAATGTGCATTTCCAAAATGCAGTATCTATGGTAAACGCTTTGGTAAAGGCCAACAAAAAATTCGATTCATTTTACTATCCAGACCGAAACCATGGCATTTATGGAGGAAATACCAGGAACCACTTGTACAATAAGTTAACGGATTTCATTCTGGAAAAACTATAGCATTGTCAACAACATCTTTCATAACCAGTGTTATTCAGGTATCGATTCAGAAAAAACTTACTTTGTTTGTTTAATGAATTAAGAGAAATCTCGTATTCAGTGGATTAAAGCTTATTGCAGAGGTAAGGGAATTTACCCGCAATGGAAAAGGTTTTCTGGGCAGTTCGTTATTTTTTTCTTCTTATTAGGAAAAGCATTCTCATACCCATTTTGGTGGGGATACAGTTTGTTACCTTATTTTTTGCCCCACAAGGAAGAGATGTTTTAAAAGCCCTGTCATCCGAGAAAAATCTTGGTTTTCAGCTTATTACATTTGAAATTTCGATTATTCTTTCCGGAATTCTATACTTTTTAGGGGCCTATTGGCTGCTCTTTTTCTCTGGCACCAAGGGAAATTTATTTGAAGATCCGGAACATTATCCAACATCCCGGCTAAAAATAAAGGCCTGGTTATACCACGAATTTATTCAAAAATATCGGGGCTATTTACTCAGATTATATACCGGACTTTTACTATTTGGTCCGTTTTTCATTCTACTCCTCTCCTACTCATTTGTTGGTTTTTCTTCAATAAAATGGTTTTTAGCCTGCGTTTTTACCCTCATTGTTAATTGTTTAGTATTATATTTCAGAAATAACAGAAACTCGTTTTGGGTTGTTGCACTTCGGGTTTTAACCTCAGGAATTGCCAAATCCTCAGAATCCATATTTTATCGATTTATAAATAAACTGAAATCCATTGTTTTACCTGTTGTTGATAATTCACATTCTGTTCCTGAAAAAATTAATGAATTACCGATTTCAATAGATTTTAAAGGAAAAAGCCTGCTTCAAACTTTTCCTGCCTTCAGAGGCGGATTTTATCTGCTTTTGTATTTTGGTTTCATTTTAGTTTGCTTTTTGCTGGGTAGCCATAGATCTGTTTTAGAAACACTTGGACCCGCCACCGTAATTCAATTGGGCCTGTGTTTTTGGTCTATTGTTCTCATTTGGATTGCATATTTAAACAAGGTTTTTGTATTTCCATTTTATGGAGCCTTGTTGATATTTTTTGTTATCAATAGCTTTTTTAATGCCGATCATCCAATTTTTCAAAAACAAGAAGAGAGTTTAATTTCCAAATCGGAGCTTGTCAACTTTGAAAAGGTTATGGAAAAATGGCTGCAATCCAGGCCATTGTCCAGTATTAAAGATGATTCCTTATTAATCAACGGTTCGGTTTTTACAGAAGAAAATCCTTACAAATATCTAATCATCAATGCTGAAGGCGGGGCTAATCGCTCAGGATATTGGACTGTAATGGTTCTGGATTCCTTAAGGAAGAAATTGGGGCCAAAGTTTGATGAACAAATTTTTGCCTTCGCTTCCGTTTCTGGTGGATCAATGGGTGTGCTTTCTTATGCCGCTGCAAGAGAGACTAATAGCGAGCCAAGTGTAAGTAATTGCTTACAGGATTTTTACAAGGAGGACTTTCTTTCCGCCTTAACCAATAGATTAATTGTCGGCGAAATATTTGGTGCTTTTATTCCATTTTATTCTGAGAGTTTTGATAGGGCAGTTGCGTTTGAAAAAACGGTAGATGAAAAAATTCAAAATCACATTCTGCCAGAACAATATCAGAATTTTTCCTTCAATAATTTAATTTTCAATCCAAATGATTCAGGATTTAATCCCTTATACTTAATTCATTCTACCGAAGTTGAGTCAGGGAGAAAAGCCATTTTGTCCAATCAAAACCTTGATTCCGGAGTTTTTTCAAATGGAATAAGCCTATCCAGGCAAATACCATTTGATCTGTCGTTGGGAACTGCGATTCACTTAGGTGCAAGATTTCCAGTTTTTTCACCTTCTGCTGCTTTAAAAAATTCTGAAGGTCAAGTCCTGCACTATGTGGATGGTGGATATTACGAAAACGGAGGATATGAAACCACAAATGAGCTGATTGCTGCTATTGGTAAATCTAAATTTGGGAAACTTTTACAGCCAGTTGTTATCTCAATAGAAAACGAACAAGAAGAAAATCAAGCTTTTAAGGGCGCTTTCTTTTTAAATGAAATACAATCAATTATTGGAACCACCTCCAGAATCCGGTCGGCAAATCTTCAAACCCATAAAAGAAAACTAAACGAATATTTACGTACTCAAAGTGGCGGAAAAGATTCAATTCTGGAATTCAACTTAAATGCCAGCAATTTAGATATTCCAATGAATTGGTACCTTACGAAAACAGCCAGGTCAAATATTGAAATCCAGTTGGTTCATACATTCAAAAAAAACAAATTGATTTTAAACCCAGATTCATTTTGGAATTCAAAAAAAGAATTCAGAATAAAGGAAAAGCCGAGTGCCTTAGAAACTGACTCAATAATTCCAATTGTAAAAATGAAGGCTGAATTATTGCCAGCTAAAAATACGCTTTTAGAATCAAGGTTACAGAATCCTTCACCTGCAAGGAATCCCGAATTGTACTATTTTAGTAAAACCAAAAAGGAATGGCGGCTAAAATCAGAAGCAGATTTTAACATAGGAAAACTGCAACCACTAAGAAAAAAGAAAATCAGATATCGGAAAGAGAAGTAACGATCTTCTAAAACAACTGAAAATGAATCAGTTTGTCAAAGAAAACAGGGATAGAGGAAGGTGCTAAAATCAAAGAAAACAAAACTCCATATACCGAACCATAAAAGTGTGCATCATGGTTTATATGTCCCGTAAAATCATTTTTGGCAGCATATGCCGTGTACAAAAGATAAATTGCGCCAAATGCAAAGCCAGGCATTGGAATGAACATGACCAGTATCTGGCTGGTAGGATTGAACCAAATGGCTGAAAACAATACTGCGGAAACAGCACCTGAAGCACCAACTGAGCTATAACTTCGGTCGTCCTTATATTTAAACAAAGTGCCTAATTCTGAAACAACCATGGATGTAACATAAAGTATTCCTAAAAGAAGGGCACCATTCCCAGGTGAATACGCATCAAAATAACCCTCCACTGTAGATCCAAAAAAGAAAAAAGTCATCATGTTAAAAAGCAAATGCATTCCACTTACATGCAAAACACTGCTGCTAAAAAACCTGATATACTCTTTGTTATTCCAAACTTTTGCTGGATAAAACGCATACTTTTCAAACCAATGTGGGTTTTGCCAGGCATAAAAACTTATGCCAACTGTAATCAGAATGATTATAAATGAAATACTCATACTAAAGCTTGGTTGCTAAAAAATATTCTTCATCAAGTTGCTGCAAATCAAACCGATAACTTGTTGACAATTCAAGAATTGCCTTTTTATTGGACGATTCCGGATGAATCTCTATCAATAATCTGCCCCCCTTTTTCATATTGGAGAACGTATTCTTTCCACCTGTCACCACCTCAAGTTCATGTCCTTCAACATCAATTTTGACCAAATCAATTTCCGAAGGGTTAATTCCATACTCTTTAGCTACAAAATCAAGAGATTTAACTGCCACCTTGGTAATGGTTCCAGTCAATGTTTGATCGGCTTTTACGATTCTGCTTAGTCCAGTATTTTGATTCACAGAATCAAATGAAAGCACGTTTTCTGAATCTGAAACTCCAATATTAAACAAACTAACTTTTGAGTTCAGCTTATTTAAAGAGATATTTCTACTCAAAATCCCAAACGTGGTTGGATTTGGCTCAAATGAGTAAATTTTCGAACCAGGGAATTGATTTCCCAGCATAACTGAATATTTACCTGCGTTTGCTCCAATATCTAAAAAAACACCATTTGGATCTTTTAAATCAAAATGTTTTAAAAGATTATTCTCGGATTTTGAACTTACAGTTAAAACAAGATCGGTATTTTTAGGAATATAAAATAAACCAATAGAATTTTTGATTTCAAGATCTTCCTGTAAATAATAACCACATTCCTTTCCACCAGCGAGGATATATTTAATCAATCTACTAATAGCCCATAATTTATAGGAAATAGAGCTTTTACCAGGTATCGAAACCTCTATAAAATGGTACTTAAAAAATAAAATTAGATTGGAAATGATTTTCATCTAAACAAAACTAGAAAATCAAGCTACAATAATGTTCTTTTCCAATCTAGGAAGGCAGTCATAAATACTACTTTGCAAACAAAACTCAATATCCTTGTGGATATTTAATCGGCTTAACCTTTGAAAGTGAGAGGTATCTCTCAAGTATTCAAGCATTCTGTCTTTTTGCATTTCATACAAATCTCTCGATATCAAAGCACTATCATTTCCAATTTGAAATGAATCCCTCAGATAAGAAATAATAGCTCCGGCAAAAAGGGTATCCTCTGCATTTACCTGACCTTTCCAACCAGCACAAAGAAGTACCACATCACATCCTCTAATATAGAGGTAGTCACAAACAGATTTGAGATTAAGAAAGGAACCGATAATTACTTTTTTTGCCGATGAAGACAAAATGATAGCCTTGGTCCCATTTGTTGTGGTTACACAGATTTTCTTGCCATATAAAACTGGATCCATATAGCTGAATGGTGAATTGTCAAGGTCAAAACCTTCCATTTTCATACCATTTCTTTCGGCAGCAGTTATATAACCCATAAGACCATAAGTCGCTGATTCTTCAAGAGATGCAACGGGTAATATTTCGGAAATTCCATGGGCAAGGCCAGTAACCATGCAAGAGGTGGCCCTCAAAATATCTATGACAACTACAATTTTATCTTCGAGCTTAAAAAGAGGCAGAAGTTCTGGTGTCAGGCAAACGTCAATTTTCGGCATTAGCCAATAATATATTGATAAAGAGTCAGTTACGATTTAAAGAACGGCAAAGATACTATTTCTGCTTCAAGTAACCTGCCCCGAACGTCAACAAAAATGTGATTTCCTGGTTTGGAGACATCAAAAGGAACATAAGCAAGGCCTATACATTTTCCAGTAGAAGGTGAAATGGTGCCTGAAGTTACTATTCCGATTTCCTTGCCATCTTTATCTTTCACAGGGTAATGTCCTCTGGCTATACCCTTATCAATTAGCTCAAAACCAACAAGTTTACGTTTTAAACCAGCTTCTTTTTGGCTTTTTAAATAATCTGAATCCACAAAATCTTTGGTAAATTTTGTAATCCAGCCCAAGCCTGCCTCCAAAGGATTTGTGGTATCGTCTATATCGTTTCCATACAGGCAAAAACCCATTTCAAGCCTCAAAGTATCTCTGGCGCCCAGACCGATAGGTTTAATTCCTTCAGGTTGGCCAGCTGTAAAAAGGGCATTCCAAAGCATTTCCACTTTGTCATTGGGTACATACAATTCAAAACCCCCAGCTCCAGTATATCCTGTATTTGAGATGATTACATTTTCAATTCCTGCTACAGTACCTTTTGTAAAATTGTAATATGGAATGGGCTCTAAATCTACTTCTGTTAACTTTTGAATGACTTGTTTGGCCAATGGGCCTTGCACAGCCAACAAAGAAATGTTGTCAGAAAAGTTTTCCATTTTGGCACCAAACCTGTTTTGGCTTTGAATCCAATTCCAGTCCTTTTCGATATTGGAAGCATTTACAACCAACATATATTCTTCAGGACCAATGCAATACACCAAAAGGTCATCTACAATTCCTCCCTTTCCGTTTGGTAAACACGAATACTGAACTTTTCCCGGGATTAATTTTGAAGCATCATTTGAAGTTACCCATTGAATGAGGTCCAGGGCATTGGGGCCCATTACCCAAAATTCGCCCATGTGGCTCACGTCAAAAACGCCTACAGCTTTTCTAACTGTGTGGTGTTCATCGAGATCGGAACTGTATCGCACAGGCATATCGAAACCTGCGAAAGGCACCATTTTGGCGCCAAGAGATTGGTGTACTGCATGTAGTGCAGTTTTTTGAATGGTGTCTGTCATTCTTTTAAATTTTCAACTTAAAAATAATTAAAGGTGTTTAGCTTTTTAATAATAAATGGATTGATATTCAATCTAGGCCAAAAAGACCGATCAATCGTTCATAAAATCCTTATCCGTCATTTTTTTAATACTTTCTTCTACTTTCAACCTTAGGCTTTCTTTATGTTGTTTCAATTTTGCAGCTACCAATGGCTCATACAAAGCCAGAATCTGGGCAGCAAGAACAGCTGCATTAGTAGCATTATCCAAAGCAACCGTGGCAACTGGAACTCCAGTGGGCATTTGCAAAATAGACAAAATAGAATCCCAGCCATCGATAGAAGACTTAGACTTAATTGGTACTCCAATTACAGGAAGATTGGTCAATGAGGCCACCATACCAGGAAGATGTGCAGCTCCTCCAGCTCCAGCTATTATTACTTTTATCCCTCTGTCTGATGCACCTAGGGCGTATTCAAACATTCGTTTAGGAGTTCTATGGGCAGAAACGATGGTGATTTCGTGCTTGATACCCATTGATTTAAGTGTTTCGGCAGCTTGTTCCATCACTTCCAGATCGGAAATGCTGCCCATGATGATTGATACTTGTACGTCGCCTGTCATGAAATGACTTTCAAATGATTTTGCACAAAGGAAACCTTTTGCTGCAAATCTGCCAAGGAATTCGCCACTACTGTTACATGGCCCATTTTTCGATAGGGTCGTGTCTCAGCTTTTCCATAAATATGTGGGTAGGCACCAGATAAGGATAAACAACGCTCAATTCCCTGATAAACAGGAGCTCCAGTGAAACCTGGCTCTCCAATCATGTTTAACATTGCAGAAAAAGGAAACAGTATATCGGTTTCACTCAAAGGAAAATTCAATATAGAACGCCAAAATTGTTGGAATTGGGAACAGATATTTCCTTCAATGGTATGATGTCCTGAGTTATGTGGTCTTGGCGCCATTTCGTTTACCAGAACATTTCCGCTTTTATCGAGAAAAAATTCAACAGCCAGTAAACCAACCATTTCCAACTTTTCAATTAATTCAAAAGCAATAGTCTTGCAAGTATTTTCAATTTCTACAGAAATAATCGCAGGCGATTGAAGATAAGAAACCAGGTTAGCAACGGGATGAAAAATCATTTCAACTACTGGAAATGTTTTTACTTCTCCACTTTCATTTCGGGCCACAATTACAGCCAACTCTTTTTGAATATTAACTGCCTTTTCTAAAAAACCAGGAATTGAAGGAATCTTTTGTAAATCAGAAAATGAATTAACAGAAGTTACACCCTTGCCATCATAACCACCTTCATTTTGTTTCCAAAAAGCTGGAAGAAAGGCTTCTATATCATTAATCTGGCCACTATCAAAAGATCTAAAATCAGAAGTAGGAAATCCATTTTGCCTTAAAAATTGCTTCTGAGTCCACTTGTTTTTAATGATTTCGAGTACTCTTGGCTGGGGAAAAACCTTGACTCCAGACTTTTCCAATTGTTTTAAGGCCTCCAGATTTACATCTTCAATCTCAAAAGAAATCAGGTCTTTATCTTTTCCAAATTGAACAATAGTTTCAAATTCTCTAAAACTTCCTTCTTGAACCTTTGCATAAGCTTTTGCGGATGCCAACGGATCCGGATCTAAAAACTCTGGCTGTAAATGCCAGTCAGAACAAGCCTGAAGCATCATAAGTCCTAATTGGCCTCCTCCAAGTATACCTATTTTACGATTATGCATAATTTAAAACTCAATTTAGACAATTAAAAGCTCTGTAAATCAACAAGTTTTCTATACAAACCATTTTGAGTATAAAGTGATTCATGGGTGCCCGACTCTACAATTTTTCCTTTGTCTAAAACCAAAATCTGGTCAGCATTTTGAATGGTACTAAGCCTATGTGCAATTACAATTGAAGTTCTGCCAATCATTAAATTTGAAATGGCATCCTGAACCAGTTTTTCCGATTCTGTATCCAGGGCTGAAGTTGCCTCATCAAGCAACAGAATTTGTGGATTTCGCAATACGGCCCTTGCAATAGAGAGTCTTTGACGCTGACCACCAGAAAGTTTCGAACCCCGATCACCAATTTCCGTTTGGTATCCTTTTTCAGACTGAACAATAAAACTGTGGGCATTTGCAATTTTTGCAGCTCTTTCAACCATTTCCTGAGTGGCATCGGTTTTGCCAAAAGCAATGTTGTTAAAAATGGTATCGTTAAACAAAATAGTATCTTGATTTACCATACCAAACAATCCTCTTAAATCGCTAACTTTAAGCATTTTGACATCGTCGCCATCAATTGTAATTGCTCCTGAATCTGCATCATAAAACCTAACCAAAAGATCTAGAATTGTAGATTTTCCTCCCCCAGATGGACCCACCAATGCAAGAGATTTTCCTTTAGAAGCCGAAAAGGAAATATCTTTCAATACCGGATTCTGACCATAGGAAAACGATACTTTATCAAACTGGATGCTGGACTGGATCTCAGATTTATGTTTTGGATTTTCAATTTCTTTAATCTGATCATCAATATCTAAAATTTCGAATATTCTTTTTCCCGCAGCAACTCCACGCTGGCCAGTAGCAAATGAATTTGAAATGGCTTTGGCTGGTCCTAGAATTTGAGAAAAAATAATAATATATGTAATAAATTGAGAGGCATCCAGATTCGAACTCTTATTAATTACCAGATGACCACCATAAAGTATAATTCCTATTGCAGAAAGAACACCAAGAATTTCTGAGGCAGGAGAAGCCATTTCTCTTTTATTCAGCCAGTTCTTCAAATAATTAGTAAAATTATTATTAACCTCATCAAATTTATTTCTAATAAATTTCTCAGCATTAAATATTTTAATAATTCTTAGGCCTGAAAGTGTTTCTTCTGTAAGAGAAACAATGTTACTCATCAACCTCAAACCATCGCCACTTTTTAATCTTCTGGTAATTTGATTAATAATCAATCCGGAAATAGGTAAATATAAAATAGTGAAAAAAGTTAATTCAGGAGATATAGTAAACAGGAAAATAAAATACCCTGTTATCAAAAATGGCTCTCTAAATATGGCTTCTAATGACGTCAAAATGGAATACTCAATATCGTTAATATCATTACTGATAACAGTTAATAAATTTCCTTTTTTCTGGGTGTTGAGGTAACCAATACTAAGCTTTGAATATTTCAAGAAAATATCTGATCTCAGATTTTTCATCAAAACCACCCGCATCCTTGTAATTACCCTCTGAGCCAGGTATTTAAAAAGGTTTGATAAACAGATAAATAGAAAAATTATTCCACAAATAAAATAAAGAGCATATTCCAATCCCTGATTCCTGATTAAAGAATACATGTAGAAATTGAACTTAGCGACAACAAAATTGATAGAAAGACTAAATTCCGGGTCAACAAGCACTTCAGGAACCTTTACATTTCCAAAAAGGACATTTAAAAGCGGAATTAAAAGGGAGAAATTAAAGACTCCGAAAAAAACAATAAGTATCGCAAGAACTACATACTGAGGGAAATATGCACTATATGGTCTTGAGTAAGAAAGGATTCGCCAAAAGGTTTTCATCTTTTTTACGCCCTATCTTCTAATTATCGCCCCAATTTCTAATTCTAACTTTCGGATGATGTTATCCATAGTTTTATCAATATGAGAATCTGTAAGTGTTTGATTCTCATCCTGCAAGATAATACTCAAAGCATACGCTTTTTTACCGGCATCGATTTTATCTCCGTGATATACATCAAAAACTGAAGTTGATTTTATCAACTGTTTATTACTGGCCTTTACGAGATTTTCAATTTTATCAAAAGTTAAACTCTTATCTATCACCACAGATAGGTCTCTCCTCACTTCCGGGAACTTAGAAATTTCTTTAACTCCTGTGGCAGCAGATTTCAATTTCATCATCAAATCCCAATTGAGCTCAGATGCAAAAACGCTTTGCTTTACTTCTTTTCTTTTTGAAATCACATTTTTCAAAAGCCCGAGTTCACCTATCTTTTGATTTTTCAAGTATATACTTTGACCAAATTCAAATGCTGAGGTAATTTCATTTCTAAATTGAATCTGGCTGATTCCCAACCTTGCAAAAAGGTTCACAACCCACTTTTTTAAATAAAAATATTGAATTTCTCCGCTTTTGTTCTCCCAGGAAGTTTCCTGAATTTGGCCGGTCGTATATAATCCCAATCGGTAACCCTCATCTGTACCAGTTTCAGTCTTTTTGTAAACTTTTCCAAGTTGAAAAAGCTTTAGGTTGTTTTGTCTTCTGTTGATATTATATGCCAAAACCTCCAACCCTGAAAAAAGAAGTGTTTGGCGCATAACACCTAAATCTTCGCTCAAAGGATTTAGAATTTCAACATAATCTTCATCCTTAAATTCTTCTAAACCAGCCGTTAAAGTACGCTGACTTAAAGAATTGGTGATAATTTCAACAAAACCTGAATCCGCTAAAAACTGACTGGCCCGAACCCAGACCTTTTCCACTTTTGAACCCGCCCTGGATGAAATAAAATCAGTACTTAAATCACTGTCTATTTTGATGTTATCAATTCCATAAACCCGAAGTATATCTTCTACAATATCAGCCTCCCTTTCTACATCAACCCGATAGGCAGGGACAGAAACTTCAAATTCCTCTTCAAAACCTTCATGACCATATTCCGCAATTGGTTTGGCCTCTATTTCCAAAAGATTTAATATTTCGTAAACCCTTTCTCTTGGCAGGTCCTCCCCTATTAAACGGTTGATATTTCGCCATTTGGCAACAAATTTTTTATCCTCAATTGGCTTTGGGTATGCATCCGCAACTGCAAATTCAACAGTTGCACCCGCAAATTCCTGAATTAGAAATGCAGCCCTTTCCATCGCCCTAATCACCATATTCGGATCAGTTCCTCTCTCAAATCTGAAACTTGAATCGGTTTTCAAACCATGAAACTGAGCCGATTTCCTAACTATAACCGGATGAAAATAAGCACTTTCCAACAAAATTTCAGAAGTTTCACTCGTAACTCCTGACCCAAGTCCTCCAAAAACACCGGCCAAAGCCAATGGCTTGTTTGCATCCGCAATAACCAAATCTTCAGGCCGAAGTTTTCGTTCGACCTTGTCAAGCGTTGTTAAGGTTTCTCCATCCTTCGCATTCCTGACCACTATTTTTCTACCTTCTATTTTAGAAGCATCAAAAGCGTGCATCGGTTGCCCAAGTTCATGCAATACATAATTGGTAATATCTACCAAATTATTAATTGGATTTAAGCCAATAGATCTGAGGGATTCCTGCATCCATTCCGGAGATGACCCAACTTTAAGTCCCCGAATGTAAAGACCTGCATATCTGGGACATGAATCTGAATTTTGTATTTCAATTTCAATAGGATTTGGCAATTTTCCACCTGCAACATTTATTGATTCTGGAAAAATCACAGGCCGATTGAGAAATGCTTTTAAATCTCTGGCAACCCCAAAATGACTTGCGGCATCTGCCCTATTTGGTGTAAGGCCGATTTCATAAACTGGTGTTGCTTCCAGATTGAAATATCTTGCCGCAGAAGTACCTAACGGCAAGTTAGTTTCTAAAACCAAAATACCATCATGACTTTTACCCAATCCCAATTCATCTTCAGCGCAAATCATCCCCTCTGATAACTGACCTCTTATTTTTGATTTCTTTATAAAAATTGAATCTCCTTCGACAGGATAAAGCGTAGTACCAATTGTTGCAACCACCACTTTTTGCCCAACTGCTACATTTGGGGCACCACAAACAATATGAAGAGTTTCATTAGTACCAATATTTACGGTTGTTATTTTTAATTTATCGGCATCGGGATGTTTTTCACAAGTCAAAACTTCGCCAATAACTACACCATCAAGATTTCCTTTTATCTTTTCAATTGCCTCAATGCCTTCTACCTCAAGGCCTAAACCAGTGAGAATGGCAGAAACCTGAGCAGTACTTTCAGGCAAATGAATAAGCTTTTGCAGCCAGGTATGAGATATTTTCATCAGAATTGCTTCTACTTTTGCGGATATTTGAAAGCCGATTGGCAAATCAAATTCCTCATTTTTCTTTAAAACGGGCCGCAAATTAACAACATACAAATCGCCTTTGGAATGAAATTCAAAATCTGGGCAATACTTTATTTTTGTTTTTTGCTTTTTGGTGAATCAAAGGGCCAGAAATACACCTTTCAGGATACTTTACGTGGGGCATTTCACGGAAATCGAAGTAACTATGATTTACTGCATTATCATCTGAAAATCAAAGTTGATCCAACTACAAGATTCATTTCTGGATTCAATAAAATGACTTGTAAAAGCCTTACTGAGTCAAAAACGCTTCAAATTGATCTTGCCCAATCATTTGATATTTTACAAATAAACACTCCAAAAGGACCAGCCAAATGGAAAAGGATTGGAAATTCAGTTGAAGTAAATCTGCCATTTCTCCCCAAAAAATCTGAAATTTTCTGGCTTCAGTTTGATTATCAGGGACATCCACATCCGGCATCCAATGCACCCTGGGAGGGTGGATTTGTTTGGGAAAAAGATAAAGATGGCCTACCATGGATTGGGGTTGCCTGCGAGGGTGAAGGTTCAAGTCTTTGGTTTCCATCAAAAGACCATCCTGAGGACGAAGCCGATTCTGTTTTGCTTCAATATGAAGTACCCAGAAATTTAATTGCAGTTGGAAATGGTCAATTCATTAAAAAAGAGGCAGTTTCAGATTCAACCTTTCTATATTCTTTTAAAGTTACTTATCCTATAAATCATTATAACATCACTTTCAATGCAGGTTTCTACAAAACCTGGACAGATACCATAGAACTTCCTGAAAGTAAACAAATCTTAAAAATGTCATATTTTGCACTTTGGGAGGATTATGACAAAGCCAAAAAACAATGGGCTCAATCCAAAACTGTTGTAAGGGAATTAAGTAAACTTTTTGGTGATTTTCCTTTTCCGAATGATGGCTATAAATTGGTTCAAACTCCATACCTGGGAATGGAACACCAGTCCTGCATAGCGTATGGTGATAAATTTGAAAACAATGCTTTTGGATTCGATTTTATTGTGATGCATGAAACAGGGCATGAATGGTGGGGTAACCAGATTTCCGCAAGCGACCATGCCGATATGTGGATTCATGAATCTTTTTGCACCTATTCTGAAGCTCTTTTTGTTGAAAAACTTCAGGGAAAAGAAAAGGCTTTGGACTATTTATTGACCCAAAAGAAAAAAATTAAAAACAAGACACCAGTCCAGGGATTAAAACAAGTGTATTTCAATGCATGGAAAGATTCCGACATGTATTATAAAGGAACCTGGATGCTGCATAGTTTAAGGCAAGTAGTTGATAATGATTCTCTTTGGTTTAAATGGCTATATAGTTTTAAAGACCAATTTGGTTTAAAACCAATAGCAACAAATCAAATTGCGGAATTTGCTTCGACCTTTTTTAAAATAGACTTAAATCCATTTTTTAATCAATATCTCAATTATACCGAATGGCCTCAATTGTTAATTAATCAAACAAATTCAGAAGGCAAATCCTATTTGGAATATAAATGGAATTGCCAGGCATCCGGATTTAATTACCCAATTGAGATTATGCTTAACGATAAGAAAGTAAAAATCTCTGCCAAGGCCAATTGGTCAAAAATGGAAATTCCAGGTAAAAGTATTGTTTCACTTTATCCACCAGGAATGTTAATCAATTTAAAACAATTGAAATAGAATCAGAAAGGCATTTCAGGCCCAAATAAGTACAAATTCGCCTGTTTATCAGGCCATTGCATCAGAATAAGATCATTACCTTAGATTTTGAGGATCCAAAAACCCCTTCTGAAAACTCTTTAAATGACCTTTTTTTATCATTTACAAATCCATAGTTTTTTGCAAATAAAAATTCCTCTTCGTGCTGATTCAACAGTTCGAACCATTGAATGTCTTCTTCACCACCAAATCGAAATTTAGATAAAAGTTGAAGAAAATTTAAGCCGCCCACAGAAAGTCGCAAACCTGGATTTGATTGCACATATAGTTCTGCTGCAGCTTTTATATGAATCCGGTCATTTCCTTGAACGTTAATAAGCTTTCCAAATGAATTACTCTTGAAGAAACATTTTCGAGCCCCTTCTCCAACATCATTTCCTGTCACCCAATAGGATGAAAAATCAACGTCTTCAGGAACATTAACCATGTTTCCTTTTTGAAACCGTTAAGGAAAATCCTCCATTAACAAAGACGATTTTATAACTGTGTAGTTCAAACCTGAATTTTCTACCAACTGCACCAAATTAATAATTGCTTAAAGCATAGGCCAATATATTTTATCCTTTGGCATTTTATCGATTAGCATGGCATGTTGGATAATTATGTGCTCCACATTATGCATTCGGGAAATAACAAGGACATTCTTCAATCCTTCTGTTAGGCTCTCCATTTCTTCATTCGGCAAAATGCCAATATTGAGGTTGATAAATACGCCGTGAACACCCTACAATGAATTTTGAAGATCCGGTATTACCCTGCAATCACCTTGGAAAATTTCAAACTGATCGCCAAAATATTCTATGCCTTTTTTCTATCCTTTATAAAGATTCTATATTCTAGTTGTTCTGAGGCAAGACCAATAGTTACATACTTGCCCATTTCCCCTGTCGCTCCAAGGATTAAAATTCTTTTCCGTTTCAAATTATGATGCCAAAAAATAAGGAAACAAAGATCGTAGACGTAGTTGCCTTATTTCGTTGATTGAGATTAAGTACGATATATGTATATATCAAATACCTAATCTTTACAACCTATATCAAAATAATAGAAATTTTCGAGGATATTGATCTGAATCTAAATTATTTATATTCGGTTTCTGCAAATCAATCCGAACCTATTCGAAAAAATAAAAAACTATGCCCCTGTATGCGCAATCTTATTACGTACTCTACTTAATGCCTCTGGAGTGATGCCTAAATAAGAGGCTACCATATAAAGTGGCACTTTTTGAATAATTTCCGGTCGCGTACTTAATAATTTCAAATATCTGGTTTCAGCACTATCCAAAAGTAGGGAAATGGTCCTTTCGAAATTATTTATGTAAATAAGACTTAAATAATCGTACATCATTTTTTGATACACTATATCCTCATCTATTAGTTTTTGCAAATCTTTTTTGTAAACAACAGCTACTTCTGTTTCTTTAACTGCATCCATATAGATCCGGGAAGGTTTCCCAGTAAAATAGCTGCTGTAATCTGTAACTGCCTGATCTTCAAAATAAATTTGACCAATATGTTCTTTTTTATCCACTAAAGTAAAATACCGGATAATGCCATAGTTAATTATTCCAATAAAGTCGCAAACTTCACCAGGGGAAAGCCAAACTTCACCCTTTTTCAAAGTTTGCATAGTAATTACATTAGCCATTTTTTGGATTTGGCTTTCTGTAATGTCAGGCCAATATTTTTGGTAAAATTTTTGAAGAGTAGTAAATCGCGAGTCCATAAAGTAGTGTTTTAAGTCGGTTGACGTAGATCAACCAATGGTTTGCAAATAAATATGAAAATTGATTGCGAAAAATTAAAAAAAAATAAATTTAACCAGAAATAAATTAAAGAAAGCTTATATAAAAATGAAAGCTCACAATATACTTATTATTAGCTTATTAGCTGGATTTTCTGGTGCTTTTAGCTATCACAAGTTAATAATTGAACCCCAACTTGAAACCAAATTTGAATCTTCTTTGGGTATTTATAGCAATGAATCTCTTGGAAAACTAATTGGAGAAACCGCAGATCAACCAGGTAGTCCAGTTCCAAAAACAGATTTCGTATCGGCTTCTTCCATTTCAACTCCATGTGTAGTTTTTATAAAAACTGTTTCCGGAGTCCAAAATAATTTTGATTGGTTCTTTTTCAGCACACCCGGCAGACAAACAGGTTCAGGTTCTGGTGTCATATTTTCAGCAGACGGTTATATTGTCACAAACAACCACGTGATTGATAATGCGGAAACAATTGAGGTTATCCACAACAAAACTACTTACAAGGCCAAATTAGTTGGTACTGATCCAAACTCCGATATAGCGGTTATAAAGGTGGATACCAAAGGCTTGCCATTTATTAAAATTGCCGATAGCAAAAAAGTTAAAGTTGGTGAATGGGTCTTGGCAGTTGGAAATCCATTTAACTTAACATCTACAGTTACAGCTGGAATCGTTTCTGCAAAAGGCAGAAATCTAAATATTGTAAACTCATCTTTTCCTATTGAAGCTTTTATACAAACTGATGCAGCAATTAATCCAGGAAACTCAGGAGGTGCTTTGGTCAATTTAAAGGGAGAATTAATCGGCATTAACACTGCAATATTCTCAAAAACAGGATCTTATAGCGGGTATGGATTTGCAGTTCCTTCAGATATTGTGGCGAAAATCGTAAATGATCTGATTAAATATGGTGACGTACAAAAAGCCTTTTTGGGTGCCGAGGTTATTGATATAAACTCTGAATTATCAGAAAGATATAAACTTGATAATTTAAATGGCGTCCTTATTAATTCCATTGTCTCAGAAGGTGCAGCTGATAAATCGGGACTTCAAAAAGGTGATGTAATCCTCAAAGTAAACGATGTATCAATTGACAGCAAAGCAAATTTTGATGAAGAAATTGCTTATCAAGATCCTGGATCAAGAGTAAAAATTACTTTTAAAAGAGATAAACAAATAAAAGATGCTATCTGCCTGTTAACAAACAGGGAAGGAACAACAGAGAAAATAAAAAGAGAGATTTTTATTTCAGGTAAACTTGGTGCCGAACTGGAATCAGTTTCTAAGGTGGAAAAAGAAAGATTTAAAGTGGATAGCGGCGTAAGAATAGTGAAAATAACAGGAAGAGGGGTGCTCTCACAGCTTGGTTTTGAAGAAGGATTTATAATTACTGCTGTAAACGGAATCAAATGCGAAAGCCCTTCAGACGTAGAAGCCAACCTGGCAAATGCAAAAGGAAAAATTGTCCTTGAAGGAATAAACAGACAAGGCTCGAAAAGCGTGTATCAATTTTATAGCTACTAATCTTTAGGTATGAATCAACATTTTTTAAGACTAAGCAACTATAATGTCTGGGCAAATAAAAGAGTTTTTGAGGCAATGATAAATCAAGGTTCTTCCACTGCTTGTTGGGAAAAGTTTTCTCATATTGTGTTGGCAGAAAACGCATGGATTTGCAGAATTGGTGGAATTGAAAATGCTCATCCCAATATTTTCGGAAACTTATCCATAGAAATCCTGAATTCACTTATTGATTCCAATATTCAAAACTGGAACAAAATCATTTCAGAAACTTCTGATCTTGACGCCATCGTCCATTATAAAATGCTCAATGGAACTAAAACGAAAAGTGTCGTTTATGATATTCTGACACACATTTTCAACCATGGAACTTATCACAGAGCGCAAATTGCAACATTGACGAAGCAAGAAGGTTTAGAACCAATTTCCACAGATTTTATAGGTTTTAGCCGATTGTAAATCACAGCTGGATTCTATTTGGTTTAATTGGCAAACTGATAATATTGGCGTAACATTCAAACCAATTTGAAGCCTTGCTTTGCATAATATTTTAACACCATGGCAACAAACGAAAAAAAGGAGCTGGCAAAAAAATTAGAACAAAACATTCTAACAGTTCTGTCTGAGTTAAACCCAACGCTAAGCAAGAAAATTCAGAAAGATGTAAAACTTGCAGGCAAAGAAATCTCTAAGAAGTGGTCTGACATTCAGGAGGCAATTGAAAAAAAGGCTAAAAAAGCCTTGAAAAAACAAACTTCAAAAACAGCGAAGTCACCAAAAGACAAAAAGGCCAAAAAGGATAAAGCCTAAGCTTTACTCTACAACCACTTTGGAAGAAATCTCCTTCGCCTTTCCCTTTAAAGTAATAAAGTAAGCACCTGGCTTGGTGTTCGATACGTTAAATTTGTAGCTGGATCCTGGTTCATTTCCAATCTGCATTTGTTGCAAAACCGGACCATTTTTTTGGTGTAAACTGGCTATTAGCTTACCTTTTGAGAACTTTCTTTCCAGCCCAAAGTACACCAGCTCTTTTGCAGGATTTGGGAAGACGCGTAAGGGCATTTCATTTTCTTTTTCCTGTTTTGGATCTACCAAACCAATCACCAAGTCCTGAGTTCCAATTTTTGGAAATCCGTATGGTGCTAAACGCCAATCTTTTCCTTGAACTGTGGAAACAAAATAAACTTTTCCCAAAGCTTGGAGACAAAGAAAATTAACAGCATTAAAACCTGTACCTCTCTGTCGGTAAAAGAAACGCTCTACTCCACTATTGGTGAAGCAGGCAATAAAACCATCCTTTTCTCGACCAGAAAGATCGTTCGTATTTCCTAAAAAAGTTGAATCTGGTGAAAAATAACCGGAAACAAATATATTTCCATCCGCATCAAAAGTGGAAGCCAATGCCATATCTTCTGATTTCCCTCCAATTGATTTTTGCCAAATCTCTTTTCCATATTCATTCCAAACGCTGATCCAAATGTTTCTATTTCCAGAAAATGAAGTTTCGCTTCCCACCAAAAGACATTTACCGTCATTCAAAAGCTTTATTTCATTAATATGCTGTTTTTCAAGAAGTTGCTTCTCCCAAAGGCGATGACCCAAACCATCTAAATAGGCCAGATTCCAGGAAAGACCAACCGGAAGTTTTATAGGTGAGTTAAGGCCATAAGCCAAAAAGAAATTGCCATTCCGTTCTTTTGTTTTCAAAATCCATTGATTTCCTGAAATAGATGGTACCTGTTTTGATATAAACTCGGTGATAGAATCTGCTTCATTAAAATTTCCCTGGGCATCAAAAATAATTCCTAACACAGCCGAGGTATCCGAAATCTTAATCTCTTTTCGCCCGACGAAAAAATTATTGTCTGCCTTAAAAAGCAAAATGGACCGATCGCTGTCATAGGGTAACAAACTAATTGGGGAAATTTTACAATTCTTCCCCGCAAGTTGCTTAACCCATTCAGTTTGTTGGGCAAAGACAGAAAATTGAGGCAATAAATTTAGAATCAAAAAAAGTAATAAGCTCTTGTTTTTCAATTATTTATTCAATATTAGTGAAGAAAAATAGACTTTATTTTTACTTATAATTTTGCAAGCATGTAAACCATTCTTAAAATTAAAGGAGTGTAAATCAAGGAGAATACTGCCAGCAAAAGTTTGATGTTCTGTTTGATAAATGGTATTTCCAGAAATATCAAAAATACTTATGCTGACTTTTTCATCCAAAAAATTGGGTAATTGAAATTCACAATAATCTGAAGCTGGATTGGGAAATACCTTCATGCTGCCATTTGTTTTAGCAGGCACACTGGATAAAAGCAAGTCAATATACGTGTCAGGAGATTTCCATTTTTTATTGCTGTATATCCTATATTCACCTGGTTGAAAGGCAATTGGCGCCGAAACTGAACTTACAACAATACTATCACCAGTAAAAAACTCATACCAAACACCAGTAGAAGTAAAGTTGGGAACGGCTTGTCTGGAAACCACACTAAAATTCCCCAAAACCACTACATTCCTTGAACTATGACTTAGCACAATTCGCTTAACTATGGCAGAAGTACCAACTGTTAACACGACATTTTCGGTTGAAAAAACAGGTTCTAACCGTTTTAATGCAATCAATGATTGGGTTACCTTGTGAAGACTTCGGCGGTTTGTCTGGTTAAAGTAAAACCATTGAATGGGCTTAAGGCCAGTTCTACAATTTGTATTGATAGAACCATTGTTGATGCAGTAATTGATGGAAAACCCATATCCAAGTTCACCAAATTGCCAGAGCATTTTTGGACCAGGAATGGTGTAAAAGAAACAAGAGGCCAATTTCACTCTATCCAAACCTGTGGCTGTATCCCTGACATTATAACCCAAAGCAGCTTGTGTGTTATTGCCTTCATTAATATTTCTATACATAAGTCTCTCTTCATCATGGCTTTCCATATAGGTTATCAAATTGGGATTTGACCAACCTCTGGATTTATAATATCCATAAGAAAGATCCGAATTGCCTGGATACCCCCTGGCGGCTTCTATATAATTGTAGTTTAGATTTCCCCAAAACATGTGACCATAATTGGAAAGTTCAGTTTCTTCTGAATTTTCAGCAAAATGTTCCAGAATAGAATACGAACCTGGGGAATAGGACTGCATGTCATCATACAAGTTTTTCCAGATAGCAATTCTTGTAGGATCGTATAATCCCCAATTGTAAATCTCATTTCCAGAGTCGCAATTGGGTGTGGTACAGGTGTTTTTCTGAGTAAATCCTTTCGAAAGGTCCCAACGAAATCCATCAACTTTGTACTCTGTTAACCAATGTTTCATTACCCTATCCACATAATATCTGGTATCAGCACTTTCATGATTCATATCATAACCCACATTAAATGAATGTTTTGGCATTGGGTTAATCCATGGATTATTGGCAGCTGGCCTGTTTAAAACCGGATCCCAATACAATTGAACCAAAGGAGATTGACCATAACAATGGTTCAAAGCTATATCCAGAACAACGGCAATACCTAAACTGTGGGCTTTATCTATAAATTGTTTGAAAGCAGTTTCAGATCCATAATATTTATCCAAAGCAAAATGATGGCTCGTATTATAACCCCAACTAAGGTTTCCTTCAAACTCCATAACTGGCATAAGCTGAATGCAATTGATACCCAATTTAGCCAGATAAGTCAAAGAATCTGAGAGAAAACCAAATGTTTTAGGCACTCCAAAATCTCTAATTAACAGCTCATAAATTACCAGATCTTTTTTCGCAGGTCTTTGAAAATTCGGATTGGTCCATACAAAACCGGAAGGACCAGTGGTGCAAACTGAAACATTTCCAGTGGTTTTTCCGATTGGATAAGGCTTTAAATTCGGGTAGTTAATCTGGCTAATATTTTGGTCGTTAAATGGATCAAGAATAATCTTAGAATAAGGATCGGCAATTGAAATTTTACCATCTACAAAATATTGATACGAATATGACTTAAGTGGATCGAGGTTTTGAATCAAAATCCACCAAAATTTTCCGTCCGGCGTTTTTTTCATTTGGCTCGCCTCATTTAAAAGCCAGTTATTAAATTCACCCTTCAAATACACAATATTTTTACCAGGGGCACGTAAACAAAAAACAGCCGAAGTAGAACTCAATTGATTAAAACCATCTTCCACGCCAATGGGCAATGCTTCTATTTGAATGGGAGGTCTAACCAAAACTGAAAAAGAATCCACCAAAACCGTATTATTTCCACTTCTAAGTTTCAACTTTTTCAAACCAGAAATATTGGTGGGGACATTTCCTGTAACAATTGTATCATTTTGAACCTGGTTTAGAAGTGTATCATTCAGGAAAATCTTCAGGTTGCTATTAAAATTTGCGGCCCCAACATAGCTGACAACTGTGTTTGCCTCCACTTCTAAACTTTTTAGGAATGGCTCAAAAAACTTAATGGCTGATTGTCCAGGCTGATAGATTGGCATAAAAATATCTCCTCCCGTTTCCGTCTTTCCTGTTATTGAACCTGTTCGGTTTCGGAAAACAAAGACCAATCTATAGACCGTTGCATTTGAAGAAATATTATAAAAATTTACTGGCTTATATTTGATCTGGAACTTATTTCCACCGAGGTTCGTTAGCTTCCACTTACTATTAGATGAACCCCAAACTGTGGGCACAGAAGACCAGGTAGCACCATTTGGCCCGGATGTTATAACACCGGAATGAATAAAAATATCGGTACAATCCTTTAGACCTGCATTTCCTTGAGTGGCGTCATATGTAATAGTTAATGAGTCAGTTACTTTTGGAAACCTGGGTTGAATTTTAACAATTTGAGCAATTGAAAAGGAATTTACCAGGCAGCACGAAAGAAGAAAAACTAAGAAAAACGACCACGATTTTAACTGCATAAAACAGATTAACGATTAAAGTTTTGTAAAAATAGACCAACAAGAAGGATACTTGAATGATAATTGAAAAAACCAGAATGGAAATATAGATCGGAATTTAACTAACCTTAAATAAATGAATGATTTTAAAATATTAAGTACCTGTTTAAGAGATAGTTAAAAGTGAATTATTGCAAAGACCGATTAGATTAAATTGCCTGAAAATCTCAATAATTTTAATGTTTATTTTGCCTTCTGATTTTTAAAGATGAATTTTCTGAAAACACAAAAACCGATCTGTCTTTTTATTCTGCTAAGTTTTTTGGCTTTTGCTTGTAAAGATGAAAATCCGAAAACAAAACCTTCTGACTATTTTTCAAATAGTCAGAAGGAGGCATTGTTATCAGAAATAGTATTAAAAAGCGCCAAACTACCAGAATCGGTTGGCACAAAATCAGAAATAGACGCTTATTATCAAGCCCAAAACAAAGCGTATCAGTGGCACTTTGCTCATGAAAAGAATGGAAATGTTTTCTTTTTTGTTTCAAGACCTGCGCCTTCCTTATATGGAAAGAGGACAGGAATTGGAGGATTTCTAAAAACCAGCAATCACATCAGCATTTCAGGCTTTAAAGAAGTTTTTCATACCTTTAAAATGAAACCAGATATCTTACTAAATAAAGGAGCAACACTTTTTGAGAAAATGGTAAATGGAGAGGATTTGTCGGATTACTATCCAAATGCAAACCAAAAAGAAGAGTGGATCGAGTTTCCTGATCAATTGAATTATTACGATTCCATAAGCCAATCATGGAAAATGAAAGGCTTTTAAATTTAGTCTTTTTCGAATTCCAAAATTGAAAGCCGATTTTTAAAGGCCAATAAAATATGGAAACCAGATTCGCCTTTTCCTTTTTTTACGATATCAATTGGCCTGCCACTTTCTAAAATAGGATGGTTCAAAGTTTGACCTGCTTCATCAAAAAGAAAGCATTGATTCAAGCCAAAATCGGTAATTGAAAATATTTTATTGCTGGCCCCAAATTGAAACAGCTGAACCAATACATTGTCAGACTGTGCTTTAAACTCAAAAATCTGCCTGTACCCTTGATCAAAAATTACAATCTTTTTATTTGAAATCCTTGCTATGGCAAATGTCCTTTTTCGCTGATCTATCACAAACTGAAAAGTTGTTTCTTTATCTGGTCTGAAAAGCTGTTGTTTTGAACTGGATTCGCCCATAAAGTTGTACTTCTCCATTTGACCCAATTCGGACAAAACGTAAATAAATGAAGTTTTTAGTTCCAGCCCTCGTTCAACAAAAATTGGTTGGTTTGTTCTATTGGCCAGCTTTACTGGAAACCCACTTTGCATTTCCCCTTTTCGGTTGGTTAACATTAGACTTCCTGCTTGATCCAACATCACAATAAAATCCCGTTCACCAATTCTAACATGCTCAGGCGCAAGACTTAAGGGAACATCATGCTTCCATGGATTCCATGAATCCAAAAACTGCCCTTTTAAATCAGCAGCAAAAACAGAACCATATCTTCCGGAAGCAAAAAACCGGTATTGATTTGAATTATCATAATCTATAGCCCTGGCCTGTTGTAAAATCGCATTGCTATCTGGAATCTGAACTGGAAAGCCACTTAGGTTTTTTCCTTTTTGGTCCACCAAATACAATGCGCCTTTGGTAGGAAGGAAAATTGACGCCGCTGAAATATTTTTATGCTCTATCCATTGAGGAGTGGACACCCAGGAAGATCCTTGTTCAATTTTGAATTTAGAACGAAGCCCGGCATCAAATAAATAGGAATTATTCTTAACATCCTGCAGTACCCATAAATTTGATTCTAAGTAATTAGATTCCAACCGATAAGGTCCTGAAGAAATACTGGTATCCACAAAAACTCTAGACTTTTCAACCCAATTGTTTAATAAAGCGGATGGAATTTTCCAGTTAACCGTCGCCGTTAAGGTTGGATCTTCTTCTTCACCATTATCCAAAATTGTAATATCTTTAATGCTTTTCAAAATAGGAAACCATTCTTGAAAGTTCTCCTTAAAAACACCTGTAGAAGCCTCTAAAAGCAATGGAATTGAGGCATTTACCAAAAATTTAAATCGGACATAACTGGAACTGCTTTTGACTTCAGGATTTTCCAATTGAATTGGCTTTTTAAAGGCAAGGATACTTCGTTTTAAGGTTGAAAGATCATCTGAAAATACTACAAAATTTTTCTCTCTATAGTAAAACATAGGCAACCAATCCTGCATCATTTTTCCTCCAATTTTTTTCCCGACTGCAGGATTTGGACAAAGTTTAAGCCATTGATCTCCAATTCTTTCCTGATACTTTCTTTCTGTTGGATAATTTGAATTCTGAGCTTCCATCCAACTGTCAAAAAGCCTGGCATCTTTAACCTTAGCTATAAAAACCTGGTTGTATTTTTTCAATCCTTCCCCTTCTATAAGGGCAATAACAGCTTCATTTTCAAGGCTTTTAGAAACCGTATCTTTTAAAGAAGGACCATTTGTACTTTTGATTGACAATGAAGACCAAAGATCGGACAACTTATACTGAAGACTAACTGCTTGATTATCTGGAACAAATCGAAATAGTTCAAAATCCAATTGGGATGCGTGCAAACCCTTTTCCAAAGGATTCTCAATTAACAAATAACCATCTGATTGCCATTTGAGTCCGGAAGGGGCCTTAAAAGAAATGGCTATACAATTACCAAGACTTGAAATAAGTTCGAGACCTTTTAAATTTTGACCTAAATATTGCCCTACAAATTCTTTTGTTTTTTTCAGATTGATAAACAAACGAACCGGATGTGTAGAAATGCTTACAAAACGGACATCTTTTTTTAACCTCGTAACAAAATTGGGCTTAAACAGTAATCCAGCCTTTCTAATAACTTCCTCTAATAAAAAGCCGGAAAACGAACCAGAAATAGCACCATCAGAACTTGCCAAACTAAAGGTGGTCCCATTCTTTTTAAACTTAATTTCAAATATCTTTTGACTCAGGTATTCCCTCTCAGTAAATTTATATTCAGGGGAAGAAGAGTAAAACTTTTTTAATATATCAAAAAATACTTTTTGTTCCGCATTTGGAACCGGAACATAAAATATGTATCCAGCATTTTTTCCGGTGATAACATGGGCTGAAACCCCGATGGTGGCGGATTTGAAATATTGGCTGATTTTTACATTTGACTTTAAAACCTGATTTACAAATTCCAATTCCTGCTGCCATTCGGCAAAAACCGTTAAATTTGGATTAGAGAACAGTCGTAAACCCTTTTGAGTTCCTTTCAAAACGTCCAAGGGACGATCAACTTCCAGAAACCAACTGGCATGTTCAGGCACCAAACCAGCAATTGGATCCTTAGGTCTGTTTACAAAGAACCAGATCAAAAAAATTACTGCAAACAGAACTAATATTTGAGCAATTAATGATTTTCCGGATTTTAAGTTGACCATTATTGTAAACTAAAATTCTTTGGTTGGGTCAGGATTTCTATCAGCGGGTTTCTTCTTGTCTTCTTTTGCTTTATCATACACAACTTTTCCCTTTTCGTCTAATTTAATTAGTGTATAAGGCTTAAAATCCTTCTCGTCCCATGTTTTTTGGTATTGAAGTTGTAGTTTGATCTTTCTCTTGTTATCATCAAAATATTCAGTCCATTTCCCAACTTTTACATTGTATTCGTATCGTCCATCTGCCAACATATTTCCAGGTTCAGAAAACTTACAATAGTCACCATGCCTATCGCCATTTTTTGCGGGAATAACCTCTTTTATTTTTGTTTTATCAGCATCAAAATATGAAAAAACAGATTCTTTAGGATGGCCTTTGTAATATTTTTCTTTCTCGGTAAGAATCATCTCCTCTCCTACCAACTTTTCGTACATCCATCGACCATGCTTCGAACCAAAATAAAAAATACCCTCCTCTTCCACCTTTCCGTCCGTTAACTTTTTATAGGGACCATGCATAATTTTAGCAAACAATTTATCCCTGGGATTTATGGTTCCAACAAATATTTTCTTTTTCAAGCGATGATACCAATAAACATCACGAACAAATGGTTGGATTTCCTGATCCTTTTTTAGAAAGTAAAAAAGCTCTACAGTCGTTTTCCTTCCAGTCATTTTTTTGATAAATGCCTTTTTGGTCATCGCCCCATAAAACATTCTTTTTTTAACCCGTTTTTTTCTAACCTCACGTTTATCAGATGCAGCAGAGTCACCAAAAACCAATGGCTTTGCATCCTCACCATCGTCCAGAGTTCTACTTCGAATCCTTTCTTCTAAATTTTCCTTACCTCCTAAAACGCCTTTTTGTTCTGGTTTCTTTTTAAACCAATCTTTCCAAAACTGCGCATTTGATTTATTTTGAGATAGTAAAGAAAATCCTATAACAAGCAAAAGCCCAACCCTTCTGGTGAAAGGTTGAGCTTTAAAATTGTATAGCCAAATGGCTAAATTTTTAAGATTCAAAAAAGAATATGCTTATTTAAACGTGTTCGCACCTGCGCCTTCTTTCATATTGCTTGGGGTAAAACCTTCAATGGCCTCACCTTCAAGATAAATTCGGAAACTAGGTGTGTTGACGTCAGAGGATGAAATTGAAACTTCTTCCTTAAAAGATCCTTTCATTTTAGGTGAAATGGTTATTTCCAAAATGCCTGTTTCACCAGATTTAATAGAGCCTTTATTCAAATTAAATGTTGTGCATCCACAAGGGCTTGTCACATTGTCAATTTCCAAAGGACTAATTCCGGTATTTCTGATTTTCACTTTAGCAGTTCCTTTTTGGTTAACCTCTAGTTTGCCTATAGGATAACTACTTTTCTCAATAACCATTTTGGCAGAATTTTTCTTCTGCTCTTCTGTGTAAACTTTGTCTTCTTTTTTAACTACGTTTCCTTTAATGAAAATAGTTTTGGAACCATTTCCAGCATTTGAGGTAACAGTCAAAGACTTATTAAATTGACCAGGCCGACCGGATGAATTAAATGTTGCCTTAATAATCCCTGTTTTTCCAGGCATGATGGCCTCCTTTGTCCAATGTGGAGAGGTACAACCGCATGAAGCCTGAACATTGTTGATAATGAGAGGTTGATTGCCAGTATTAGAAATACTAAACTCATGGCTGGCCATTTTGCCTTCAATTACTTCACCAAAATCAAAGTTTTCGGTTTCAAATTTAATGGCAGGTTGTGCTACCGCTATTCCACTTAGGGCCAGGGTGCAGATGAAAGAAAATAAAATGTTTTTCATTAGAATCATTCAGATTTGAGGTGCAAAAATAACATTTTGCAAACAACAATACGAATCATGGAAAAATCAATAACGATTAGCAATTCAATAAATTCATTAACAATATTTAATAATTGGAAAATAAATCAGTTCACCTTTTCTTGTTTAGGATTTATTCTATTGTCAATCAACGTTTTAGCCCAGAATTCAAAAATGAAAACATATACCGCAACCTTAATTTTAGAACCAAACTGCCAATTGGGCGAAGGTGCATTTTGGGATTCTGGTAGAAAAAAACTTTGGTTCGTGGACATTGAAAAGGGATTTGTTCATCAATTCGACCCAGAAACCAGGGAACATTTTTCATTTCCGACCGGCCAAAGGATTGGAACTTTGGTGCCTTCACAGCTTGAGGAAAAACTAATTTTAGGCTTGCAAGACGGTATTTATTCCGGCGATTTTTCAGGTAAAACAATTACAAAATTGTCCACTATTAAAGAACTTGGCTCGAATCAAAGGCTCAACGACGGAAAATGTGATCCTAATGGCAGATTATGGGTTGGTGGCCTAAACATGGATAAGGTTAGCAAGGCCTCGCATCTTTTTATGATAGAAAAAAACGGAAGGTCTAAAGTCAAAATTAATTCGGTTTCCATAAGCAATGGGATAGTTTGGAGCAAATCCGGCCACAAAATGTTTTATATTGATACCCCAACAAGAACTGTTAAATCATTTGATTTTGAAATAGAAACTGGTGAAATTTCAAATCCAAAAGTATTAATCCATACTCCCGATACGCTTGGCTGGCCAGATGGAATGGCGATAGATGAAAATGACAATTTATTTATTGGAATGTGGGGTGGAAGCTGTGTGAGTATTTGGTCCTCATTTGATGGAAAATATCTCGGTAAAATTTTGGTAGCCGCTAAAAATGTAACCTCATGTTCTTTTGGAGGAAAGGAACGAAAAACGCTTTTTATCACTTCTGCCCGACAAGGGCTTTCTAAAGAGGACTTAGAGAAGTACCCGCTTTCAGGTCAATTATTTCAAGCTCAGGTTGAAATTGCTGGACCACAAATGGCCTATTGGAAATCAAAATAAATAAAACTCCCTTATAAAATTAACAAGTCAAATTTTATGATTAATACAAATTATTTCATTCATATTCAGAAGTTTATATTCCTCTTTTTTTTAATTTCCTTACTTGTTGGCATATTTCCAGACAAGGCGTTTGGGCAAAAACAAGTCACACATTTGGTTCTATTTAAATTAAAACCAGGCATTTTAAAAACTAATGAAAAATATAAAGAAGCAATAATCAAACTAAAGGAATTGCCCAGGAAAATTTCTGATTTTGAAGACTTTAGTATGGGCGAAAACTTCTCTCAAAGACCAATCGCTTATGATTTTGGTTTATATGTTGTTTTTCCTTCCAGAAAGAAACTGCAAAATTACTTAACACATCCAGCCCATGTTGAGGCAGTTGAAGCCTGGAAAGAAATTGCAGACTGGAACATTGTTGACTATGAGGATTTTGAGGATTAATTTTTTGAAAAGGATTGGGAATTTAACATAGGATTTTTGGTTTCTTTAACTCCTATAGATCAAAAAATGAAAAGGCAAATCCGATTGAAAAGATAAATCTTGGATCCTTTTTCGCAGAATCTCATACTTAAAACCTCGAAAAGGTGAAATTACTATTGAAAATTCCAATAAATCGAAGTAAACCTCGGAGATTTGTCATTTTTATAAATAGTTCCCACCAATCGTAGCAAACCTCAAAGAGGTGACATTTTTATATAATCAATTCTCACAATCCGTAAGAAACCTCGAAGAGGTGACATTTTTATTCACCCCAACAAAAATCAGTTTTTCACCTAATCAATATCCTGTATCAGCCTGAGCAGCCGGGTAATTTTGGGCTTCAATTCAGATGAACCATGAAAAGAACCCCTATTGTAAATATTATTGGCGGAGGTATTAGCGGCCTTTCGGCTGGCATTTATGCCCGGATGAATGGATTTGAAACCCATATTTTTGAGAAAAACAGCCATCCAGGGGGCGTATGCCAAAGCTGGAACCGAAATGGATATAATGTAAATGGTTCTATTCACTGGTTGATGGGCTCGGGTCCTGGCACCGATTACTATTGGATGTGGCGGGAATTGGGCATCATTGAAAACACCGCTATTTACCACCACAGCAGTTTTTCCGACTATGAAACCGAAGATGGAAAAGTGCTGCACATCTATACGGACATTTTTAAACTTAGAAATGAACTGCTTTCCTGGTCGCCTGAAGACAAGGAAGTCATTGAGGATTTGTTCGAAAGCCTTTCCGATCTAGCTAACCATCCCATGCCTTTTCCGCAAATTGGCCTTTGGAACAAAACCCGCTCAGCCATAAAAACGGTGTTCACCGATTTCCCATTAATCGTTTCCATGGTGAAATGGCAAAGGGTAACCTTGGGTGAATTCGCCTCCCGATTCAAAAATCCACACCTCAAAAAAGCCTTTGCCCAGCTTTGGCATCCGGAAATGAGTATGGTTTTTATCCTTATGCAGCTTGCTTTTGCACACATGGGTTCGGCAGGTTATCCCTTGGGTGGATCTTCTACATTTATCAAACGTCTCAAAAAGCGTTTTGAAGACCTGAGTGGCCACTTTCATCCAAATGCAGCGGTACAGAAAATAGAAATTGTAGATGGAAATGCCAAAGCCATTGTCCTGGAAAATGGCATAGCGGTGGAAGGTGATTATTTTATTTCTGCGGGTGATGGACACAAAGCCATTTTTGAATTGCTTGGAAAAGAATGGGCAGACGAAAGCCACACCAAGGCATTTGAAAACTTGCAGACATTCCCCGGACTGCTTTATTTTTCAGCGGGCGTTTCTTATGATTTTCAAGACCTTGGCTCCAGCATTTCCGGTTTGAATTTGGCACTGAAGCAACCTGTAGATTTGGGAAATGCGATTTTGGAAAGGAACACCTTCCAGATTTACAATTTCGACCCAACCCTGGCAGGCCCCGGAAAAACCTTGATTACATCCTTAATCGCCACAGATTACCAATATTGGAAAACCATCCATGAAAAGGGGATTGAATATTACTGGGCAGAAAGAAAGCGCATAGCCGATTCCCTCATTTCCAATCTTGAAATTCGCTTTCAAGGCATTAGAAACCATGTTGATTTTTGCGATGTGGCCACGCCCATTACCTACGAAAACGAAACCGGAAACTACCGGGGAAGTTATGAAGGTTGGCTGCCCACACCAACCAGTCTTTTGACCCAGATTCCCCAAAAGTTTTCCAAACTATCCAATGTCTTTTTATCCGGACATTGGGTAAGCGCCGGCGGTGGTATGCCTCCTGCAGCCTTTACCGGACGCAATGCGGTGGGTTTTATTTGTGAAGCTGAGGATGTTGATTTTGAATCATTTACGGCGAAAATGTAAAAGGGAAAATCAAAAAATTTTGAATTCTACATCTTAGCCATTTTAACATGATAAAGCTTACCACCAGCTTCAAAAGAAACCAGATACAAACCAGAAGCAAGGGCACTTAAGTCATTCAGAACAATACGGTTATCCTCTATCGCTTGTTTTTGAGTTTTTACCAATTGGCCACCAATGGTCCTGATTTGAATTGCAACATTTTGGTTCACAGGTTCTGGAAGATCGATGTATAAAATATTGTCAGTCGGGTTAGGGAAACCAATCGGTACCTTGGATTGAATTGGTACTTGGTTTGCTGTTGTTCCTTCTTGATAAACCCTCACATAATCCACCTCCATAGTTGCCTGATTGAATGCTGGTGTTACTACGCCTGGAAGAATGGCAACGTTCATCAGGATGTATTGCTCAGCATTAAAAGGCCATGTGTCTGCATTTTTCAAAATCGGATTGTAGGTATAGTGCACAAGGCCATCCACACTAAAAACCATTTTTTGCGGACTCCAGTTTAACACATAGGTATGAAAACCAGTGGTAGCATTGGCTATTGTTTGTCCTCCTTTGTTTTCTGTATTGCCGAAACTGGAAGGGGTATGTATGGCACTTTGAACAAAATTAAGATTGTCGCCCCAGTGTTCAATAATGTCTATTTCTCCACAGGCAGGCCAAACCAAAGAGCCAAACCCTTGCAAAGTCCACCATGCGCCTGCTTCATCAATGTTTTTTCCCAACATCCATAAAGCGGGTAATGTGCCAATCCCTGCAGCCATTTTTGCCCGGATTTCAACTTTGCCGTACGTAAAGGCAAATTTTGAGTTAAGTCTTGCGGAGGTATAATTTTTGGTTTGTCCGTTGGCAGTGTAGGCTTCTTTTTTGGCCACAATCTTAAGTGATCCGTTGCTTACAAAAGAATTTACCGGTCTATTGGTGTAGTGCATAGGTTCGCCAGCAAACCAGCCTGGCATTTGGCTCTGTTGGTGCCAGTTCACAGTATTTACATTTCCATCGGTATTAAACTCATCGCTCCACACCAGCTGGTCATATACAGGTTCGGAAGGAGCCGTTCCTTCGTAAATAAAATCGTCTATAAAGGCCAGCACCTGGTCCGTGTTGTTTTCTCCATTCACCTGAATCAAAACCCTGTTGAAATCTCCTCTTAATGTTGGATTGGGAGAATTTGGATCCTGATTAAAAAAAGCATCCGTCAAAAAATTAAAACTAAGGGTTTGCCATTGATTAAGCTGAATAGGTTTTAAAATGGTTGACTGTGTAGTCCATGGTTCAGACAAAGTACCATTCTGCAGTTTTAAAGCAATGGTGTTTGCCTGTGTTCCAGTTATTCCTGAAGACGGAACATATATTTTGAAGCTAAAAGTATGATTAACCGACAAGTTAAAATTGCTTGAGGCATTAAACCCAATATTGGCATACTGTCCTCCTGTATCTTTATATTTTAAAACTTTTGCTGAGGTATTGATTCCCTGTGAAAAAGGATTGGGCTCACTTGTATTTATTTCGCAATTATCTGGAAACCATGTAGATATTGTTCCATTTCCTTCAAAATCATCCTGCAATATTTGGGATTGCCCATTGTTAACTAACAGCCAGCTTAGAAAAATAAGAAATAAGAATCTAGGAAAAAAATGATTGGGTTTATTCATTTGATTTAAATATTTAAGTAAAAGAGCTTAACATACTCATATACTAATCTTTAAATTGGAAAACGACCTTGATTAGAGATATAAATACGAAATATTTTTAACCAGAAACATAGGTATAATCTTTAGTCCTATCAGTTTCCTACCACCCTCACACTCCCTCTAAAAGGCACATTTTTAACATTTCCAGTCAAAATATAAATCCCATTCTTTAAGGTGGAGGCATTGGCAATCGTTTCATGTCCATCCAATTTAAAATCCAAATTCATGTTTTGACCTACCATATTCCAGACCTTGATGTTTTCTGCATTTTCCTTTATTCGTATTGATTGGCTTTCTGAATCAAAGGTTGGAGAAACAATTTTTGGTAAATCTCCAGAAATCACTTCGCTCTTTGAATTTACGCCATAGTTGATTCTTAACTGAATACAATTTCTATTTGCTGGATTAAAAGCATCCACAAAGCAATAGCGAATAGTAGATGTTCCATTGATTCCATTTGGATCTAACACCGAACTAAAGGAGTTATTTTCCTCTTGAGGAGCAAGAACGATGGTGTCATAACTTTCACTTGCTGAAGGAGGATGATGAAGTAAATCCCAATTAAAGAAGCACCGATGTCCAGGCTGAACAGATATTTCCTCTTTTGTAACAATCGTATGAACTGTTGTATTTGAAATATTTTTAACAATGGCACTTGTCTGAATATATTGAAATAGATCAGGTTCAAATACAACCGAATCTTCACAGGATATCTCAAAAGTTTGGGCCTTAAGATTTTGAATAGCAAAGCCAAAAAACAAAAGAATAAACGGAAAGAATTTCATAGCAAAGAAATATCAAAAACAAGAGTAATCAATTAGCATTAAAACCACAGATCTTATTCATACTTTTTGGCTCAAAACCTGCGAGAAGTTGTTTTGGATTCAATCAATAGATCTTTATTTTTCAAATTTTATTCATATAAACTTCTTAAAACCAGGATTTTGATTCAAAATATCATTTTCCCACAACCACCTTTTGGGTTTGCCGTATTTTCCCTTTTGTAAACTCCAGAAAATAAACACCAGCTGCCAAATCTGAAACCTGCAACTCCCGGGTGTGGTAACCAGGCAAATGGTAACTGTCTGGCTCAATGGTCTTTTTCAGTTTTCCTTCCAAAGAAAACAAACGAATACCCACTTCACCCGATGTAGCCAATGTATAACCAAAGCGAATCGACTCATTTGCTGGAACTGGGGCTACAGGATACAATTTATCACTTACCTGCTCAAAAACCGGATTCCGAACACCCGTTACAGGATCTTCCAACACAATATTCTCATCACCAGCCTGATAGGGTAAAAATGAAATGGGTAAATAATACATTTCATCTCCTGTTCCCTCTCCCCAGGTAATGTTGATCGGTGGATTGTGTGGATTGTTCACATTGCCAGTGGTGTTGTCATAACCAGCAAAAGCATGAATCACAGAACCAGCCGGCAATTTTATAAGCTGCTTAAACTGAAAGGCACCTTGCCAGTTAAAATCCCAGGATGGAATATGAATCAATTTAACGGTATCGCCCCCTGGCTTCACCGCATAAACCTTCCAATGTGTGCCCAACTTGTGACAATGTGGGGCAACTGACAAAAGACTAACATCTATAGGCACAGTGTATCTGCCATGAAACTCTTTTTTTGTATTGGCAAAAATATAAAACGGACCATTTACCAATACATTGGGCAATGGCAACATAATAAACGATTGTAAGTATCTGATGCTGTTTGAATTATCGAAAAATATATTAATAGAGGATGAATCCGCCTCATCCGTAGAGGTCGGTGCAAAATGCATTTGCACCTTCAGGTCTCCTCCCGCATGCAACTTTTGTGTAATCCCATTGCTGTAAATCACAGGAAAAGCACCAGGCACATACCCGGGAAGTTGTTGTTGACTAAGGTTTGTATTATTTGATCCTCCACCAGAATAACCATATTCTGGTGTCAATGCATCCTCTGCTGCGGCTGCACCTGTTGTGTCTTCCCAAACCAAAGCATGGTGAACCACCTTTTTATTGCCTGGCCTAAACTCCATAGACCTTATTTTTTTATCTGTTGTCAAACCAGTTGGCAATACAAAATATCGGTATTCGTCTGTATTGGTTCCAACATGTACATATTTTTTTGCAAAAGAAACTACCAAATCCGGCACACCAACCTGAGATCCGCTCGGAAAAACAGGTAAAGCAGGCTCCAAAGCAGGATTTCCCTGAGGCATTCCTGCATTTACCCAATCTGTAATCTGTTGCTTTTGGGTAGCACTCAAATAGTTTTCCTTTTGGTAGCTTCTATATTGAGGATCGGGCTTCCATGGCGGCATATAGTTTATGCTAGTCACGTATTTAATCATATCGCCTCGTCCGCTCACCTCCTGGTAGTTGGTCAGAGGAAAAGGCGCAATCTCCCCTTGCCTATGGCATGAGGTACAATGCTTGTACACAATTGGCGCTATGTGCTCCGAAAAGGTTAGGGTCTGAGCCCTGGAAATCAAAGCGATAAGAAAAAAACAACAGGTAAAAATTCTACTTTTCATATTACTTTTTTTGTCTTTGAATGAAACAGCCAACCGGCTCTGTATTAACTATTAAGTCTCTCCTACCCGCTTCCCAATGCAATATAGCAGCTCGTAAATAATATTCAGTCACTACAGTTCTACGTTTTCCTACAGAGGCAAAAGAATTATCCACTTTTCCCCGATACACAATGCTTGCTTTTTCATTGTCCCAAACCACAACTTCCGGTGTTACAGCAGTTTTAAACCTATTGCTTAAAGCAAAAGCCGAATCAGTTTGCATGTCAAAATCAAGCCCATATTTTTTAGAAAATGCCTTTCTGCTGGCTGCATTTGAATATACCTGATCAGGAAAAACTCCAACAAACCGGATTTTATCTGATGCATATTCTTTACTAAGTTTCCTAAGTTCAAGGCTCACACTTTGGCAAATGGGACAAGTTTCTGCAAGAAAAAGATAAACCGTCAGGCTTTTGGAAAACGCAGCATTTCCAGGCAGCAATCCCAAAAACAAGAAAAAATATTTCACTTGCATTTTCATCTTCAACGCAATATGAGAAAAAAAAGAATTCCTATCCCTATTCAGGCCAAAACAGAGTTTAAATATCAACAGAAAAGAAACTGCAAAATAATTTGGGCAGCGGCCAGGCTATTTACTCCAAGTCCTCCTTCGGTCGTACCTCCCTCAGTCCGGGCTTTCCGTTTCTATCCTTGCTGCTCAGTCTGTTACAAAAACTGTTGAATCTTTCAAAAGTTTATCTGCCCCCTTGGGGACAAACTATAGGTAGAATATTGAACAAAAACGATTGTGAAGTGCCATTAGGTACGAAATATTGTATATATAATACTAATTTTTAAAGCAATAGCAATTCTCATAGAATACCCGTTTAACTGATATCTTTTCAACCAATAATTTGGCCAAAAAATAACCACAAACAATTTACATTTTCACACTTCCAGAAAGTTAGAAGACTTTCTGGAAGTGGCCATCATTCACAAATTTCGCGGTAAAAACTAAAGTTGTTTGCTTTCCTAAACAAACCTACCTTCTGTTTTACAAAGCCTCCATTTCCCCCCAAACAAATTCCATCAGCTCGTTGATATAGGCCTCCGAAAAATCGAACTTCACCCCTGCCGTTTCATACACTTCTTTTATACCGGCCGTGTGGCCAAGCGACAATGCGTCCAGATATTGACCCAATGCCTTTTCAGGATTTTGCTTAAAATTTCGCCAAACAGAAATGGCTCCAAGTTGCGCCATTCCATATTCAATATAATAAAACGGCACTTCAAAAAGGTGCAGTTGCTTTTGCCATGCTATTGTTTTAAAATGCTCATAACCTGTATAATCCACCAGGCCTGAAGAAAATCTTCCTGAAATTTCCAACCAGGCCTTTGATCTTTCTTCAACGCTATGTTCCGGATGCTCATAAATACAATGCTGAAAAGCATCAATCGTGGCCACCCATGGCAAAGTATCAATCACCTGAGCCAAATGATCCCTTTTTGCCCGCTTTAAATCTTCCGCATTTTCAAAATAAACATCCCAATGATCCATGGTCATCAATTCCATGCTCATACTTGCCAACTCCGCCACTTCAGACGAAGTATGTTTGAAAAAACTCAAAGGTAAAAACCGTGTCACAATGCTGTGAACCGCATGTCCACCCTCATGCATCAAGGTTACCATATCCCGAAGGCTACCGCTTGCATTCATAAAAATGAACGGAAAACCAGATTGATCCAAAGGATAGTTATACCCGCCTGGTGCTTTTCCCTTTCTCGATTCCAAATCAAAATGCCCTTTTTCCTCCATGGCTTTCAGGCAATTACCCAAAAACGGATCCAGCTTAGAAAATACTTTTTTGCCTCTGTCCAATAAATCCTGACCACCATCAAAAGCCTTCAAAGGTGCATTTCCATTTTCTTCAACAGAAAGATCAAAAGGTTTTAAAGCCTCTAAACCAAGGCTTTGCTTTCTCTTTTCAGCTAGCTTTTGCACCAATGGAACCACGGCAGTTTCAACTGCTTTGTGAAAAACTTTACAATCGTCTGGTGTGTAGTCAAATCGACCCATCGCCTTAAACATATAATCTCTGAAATTGGCAAAATCTGCATTTTCAGAAACTGAATGTCTAAGTTTTACGAGATCAGAAAAAATTTCCTGCAACTTGTTTGCATCTGCCAATCTACGGTTTTGAATTTTCTCATAAACCTCTTTTCGCTCCTCTCTGTCAGTCGATTGCAAAATCACACCTGCCTTTGGCATGGTAATCTCCTCCCCTTTCCATTCAATGGTCAAAGCACCTGAAATGGCTGCATATTCCTGAGCTTTATTTTGAATTTCAGTTTGAAGAGGAATGTTTTCTTCTCTGAAAATTTCCAGATCCTTCTTTACATTTTTTCGTAGAATTTCCGCCCCTTTAAATTCTAGTAAATCAAAATCAGGCGATTGGTTTACTTTTACATCCAAATCATTTTGGAACTTAGCTACATGTGGTTCAATTTCTTCAATAAAGTATGTATAACTTTTAACAGCCTCTTCATCAGCAGTATTACAAGTCATTTTGATATACCTCCAGGCAAGATCTTCTTCAAGCAATGCATTCAGATCCGATCTATCTAAAAGCCATTGCCAAATGGCTTCTTTTCCCTTCACCTCCCGGTTTAAAAGTTGTTCAAAAAAAGGCAAAACATCCGCCCATTCCCGTACTTTAAAATCCGAAGATATAAATTTACTTTGTATAGGTGAATCGCTTATAAACTTTTGATATGCAGTACTCAACATGAGTTAATTTAAAAAATAAATGATAAGAAAAAGGACGAAAATTATAAAAAAGGTCACGCTTTGAGTCGCCTTCCGGGTTTGCTCCCAAAGGTTTTCCCCGATAAACTTAATGAACAAAACAAATCCGGAAATGAGACCATCTATCAGCTTCCTATCCGCAAAATTTGTAAAATGGCCTCCAATAACCACTACTTTTGAGCCGCCATCCAAAGTTCGATCAATAACTTTCTGATCTACTTTACTCACAAACCGACCAAATTGAAGCAAATATTTCCAGCCAGATTGCAAAAGTAAAACCTGTGGTTTCAATTCCAGAAAAAGTCCGATTAAACCTTTGGAAACTGGAATTTCTGACCAATCTGTTGATTTTGATAATCGATATCCAAGGAATGTTCCCAAAGCCAAGGCAAAAAAATCAGGCATCACAAAATGACTTTCAGTGCCAAGCAAATTTGAAAGCCATCCAGCATTTGAAAATGGATTATACCCAAACAACCAAAAACCAGCACCAAATGATAAAACTAAAACTGGTATTGAAAGTAAATTGGAGACTTTATGAGAAAACTCATTCTTTTCAACTGATTTAAAGCATATTACAATAGCAATCCGAGTTACGTATAATGCAGTCCCTAAAATTCCTAGTTGAAGAATTATAAAACCAAAGACATCTTTAAAGTTAGCGGTTCCTGAAAAAACATGTGGCATAATAGATTCCTTGGAAATAAAACCTGCCGTCAATGGCCAGCCAGACAAAGCCGCCAGGCTAAACAAAAACGGGATTTTTAAAATGGGCCTGTTCTTTAAAATACCCTTCAAATTTGCCAGATACTGTGTTTCCATTCCTGAAAATCCTGCTTTACTCAATTGAATCATCAGAATCCCACAAACCAAAAACAAGGAAGACTTAAAAAAGGCGTGGGAAACCAAATGCAACAAAGCCCCGTCAAACTTTCCAAGCCCAATGGCAAGTGTCATCAAACCCAATTGTGCCATGGTTGAAAAAGCCATAACGTTTTTCAAATGCGAAGAAGTAATGGCCATCCAATTGGCCATCAGCATAGTAAACCCACCTGTTACTACCAAAAACCACAAAACGTCATCGCTCAGAATTGGGCTCAACTGAATAAGCAACCAAACTCCGGCAACAACCATTGTTGCAGAATGCAAAAGTGCTGAAACAGCAGTCGGGCCTTCCATTGCTTCCTTTAACCAAATGTTGAAAGGAAATTGAGCTGATTTTACCAAGGCCGCCAAAACCAAAAAAAGGCAAACCACATTTCCGGTTTTGGAATGAAAAAAAATCTCACTTCCAGTTGGAAAAACAGTTTCCTGAAACAAAACAGGCCCCAGTCCAAATGAAACCATTAAACCAAGGCCAGAAATCAAAGCGATATCGCCCAACTTATTGATTAACAAAACCCTAAGCCCAGCCTGAATGGCTCTTTCCTTTACATTCCAAAATTGGACCAGTAAATATGAAACCAAGCCAACCCATTCCCATCCCAGCAAAAGCGTAAAAAGATTACCGGCCAAAAACAACCAAACCATTGCTGCTGAGAACATGGAAATCAGGGTATTATACAATCCAAAGTTTTCATTTTTCGCCAAATAGGAAAATGAATACACTTGGATTAAAAAAGTAATAAACGAATTGAGGATGGCAAGAAATAATACCCTTGAATTGAGATTTAAAACAAGATCAGCCGAAAACAGATTTCCGATTTTTAACCATGATTGGATAAACCAAACCTCCGGGTTTTGAACCCTGAAAAATTGAAAAATCATGAAAACCAAAACCAAAACTGAAGGAAGCAGATAAAGAAAGGTAAATCTTTTCCTAAATAAAATCCATAAAAACAGATTAAAAAAAGGAAGAAGAAATACTGAAAATATTTGATCTTCAATATTCATTTAAGATGCCTGATTTACAGAACTTTAAAACCATTAATTTTGCTTCTTCATAGCCGAGAGAATCTGCCATTTGCCAATTTTTACAGGCCTCTTCCTGCTTTCCTAAAACCATATAAGAATTGCCAAGATTAAACAATACTTTGTTTTGAAAGGGTCTCAATTGATTGGCCTTTTCAAAGTCTTTTAATGCCAAATCGGTATGCTTGGTTTGAAAATGCAATGAACCTCGATTTACATATGCTTCAAAAAAGAGCGGATTCTTTTTGATCGCTTTGCCAAAATCAGAAAAGGCGCCATTGTTATCTTCCTGCTTTGCCCGAAGGTTTGCCCTTAAATATAAACCCCTTTCAAACCCAGGATAGCCAATTACTAGTGAATCAACAGTTTTTATGGCTTTTTTTGCATCATTATTTTGATCTGCCAACCAGGCTTTACAATATAAACCTTCAGGTGAATTTGGGAATTTTTGCGAAATTTCAGTTCGTAATTCCAACAGGTTAGCTGCAGAATCAGGATTCCATGCCTTTTCAAACAAGATTCCGGGTTCCGGATTATTTTTTTCGGAACTACAAGCAACTAAAATAAGAAAAACAAAAGCTTTAAAATTATTCATTTTTAATGGATTGATCCTTTACGCTAGAGTAAAATATTAATCTTAGTCGTTTTCTAATTGCTCCAACATATCCTGCAAATCAGAAAGATCCATCCAACCAGGCCTTTCTTCTTCTCCAGAAAGAAGAGTGAAACCAATTTGAGGAAAATCCTGATGCGTTTTCAAAACAAATTCCGGATTGGGAATGTCCTTTAGATAAATCGTTTGATCTTTTCTTAGGCCTGAAACCAGTTTTTCTAATCCGTTCTGAAAAACTGAATCCTTCACCGATACTTCAAAACCTGAAATTTTACTTTGATCAACTGAAGATATATCATCTAAACTGCTAATTTTCAGATGAATAGACAAGGACTTATTACTTACTTTAAAGCTATCCTTCAGCAAATCTGGATTAAGCACCCATTCAAAAATCTGATATTGGCTAACAAGGTTTTCAAAAACTTCAAGATTGTTTCCCGCGTAGGTTCCAGTCCACACAACACCTTCAATCCAAGCCTTTATTGAAGCAAACTGAGTGGGATCCATACCGCCAATTCCATTTTCATCAAAATGTAAACCCAGTTTATGAACACCCATTCCGGCACAATATCTTGCATCTGTTAGGCTTGAAATTCCATTAACCTTAATAAACATTTCACTCATTTCTAATCTATTTTACCAGGAAGTTTTGGCTAAATCAATTTGGACCAAGCACTTGCAAAATCCAGCATTTCCTTTTCTTTAAAAAAATCGGCATGTACCTGTAATCCTATAGGCAAACCATGATTATCATTTCCAACCGGAATATTTATCGCAGGAATTCCTGCAAGGTTGGCCCAAACTGTAAATATATCCGCCAAATACATCGACAGTGGATTGGTTGATTTTTCCCCAATCTTAAAAGCTGTACTTGGCGTAGTTGGCATTATGAGAAAGTCAACGGTTTTAAAAAGTGCTATAGCTGAATCCTGAATCAAGCGCCTAACTTGTTGCGCTTTTGTAAAATACGCTTCATAATAATCTGCGCTTAAAGCAAAGGTGCCCAGCATGATACGACGTTGCACTTCAGGTCCAAAAGCCTCCGATCTGGAAAATTTATAAACCTCCTCCAAAGATTTCGCCTTTTCACTTCGGTGTCCATAATGAATGCCATCAAACCTTGAAAGATTGCTGCTTGATTCTGAGGTGGTGAGCACATAGTAAACCGGCAGTACATGATCCAATAATGGCAATTCTACCAATTCAACTTCATGTCCATCAGCTTTTAAGGCATCAATGGATTGCTGATATGCCAATTTAATTTCAGGCTGTAAACCCTCAGAATTTAGTGCAGAACCCAAATATCCAATTTTATACTTTTTATTTGAAGTGCTTAAATCTGAATAATTTTCAACCGGTAAAGAAGAACTCGTGCTGTCCATAGGATCTTCACCAGCCATTATTTCCAATAACAAAGCTGCATCTTCAACCGATCTGGTTATGGGACCCACACAATCAAATGAAGAACCATACGCAACCAATCCACTTCGGGAGATTCGGGAATAAGTTGGTTTTAATCCAACCAAACCACAAAAAGCAGCAGGCTGTCTGATGGAACCACCTGTATCTGAGGCTATTGAAGCCATACAAATTCCAGCTTGAACACCAACCGCTGAACCTCCTGAAGACCCACCAGGAACTCTATTTTCTCCAATGAAATTGTAAACGGGACCAAAACCTGAATTTTCATTGCTGGAACCCATAGCAAACTCATCACAGTTTTGCCTGCCAATTAAAATCGCATCCTCATCCAACAATCTTTGAATGGATGTTGCGGTAAATTGAGATTCAAAACCCAGAAGTATTTTCGATCCTGAACTTACCTTATGGTCTTTATAACAGAAAACATCTTTGATACCCAAAATCATTCCTGCCAGCCTTCCAGCAGTTTTAGATTTGATTTTTGCATCAATGATTTTTGCATTTTCAAGAGCCTCGTCTGAAAAAATCTCCAGAAATGCATTAAGATTTTTGAATTCTTCAGCAGCCGCCAAATGTTGTCGCACCAAATCCAAAACTGAAATTTCACCTTGTAAAATTTCAGCCCGTACTTCCGAAAAAGAACGATTTTCTTTCAAAACCTAAGCGAAGAGAGACTTAAGAAGGTTTTTTGGATTCCTCTTCAATGGTTTCTTTGATGTCTTTTGTGGCATCTTTAAACTCCCTGATGCCCTTACCGATACCTTTGGCAAGTTCAGGTATTTTCTTCGCACCAAAAAGTAAAACTACAAGGGCGATGATCAGGAATATTTCGCCTGCACCTAGGTTTCCTAAAAATAAAAGCGTTGAAAGCATATTAATTATTTATCCGTAGAACTAATAGACAAAAGTAAGCAATTTGTTTTAAAGCCTTGTTCCTTTCAAAAATTAAAAAATATTAATTGATTGACAACAATATAAGCGGATTTGGACTTTTATAGTCGCTTTCATGCAGGTAAAAAAATTATATTTGCAACGTATTTTAAAATAAAAACATGCCTAATAGTCCGGCTTTTTACAAAGAATCATTTGCCTCAAGACATATCGGACCAGACGCCGAGCAAACAAAAAAAATGTTGGAAACCCTGAATGTTTCATCTCTTGATGAACTCATTGACAAGGTTGTGCCACCAAGTATCCGTTTAAAAGATCCCTTGGCCATTCCAGCTGCCTTGTCAGAGGTTGAATTTTTAAATAAGTTTAAAGCCATGGGTGCAAAAAACAAAATGTTCAGGTCCTTCATTGGAACAGGATATTACGGCACGGTTACTCCAACTCCTATTTTAAGGAATGTTCTTGAAAATCCAGCCTGGTACACCGCATACACTCCATATCAAGCGGAAATAGCGCAGGGAAGAATGGAGGCTTTGATCAATTTTCAAACCTTGGTAATGGACCTTACCCAGATGGAAATTGCAAATGCGTCTCTTTTGGATGAAGCCACAGCAGTTGCTGAAGCCGTTCACCTGATGCATGCTGTAAAACCAGCCTCAAAGACAAATGCAAAATCAATTTTCATTTCTGAAAAATGCCATCCTCAAACGATTGCATTGGCTCAATTAAGATCAGAGCCGTTAAATATTCAAGTGCACATTGGTGATGTATTTTCTGCAGACCTTACCAATCCTGATCTCTTTGCAATCATTATACAATATCCGGATACGGAAGGAAATATCTCAGATTTCAGAGCACTGGCAGAATCTGCCAAAGAACAAAATTTATTAATCTGTACTGCTACTGATCTTTTGGCCCTAACCCAAATCGAAGCACCTGGAACATGGGGCGCAGATGTTGTAGTTGGTTCTGCGCAACGCTTTGGTGTACCAATGGGTTATGGTGGTCCCCATGCTGCATTTTTTGCTACCAAGGAAGAATTTAAAAGAAATATGCCGGGCAGGATTATCGGCTTGTCAATAGATGCAGAAGGAAATCCTGCCTACAGAATGGCACTTCAAACAAGGGAGCAACATATCAGAAGAGAAAAAGCAACTTCAAATATTTGTACTGCCCAGGTTTTGCTTTCTGTAATGGCTTCGTTTTATGCAGTTTATCACGGACATGATGGTCTGAATAAAATAGCCAAAAGAATTTTGGCACTAACCCAGGGACTTGAGAAAGGACTTAAAGCTTTGGGAATTAATGTATTGACAAAAAATTATTTTGATACATTAACGATTGAATCAAATATTGTAAATGAACTTATAAATGTAGCCAGACAACATGAAGTAAATTTCAGGACATTTGTTGACAGACCAAATCAACTTGGCATTTCCCTTGATGAAACTTGTACTCCCGATTGCATTAAAAACATACTTTCAATATTTGCACAAGCATTAGGAAAAGATACATTAGACCTATCTAACTCAGATTTTGGAAATGGAGAAGTTGGAAGTGTATTCAAGCGTACTACCTCTTATTTAAAGCATCCGGTTTTCAATCAGCACCATTCTGAACATGAAATCACCAGGTATATTAAACAACTGGAGAACAGAGACTTATCATTAGTTCATTCAATGATAGCTTTAGGCTCATGTACCATGAAGCTTAACGCAACCACAGAAATGATTCCTGTAACCTGGCCGGAATGGAACAGCATCCATCCATTTGTTCCTAAGGATCAGGCTCTTGGCTACTCAGAAATGATTGATGAATTGGGCGAATGGTTAAAAAGTGTAACTGGTTTTGCAGCTATTTCCATGCAACCAAATTCCGGAGCACAAGGTGAATATGCTGGTTTAATGACCATTAGGGCCTATCACCTGGCCAATGGAAATACAAACCGTGATATTGCTTTAATTCCAACTTCTGCACATGGAACCAATCCAGCCTCAGCAGTAATGGCAGGAATGAAAGTGGTCCTCGTAGCTTGTGATGCGAAAGGAAATGTAGATGTGGATGACTTAAAGAAAAAAGCCGAGGCATACAGCCAAAACCTGGCTTGTTTAATGGTTACCTATCCTTCCACGCATGGCGTTTTTGAAGTTTCCATTCAGGAAATCTGTGCTACCATACACCAACATGGTGGTTTGGTGTATATGGATGGTGCAAACATGAATGCCCAGGTTGGGTTGACTAGCCCTGGAAGAATTGGCGCTGATGTTTGCCACCTAAATTTACACAAAACATTTTGTATTCCACACGGAGGCGGTGGACCAGGAATGGGTCCAATTGGTGTTGTAGAAAGACTTGCACCATTTCTACCTGGGCATCCAATCGTAAAGACTGGGGGTAATAAGGCTATCAGACCCGTTTCTGCTGCACCTTATGGTTCGGCTTCAATTCTAGCGATAAGTTACGCCTATATTTCCATGATGGGCGCAGAAGGACTGAAAAGAGCCACTGAATTTGCAATTCTGAATGCTAACTACATCAAAACTAAATTGGAACCACATTTTCCGATTTTATACACCGGCACAACTGGTTTTTGCGCTCATGAAATGATTTTAGATATGCGTGCCTTCAAAATGTCCGTTGGCATCGAGGTGGAGGATATAGCCAAACGATTAATGGATTATGGTTTTCATGCGCCAACTGTTTCATTTCCAGTTGCCGGTACTTTGATGATAGAACCTACAGAAAGTGAGCCACTTGAAGAAATTGATCGATTTGTGGATGCCATGATTTCCATAAGAAAAGAAATCGAAGAAATTGAAAATGGCCAGGCCGACAAAAAGGAAAACGTATTAAAAATGGCACCTCATACAGCTCAGGTAATTACCGCGGACGCTTGGACAAGACCCTATAGCCGTCAAAAAGCTGCCTATCCATTGCCGTTTGTCAAATCCGCCAAATTCTGGCCAACAGTAAGTCGAATAGATTCGGCCTATGGGGACAGGAACTTGATTTGCTCTTGCATGCCAGTCGCTGATTATGCGGAGGCAGAAACGGTGGAAGCCTAGTAAATTTGTTGTTTAATCAAGGATACTTAAAAGTAAATCTTAAAGTATCCTTGATTGAGATTGTAATGGATATTTAGGGGCTGCTGAAAAAGTCATTACTGGTTCATTTTCAAGAGTTTATCAATCATTTTTAGAAATTAAGTGCACGGGTTTTCTTGAAAAACACGTAAAAGTCGTGCACTTAAAAATATTGTCATTTCAAAATTGAGAGAAATTTAAAAATGTACAAGACAACCACAAATTGAATTTTTAGATGAAAATATTTTAGTGGCTTAAAATTGAATACTTTAACTACAACTACTTTTGAACTAAAAACTGAATACTGACTACTTTTGACTGATTACTTAAAGCTTTTGACTTTTTCAGCAAGCCATATGTAGTGATTTTCTAATGTTGCAAAACCCAAAAAGCTTCATGATTGATTTTTTATATTCCATAATCAAACCATAACTAGTGTCTGAACGGAAAATGGTTAACTTACTAGTTTATAGAAATTTAGCATAAAAAACTGATTTTGAATGATTTTGGGCTGTAGGAATATTTTTAAATATTTTTGTTGGTTATCAGCCGATTGTCTTTTAAAAGAGGCGATTATTCATTATTTTTATGCCATCAAAGAAGGTGATGCGCAAAAGATTCGAAACACAACTTACACTTGGTCTAACTCCAATTTCAGAAATCAAGTTACCCACAAAAAGCAGGGATGAACTGGCACCAACCCTTTCAGCTTTGCAATACATTTTTTTAAATCCAGAATTGAATGAGAAGGTATTTGCCATTGTAGAGAAGAAAATAGCAGCCGGATCCAAAAACAGGAAAGGTCGTCAGGGTATGACTTTATGGGAAATCCTGGTACTTTCTGTTTGTCGTTTAAC
>JBIPOE010000080.1:0-17359 GCA_044379485.1 Catalimonadaceae bacterium
GTTTAACAAATATTCTTCTTCTTTTTAAACAATACCTGATCTAACTGGCATACAATACAAATAAAATTTCAGATTGGCATTTATAAAGCTTTTCGCCGATTGCAAATCGGCTTATCTATAGTCTGACATTCGCTTCGCTAAAATGTCAGACAGCATGATAAGTTTGTGAAGGCAGAAAAACCAGAAGTCACAAAAAAAAGGCACCTATCGGGTGCCTTTTTAAAAACTAAAAAAAAAGAATCAACGAGGGATGGACGATTGAAGTTGCGAAGTATTGATCAATTTGGCTGTTTGAATTTGGCCAAGTGCAGCAGAATCATAGTGAAAAATCCCGTTTAAATACACCGCCAGATCCTTTCTTTTTTCTGGTTGACCCATAAAAACGAGTGCAAACAAAAGTAACATTTTAGCGAAAAAAGAAGTTTCTGGATAGGATTTTATTTTCATAATTCTGCCAAATTATGAATTAGATACACATGTCCCTTGTTTGGTAACCATAAAAATGATTAATAATTCAATAAAAGATTGTTTTTTTTATTCAACTATCATGTAATGAAGTACTTGAAATTGAAATTACTTTATTTAATTTTTGCCATGTAATCTTGCACCCTATTATTATGAATAATTTTTCAGCCTTTCAGTTTTTGGATTTTGAGATCGGTCAAAACTCGATCAGGGAATATCTATGGGTGGTATTTTTTATTGCCCTTTCACTTTTACTTAGAAAGTTCCTTTCCAATATTCTTTCTAAGTTAATTTTTAAACTTATCAGACGAAAAGAGCGATCAACAGCTGTTCAATCTTTTGTGATGCTATTATCTAAACCATTAGGTTGGATTATTACATTACTTATTGTTTATCTGTGTGTTACCAGCCTTGACATACCTGAAGCCTGGAATTTAACGCCTGGCAATAAACCAGGCATACTCATGATTTTCAATAAAATCTATCTGATTGGAATCATTGGGGCTTTTACATTTCTTGGCCTTCGGTTTATAGACTTTTTTGCACTGGAAATTCTAAACAAAGAAGACCCAAACGACCTGCTAACCAACAAACAATTGATTCCTTTTTTAAAGGAATTGATCAAGATATTCCTGGTTATCATTGCTTTTTTCTTTGGTCTGGGCTTTGTTTTCGAACTAAATGTAGCCAATTTGGTAGCTGGTCTTGGCCTTGGTGGACTTGCTTTTGCACTTGCCGCCAAAGAATCTCTGGAAAACTTATTTGCTTCGTTTACCATTTTCTTGGACAAGCCTTTTGTCGTTGGCGACCTCATTACTGTTAACAACATTACAGGCAACATTGAAAAGGTCGGATTCAGAAGTACCAGAATAAGGACCTTTGAGAAAAGTGTTGTTTTTGTACCCAATAAACTACTGATAGACAATCCTCTGGATAATCTCATGCTCAGGACACACAGAAGGGCGGATTCCAACTTAATACTGGAATACCAAACTCCAAAACAAAATCTGGAAGCGTTTTTGGTGAGTGTCAGGAACTATTTAGAATCGCACCCCAGGTGCAATGAGGAAAGCATGGCCAGACTGGTGGAACACGGGGATAATGGCTTCATTATTCGTATTTTATACTTTGTGAATACCAAAGAGTTCAATGAGTTTTGTGCCATAAGGGAAGAGATCAATTTAAGCATTTTGGACATTGCAAGTGCTACAGGTTGTAGTTTTGCATTTCCAACCAGAACGGTTTTGATAAAAAAGATTGATGAGCTTTCATAGATAAGACATTTAAATTGTTTGTGGACAAAACAACCAATTAACCCAATAATTTTGAGTTTTATATAAATTGAGGCTAAGTGATCGTGCATTTCTTTTACCTTTGAGGCTCTTCAATACATTAGCTGAAACCAAGGAAAACCGATGAGCGATCCTGTCAAACACGAATGTGGCGTTGCCTTAATCAGGCTTAAAAAACCCCTCCAACATTATATTGACAATTATGGAAATCCAGCTTGGGCTGTGCAAAAGTTGTATTTGTTAATGGAAAAGCAACACAACAGAGGGCAGGACGGCGCTGGAGTAGCCAATATCAAATTGGATATGGATCCTGGAAAAGCGTATATCCACCGCTTGCGGACCATTGAGCCAAGCCCGATTTCTTATATTTTCTCAAAGATTCATAAAAAGTTCAGAAAGGCCCAGGAAACCAACAAAGCACTTTTCAAAAACGAAAAGTGGCTGAAGGAAAATGTACAATGGAGTGGGGAACTATGGCTTGGTCATCTCCGATATGGCACCCATGGAGAAAACTCAATAGAGAAATGCCATCCCATGATCAGACAAAATAACTGGAGGAGCCGGAATTTGGTTATGGCAGGCAATTTTAACATGACCAATGTCGATGTTCTTTTTGACAGATTGGTTGAAATAGGCCAACATCCTTATGAAAAGGCTGATACCGTCACGGTCATGGAAAAAATAGGTCATTTTCTTGATGAGGAAGTGCAACGCCTTTTTAATTTCTACAAAACTGAATACAACAATCAGGAAATCAGCCTGATGATTGAAAAGGAAATTGACATTCAGAAAGTTCTGATGCGTTCCTGCAAAGATTTTGATGGGGGTTATCTTATGGCCGGACTTACTGGCAATGGTTCAGCATTTGTGGCAAGAGATCCAAATGGAATAAGGCCAGGTTATTACTTTGAAAATGATGAAGTCATTGTTGTGGCTTCTGAAAAACCGGCAATAAAAACAGCCTTTAATGCTGACTATGATCAGATTAAGGAAATCAAACCTGGGCATGCACTTATAATTAACAAAGACTGCAGCCTGTCCGAAAAGCAAATTGTGCCCCCTGGCGAAAGAAAGTCGTGTTCGTTTGAACGCATTTACTTTTCCAGAGGCAACGATCCGGAGATTTATAGAGAACGGAAAAAACTAGGCGAAACACTTACCAAACAAGTTTTGGAAGCGGTGGATTATGATCTGGAAAATTCAGTTTTTTCATATATTCCCAATACAGCAGAAACCGCTTTTTTAGGCATGATGGCCGGTCTGGAAACCTATCTGGCAGATGTAAGGGTATCCACAATTGGAAACGGGGATTGGGAGGCAGATGCATTGCGGAAAGCACTCAATTTCAGACCAAGAATTGAAAAACTGGTCATTAAAGATGCCAATCTTCGAACATTTATCACCGACGATGCGCATCGTGATGAAATGGTAGGACATGTGTATGACACTACATATGAGCTTATAAATAAAGAAGTTGATACGGTTGTGGTTATAGATGATTCCATAGTTCGGGGAACAACCCTTGAAAAAAGCATCATCACCATGCTTAATCGCCTGGCGCCCAAACGAATAGTGGTGGTTTCTTCTGCTCCGCAAATCCGCTATCCGGATTGTTATGGGATAGATATGAGCAAAATGAAGGATTTTGTTGCTTTCAGAGCTGTTTTGGCACTTTTAAGTGATACCAAACAGGAAAACCTGATTGATGAAGTTTATGAAAAGTGCCTTGCTGCCCAGCAAACCAAAACAGAAGAGGTTTCCAACTTTGTAAAGATTTTGTATGACCAGTTTACTGCCAACCAGATTTCAGATAAAATTGCTGAAATTATAACACCTAAAGGAACTTTGGCTGAAGTGAAAGTGGTTTATCAAACCATAGAAGGGCTTCATGAGGCTTGTCCAAATCATCCTGGTGATTGGTATTTCACTGGGAATTATCCAACTCCAGGTGGCAATAGGGTTGTAAACCAGGCCTTTATTAATTTTATGGAAAACAAGACGGTAAGAGCATATTGAGTTATGAGTTATGAGTTATGAGTTATGAGTTATGAGTTATGAGTTTCTAAAATCTAATTATATAAAAAATTTTCAAATTAAATAAAATGATAAAATCACACGAAGTTGATTACAAAATAATAGGAGACGATATTCAAATAGTTGAAATTGAGCTCGATCCGGGCGAAACGGTAATTGCAGAAGCTGGAGCCATGTTATATATGGAAGAAGGCATTGAATTTGAGGCAAAGATGGGCGATGGTTCCAATCCCAATTCCGGTTTTTTTGATAAAATGTTATCCGCTGGAAGCAGGATTTTCACAGGTGAGTCCTTGTTTATGACCCATTTCACACATAGAGGTTATGGCAAAAGCCATGTTGCATTTTCAGCACCTTATCCAGGGACGATTATTCCGGTAGATTTGGCAACTATGCGCAGCAATGAGCTGATTGTCCAAAAAGATGCATTTCTTTGTGCTGCACTTGGTACCAAACTAGCCATGCATTTTAACAAAAAATTAGGCGCCGGAATATTTGGCGGTGAAGGTTTTATTCTCCAAAAACTGACAGGTGATGGTAAAGCATTTATCCATGCTGGTGGAACATTGATTGAAAGAACGCTTAACAATGAGACACTTAGGGTTGACACAGGTTGTGTAGTTGGATTTGAAAACACAATAGACTTTGATGTTCAAAGAGCGGGTGGATTAAAATCTATGGTTTTTGGTGGCGAAGGATTGTTCCTGGCTACCTTAAAAGGAACTGGTAGAGTTTGGTTGCAATCAATGCCAATTGGCCGACTAATTGGAGCGTTAAATCCAGCTGGTCGAAATGCCGGAAAAGAGTCAGGTGGTGTTTTAGGAAATCTAGGTGGACTAGGAGGTTTGCTCGAAGATTGATACCAACCTATAAGATATATGAGCCCTGTTACAATTCAGGGCTTTTTTTATTTTCAAAAAAGATTTATAATCCTGATAAGTAGTTAAAACATTAAAAAGTTAAATGTCAGAACAAAGAACAGAACTATCAAGCATCGGAGAATTTGGCCTGATAGATCGGATTTCAAATAGCATAAGTCATTATCAGGAAGGAACAAAACTTGGTATAGGCGATGATGCCGCCATTGTTGAATTGCCAAAAGGTGAGCAATTGCTGGTTTCAACGGATATGCTGGCGGAAGGCATTCACTTTGATCTGGCTTTTACACCTTTGCATTTACTGGGCTATAAAGCAGTGGCAGTCAACCTTTCTGATATAGCCGCAATGAATGCCATTCCAAGGCAAATCGTTATTTCTTTAGCATTGAGCAATCGTTTTTCTATTGAAGCCATCGATGCTCTATATGATGGAATTCGCCAGGCTTGCAAAGAATACAATGTGGATCTGGTTGGAGGCGACACCACGACTTCAAGAGCTGGTTTGATCATTTCAATTACTGCTTTAGGCAGTCAAAACCAGGAAAAGATTGTAAAAAGATCAGGGGCAAAGGTTGGCGATTTGATTTGCGTAAGTGGTGATCTTGGTGCTGCGTATATGGGTCTTCAGATTTTAAGCAGAGAAAAAAAGGTATTCGAAGTAGACCCGGATATGCAACCGGAACTGAAGGAGGATCATGCCTATCTGATTCAAAGACAGTTAAAAGCAGAAGCCAGAACAGATATCATTTATGAACTGGCTGAAATCGGGGTTTTACCAAATGCAATGATTGACATTTCAGACGGTCTTGCCTCAGAGTTATTACACCTCGCCAAACAAAGTAAAGTAGGTATCCAGCTTTTTGAAGATAAAATCCCGATTGAAAATGTTACCAAACTGGCTGCCAGTGAATTTGGACTTTCCGCAATTACCTGCGCTATGAATGGAGGTGAAGATTATGAACTATTGTTTACAGTTCCTCAATCTGATTTTGAAAAGGTAAAAAAGATGGAAGATGTTAGTATAATTGGTGTGGTTAGAGAAGAAAGTTCAGGAAAAAATCTGATTATGAGAAGTGACCAGATCATTCCCATTACTGCCCAAGGCTGGACTCATTTTTAATAACTTACATCCAACCTAGCCTTTTTAAAACGGTGAGATAATTTAGAAATTAAATATAAAATTGATTCAACAATACCAATGGAAATATTTCCTGAAGATTTTATTATCAACCATTTAGGAGAAAACAGAGCGGATTATCTGAACTCTGGCTCCCCTCCTATTTTTACTACTAGCCTTTTTACTTTTGGGAATATTGAAGATATGCGTAATGCGCTTGAAAATGAATCAAGCGTTCCATTTTACACAAGAGGTACCAATCCTGGCCTCACCATGCTTGCCGAAAAGCTTGCGGCTTTAGAGGGAGGTGAAAGTTGTTTGTTGTTTGCATCTGGTTCTGCAGCAGTAGCTGCTGCCATTTGCTCCCAGGTAAAGACGGGCGATCATGTTATTTGTATTGAAAAACCCTATAGCTGGACGGCAAAGCTTCTAAATAATTGGCTGGAACGATTTGGCGTTACTGTCGATTTTACGGATGGAAGTATCGTTTCGGTCGAAAAGCTTATCACTGCAAATACCAAAGTCCTTTACCTCGAAAGCCCTAATTCTTTTACCTTTGAAATTCAGGATATTGCCAGTTTAAGCAGAATTGTAAAACCAAAGGGAATAAAAGTTATAATTGACAATAGCTATGCCACTCCCTTGTTTCAAAAACCAATAGAACTTGGTGCCGATATTGTGGTGCATTCGGCAACCAAGTATTTTTCTGGTCATAGTGATGCACTTGGAGGAGCTTTAATTTGCAACAAAGAGGAAAGAGAAAAAATTTTCAAATCAGAATATATGACCTTGGGTGGTACCATGAGCCCAATGAATGCATGGTTGATTCTGAGAGGCTTACGAACTTTACCAATCCGATTAAAGAAAAGCCATGAAAATGGAATGGAGGTCGCCAATTTTCTTGCCAATCACCCAAAAATCAGAAAGGTGAATTATCCGTTTCATCCATCTCACCCTCAATTTGAATTGGCGAAAAAACAAATGAAAGGTGCAGGAGGATTGCTAAGTTTTGAGCTGGAAACCGAGGATATTACAAAGGTGGATAAATTTTGCAATTCACTCAAATACTTCCTTTTGGCTTGTTCATGGGGTAGTTATGAATCGCTTTGTTTTCCTTCAGCCGCCCTGATTACTTCCTCCAATTACCAAAAAAACAGCTTCAACAAAAGTCTGGTTAGAATTTATTGTGGCCTGGAAGAGCCTGAGCATCTGATAGATGATTTAAATCAGGCAATATTTTTAGCTGGGATTTAAACCATTGTCAATTAATATTTGTCTGTACGATTGAAAATCGTTCATTCTCCTATGAATTTGGATCGTATTTATATTTCCAAACGAATTCCAATCTCAAGTCGGTTTTCTTTTATTTTATTGCGAAAGATTACATGAATTTAAATCTACCAACCAAGTGAAATACACCTTATTAAAAGCCATTGCTGTCGCTACTGCTTTGACTTTACAAAACGCTGACGTCTTAGCACAATGTCCAATTATCAATTCCTGTACACCAGGCAATGCCACAGATCCAAATGCAGGATTTTTCGGTGGAGGAATATTTCAAGTGAAAATTGGAACTACCTTCACAAACACAACAATTGGCCAGGCAGATGGATACAAGGATTATTGCAGCCTTGGTGCCGTTAATATTCCTCTTGGAAGTCCAACCAGTTTTACGGCCAAAACTGGTAATACTTTTGATGAAAATTTAAGAGTTTATGTAGATCTCAATAATGATGAGACTTTTACAGTTCCTGGAGAACTTGTTTTTTCTTCCACTGGCAAAACCCACTCTGGGAACATTACCCTGGGAACCGGAGTGACAGGACAAAGGCTTAAAATGAGAATAACCTCAGATCAAGTTCAATCCGTTCTTCCTGGCCCATGCACCACACCTGAGTTTTCCCAGGTGGAAGATTATGTAATCATCATTACCCAAAATACAAATCCACCAAAAGCCAAATTTTCTGTTTCAGACTCAATAACCTGTAATGGAAATATCGCTTTCACAGATTTGTCAACCAACAACCCAACTGACTGGCTTTGGAATTTTGGAGATGGCTTATTTTCGACGGTCAAAAATCCAAATCATACCTACTCAGCATCAGGAAATTACACTGTAAAACTAAAAGTTACTAATGCAAATGGTTCTGATTCAATAACCAAATCCAACTTCATTCAATACAACGATACTATCCCTGGGGCAACATCCTGCCAGCCTATTACATTTAACCAATGTTGTGGTTATGGCATTAGCAGCGTGATATTCAACACAATTAACAACCCATCTGGTTTGGGAACTTACCAGGATTTTACCTGTAGCAAAAGAACAACTATTCTAAAAGGAAAATCTTATCCAATTCAGGTTGGAACCAATGCGAACCAGGACCAGGATACCAAAATCTGGATTGACTACAATGGAAATAACACTTTCGAGTCAAACGAATTGGTTTATACTTCAATTGCCTCCAGAAATCCAAGCGGAAGTATTTTGATATCAGGTGACACTTCAGTAAAACTTGATAGAGCCCTTCGAATGCGGGTTTTAAGTGAATTCACTGGCGCAACAACTGGCCCTTGCACAGATTTGGACAAAGGACAATGTGAAGATTATACAGTTGTAATAAAGGATAATGTGGAGCCACCAATTGCTTCCTTTACAGTTTTTAGTCCTAATTTTTGTCTGCCAAGCTTTACCTTTACCAGTACCTCTGAGAATTCAATTCAATCTTACCATTGGTTTTTTGGAGATGGGACGGATTCAATAACAACTTCTAAAGTTATTGCCCATTTATATCCAGCCACTGGAAGTTACACAGTTAAATTGGTTGCCAATGGCCCTTTTGGAACTGACACAATTACGCAACAGGGAGTTGTCAATTATTTAGGGGCACCGGTTGCCACCTGTGCTTTAGCCACTCAGGTCGGAGGACCTAACTTCAATCCCGGTATTGCAGAAGTAAAGTTTGGTTCAATATTAAATAGAACAGGTCCGGCGACACAAGGTTATCAGGATTATACTTGTTTACAACAAACAAATGTAACTGTTGGACAATCACTTAGCCTAACAGTTAGAAACTCTGGAACCAGATTTGAAAAAGTACAGGCCTGGATTGACTGGAATGGAAGCGGAACTTTTGAAACATCTGAAAGGGTAATGAACACAACTAATGATACCGTTCATACTGCAAACGTTATCGTTCCTGGAAATGCAATATCAGGCAGCACTTTAAGAATGAGAGTTGCTTCAAACCTTGTTCAGGGTGGCGGTCAACTGGTTTCTTGCGGTACCATTCAACAAGGTCAGGCAGAAGATTACGGTATTATTGTTTTGGCAAACACTTCAAAACCAAAAGCGGCATTTGGAGTAAATAATCCAATCTCATGCTCCGGAGTTGTTCAGTTTTCAGATAGTAGCCAAAATGTCCCTACCCAATATCTTTGGTCGTTTGGTGATGGGCAAACATCCACACTTGCCTCTCCTACTCATCAATATTCCATAATTGGAAATTATACTGTTAAATTAAAAACAAGTAATGCGTTTGGGTCAGATTCAATTACAAAGGTTAATTTTGTAAACATCACTGGTTTATCAGGAATATTGCCTACAACCTGTATTCCAGCACCTAACCAAACCAATGCCCAATTCGGAATTGGCAGGGTTGTATTTGCAGGAATTGATAAATCTTCAAGTAATTCAACTGAAGGAAATAAAGATTTCACATGTGAATCCGCAATAGCATCTGGAGATTTGGGTGCAAGTCTTCCTATTCAAATATTTAATTCTGGCCAAAATGCACAAAATGTAGGAGTTTGGATTGATTACAACAATGATGGGTCCTTTTCAACCAATGAAAGTGTTTTTACCTCAAACAACTCTGTTACCCATAATGGCAACATTGTTATTCCAGCCAGTGCTGTTACTGGAATTGGATTGCGTATCAGGGTTAAAGCAGATGCAACAGGGCAAGCGCTTACAGGCCCATGTGTATCCGGAGTGATTGGTCAATATGAAGATTATCAAATTCTTCTTCAAGGAAATAACCAAAAACCAAAGACATTTTTTAAAGCTGACAATGTAATAACCTGTTCTGGTTTGGTTTCATTTTCAGACACTTCATATAATGGACCTACAATCTGGAAATGGCATTTTGGGGATGGTGATTCATCTGAATTAAGAAATCCAGTTCATCAGTATAATGGAATCGGCAACTATTCAATCAGATTAATTACCTCAAATTCATTCGGGAGTGACACTCTTTTTAAACTAAATTATGTTACAGTTCAAGACGGTGATAACTTAAAGGCAGCACCTTGTACGCCACTAACCGTAACAACTGCAAATAATCCTGGAGTTGGAATTACAAGAGTTACTTTCAATACCATTTTAAGAGTAAGCCCAACCGCTCCTACTGAAAATTATGTAGATGCCTCTTGCCAAAACAGAACTACAGTAATTCAAGGTCAATCTTACCAGTTAACAGTTGCTACCAATCAAAACTTTGGAGAATCTTGCAGAGCCTGGATAGATTGGAACAACAATGGTCAGTTTGAGGATCCGGCGGAAAGAGTTTTGAATGGAACGAACAACTCCCAACATACAATTTCTGTTCTCGTGCCAACCTCAGCCAAATTGGATACAGTTTTAAGACTCCGAATTATTTCAGATGCTGGTGGTGGACCAGGCGGCGTCAACATTCAACCATGCACAGGTCCAAATCTTGGTCAATGTGAGGATTATGGAGTGAAAGTTATTCAAAACACAACAAAGCCATCTGCAAAAATTTCCAATTCATTTATTACTGCTTGTAATCCAAGTATTCAATTCAGAGATAGTTCTCTTTTTGTACCAACAAGCTGGCTTTGGAGTTTTGGAGACGGGAATACATCAACTTTAAAAGATCCGGTACATGTATACCAGGCAATTGGAAATTATACTGTAAGGCTAAAAGTTACCAATGCATTTGGTTCAGATTCTGTTACCATTCCAAATTATGTAAACATTACTAGCCTAAATGGTCCTAAACCAGCCGCTTGTAACAATCGGGTAATTGCACCTTCTGCAAATCTTGGTATCTCAAGAGTAAGAGTAGGAACAGGTTTTGATAAAACCACAGGTCTTTCTTTGGCCGATGGAGGGTCAAAAGACTTTTCATGTTCTGATTCGATTCTTATTGTTGGTAGCACAGGACCTCAAAATTTTTCAATCAATACCTCCAGTGGAGCTTTTAGAGAAAATTGTCAGGTGTATATTGATTTGAATAATGACGGAATTTTTGCCAATCCTGGTGAAAGAATTTTGAACACCAATAACAACAATGTACACACAATAAACAGGACATTTACCCAACTCGAGTGTTTGGGAGTTCCAGTTAGAATGAGAGTTATTTCCGACCTGAGAAATTTCCAGATCACTGGTCCTTGTTATACACCTCAACAGGGTCAGGCAGAAGATTATTCGATCAGATTAGTTTGGGTAGTATCAAATGAAGTTAAAATTTCAGGTACTGACTTTAACATATTTCCGAATCCAGGTGCTGGCATTTTTACAGCAGAAGGGTCTGAAAACATAAAATCGGCCGTAGTAACTGATATTCAAGGTAGAATATTGGTGAAAGAATTTTCAAAAATGGATCTTGCAGAAAAGCATTTCGATTTGAGCCTTTTACCAAATGGAATTTACAATCTTCATATTTTATCAGAAAAAGGACCAGTTAGAAAACAAGTAATAATTCAGAAATAGTAGAATAAAATATTGAGAACAAATTAATATTGTCATGATTAAACATTTAAAACTAGCCATGCTGTTCTTTTTGCTGAGCAGCATGCAAACAAAAGCCACCCACATTTTTGGTGGAGAAATTACATACAAATACCTTGGAAGCAACGGGCCTAGCGATAGGCCCTTTCGCTATTTAATTCGGTTTGTGGGATATGTAGATAGAGTTGGAACACCAGGTGTACCAAGTGATTTTACTTGTGGTGGAATAGGAGTAAATCCACAATTAGGAATCTATAGTGCTGATAACAATCAAAAAATTAACAGAACAACCACCAGTCCAAATTGGCCATTACCGCAAAGGCCACTTTTTAGAGCAGGAGGTCAACCCCAACCTTGTGAAATAGATCCATATTTCGGATCTTTAAGGCCATTAATTATCCCTGTACCACCAGCCTGTGTAGTACCAGGTCTTTCAAATCTAAATATTGCCATTACCGATACAACATTTGAAGTTCAACTTCCACTATCAGCCTCTGGTTATAAGGTAAAATATGAAAGTAGAGCCAGAAGCAATGTAACTACAAATTTATTAATTGTTGGTGGCCAAACAGGAAATACATGGTTAGCATCTATTCCATCACCAATTTTCGCAAATAGCTCCCCTCAATTCATTGGGGATGCAGTTCCATTTTTTTGCTTAGGGGACACAGCTACTTTTTCAAACAATGCATTTGATCCTGATGGAGACAGATTGATTTATTCATTTGCAACTCCTTTTGACGGTAACCAAGGCTTACCACCTCCAACATTTAGTGAACCTGAAAATGTAATTTATCAACCTAATTTTTCTAAAGAAAAACCATTTGGCGAAGGAGGATATGCAAGTATAAATCCATCTACTGGTCTAATTAGGTATTATTCTCCGATTGCTGGATATTTTGCAGTTGCGGTTGATGTACAGGAATATCGGACCCTTTCAAATGGTTCGGAAATTTTACTATCAACAACCAGAAGAGAGTTCTTGATTCTTGTACAGGCTTGTGCGCCAAATCCTCCTCCAATAACTCCTGTAACATCTGGTGGAGAAACTTTTATTAAGAATGAGGGAGATTCTGTTGTTTTTATAGCAAAATCATATGATGTGGATACGACTACTATCACTGCAAGCTCAGAGGTCTTGATTCCTGGAAATCCAACCGGTAGCTTGGCCGTTTGTCCAAGTGCTACAGCCAAAGATTCGGTTCAAACAATATTTAGGTGGAAAATTGAATGTGGAATCACAAAAGGCCAAACCAGGTCTTATTCCGTTAGGGTAGATTATACGGACAGGGGTTGTCCCCCAAAAACCAATACGGTGGTCTACACTATTATAGTAAATCCATTCAAAGCACCTCCCATTACAGGTAAAGACTCCTTGTGTTCAACCGGCTCGGGTTTGAGCTTTTCCGCTCCTGCTGGTTCAAGCAAACAATGGAAAATGCTTGCTGGCAATATTGTTGGAAACTCAAATGGGAACAATGTGAATGTGACTTTTCCAGGAGATACAGCCAGAATAAAACTGTTAGTTACAAGTGGAACAGGTTGCAAAGATTCAACCTCAAAGAGGCTAACCAAAGTTCAACTGGTTCCAATTGTTGCCTCCGCCCAATCATCATTTGTATGCCAGGATAGTACCATTTCTTTAAATGCATTGGGTGGATATGGGAATGCGAGTTGGACTCCATCTACTGGTCTTAGTTCTGCTACCATAAAAAATCCAAAAGCCACGCCAACTGATAGTATTAATTACATAATAACCAGCAATGGACCAGCTGGTTGTGTAGCAAAAGATACTGTAAATTTAACATGGATTCCAAAAGTTGCCAATGCAGGACCTGACTCAATTTTATGTTCCGGGCTTCAGCGTGGAATTGGAGCAATTCAATCGACAAATTATAAGTTTTATTCTTACCAATGGCTACCAGCAACGGGTTTGGTTTCTGATACCAGTTTTAAAACCATTGCTACAATTTCAAACTCTGGTTCTACAAATCTGATTTCAACATTTGTTCAAAGAGCCAGACACCGGGCAAGTAATTGCATTTCAACAGATACAGTAAGAATAGCCGTAAAACCGCTTCCAGTTGTAAATGCCGGTTTGACAGACCCTGCCATAATTTGTTCCGGAGGAAAAACGATACTTGGAACAGATGAATCTGCTTCAGCAGTTTATCAATGGTCACCCATTACTGGAATAACAAGTCCTACAAGTGATACTACAAGTGTTTCCCTTGATCCGGATAGTGTAAACCCAAAACTTTATAAATATTATCTCCAAAAAACTGAAGTTTTGATTTCCCCATTGCAAGGAGAACCCTCTTGTACCAACAGAGATTCGATAACTGTTCAGGTTAATCCCTTGCCATTTTTTAGCCTGGCTACAAAAGATTCTGTTTGTTCTGGACTTTCTACAAACATAGGCACCCAAAATCAATCTGGATTTAATTACCAATGGTCTCCTTCCAGAGGTTTAAGCAATGTAAACAACGCCCAGACTGGCATAAGCTTAATTAACCTTAGCCAAAATCCAGGAGATACCCTATATAAACTTTTAGTAACTAATTCTTTAACAGGTTGCAATAGAGAGAAAAGTATGAATATCCGGGTTAATCCATTACCAATTGTAAATGCAGGCACTGACGCAGCAGTATGCTCAGGTGACACCATCAAAATTGGAGAAACCAATCAAACAGGTTTTGATTATGCATGGACCCCAGTTAATGGCCTTGTTTCCTCCACTTTATCCAATCCGGGAATTGTATTGGTAAATCCAAATGTGGGAGGCGCAAGTCAGTCCTTTCAATATAAATTGACGAAGGAAAACAGTACCACAAAATGCAAGAATGCAGATTCTTTAAATGTAAAAGTAAAGCCATTGCCGACTGTAAATGCTGGACCTGATACCGTTACCATTTGTTCTGGATTAAAAACTGTACTTGGAATTTCAGAATCTGTTTCTGCTTTGTATCAATGGACTCCTGTAAATGGGCTTTTGAATCCAGCTAGAGATACCACTACTGTTACATTAAATCCAGATTCGGTTTCTATTCAATTTTACACCTATAAAGTAAAAAAGACGGAAGGTATTGTTTTGCCTGGCGAACCAGCTTGTTCAAATGTGGATTCTATAAAACTTCGGGTTAATCCACTTCCTTTTTTCAGTCTTGCAGGCAAAGATTCACTTTGTTCTGCCTTGAATACAATCATTGGAACCACAAATCAAACTGGCTTCTTTTATCTATGGTCTCCATTAAAAGGAATCAATAGTCCATCTTCGCCTCAAACTGCCATTAGTCTGGTTAACCCTGGCCAAATTCCGGGAGACACAATTTATACACTACTGGTAACCAATGGCCAAACAAGCTGCAAACGCGAAAAGTCCATTAACATCAGGGTTAATCCATTGCCAATTGTAAACGCTGGAACAGACGCTGCCCTTTGTTCTGGAGACACCATTAAGATTGGAGAAACCGATCAAACGGGATTTTCTTATGCCTGGACTCCTGTCAATGGTTTGATTTCAACAACCATTTCCAACCCTGGAATAAGACTATTTAATCCAAATGTTGGTGGAGCTAGTTTAACATTCTCATACAAATTAACGAAAGAGAATAGCACTACAAAATGCAAGAATGCAGATTCTTTAAATGTAAAAGTAAAGCCATTGCCGACTGTAAATGCTGGTCCTGATACAGTTATCATTTGTTCCGGTTTAAAAACAGTTTTGGGAATTCCAGAATCTGTTTCTGCCATTTATCAATGGACACCAACTAACGGTCTTTTGAATCCGGCTGGAGATACCACAACGGTTACATTAAATCCAGATTCAGTCAGTGCCCAATTTTATACCTATAAAGTAAAAAAGACAGAAGGTATTGTTTTGCCTGGCGAACCAGCTTGTTCAAATGTGGATTCAATAAAACTAAGAGTAAATCCGCTTCCGTTTTTCAATTTAGCCAGTAAAGATTCAATTTGTTCTGGTCTAAGCACTAACATTGGAACCACAAACCAAAGTGGTTTCAACTATCAATGGTCTCCGGGTAGAGGATTGGTAAGTCCCTCATCACCTCAAACATCCATAAGTTTGGTAAATCTAAGCCAATCGCCTGGAGATACTATTTATAACTTATTGGTTACAAACGGACAATCTACCTGTAAACGCGAAAAATCGATCAGAATAAGGGTGAATCCATTGCCAATTGTAAATGCTGGTATTGATACTGCCTTTTGTTCAGGAGATAGCATTAAAATTGGAGAACCTAACCAATCTGGATTTACCTATGCATGGACTCCTGTAACTGGAATCGGCTCAACAAATATCTCATTTCCAAACATAAGCCTGATAAATTCAAATGTGGGTGGAGCTTCTCAAACCTTCCCATATAAGATTACAAAAACTAATACAACCACGACTTGCAGCAAATCCGATTCATTAAACGTAACGGTAAACCCCTTACCGATTGCCATTGCTGCTGCTAGTGATACGGTTGTGGTTTGCTCCAAATCAAATCTTCAAATTGGATCTTCCGGCTTGGCCAATCATTTATATGTCTGGACACCAGATTCTGCCCTTGGTTCGTCCACAGTTAGTAATCCAACTGTGAATATTAATAACCCAGGCCAAACAGAAAGTTTTGCGACTTATAAAGTAAACGTTACCAACTCCATTTCACGTTGCAAAAACGCTGATGTGGTTACGGTGAAGATTAACCCTTTGCCAATTGTGCCATTGGTTTATTCAGATACAGCAGTTTGCAGCAAGGATTCGATTGAAATTGGTGGATTTTTCACCACTGGATATACCTATTCCTGGTCTCCAAGTACACAGCTTTCTGACTCAACAAAAGTATTGACAAAGTTTGCTTCGGTTAACAATACGGATAATCCGGTTTCGTATTTACTGAATCTTCAGGTTAAAATTGATGCAACCAATTGTATCAATAACAAGCCTTTAAATGTCGTGGTAAATCCTTTGCCAGATGCCAATGCAGGAGCGGACAAAGAAGTTTGTTCTGGTGATTCTATTCAAATTGGCATTGATCCTCTTCCAGGAAGGCAATATAGCTGGACCCCAACAACAGGTCTTTCAAACCCCAACATTGCAAATCCAAAATTGAGTTTATCAATTGGCGGAACCACGAATACATTCGTTAGTTACCTATTATCTGTGGTTGATATTACAAAATCGACAAGGTGCGATAGTACAGATGGGGTTAACATTACCATAAAACCACTTCCAAATGTTGTGGCTTCCGCAACAGACTCTGTTCAAATTTGTTCTACAATCGGACTCAATTTGGGAATTAACCCTGAAACAGGTTTGGCCTATCAATGGTCACCTGCTACCAATTTGAGCTCCGGAAGTATTTCTAACCCTGTTTTTACCAGTTCCACTCCAACCGGAAGTGCTTCATTGCTTTACGTGGTAACGGCAACCAATACTTTAAATCAATGTTTAAAATCTGATTCTGTTCACATACAGGTAAATAGTTTGCCAGTTGTTAACGTTGGTAGTTTAGATTCCTTATGTTCCGGCGATACCATTACGATTGGACCTGGAAATATATTGGTGCCAAACTTATACCAATGGACCCCTTCCACAGGAATTGTTGGCTCAAATCCAGTGAATCCTGGTTTGACACTTGTAAACAATGGAACTACCGTAAGTATTAATCCATACAAATTCATAGTCACCAACATACAAACAGGCTGCAAAGATTCTGCTACATTAAATGTTAGGGTAAATCCACTTCCTCAGGTGGATGCTGGGCTTGATAGAGCCATATGTTCAGGAGCAAGTACCCAACTAGGTATT
>JBIPOE010000015.1:0-66865 GCA_044379485.1 Catalimonadaceae bacterium
GCAGGTGGCGCAAAAGGAAAACGTTCTGCACTTCCTCATGCAAGAGTTATGATTCACCAACCTTCAGGTGGAGCGCAGGGAAAATCAACTGATATTGAGATTACTGCCAAAGAAATTGTAAAGTTGAGAGAAGAATTATACGAAATTCTTGCCAACCACACAGGGCAAACTAAGGATCAAATTGAGATCGATTCAGAAAGAGACAAATGGTTTAAAGCCTCAGAAGCCAAAGAATACGGCTTGATTGATGAGGTTTTATCCAAAGTTTAATTTTTGAAATCGACTTAGAGTCCATCATTTAATGATACTTTTGCAGTCACGTTAAAAACGTGACTGCTTTTTTTTAAAAGAAACTGAAACCAAACCAACAACCAATTGGCAAAAACTATAAGTTGCTCATTTTGTGGCAGAAATAAAAAAGATGTAATCTTAATGGTCTCAGGGCCGGACGTTCATATCTGCAATTTTTGCATAGAAAAAGCGCATGAAATTCTGGAGGATGAAATAAATACTCAGGAAAAGAAACCACTTTCAACCAATGCGGGAGGCTTACATCTTTTAAAGCCAGCAGAAATGAAGCGATATCTGGATGAGTTTGTGATAGGCCAGGACGATGCAAAAAAGATTCTTTCTGTTGCGGTTTACAACCATTATAAACGTCTGGATCAAGGTAAAGTTAAGGATGATGATGTGCAGATTGAAAAATCAAACATCATTATGGTGGGTGAAACCGGAACCGGAAAGACCTATCTGGCAAAGACTTTAGCCAAGAAACTGAATGTTCCATTTTGCATTGCTGATGCCACAGTAATAACTGAAGCGGGATATGTAGGTGAAGATGTGGAAACCATTTTGACCCGGCTTTTACAATCTGCTGATTACGATGTAAAACAGGCTGAAAGAGGCATTGTTTATATTGATGAAATAGACAAGATCGCAAGAAAAGGAGACAATGCATCTATAACCAGAGATGTAAGCGGAGAAGGTGTGCAGCAAGCCATGTTGAAGCTTTTAGAGGGATCGATTGTAAATGTGCCACCACAAGGCGGTCGTAAACATCCTGAACAAAAGATGATTGCCATCAACACTGAAAATATACTTTTCATTTGTGGTGGTGCTTTTGATGGGATTTCTAAAATGATTGCTTCCAGATTGAATACCAAGCCAATCGGTTTTATTTCTGCTTCTGAAACCCGGTCAGAAATTCATAAAAATGAGTTGCTTTCTTATGTAACTTCACAAGATTTAAGGACTTTTGGATTGATTCCTGAGCTTATTGGTCGCTTGCCAGTTGTTTCTTATTTAAATCCATTGGATGCTGAGGCTTTGAAACGAATTTTGGTTGAACCCAAAAATGCCATTGTGAAACAATATAAAAAGCTTTTCAAAATGGAAGGTGTTGATCTGGAGTTTACAGAATCAGGCCTTGATTATGTGGTTGAAAAAGCCATGGACTTTAACCTTGGTGCAAGAGGATTGCGTTCTATTTGCGAAGCAATTTTGACAGATGCCATGTTTGAATCGCCTACAAAAGGTGAGCAAAATATTTTGACTGTGGATAGAGAATATGCAGAGGCTAAGATTAGCAAATCGAAATATTCGAAGCGTATGATGGTTGCATAAAAAACCTGGTTTTAAGATAAATAAAAAGCCTCTTTGGAAACAAGGAGGCTTTTTTGTTGAGGCAAATGCATTTAATAAAATGCCCCGTTTAAAGGTTTTAAATTGGATTGCTTTACAAAGGCATTACTATTTGCAATCAATAAACAGGCCGCTCCGCTGGAGCTTAATTTGATTGGAATCATGATTGCTATTGACAGTTGGCTCCTCTGGAGCCAGAATTAAACTGAAAAGTGTTTAACAAATTTGCCTGTTTTTGATCTGGTTTTTAGGTGGTTATTTGAGACAGAACTCATGTTTTGCAAGGAACTACTTGCGGCCCCAATAGAAGCGGATATCCTTTTTTCATTTTTTGCTTTGTAAAAGCAAAAAATGAAAAAAGATAGCAGCGGATAGTGGGAATTGTCCGCCCAAATAGAAATTTTCTAAGGTCTATAAAGGAATATTTCCGTGTTTTTTTCTAGGAAGTGTGGCCACTTTGTTTTCCAGCATTTCGAAGGCGAATATTAGTTTTTCTCTGGATTCATGTGGCATGATAACCTCATCCACATAACCTCTGTGTGCTGCACGATAGGGAGTTGCGAATTTTTTGTTGTACTCGTTTATCTTTTCCTCCAGGGTTTTTTCCGGGTTTTCAGATTGGCTGATTTCCTTTTTGAAGATGATTTCTGAGGCGCCTTTTGCACCCATAACGGCAATCTCAGCCATTGGCCAGGCGAAATTCATGTCTGCACCAATGTGCTTGGAGTTCATAACGTCATATGCGCCACCGTAGGCTTTTCGGGTGATGAGGGTCACTCTTGGAACGGTTGCCTCTGAAAAGGCATACAACAACTTTGCTCCGTTTGTGATGATGGCATTCCATTCCTGGTCGGTGCCCGGTAGAAAGCCTGGAACGTCTTCCAAAACCAATAAAGGAATGTTGAAACAATCGCAAAAGCGAACGAAACGGGCGGCTTTTTTGCTGGCGTTGATGTCCAAAACCCCGGCTAAAATGAGCGGCTGATTGCCAACCACACCGATACTTCGGCCTGCGAGTCGGGCAAAGCCAACTACAATATTTTCAGCATATTGGCTGTGGACTTCATAAAAACTTTCTGCATCGACAATGTGCTCAATAACCTCTTTCATGTCGTAGGGTTGATTGGGATTTTCCGGAATGATGTCGTCTAATTTGGCCCGTTGCTCATTACCCACCTGAAAAGGAAGTCTTGGGGCTTCATCCTCACAATTTTGAGGCATGTAGCTTAACAACTTTTTGATTTGCAGAATGCAATCAACTTCATGTGGGGCTGTAAAATGGGCAACGCCACTTTTGGAACTATGGGTTGATGCACCACCCAATTCTTCAGAAGTAACTACTTCATTGGTAACGGTTTCAACAACTTTTGGACCCGTTACAAACATGTAACTGGTGTTTTCGACCATCATAATAAAGTCTGTGATGGCGGGAGAATACACAGCTCCACCTGCGCATGGGCCCATGATGGCAGAAATCTGTGGAACGACTCCTGAAGCCAAGGTGTTGAGGTAAAAAATATCTGCATAACCTGCCAGGGAAACTACGCCTTCCTGAATTCTGGCGCCTCCGCTGTCGTTTAATCCGATGACTGGTGCGCCATTTTTCATGGCAAGGTTCATGATTTTGACAATCTTTTCGGCGTGGGTTTCAGAAAGGGCACCCCCAAAAACGGTGAAATCCTGCGAGAAAACATAAACAATGCGGCCGTTTACCTTGCCGTAACCCGTGATGACACCATCTCCAAGATAATATTCTTTGTCCAGACCAAAGTCTTTGCAACGGTGCATAACAAACTTACCTATCTCCTGAAACGTGCCAGGATCCATCAATAGATCGACTCTTTCTCTGGCTGTTAGCTTTCCTTTTTTGTGTTGTGCATCCTGACGGACTTTGCCGCCTCCAAGCAATACTTCTTCATTTTTTTTCTGGAGAATTTCGAATTTTTCCTGGTGTTTTTTCAAGGCAGATAAAGATTTTTAGGAAGGGGCGAAAGTAATTTGAATTTTTGTGGCATAAAGTGAAAACCTTGGTTGTGACAAAAAAAAATGATTTATTTTTTTTGAAAACTCTGCGAATTGCCTTTTTGCTTGCTTTTGTTGTTGGGATAAATGCTTTTGAATCTTTTGGTCAAACAGAGGCAAAGGAGGAAAAGCCGAACTATACCAATGCAGAGGAGGGGCCGATTTATGTGAGTTTTGGACCGAATCTTTCTAAAGTCTATGGCAAGGAGTTTCCAATAAACTTTAAATACCAGCAGGCTTTTGAAGGTGGATTATGGCTGAAATATCTGGTTTTTGATGAATTGCCTTTTTATGCGGGTTTGGAATTTCAAAGGCGGGGATATGCCTATGAACAGGTGAAAAAGGGAATTTCTCAAAATGGAAAAGCGTTTGAGGATAGGACCAAGGGAAATGTAGTTTTGAACTATATTTCAATTTCTTGTATGTTGGAGGTTCCGGTTTTTAAACCTGAAAACAGGTTTCAGATATTGGCGGGATTGGGAATTGGCCTGCGTGTTTTTTACAGGGAAAAGTTTGAGGCGAGTCGGTTTATTCCCCAGGATTCGTTGCTCATTCCGGTTTCGTATGAAAAGGTAAGGAATGATGCTTTGGACTATCTGGAGTTTAATCTTTGTTTTGGATTGAAGTATAAGTTGCTGCCGAGGGTTGAAATATTGGCAATGGGCAGTTTTAAAGGGGCGGGCCTATCTATTTCGAAGGAGAACTTTATAACGAGGACTGAATTGCACAATGTTTTTTCTTTTAAGGTGCTGTATAGGATAACCAGTTTGGATGGGCTGTCGTTTTTGTAGGGGAAAGTTTGTCTGTTCTGGTTTTGAAAATGACTATTGAAGTTTCGGAAAAGAATTATGTAATGATCGGGTCAAAGACCTTTAGTTTATAAAATATTCTGAAAGCGCTTCGCTAACTCTTAGGATAGGCTAGCCACTGCAAATGGAGCGTGGCTCCAGCCAGGTTCTGATTGTTCTGTGGCCTCCGGCCAAATCAAATATCTTTGTAATAATCCGCAAAATTACTCCCGGTTTTTTTCTGCCAATAAGTTGGTTATTTAAGCCAGAGGCTTATTAATAGACCGAATCACGCTAAGGCGTGACCCGATGAGCCACTGCAATAATGTATAAAACCACCCAATGGCCAATACAGAAAACTTTTTTTTGTAACTACTGGACAATAGAAAGACGACAATGACCTGTTTTTCAATACCCATACATGACATTTCAATTACGAATTTAACCGACATACCATTTTTAGAATTATGTTTGCATCAATCAATTAAAATTGAATGACATAGCAAAACACAGCCTCGATGGCTGACATATTATAATCAGCGTTTAGCAAACCTGTAATCGAAAACTAGGAACCTTCTATTGCACAGGGGATAAGCATAAACGCTCACGCCAAGGCGTGGGCTTTATCTATTCCTGTGTATGGGTATCCTAGTACCTCGATTACGGATTGGTAACTGTCCCACGCTGATTTTTTTTAATCCCTCTACTGCGGGGCAGAGTAGAACAAAATAAAATTCAAAAAAAAATGAAAATGAAAAGTTTACTTCTGATCGCCGTAGCAACACTTGGATTGACTACCGCAACAATGGCACAAGTGCCAAATTATGTACCGACAAACGGACTTGTTTGCTGGTGGCCTTTTAATGGCAATGCCAATGATGAAAGTGGGAATGGAAATAATGGAATTAATGCTAATGCTATTTTAACCCCTAATCGATTTGGAAATAGTAACAGCGCCTTTGATTTTGACGGTAATTCAAGGATAGAAAATAATAATAATGCGTTAAGACAATTGGTTGATAGTACTAATCCCTTTACAGTTACTGTGTGGTTCAATAGAGAGTCCTCTGGCAATACAGGAGGTGCAGCTTCAACACAAGCAAAGGCTCTTTGGGCCTTCGATGGTAACAATGCGTATCCGTATAAAAGAGTGTGGGCAACAATCGGCCAATTGAATGACTCCACAACCCAAATTCAATTTACTAGAGCCAATACAATTACTGGGGCACCAGAAGTCACTTACAATACAAACACTTTTGTTCAGCCTAATACATGGCATTTTCTCGCAATAACTTTTAACGGCAATAGTGCGATGGTTTATCTAGATAATGTCCTACTGACTTCAGTTTTTGGCGGAGACCCTGTAATGCCTATTTCTATATTAGGTCCTGACAATGATGTAATTGGATTTACAATAGGTGATAATAATCAAAACAACTTATCTAATTTCTCAGGAAATTTAGACGACATCGGTATTTGGAACCGTGCCTTAACCCAACAAGAAATAACCAATTTATACACCGCAACCAACTGCGCCAAAAACACCACCATTACCCCGCAAACCAACTCTCTAACAACCGGTAGCACCGCTACTTTTACCGCAACAACGTCAGACCCCAATCCGGGCTATGTTTGGCAAAGCAATTTTGGGCAGGGCTTCCAGACGTTGAACAATGTTGGAAACTATTCGGGCGCAAATACAGGAACGCTCAACATTGCCAATGTTCAGTTGCCAAACCATACCCAGCCCATCCGGGTAATCTCTACATCAGGCAATTGCATCGACACTTCCAATGTGGCCGTTATTAATATTCTGGATACCTGCATCACAAACGTAACGGTTTACGACACAGTCCTAACCACGGTAACAGACACGCTTGTCATCAATGCGACATTGACAGGTATCAATCCGCCAAACAATCTGAATACGCTGAAGGTATTTCCAAATCCAGCCAGGACGCACATCACAATTGATTATGGTAACCTTAGTTTTATGAGTGGCTACACCTTGAAAATCGTGAACGCACTTGGGCAAACGGTTTTCTCAGCGCCAATCAGTCAGCAGACTTCCTACATAAATCTTTCTACCTGGACAGGAAACGGCATCTATTACGTTCAACTGATCAACCCGGAAAACAACACCATTGAAAACAGGAAGATTGTAATTCAATAAAAAACAACCAGCCCATAAAAGCACATTCGCAAAAAGGAATAAAAAACCTGGAAGGTCTTCGAAGATAAGACATGGCGCCCTGGCTTATGTTGGAAAAGAGGCTAAAATTTATACAATTGGCTGGTGTTTTGGCGGTGGCTGGTCTTTACAAGCCAGCCTTTTGGCAGGCAAGCAAGCGGCAGGTTGTGTCATGTATTACGGTCAACCAGAAAAAGACCAGGCCAAATTGAAAGCACTTAACACCGATGTTCTTTTTATTGCCGCTACCCAGGACCAATGGATTAACAAAGAAGTAGTTTCAACTTTTGAAAAAGATATGAAATCTGCCGGAAAGAAATTAACGGTGAAAAACTACGAAGCAGACCATGCCTTTGCCAATCCAAGCAATCCAAAATTTAGCAAGGTTTTGGCTGCCGAGGCCTATGCACAGACATTGGCATTTTTTAGGGCACATTTGAAATAGGTTCTATTTCCAAAACAGGGTGGAAAAACTTTAGCATGCTGGCCCATTGAACCGTACGAATACAGATGCTGTCGTCCAAACAATTTACATGTAAAAATCAAATAACACCTGTCTCTAAAGGTCAGGTGTTTTTTTTGAAATAGATTGAGGTTTGTTGATCAGCAATACGTTTCAAATCCAAAACCAGAAGGTAACATCTTAAATCTGAATAATTTGCCAAATGGTATTTATTTGGTTGAAATGTTAAATAAAGACCGAACTGTCAGGCAGAGAATCATTGTTGGATTTTAATGTTATGAAAAAAGTTTAACTGGTTTTAGTTTAGGTTTCAATCGGTTAAACTTTTCTTAGTCAATTTTTTTAAAATAAGTTTTGGTTTGGTGTCGGAAAGTTTGAATTCTGGCCCTGGCATTAGTTTCAAGGTAATAAAAAGGCATTATTGAACTTAAGTTGAGGAGTTTATTTCCAGAAACGAATTCCATGTTTTACGGAGAAATAACTAAATAATTTTTAACTCAATCCACCTTCTTCCCTACATTTACCCCGTGGAAGCTTTGATTTATTTTTCAGCTTGTTTGTTAGGCAATTGTCTTTTACCGGTTTGGTTGCCTTGGTGGATTTTAATCCCCATAAACTTGTTTTTCGTTATTCCATTCAATTTGCCAAAAGGAATTTCATTTTGGTTGGGTGGATTTGCTTCTGGTTTTTCCTGGCTAGGCTATAGTTTATGGTTAAGTTCTGAAAATGAACATATTTTAGCACCCAGACTCACGAAAGTACTTATGCTTCCACATCCTATTTTATTATTTTCTGTCATTTTTTTGATTCCATTTTTAATAGGAGGAATCAGTTCAATGACTGGTGTAATGACAAAAAAATTCTTTTTCAGCAATGCAAACATCTAATCAAGGATTCGATCCGGCAGAGATCGAACAGTTCAAAGAAGAACTTTTAAAATCTGGCAAACCTTTTCAATACGTAGAAGAGGATGAGGTTTCTGGTGATATGGCCGAATTCATGTTCATTGGAAGTTATGAAGGCCGTCCGGTTATTTACGATTGTTTATTAGGCACCCTTCAACTTGCTTATGAATCCAATCTATTGGAAATGGCTGAGGCTAAAGCCAAGGAGAAATTCCCTGATTACAAGGGATTTGACTTCGAAATAGACGAAAGAGGAAACGGCGTTGCCCATGTGGAAGAATCTGAAGAAGTTGAAGAATACAAGGCATATGCCATGTATGAAATTGAAGAAGCAGGTGCCGCAAATGTGGCAGAATCCGTTGACCTTGATTCTGACTTTGAATATGGGATTGGACTTGAAGCGTATTTAAACCTTCCGGAAATAACGGAAGCTGTTATAATTAAGTTTATCAATGAATTCAATTCCGGAACCTTAAAATTGGATCCTGTTGCCTATGCATTTGAATCCGACGATGACGACGATGATTAGCTAAAATTCCAAACATGGTAAAAAACAAAATCCCGCCACACCGGCAGGATTTTGTATATGTTTAAATACTCAAAACAACTAAACAAACATTGGGCCCTAGACGATTTCGAATTAATTAAGTTTCATTTTTAAGAAAAATGCCAAAAGTTTTTCCTCAGCTTCCTGATATTGAATTGCTAAACAAACAAACCATTGGAAATATGGGTGAAATTCTAGGGATTAAATTCACAAAAGCAGGAGAGGATTTTCTGGAAGCCAGCATGCCTGTCTGGCAAAACACAAAACAACCTTTTGGCCTTTTACATGGTGGTGCATCGGTTGCTTTGGCGGAAACCATTGCCTCGGTTGCGGCAAATTGTGCTCTAAATCCGGAAGACAATGCCTATGCAGTTGGCCTTGAGATAAATGCAAACCATATAAAATCTGTTACCTCAGGAAATGTGATTGCAACCTGTAAACCCTTGCAATTGGGTTCCAAAATTTCGGTTTGGGAAATTAGAATTACAAATGAGGCTGGAACCTTGGTTTGTATAAGCAGAATGACCGCTGCGATTTTGAAACGAAAGTCATAATCAAAATATAATCACCGGTTTGAACAGGCCTGAATTTCAATATTTTGCCTCTCAGGTAAAAAACCTTTTTGAAAGTAAGGACGGTTTCGAAAAATTGGCATTGGAAATTTTCAGGTTTCAGGCAAAAAATAATGCCACCTATAAAGAATTTATTGAGTTTATTAAAATTGATGCTGAATCAATTCAATCCATTGAAAAAATACCTTTTTTACCGGTTTCGTTTTTTAAAAACAGAGATGTTAAAACCTTAAACTGGAAAGAAGAAGTAACTTTTTTAAGTAGCGGCACAACTGCACAGGTCAGGAGCAAGCACCCAATTTTAAGTTTGGATTTTTATCATGCCAATGCCATAAGAATTTTTGAAAATGAAATTGGTAAACTCACTCAATTTCAAATTATTGGACTACTTCCAACATATATGGAAAATCCAAATTCCTCACTCATTTCCATGGTTTTGGCATTTGGAAAAGAAACCAAAAGTAAGGTCGAATTTTGCGGATTGGATTTTCAGCATTTTCAAAATCTGCTCAAAAAGGCAAGCGCAAAAAAGAAAAAGGTCCTTTTGTTTTCGGTAACCTATGCCTTAATGAAACTTATTGAGGAAAACCCCATTGATTTATCCCATTGTTTGGTAATTGAAACCGGAGGAATGAAGGGTTTGGGAGTCAATCTATCAAAGGCTGAAATCGTGGAGCTTATTTCAAAACGATTGAATATTAATAGTTTATACTCGGAATATGGAATGACGGAATTAAATAGTCAGGCATACGCAAATCCTTTGATATTTAAGAACGTTCCAACCATGAGAGTTTTGGTTCGTGATTTGGATGATCCTTTTTCCGTTTCATATTTTGGAAGAGGCTGTGCAAATATTATTGATTTGGCAAATTTCGCAACCTGTAGCTTTATTGGGACAGACGACCTTTGTCAGGTTCAGGCTTCAGGCGAATTTGAAATATTGGGCCGTTTGGAAGGTTCAGACCTCAGAGGTTGTAATTTGCTTTTCGCCTGATATTGAATCATTTTTTCAATTCATTAATTCCTTTTATCCTTGTCCTTTAATTGATGACATTATTTAATTTTTAAATATCAAAATACAATCGGAATGAAAAAAGCATACGTTTTTCCTGGTCAGGGAGCCCAGTTTCCTGGAATGGCTAAGGACCTTTTTGATCAATCTTTAGAAGTTCAACGTCTATTTTCTTTAGCAGATGAAATTGTGGGTTTTGGCTTATCCAAAATCATGTTTGAAGGAACAGAAGAAGAACTCAAACAAACCAAAGTAACTCAACCTGCCATTTTTTTGCATTCCGTAGCCAAAGCCAAAACACTAACTAACTTTAAACCAGATATGGTTGCTGGTCATAGTCTTGGTGAATTTTCAGCTTTGGTAGCCGCTGGAGCTATGACATTTGAAGACGGTATGTCTCTGGTTTTAAAGCGTGCACTGGCCATGCAAAAAGCCTGTGAAATTGTGCCTTCAACAATGGCTGCTGTTTTGGGAATGGCGGATGAGCTGGTTGAAGAGATTTGTGCCCAAATTTCGGGGGAGATTGTTGTTGCTGCAAACTACAATTGTCCGGGTCAGCTGGTGATCTCTGGTTCAGTGAAAGGTGTGGAAGAAGCTTGTGAAAAACTGAAAGCTGCTGGTGCAAAAAGAGCATTGATTTTGCCAGTTGGTGGCGCATTTCATTCACCTTTGATGGAGCCGGCCCGTGTGGATCTTGAAAAAGCGATTTTGGAAACTTTAATTTCCCAGCCTATTTGTCCAATCTATCAGAATTTTACAGCCAGGCCAAGTCAGGATGTGGCAGTTATAAAGGAGAATCTGGCCAAACAATTAACAGGACCTGTTCGATGGACTCAATCCGTTCAAAATATGGTGGCTGATGGTGCAACTCATTTTACAGAACTTGGGCCAGGAAAGGTATTGCAAGGCCTTGTTCAAAAAATTTATAAGGAAGCCATAATCGAAGCTGAATAGCTTTTTAAACTATTGAATTACACGATATTTTCAAAAAAAGACCGCTCGTTTGAATGGATAAATCTTTTCCAGCCAGCTGAGGATGAGCTAAAAACAATGGCTGAAAACCTGAATATCTCACAGATGTATATTCAGGATATTTTGCAGTCAGAGCATTTGCCTAAAGTAGAGCAGGTTGGTAATGAAAATTGTTATTTCCTTATAGCCAGGGTTTTGGATCAGGATTTAGGAGGAAAGGATTTCAAACTTATGCATGAGGCTACCCGTAAACTTGCCATTTTTTTTAAGGAAGATCAGGTGATAACCATTGAAAGAGGGACTTTTAGCTGGTTGGAAGAAATGACCTCGAAGGCGGGTGGGGATAATTCATATTCTTCTGCTTTTCAATTGGTTTGCCGACTTCTTAAACAAAGCTTCAGATCTTTTGAGCCCTTAATTCTTCGTCTTGGCTCAGATTTGGATTTTTATGAAGGAAAACTGTTTGATAATGAGAAATTTCCACCTTTTGCAAAAAGTTTGTATGCCATCAGGAGGAAGGCGGCAATCCTGAAAAGACTATTTACAGTTTCGACAGTTCTTTTGGATTTCCTTGAAGATCATGCAAAATCAGATCCTATCGCCCAGGATGCCATTGATATGTATCGCAGGATTGAAACCATGATTGAGGATGTAAATGAGCGTTCGGTAAGTTTGATAAATCTCAATCTTTCAGTTTCCAGCCAAAGAAGCAATGAAGTGATGCGCTTCCTCACCATTTATTCAGCTTTTTTTATGCCACTAACTTTTTTGGTCGGGGTTTATGGTATGAATTTTCAATTTATGCCCGAAATAAATTGGCGTTGGGGCTATGCATTCTGTTGGTTTCTCATGATCGGAATGGCTGGATTTCACTTTTGGTGGTTCAGAAGGAAAAATTGGCTTTAGGAAAAAGTCGTAATTACCAATTCTTGAAAGTGTAAAGCGAAAAAGCCCTTCCAAATTTGAAAGGGCTTTTTTGTGGATCCTTAAAATTTTATTTTACAGTAAACTTCCTGTAAACAGGATTTGATTCTGATTCCAGTTTAAGCAAATACATTCCTTTTGGAAGCCCTGTTACCTGGATGGATATTGGAAGTTGGTTTTGGCCGTTTTGAAGAGACCTTCCATTCAAATCTAAAATACTCCATTTCACATCCCTCGTTAAAGCTGCATTCTGAACATTTATAAATTCACTTGCTGGATTTGGATAAATGCTCCATGCCTTTTCGCTTTCAATTCTGGATGCATTGCTAACCAAACCATTGGCCGTTAAGTTAATATTTACAAATGGAAGATTGGCTGCATTGCTTTGAAGTATTAAACCTCCAGAAAGTATGCCGTTTGAGCCAACTGTGAGCCGGATTACTATTTGAATCGAATCGCCAACAGCAACTGTTAACGGTGTTGTTCCAAACTGACTGTATGAAGACCCATTAACTGCAATGGATGTAAATACCAAGGCGGTAGAACCAGTGTTTTTAATAAAGATACTTGTGTCTTTTACTGTACCAATGGCCCTGGAACCAAAATTTATTGTGGCATTGTTCGCCAAAACACCACCAGAGGCTGATCGTAACAAAATTTGAGAAGCAGAAGGAATGGGGTTGGTTTGGATATAAAAATCTTCGTTGTTTCTTGTTTTTCCAGCTCTTGATCCATTCCCATTTCTAAACAGCATACCCAATCTGAAAACTTGTGGATTGCCAACCAGGTTGTAAAAATCTCTGATTTTGAACTTAATTCTGTGAATATTATTGCCAAGATTTGTCATTTTAACTGAATCCGCTGCCTGGTTAAAATTGCCTTGAACGTTTGTCCAATTAGTTCCGATTGGATTTGAGGTAACCACACCTGTATGGATAAAAATTCTATTGGTATCCTTCAAAGCTTTATTGGCAAATGCAGCATTGTAAGTAATGGTGATGCTGTCATTTATGGTAGGAAAACCTGGTGACCAGCTAAGGGCAGAATCACCATTTATGTTAATTGAAAAACCAAATAGTGGCAGATTTGGCACATTGGTTCCTATAGAAAATTGCCCGGCATTGTTGCCTGTTGAAACAGATGTTCTTCTGATTTTAAAAGAGGTACTATCTCCTCTTCTCACTTTTCCTGCTGGAAAACCAACAATGGTCCATCCGGGAAGAATACTACCCAGGCCACCAATTTTTAAACTGTCGGTGCCTGTATTTATAATTCTAAAGGTAGTATCCAATGGTGCTCCTATTTCACCAATTCCTAAATTGCTGTTGCTGCCATTGGTTATAATGGTATTTCCGATTTTTAAAACTATGCCAGCTACCGGAGTTGGTACGCCTTTACCTTTAAAATTAACAATATAAGGTGCGGTTGGATTGGTAAAAGTCGCATTGGCTGTTAAATTTCCGGTAACATCACCCAGGGCTGTTGGAGCAAACCTTACCTTAACAAATCCCCATTTTTTTGCAGGGATGGACGTTCCTGCCCCAGTTTGACTTACAGCGGTAAATGCCGAACCAGTAATTGAAGCCGGGCCATTGTTAACTACAAAGCTTCCTGAAGGGCCTTCATTTTGAAGCAAAAATGTGGTGTCAACAGTCGTTCCAATGGGTACGTTTCCAAAATCAAACTCGGAATTTTTAGGAAGTCGGGTTATAATTTTTTTGTTGTGCGAAAGATTTACCGGAGGTGTTACAGCATTTCCAAATGGAAGACCTGCAGGAGATTGTCCATAGGCGAAAAAGTTGCCTGGGTTTGCATTGGTTTGATACATCACCAATTTTAATGAATCCGGAACACCGTTCCCTTGTGTAATATCAGACCATGGAATTCTAACAGCAAAAACATCCTGACCTGCCTGATTGCCATATTGTGGCTGAAGTCCGGCACCTCCAAATGTCCAAAGTGTGCCATTCCAATTTCTGAATTCATCATAAGGTATCGCTGTTTCCTTAAAATATGAAATATAATTTATGCCTCCTATCCCAGTAAAATTAGGAGTAAAACCATCATAGGTAGTTGGTTGATCGGTAAAAACTGCACCTGGATAACTGGCTTTTAAGTAAATAATTTGTGGCTCAGCCCTGTTGCCGCCAAGTTTTACAACGTACAGATTTGTTGTGTCCCAGGAAGCATACCATTTGATCCCGGCATTATCTGAAAGTAAAAACTTCGGTTGTAACTGGCTTTGTGATATTAATCCAGAAGTGTTAATTGGATTGTTTGCTATGTTTCTTATTTCCAGAGTGCTGGCCACAAAGGGTGCATTGATTGAATTTCCTTTAAGGTTCAATCTAAAAACGTTTATGTTTCCTGCGTTCGAATTAATAGTTAACTGGCCTGTTTTTGAACCAGTTGGGGCATTTGACGTAAATCTAATTTTTAAAGAGCTGCTATCATTTGGGGCAATTTTTAAGCCTAATGGCTGAACGAAAGAAAATGAACCAACAGAAATTGAAGTGACATTTATTCTGAGGGTATCATTTCCAATATTTTTAACTTTAATGGTGCTATCCTTTTGATTTCCAACAATCAAATCTCCAAATCTTAAACTATCTGCATTGTTGAAAATAGTATTCCCAACTTTTACCTGAATATTGGCCTGAGGCAATGGCAAAACATCGGCAGTAATTTTAAAAGTGTTTGAAATGCCATTTCCATTAAAGGAATAATTCGCACTTCCTTGCCCTGTAAAAGGTCCAGTCCCAGGAGCTGTAAATCTGAATTTAAATGGTGTATACTTTCTTGCAGGAATGTTTGAAGGAGGTCCCTGAATCAATTGCAATTGACCCGTACCTATTGGAAAGGTTACATTTGTGAAACTTGTCAAATCTGCATCTGAGGCATTGTAAATCAACAAAGTAGTATCCCTTACAGATCCTGTAACCAGGCTACCGAATGAAAATTCCTGAATTTCGTTTACTTTTCTTGCAATTTCTCTTTTAAACATCTGGTTAAAAACCGGATTGCCAAGTGCGCCTGTAGGATTTGATGCTGGAAACGAACCAAACACAAATGGACTTCCAGGGTTTCCATTGGTTTGAATCATGGCCAGTTTTATTGAATCTGGAATTCCTTTTCCATTCGTAATGGCCGACCAGGGAATCGCGATTTCCATGGTTTCAGTTCCACCCGGGTTTCCATATTTTGGATTTAGGCTGGTATTTTCAGCTGTCCAGGCAGTGCCGTCCCAATTTCTAAATTCATCATAACCTAATTTTAAATAGGCTATAAAGTTCAGACCACCCTGTGAAGCCAGATTTCCTGATACGCCATCATAGCCAAATGCATTATTGGTTTGAACTGCACCTGAGTAAATTCCATTAATGTAAACAATTTGCGGTTCGGAATTATTACCTCCGGTTCTTGCAATGTACAGGCTGTCAGGGGAATGTTTCACATACCATTGAATGCCTGGGCTGGCTGAGTTTTGCGCTTCTGATCCTTGCCAACCAGTATTGGTATTCCCATCTATGGAAACAAATCTTCTTGGAATGCTTAAAACATCAATAGTAGGAGGTGTGTTCCCGGTACCAACTACTACACTTAAATCCAACCGAATAGTTGATTCATTTATAGACAATAAATTCACCCTACCTGTATATGAACCAGTTCCAGCTCCAATAAATCTCAAAACCAAGGTGGTTGATTCTCCGGGTGCTAAAACCGAATCACCTACTGATACCACTTTAAATTGGGTTGGATTATTGGAAATAAAGGGCGAAAAGAAAGCTGTATCGTTTCCTGTACTTGTGATAGTTAATGAAATATTAACAGGAGTGTTTGGATTGACATTTTCACCAAAACTAAGCGATCCTGAAATCGGCCCACCATTTCTGGTTACAGAAATATCTGCGGTTCCTCTTCCAATTCCATTTACTTTAAATTGAAATGGATTATTGGCAGAGTTGTTTGTAATCCCAATGCTTGCTTCATAAAATCTGGTAGCCCTTTTTGGTAAAAATGAAACCTCAAAAGGACTATATTTTTTTGCAGGAATGCTTGCCCCAGGCTGTGAAGAAATCGTAAAAATGGAATCCATAGAAGAAGTTAAGTTTCCGCTAATAGTTGTCGCATCTGATCCAGGGTTATACACCAAAAACCTGCTATAACTTGGTGTCGTTAAAACTTGTTGCCCAAATCTGTATGGTTTTAGTAAAGAAAATTTCTCCTTGACTTTGATCGTAAACTTCTGATTTACAGCTGGTGTGCCATTGCCTCCGGATGGTAATGCGGCTGGCATTTGTGCATAAGAAAAAATGCCAAATGCATTTCCATTTGTTCTGTAGCAAACCACATGTAAAGAATCCGGAATGCCACCACCTGGCATTATAGCTGACCAGGGCATGGCTAACTCAACATTCCTATTTTGTGGTGCGTTGCTAAATCTTGGGTTAAGGCTTGTAATTCCATTAGACCAGGCAGTTCCGTTCCAGGTTCTGTATTCATCATAGTCATTTTTGATAAAAGCCACAAAATTGACACCTCCAATTCCACCAAAGTTTGGGTTGAAATTGTCATACTCCTGAGCGTTGTTTGTAAAAGTTGCACCAGGATAGAAGCATTTGATATAAATTAAATACGGTTCTGAATTTGGGTTGCCAGGAGGTGCAAAATGACCTAAGTACAACGAATCGGCATTGTGGATAAATCCCCATTGGAAATTTCCAGTTCCTGAGTTGACTTTATCCTGAGAACCAAAACTTAAACCAATTCCTGAAATTAAGGCTGACCTTTCGCTTACCCTAATCACCTCAATTTCAGATGCCTGAATGTCATTTGTCGAATGGGGGTTTACAGTTGATTTTCGCTTAAGTTCCCTATTGTTTTTAGAAGAAATCTGAGCTTGGGAATCTGAACTACAGGCTAGCCAGACTCCAAGTAACGTACATAAAAAATGTTTGGTAAATGTTGACATAAAAAACTAAAAAGTATTGAGTTGCAAATTTAAGCCTATTAGCCATAATATGTAGCCTTAGGATTTATATTTTTTAGACCCTAGTGCCGATTGTTTTAAGTAAAGGACTTTTTAACATAGTTAAGGGATGATAAATTTATGATTTCAGTTTTAGGATATTGATTGATAAACTAAAAAGCCTTGCCCTGAGAGTTTTAAATATTTTAAATTTGAATATCTGGCCTTATATTTTCATTTGATAAGTACTGTTTTAAATTTCAAAAATATGCCTGTCAGTAATTTCTTTACCTATTTTGTCATCTACTTTTATAAAATCTTCACAATTTTGATTTGAACTTTTATGGGCTTTGGCATTTAATAAATTTTCTAAGGTCGATTTTCAAGTTCTGCCTGGGAAATAAAAATGGATGAACTGAAAGTCCTATTCCCTTTTATCCAGAACTTTTCTGATTCTGTTTGCTTCTTTGATAAACTCAGTCACCTTATCGGTTTTACCCTCTTTCAGGTAGGAACTAAATTCATTTAGTTTTGAAATGTATATCTCTAAAATAGGTAAAATGCTATCTGCGTTTTGTTCGAAGATAGGCGACCACATTTCTGCGGAACTTTTTGCCAATCTGGCTGTGGAAGCAAAGCCTCCAGCGGCAAGGTCAAAAATTGTTGCAGTACTTTTTTTTTCTAATACTGAAACTGCAAGGGCATATGAAATAACATGCGATAAATGAGAAACATAGCCAACATGTTCATCATGAGATTTGCCATCCATGTATATTAGATTAGATTCCAGAGCTTTATAAAACTCTTCCACTTCTTTTACAGCCCATGGATAGGAACTTTCCTGGTCACAGATTATTGCAACTTTTCCTTTAAAAAGACCTGAAAATGCAGCAGAAGGTCCTGAATTCTCCGTTCCTGACATTGGATGAGTAGCCACAAAGTTTCTACGTCTGGAATGGTTTTTTATGGATTCTAAAATTGAGTTTTTGGTAGAACCTACGTCCATAACAACCGTTTTATCTGAAATAATATCCAAAATCCTGGGTAAAAGTTGAAGTGTTGCATCCACTGAGATGGCTATGATAACCAGTTCTGCAATTGACATTGCCTCTTCAAGTTTCCGGACCTCATCTATTATTCCTAACTTTATTGCTGTTTATCCATTTTCCTGAGATTTATCAACGCCTATTGTTTTCGAGGAAAGGTCTTTTTCTCTGATTGTCAAGGCCATTGAGCCTCCAATGAGGCCAAGACCGATTACTGATACTATCAATTTTTAAATTTTTCTTTCTTCGTTTTGGTTAAAAAAAACCAGGCGGTTGCTTTAATATCTTGAATTCTTTTAAAGAAGCCCGGATTAAAGTTTTGAAATTCCGGTTACAAATATTTTTTTCCCGGAAACTATTTTAAGCCTTCAAGTTCATGAAAGATGATTTGTGATTTAGAACTCCTGATTTATTCAAAATAAAAATCACACTTTTAAAACAATGCTTCAACACTTTGTCTGGTCACAGAATGGTAGTTCATTTTTGCAATTGGAAAAACTTTGGTTGCCAATGTTTTACCTTCCTGAGTTTCAAGTAAAGTTTTATATAAAGGCAAAATAAATTTTCGCCGTCCGATACTGGTAAGGAATTTTTCAAGAACCTGGTATGCTGGTTTGTATTGTTTCTTTATACTTAACATCAGCCATTCAAATAGGATTTCGTTGTTGCCAGAATTTGTAAAATTGAACCTTTTGTCCAATTCTACCATATTTTCTGAGCTTATATTCACTGGCAAAGCCCTTAGAAAATGCAACCACTCATGGCTACTCCATTTTTTTGTTTCGCCCTCGTTTAGTTCATCTTTTTGAACAAACTGAATTGCCATATTTCCTGCAACATCAAATCTTGATGATAAGGGAGATGAGACTTCTTTCGGTAAGCCGGCATTATAAATCCATTCATCAATTTTAGTAGATTTTAAACTTAAATTACTGGATTTTAATAAATTATCGTTTAAATAATTAATGAATATTTCGGTTGTAATTGAGGAAAATGCATGGTCATCAAAATACTTTTTTACAAAGGCATCCCATTTTTGCCTGCCAACCAGTTTTTCCAAATGGCAAAGAAATAAGTAGCCTTTTTCATAGGCAATGTCATTCATACCATCGTCCGGATCTTTTCCTTTCAAAGCAAGTTTCAGGTGGGAAGATTCAGGGCTTTTTTCCATTTCTGAAATTGTGCCAATAAGGTCTTGATATCCAAGTACAGCCAACATGTCGGCATAATCTTTGCCTTCAAGCGCTTCCATAATTCGCCTTTCAAAATATACGGTAAAGCCCTCATTTAACCAGAAATCATTCCATGTCGCATTGGTAACCAGATTTCCAGACCATGAATGTGCCAATTCATGGGCAATTAAACTGGTTAAGGATCGGTCGCCAGCTAAGATGGTTGGGGTGGCAAATGTGACACAAGGATTTTCCATGCCTCCAAAAGGAAAACTTGGTGGCAATACCAGCACATCATATCTTCCCCATCGATAACTTCCATACAACTTCTCAGCTGCAGAAACCATTTTACCCATTTCACCAAATTCATAAACCGATTTTTCCAAAATTTCAGGTTCTGCAAAGACACCAGTTCGTTTATCTATTTGCTTGAAAGCCAGATTTCCAGCAGCAAGTGCAACCAAATATGCAGGCACAGGTTTCGGCATGTCAAAGTGATATTTTCCAAGACTTGAATCAGCAGACCTATTTTCGGCGGACATAATCACTTCCAGGTTTTTAGGCACTGTTACATCAGCAGACCATGTGAATCGAATTCCCGGACTATCCTGGCAAGGAAACCAGGTTCTACTTAAAATGGCCTGGCCTTGTGTAAATAAAAATGGATTTGCTTTTCCAGCTGTTTGTTCAGGGTCCAACCACTGCAAGGCATCTGATCCTGAGGTGGTTTTATAATGAATTATGACCTTTTGTTTTTCCTTATCCGAAATTCTTATTTGTAATGTCTGACCCACAAATGGCTGTTCTGCTAAAAGCTTAAATTCGGTAGGGTTATTCTCAGTTTCTAAACAAACCTTTTGAATATCAAGCTTTTTGGTATCAAGAAAAAGGTCTGATCCTTTGTTTTGATTAAGTATGGATAAGGTAGCAATTCCTGAAATGGTTTTTGTTGTAAAGTCGATTTGAAGATTCAAATCCTGATGGGTAACAATTGCTTCCTCAGGTTTTGCAGATGAATGCCAGTCTTTTATCATCGTAGTTTCATTATTTTTGATTGTATCTTGATTGCAGGCTTGAAAAATGGAAAAAACTAAAAAAGTGGAAATCCCAAAAACTATTGAACTTTTCATGTTGGAAAATAAGTCAAAGTTTTTGGTTTTATTTTCCAACAATTTTGAAAGGATTCTAAAACCTTCCGCAGTTTATAACAGGGCTCTAAACAAAATAAACAATGTTCCCGCGATAAGCATAGAGGCAGGTAAAGTAAGCAGCCAGGCCAACAGAATATTTTTCACAGTATCTTTTCGAAGGTTTTTAACTCCTTTACTGGCAACCATGCTGCCTGCAATACCTGAACTTAATACATGAGTTGTACTAACTGGCAAACTTAGGTATGTGGAAAAGGCAATTGTTGAGGCAGCAACCAGTTCGGAAGATGCGCCCTGTGCATAGGTAAGGTGCTCTTTTCCAATCTTTTCTCCAATAGTTTTAACAATTCTTTTCCAACCAATAGTAGTTCCCAATCCAAGAGAAAGGGATATCATTAAGGTTACCCAAAACGGTGAGTAGTCCGTATGGACTTTCAAGCCATCCAAACTGGTTTTCAATAGCTTTCTGTTTTGCCCGCTAATGGCTACATTTTGGCTTGTTTCAAGTGCTGTAATCGATTTATTCAATTTGATTAAAAGGGCACGAATTTCAAGTTTTTTTACAGCACTCAGTTCTTTAGTAAGCCTGTTGTTTTGTCCACTTTCCTTTAAATTTCCAAGAAAGCCAAATGTTGATTTCATGAGACCTTTTTCTTTAATACCCAAAAGACTTGTGTCGACTTTGGCAAGCACGTGTTCAATATTATTGAGGTGTGGCAATGAAATATTTATTGGTTTGGATGTATTCAAGGCAAAATAAGCAGGCATTACACCGATTAGAATAAGCATCACCAAGCCAACTCCTTTTTGACCATCATTGGCTCCATGCGAAAGGCTTACACCCGTACAAGTGGCTACCAAAATAGAGCGTATCCAAAATGGTGGATGTTTTCCTTTTTTGGGTTCTTTGAAGATATCGTCTCTGTCCACAAATTTCTTGAGAATAAACATTAGAAAAACAGTAAGACTAAATCCTATTAAAGGTGAAATCACAAGTGATGCCCCTATTTCAAAAGCTTTTGTATAGTCAACAGCTGTTCCTTTGCCTTCCTCAATAAATGGAAAAGCTAAGCCCACACCAAGAATAGAACCAATTAAGGTATGAGAACTCGAAGATGGCAATCCAAAATACCATGTCCCTAAATTCCAAATAATTGCTGATAACAGCAAGGCCATAACCAGGGCAATATTATGGTATAGATTTGGATCGACCAATGCTTCTGTTGGCAAGAGTTTGACTATGCCCATGGCAACACCTATTCCTCCAATAAAGACACCTATGAAATTGCAAACTCCGGATAGAATAACAGCATGCCAGGGTTTGAGTGAATTGGTATAAATAACTGTAGCCACAGCATTTGCGGTATCGTGAAAACCATTCACAAATTCAAATGCACAAGCAGCTAAAAGACAGATTATCAGGAGGGTGAACACACCCAGTTCAAGTCCGAACATAAGGGATTTGCCTTTATGGGGCGGTCAAAGATAGAGGAAAGGTTTTTAATTGAATGTTACCGGATTGTTAACAGAATGGTCATTGCCGACCAATTGACAGGTTTTAGATATAGAAAGCTAATATTTTAATCGAAAAATGTCCAGATCAAACCTACTTCAAAAAGTCGCCTTTGGCCTGGATAGTAAGGTGCCGCATAATAACCGAGGCCACCCACTTTCTGGAGTGTATTGTGGACTTTTGCATAAATACGTGCCCTGTCAATTTTGAAATGCGCAAAAAAATCAAGTAGAAAATAAGGAGGTATTGTTGTGTAATTTTGTAAAAACCATTGACCAGTCAAAGGATTATAATTCTCTGTAGGCCAGTCAAATCGCCAATCGAGATTGAAACCCAATTGAATTCCGAAACCCTTTTTCTTTTTTAACAGATCAAAGTAATGGGCTGAATGGTACACATAACTTGGCATTTGAGAAACCCGGCTTCCAGCTTGAAACACTCTGATAAATCTATTTTCTGTGTAAAAAAGCCTTCCCAAATTTCCATTTATTGCAATGCTGGCATACTGCATTGTGCTTGAGCTGGTTGCCTGATAAGGCATAAATGTGGTATCTGTAACTATGCCTCTATCTACTACAATGTGCTCAAAACCAGGTGAAATACTCCAGTTTTTCCATTTTAATGTATAATCTACTTTTAAATTTAAGGAAGGTGAGGAAAGAAACTGATTTGAATAAACCAGGTTTTTACTGAAAAATTCTCTTTGAATGAGGCTTGGGGCGAAAACCATTCTTCTAAACTCAGCCTTAAAGTTTTTCTTTGCCCATGATAAATTGATGTCGTATTCGTCTCCACTTATAAATTCAGCTTTGGCAATTGCATCTCCTCCAGCCAAAACGCCTTGGTATAAAAAGCCATATAAAATTTCAGTTCGATTTTGAAGAACCGTAAAAATATTGGTTCGATAATTTATATCTCTTCTTTTAACATAAACGCTGAATTCATTCAAAGAATCCTGAAAGCCACCATAAAATGTGTTTTCAAACAACTCGAACTGCCGTTCACTATACAAGGAATCGGGTAGAGTATCAAGCTTATTTCCAATTAGTTTCTTTTGATCCTGAAAATATACACGCCTCGAACCATAAAATTTTAAGTTTGGCTTTGGATCATTGTAAGTGTTAATCTGTTTATTCCGGACATGGCTGGTTCGAAAAAACAATCCTTTTCCAAATGGTTTCCAAACCTGGCTTGCATACCAGTTATTTCGTAATTCTCTGTTTCTGGAATTGTTATCAAGATTAACCTGCATTAATTCAGGGGAAATAAAAAGACTGTCAATTTTTCCAGGAGTAGCGGAAATCCCACCTCCCGTTTCGTATTGCAGTTGGTTTAAATGCTGATAATAGGCCCAGGCCTGATATTTGTTGTTTGTTGAAGTATAATTTCCTGAAACCCATGCAGAATGGTGGTCCGCTAGCCTTTCGTCTTGTTGGGTTACATTTAAAATTCTTAGCGAGGTAAATCGTTGGTAATGAGCAGCAATATTTAAGCGTGGCGCAATGTTTTGTGCCATCGTTATTTTAAAGCTGGACCTTTGTTTGGCTCCCTGGGTATATTGAACTTCTGTGTAAGGAGAAAGTGTATTAAAGTACTTTATTCTATCCAGACCTGGAATGAGATAATCAAACATATTAACACCATACCTTAAACCAATAGAAGAAGGCAATCGGTAAAAAAGTGGTCTTGCAGAAGTCCCAAAAACTCCAAGGTTTTGAAAAATCTGATTTCCCTGATAAATAAAATCACCTCTCAATGAAAAATCTATCATGGAGGTGTCTCCAATAAAAGCTTTTTTATTGGAAAGCATATTGGCCTCATATCGATATTTTACAGTTTTATGGGAATAAATTTCCTTGGTTGTATCATCCAGAATTTGGGAAAAAGTATCCTTACTCTGAAAAAAAACCAGAAAACTAAGAATTAATAGAGGTCTCCAAAAAGGAAAGTAATTTTTTCTCAGGGAAAATTTGAATTCCAATTGGTTGATAATAAATAAGTTCTGGCTTTGGCGCAATGGCTAAAATTTTATAAAAGTCTTTTTCTGTACAAAGAATGGTTTTACCGGCAAGGTTTTCCTTTTCGAAAAAGTCTGGCAAATATCTGTAATGATCTGGTTTAGAAATAACTTTCTCCACGGAAAATTCGGAATTTACCTTTTCGAAAAAGGGTTTGTTATCCGCCAATCCTGCAATTGCAATCACATTTGTCTTGGTTTTTAACTCATTGTTGAACTGATTTACAGGCACTTTATACGAAATTGAGGAAACAAAAATTTCATCATTTTGATATCCCTTGGATTTCATTTCTCTTGTAATTTTATCCAATAGTTCTTCATTGGCATATTTACATTTTGTAAAAATAATCAAATCTGCTCTTGAACTTTCTTTTTTCAAATCCCTTAAAGTTCCAATTGGGAAAATAGAATTTTTGAAAAAGGGTAAATGGTATGGGCTGAGTTGTATGCAAATTTTTGGTTTTACCCATCTGTGCTGCATGGAATCATCCAGCAGAATTAAATTTATTTCCGGATACAAATCCTTAATTTTTTTTATGCCATTTACTCTGTCCGAATCTACAGCCAATACAATTGTACCCAGCCATTTTTTTGCAATCATATAGGCTTCATCGCCAAGGTCCTCGATACTTGAATTTTCAGTGGCTAAAACAAATCCTGTAGAATTTCTTTTGTAACCTCTTGATAGATATGCTATTTTGTATTTCTCTGAAAAATTTGAAATCAAAAAATCACTCATTGGTGTTTTTCCTGAGCCTCCCATTTCAAGATTCCCAATGGCAATTGTCGGAAATGGAAACGAGGTTTGATTCAAAAAACCCAGGTCAAACAGGCGATTTCTTACCCAAACAATGGCTCCATAAATGAAGGCGAATGGAAAAAAAAGCAACATTCGGAATACATTTGCCATTCAGATTTTGAAATTGAGAATTAAGTCAGATTTATTTATTCGCAATTGCTTTCGGTTATTTCCATTTAGAATGGCAAATGTAGGGATAGTATGCTTTCTTTTTTTAGATTTTCTGTCCTGCTTTTCTCAGGTAAATCCTATTAAAAAGGTTAAATATTTTGATGTCAATAGATTAGTAATCAGTGAAATATATTTTGTTAGTGAAAAGGATGGAATCACAAAAACAGGTCCTTACACTGCATTTTATTCAGGAGGGAAAATTAAAACCAAAGGTGCTTATTCAAATGATTTAGCCGTGGGAACCTGGGAAAGGTATTATGAGAATGGAATTTTAAAGAGTAGATATACCTATAAAGACGGAAAACTAAATGGTCCAGGAATATTACTTTTTGAAAATGGAAAAACTTCCCAAAAGGGATTTTTTAAGAATAACTTTGAAGATAGTACCTGGACTTTTTATTATGAAAGTGGAAGAATGAAAAGTAAAGGTCCTTATTCATTAGGTTTTCAACAAGGGCAATGGATATATTTTCATGAAGACAGTACCTTAAAAGCGACAGCCTTTATTTACAAAGGAAGAGGCCACTACAAGGAGTTTTTTTTAAATAAGGGGGTAAGAATGGAGGGGGTAATTGATAATGGATTAAGCGATTCCATTTGGAAATACTATTACGAAAATGGGAACCTCAAGGCAATAGGAACGGAAAAGGCTGGTGAAAGAGATGGGTTTTGGCGTTTTTATCATAGCAATGGAAAGATAAGTACAGAAGGCCACTTTTCTAAAAATAAAAAAATTGGTCATTGGAAGTACTTTCATGAAAATGGAATTTTGAGTTCTGAAGGAACCCTGGAAAATGATGAAAAAGAAGGGATATGGAAGTTCTTTATGCCTTCAGGAGCCTTGATGGGTCAAGGAGTTTTTTCAAAGGGAAGTGGTGATTATCAGGAATTTTATGACAATGGAAAGATTAAGCTTAAAGGAAAAATTAGCAATAATGATTATGAAGGTCCATGGACTTTTTATTTTGAAGATGGTGGTTTGGAAGGGGAGTGTCTTTATAAGTCAGGTTATGGACAATATACGGGATATTATGAAAATGGTGGTATAAAAATGAAGGGTCAAATGCACAATGGCCAAAAAGTAGGTTCCTGGGATTTGATCGGAAAAGATAACAAACTCATAGGGCATTATAAAACATTTTATGATTTGGTTGAAACTTCAGCGGTCACCAAGGCAAAACCTAAAAATGACTCTTTGGCTCCAAAACATCGAAATTATGGACGACCAGAATATAATTTTTCTGGTAAAAAAATTCGGCACTATGTGCCTAAAATAAATGAGGTTAAGGGGTTTATAGTTGCTTTTAATCCATTTGCATTAGCCTTAACTTCTTTTCCAATTGGTATCGAATATTTTTTTCAGGATAGGCTGGGATTTGAATTGATGTTCACATTTTACCGCCAACCTTTTTTTGCCAACCATGCCGAGGAACTCGAGAATAAAAGAGTTTATACACTAGGGAACTCTATAGATTTTAGGCAAAAACTCTACAGTGCAGATCATGGTTCTGGAAATTTATACATAGGTCAGGAGTTAAGACTTAGTAATTTTACTCATAAATTGTTGGTGTATGAATCTTCAGATAGCACCTCATTTGGCACTAATTACGAGGGCGTTGAATCCAAAATTGAACTTTCAATTCTGGTGGGAAACCGATTTTTTCAATATTACAACAAACATAATTCCTTCACTTTGGATTTATATACAGGTATTGGATTCGGATACCGGTATTCAAATTTTCCTGATCAGCTTTTAATTTATAATAGGCTTAAAACAAATACTTTAACAATTCCGTTCCGATTGGGATTCAACTTCGGATACCTTTTTTAATGCAATATCAAATACAAAACATTCTTCCTCTGGTTGAGGAAGCCCTTTCTAATTTTAAATATCCGGTTACCCCTGTTTCTTTATACGATCCGGTAAGATATTTTATGGGTTTACCAGGAAAGAGAATTCGCCCTATTTTCGTTTTGCAGGCTTTGGAATTATTTCGAAAACCGGAAAAGAAGGATGCTATAGCTGCCATAGCCACCGAACTATTCCATAACTTTTCGTTGGTACATGATGACATAATGGATCAAGCGGATTTAAGAAGAGGATTTCAAACTGTGCACAAGAAATGGGACGAACCAACAGCTTTATTATCAGGAGATTCGCTTCTTATATTTGCTTATCAGGCATTATTGGCAGCTCCGGAAAACGGTTTTAAACAACTTATAAGTCGATTTAATGAAATGTCTCTGGCTGTTTGCGAAGGGCAACAGCTCGATATGGATTTTAGTTTGTTAAGGTCTATTTCTGTTGAGCAATATTTGGAAATGATCGATCTAAAAACTGGTGCACTTATTTCTTTTTCTTTTGAAATGGCTGGATTTTTGGCAGAGGAAAGTTTGGAGGTAAGACATAGCTTAAGAGGATTTGGTGCAGCCATGGGCAGATGTTTTCAATTAAGGGACGATTTTTTGGATCTTTTTGGAAATGAGCTGCTTACTGGTAAAAAATTAGGTGGAGATATTGGCAATTCTAAATTAACTTATCCGGTATTGTGTAGTTTCTCTCACATTGAGGGAGCTGAATTCAGAAAGTATTGGGATGATAAATCCATTGATTCGGAAAGAAGAATCAGCCTCTGTTTGAAATGGATGAACCAAAATGGAATTGCAAACCTTTGTCTGGATTTAATTGATTCTGAAATGGAAAAGGGATTGTCACTTTTAACCAGCATTAACGGAGATTTTTCTGCCAAAGAAAGACTGGAAACTTTATGTAAAAGTTTGACCTACAGAGAAAAGTAAGAAGTTAGTTAATTTCTTTTTTGGGTCTGACAAATGCGGACCATCCATTTTTTTCCCAGAGTAGTTTAAGTTCAGGATATCGCTCAAGACCTTCTTTCCTATCAAATTTAGTAAGGAGATAAACATCTTTCTTTACCTTACTACCCAATAAGAGACTGTCCTTCCAAATGGCAATGCTTTCGGATGGTTTATTTTTATCTATATTTTTGGGTCTGTTTGATGGTTTTACCCTGGCATAGTAGTAGTGGGCAAAACTTTTATAATTATAGGTGATCACATAACAATCTTTTCCGGCAAGAGATTTGAAAAATTCAATGGCTGTGCCCTGGCTAAAGGATTCTATGCGGCCAATAAAAGCCCATAATATTAAGACAACCATTATTGAGGAGCCACCAAACAATACTGAGATGCCAAATTGTGATTTGTTTTTTAAAAAGAACCAAACAGAAAGAATAATAAACGCAAAAACAAAAATGCCTACCAGAAATTCATATCCATACCAATTTACAACAACATCAAGGTTAGCTACAGCAAAAGGGTCTTTGGCCAATAGTTGTTTTAATAGGGTTTTGTTTTGGGCAAGAAAAGGGAAGCTTGTGACAATAAGACCAATCAATCCTCCTAAAAAAGCAAGGGACCAAATTATCCATTTCTGCATTTTGATGTCACCTATAAATATATGGTATGCTGAATAGGCTGCCACATAGGTTAATGGAAAATAGCAAAGGGAAGAGTAATGAACAATTTTTGATTTTACGATTGAGAACAGAACCAGTACAACCCAGAAAAGAATAAGCATATGAAGCTTAAAATCGGATAAATGCGGTCTTTGATCTGCCTTAATATAATGTCCGTGAATGAAAAAAAGTGAAGCAGGGAAACATCCAACCAAAAGCACAACAAAATGATAACCAGGAAATCCCCCATGCCCTGCATCTGGCGTAGAAAAGAGCCTGAAATTATATTTTACAAATTCTTTAATAAACCAAGGTCCATTTTTGAAATATTCATATCCATACCAAACCATTGAAATAGAGGCTGTAGCAACAACAAACATTAAGGCATTTGAAATTGAAAAGTAGAACTTGAATTTAAAGAAAATCCACCGAATGGCTATGGTTAATCCAAATATCAGCAGTGCGGCTGGCCCTTTGGTTATTAATGCAAGGCCAATAAATATTCCGCTCATAGCGATATAAAATGTTGGGCTATTAGAGTAGCCAGTTAGCGAAAATTTCTCCTTTTGCCAGAAATATAGAATGAAGAAGTATAAGCTTAAAAATATAAACAGGTTAAACCAAGGATCTATAATCCCGGAATGAAAATATAAATTGGGTAAAATAGAGCCAGCATACATAAGAGCCCATATCAAACCAAATGTATCACTTAGTAATCTCTGGCCAATTTTAAACAAAACAACAAGGGTTACAATTCCACAAATGGCATTTGGAAACCGGGCAGCAAAATCACCAACGCCAAAAGCATGCATTGACAGTACCTGTAGCCAAAAAAAGAAAGGTGGTTTTTCCCAAAAGGGCATGAAGTTTATATAAACTCTTCCATAGTCCTTATTGATAAACATCTCCCTTGCACATTCCGCAAAATTGATTTCATCCCAATCAAAAAGATGTACATTTCCAAGAAATGGAATAAAGAGAAGCGCAGCTAAAACACCGATTATAAGTTCTTTAGGAAGTATTTTTAGCATTTTTAAATTTGAGAAAGTGTATTTCTCTGGTTGAAAAGGTGATGAATGCCTGAACTAACTTTTAATTTCAGTGGTTTGATACTTGCCGCTTATTGTTTGTAACTTTTTGTTAAACTTAAATAAAAAGTTTGTTATTTCAATAGTTTAGAATGTTTCGCTTTTAAATTGAAATTAGTTTAGCCATATAAATTGGGATGGGGTTTTAATTGAATCTCCCCTAATTCCAATTCCTAAATAAAGTTATTGTCAGGCTTGCCAAACAATCTCCTTTGCTTTGCCGCCAACGGTAAGTATTAATCTTGCCGGAGCTGGGATAAAAACCAATCTGGAAGTTTTATTTGGATACTTGTCTGCTTCTACAATTACCCCTTCTTTTGAGGATATCTCATATATTGGATCGCCATCCAGAGTTTCTCCCTTTCTTATGTAATTCTTTGCAATATAGGCGGTTGGTATAAGAACATCTGTGTCGGCACATACACGCTCATGCACGTCGTCCAAAACGTCTTCCAGATAGTTGCCAAACTCAGACAGAAAGGCATCTTCTGCATTGTGTAAATCGTCTTCTGCGCTATCATACTGCTCATCAGCGTAGTCAAGCAAGTTTAGCTTGATTCTCTTTTCAGCAAGGTCAATTAAATCAGCATTGAATTTTTTAATATTCATAAATCAAATTTCTATTTCAGGCTCCAAAGGTTGACTAGTGTTTAGAATTATCAAAATAAATGATTGATTTAACTGAAAAAAGTTAAAGAAAGAACTGAATACCATACTTTTGCAAAATCAAAAAAAAACACCAATGTTAATAGATACTGATACCATAACATCTGCAACAACCTCGGATTTTTTACCACTTTTGGGTACAGACCACGTAGAGTTTTATGTGGGTAATGCCAAACAATCTGCCTATTACTACCAAACCGCATTTGGTTACAGTCTGGTAGCCTATTCTGGCCCTGAAACTGGTGTAAAGGATAAAGCTTCTTACGTGTTGCAACAAGGTAAAATTCGCCTTGTGTTAACCACTGCTTTGCAGCCAGATTCTTATATTGCCGAGCATGTAAAAAAACATGGTGATGGCGTTAAGGTTTTGGCTCTTTGGGTGGATGATGCGGCTAAAAGCTTTGCCGAAACCACAAAAAGAGGTGCCGTTGCAGTGGCAGATCCTGTTACAACTACTGATCAATTTGGTTCTGTGGTAACGGCCTCTATAAAAACGTATGGAGAAACCATTCACACTTTTGTTGAAAGAAAAAATTATTCAGGACCGTTTCTTCCAGGCTATGTGGTTGTTAACAAACCTGCCCTATCAGCTCCCATTGGATTAAAGCATATTGATCATTGCGTTGGCAATGTTGGTTGGGGCGAAATGAACGAATGGGTTAGCTATTATGAAAACGTTATGGGCTTTAAGCTTCTGCTTACTTTTGATGACTCGGATATCTCTACTGAATATTCTGCCTTGATGTCTAAGGTGGTTTCCAATGGAAATGGATATGTAAAGTTCCCGATAAATGAGCCGGCAGAAGGCAAAAAGAAGTCCCAGATAGAAGAATACCTCGATTTTTACAAAGGTCCTGGTGTCCAACACCTTGCCCTGGCAACTGACAACATCCTTGAAACAGTTGCTGAACTAAAAAGGCGTGGGGTTGAGTTTCTACATGTGCCTGAGGTATATTACGAAGATTTAAAAGAAAGGGTAGGGGAGATAGAAGAAGAGATAGAAGCTATAAAAGCGCTTAATATTTTGGTCGACCGAGATGATGAGGGTTACCTTTTACAAATCTTTACCAAACCCGTGGAAGACCGGCCAACCTTATTTTACGAAATTATCCAACGCCATGGGGCACAGTCATTTGGTAAAGGAAACTTTAAGGCTCTTTTTGAATCGATTGAGAGGGAGCAGGAGCTTAGAGGGAATTTGTAGAAGTTTTAAATATGAGACATAAAAAAACCACTTTTTCAAGTGGCTTTTTTTATGTCCCATATTTTTTTAAAAATACCTTTTTAGAAAGTTATGTCGTCAATGTAAACATTTGGTGATGAGAAACTACCAGATTTAGTTACCCTAAAAGCTATTGTATTAGTACCTGAAGGAATTGCAATTGAACTTGATTGTTTCCATGTGAAAAGATCATTTTGATTTACGGAAATTAAAGTTGGTACATTATTAACTAATACTTCTAATTTGTCATTGCTTGCAAATGTTGTGGCATTATACCAAAAAGTTAAATTTGTGGCAGTTGAAAAAGTCCGCGTAAATGAAGTTATAGAAAATTCCCCGTCGGATGATATAAAATTATTTCTTAATGACCTAAATCCTGTCTTTGCTTCATTTGAAGAATAATTCCAATCGCCTATTGTCCAGAAGCTTGGAACTACACCTCCTTCAAAACCAATAAAAGCTGGTATAATTTGAGTTCCACCCGATGTAGGTTCAAAATAAACTACTTCATCACCAATTTTTGCGTAAAATCTAAAGTTAACTGTGCCTATTTCTGATAAGTTTACTTCCTGATTAAAAGAACCTTTTTCAGGGGTCGTAGTTGTGGTGGATAAACCAAGTATTTGTCTGGAATTAGAGATTGTGGCAGGCGTACTTCCTTCTCTCCAGACTATTCCAAATTCATAAAAATTATCTAATATCGAAAACTTTATTGAAGAAGTAACGTCTCCTTTTAAAGTAAATCTAGACGTACTACCAACTCTTAAAACAGAAGATCCTGAAACAAAATTTGGGGCTGGTACAGTATATGTGGAAACTGAAGAATAAGATTCTTCAACTTGCCCTGGAACCATTACATACAATCTATAATTAGTGGTTTTTCCATTTAATGGAATAGCAAAGGAAATTTTTCCGTCCGCAGTAACATTCGCCGTAACTCTTTGATCAAAGTTGTAGTATGGGGTTGCGTTCTTAGTTGAATGGACCACTTGGAATGTGTATTGAAGATCTGGATTGAGATTCGCAATGGTTCCTGTTTTAAACAAAAAAACACTTCCACCAAATGTTTGTATTGAATCCTTTGCATCAAGTGTTAAAGGTAAATCTAAGGCATTTACAAAAATATATTCTTGTCTGGTTACTGTATTGCTTCCAGATGGTCCATTGGTAGTTAAAGATACAGCGTATTTACCAGGGCGGGAATACTTGATACCTTTTGGATCCTTCAGTCTGGAAGTGCTTGAATCTGCACCAGGGAAGCTCCAGATGTAGGCATTGATATCGCCAGTGCTTGTACTTGTGAAATCAACTGTTCCTCCTGGTTTGATAACTACTGCACTAGCTGTAAAATTTGGTCCGGGAGCATTTTCAATTTTTACAACCTGCTCTTTTTTACCGCAGGATGAAACCATGATTCCTCCAAAGGCAACTATGACGAGGAGGAAATTGGGGATGTTTATTTTTTTCATACTTACATATTTTTGGCAAAGTTATGTGAAGAACAAATTGGATGTATGATTTTTTTGAAATTCTAAATTAAATTTGCCGTTTTTAGTTACAAAAACAATTAGAATCTTAAAAATGCTCTATAAGAAATAATTTAATCCGAACTGTAAAGTAACGCCACCACCATTTATATTATTGAAAACTGAAGCACCTGCAGCATTTAATGTGGCTCTTCTGCCTCCAACCAAAATATCATTTACATCAAGATTTACCCAATGAAACCGCAAACCTCCAAAAATTGAAAAGTTTTCACCCACCATATTTTCATATTGAAGATGAGAAACAAGACCCAAATTTGGTTTGTAAGAAATTTTTACTGCTGGAATTGTATCCGAAGGCACTTTGATATATAAAGAATTGCCAAAAGAGGCATAAGCACCCATCCCAATATTGATATAACTTTCCTCATTTAGTTTAATGCCAGTACTTAAAACAGGCATTAAAACAATTCTGGAAAACCGGATCGTTACATCTTTTATTTCTGGTATGCCACTAGACAACATAAACCCGGCATGCAGGCCAAACCGAAAGATTTTATCCAGTTGTTTACCCACATAAACGTCAAGTCCAACTCCACCGCCAGGTCCAATTTCAGCATCAGTGGTGTCATTTCCTTTTATTGCGCTTATTCCGGGCTTGATATTGTCATAACTTGCTCCCACCATAAGTTGTGCCCCAATAATCCCCTTTCCTGGCAATCCAGCAGTTTTTGGACCCAACAAGGATTGAAATGGCTTTGCCTGAACATAAGTAGTGTCTTGAGCTTTGGCTTGAAAACAGAAAAATAAAGCAATAATTGTTGAAAGTCCAAATTTAAACTTCATAGTGATAAGAATGTGGAATTTTTTATCAATTATCTAAACCTTATAGATTTTAAAGTTGTGACTTCATTTTATACAAAGCAGGAATCACTTCTTCTGGTTCACGGACAAATTCCCACATGGATCGATGAGCCTCTGTCATAAATCGTTCGCTTATAGATCTTTCAAGCATTTCCTTAAGTGGATCATAGTATCCATCTGTGTTTAATATTACAATTGGTTTGTTAAAAATACCTAACCTTTTAAGGGTAATTGCCTCCAGTAATTCTTCGAATGTTCCGCAACCACCAGCCAAAGTGATTAATCCATCCGACTTGTCCAGGAAGGTTTGTTTCCGTTGGTGCATTGTATCTGTAAAATGGAAATCTTTTACGCCTTTGTGGTCCCATTCAACAGCTTTCATAAAGTTTGGCATTACCCCTGTAATTTTCCCGCCATTTTCAATTACTGTGTCGGCCAATTGACCCATAAGTCCCTGAGATCCACCTCCGAATATCACTTCCAGATTTTCTTTTACAAGGTAGGTTGCTAGTTTTTTGGTGGCGTCAAAATAGACATCCCGAATCAGCGGGCTTGAGGCGCAATACACACAGACACTTTTCATTTTGTAATAGTATTAGAGGCAAATGTAAAGGGATATTAAGCCAATCTGCTATCAATTTGTTTTAGTACTCATTTAAATCGGCTGTAGATTTATGAGTAACCTTTTGATTGAAAGGCACTAAATAGCAACTTATAGGTTTTAAATTTGAAAGAGGTTTTTTTAAAAAAGACTTTTTTGACAATTCTCTTCATCGTATTCTCTCAGTTCTTACTAGTAAACATCTGATTATTGGAAACTGAATTTGATGCCATGTTTGACCAGATCAATCACAGCATCGCTGACTATATTCAAGAAAATTACAATCCTGAAGCTTCAGTAAAAGATCGGTTTTTTTGCTGGTGGATTTCCTTTGCAATCCATTGTATTGAACGGCCATTTGATTTGACTTTTATGGAGCAACTCGCTACCTCACATTTGTATCCAAAATTTGTACTTCAACCTTCAACGGCTTTTTATGCTGAAACGAGGTTAATTATTCAAAAGGGACAGGCGGAAGGTATAATAAGGGAAGGCAATATTTCACAGATTAATCAGTTTATCAGATGTGCAATCAGCTCATTTTATAAAGACTCACATTTCTTCAGGAAAGAAAGTAGAGAAAGATCATCTGGAATGGATGATAGAAACATGCTGGAACGGAATTAAAAAATGATTCCTGGTATTCTATCCAATTTATAAATACAATAAAAAGGCCCCTTCCGGAGCCTTTTTTTATGCAAATACTGTTTCCCTTAAAGGCTTGTAAACGGCCCTGATTCCTTCTTCCAGATCAATTTTATGATGCCAGCCAGCCTGGTGTAACTTACTTACATCCATTAGCTTACGTGGTGTTCCATCAGGCTTTGAACTATCCCAAATGATCTTGCCTTCAAATTCTGTTATTCTTGCAATCATTTCGGACAATTCCTTGATACTTAGGTCAATGCCAGTGCCAATGTTAACCAAACCAACATCAGAAAAGTTATCCATTAAATATAAGCAAGCCTCTGCCAGATCGTCCGCATGCAAAAACTCACGTTTAGGTGAACCAGATCCCCAGACCACTACTTCAGAGCTGCCAGACATTTTAGCTTCATGAAACTTCCTAAGCAAGGCTGGCAAAACATGGCTGTTTCCCAAATCATAATTGTCGTTTGGACCATATAAATTGGTAGGCATTACTGAAATGAAATCGCAACCATATTGTAATCGGTATGATTCACACATTTTAATGCCCGCTATTTTTGCGATGGCGTAAGGTTCATTGGTAGGTTCCAAAACTCCAGTCAGTAAATATTCTTCCTTCAATGGTTGAGGGGCCATTTTGGGATAAATACAGGATGAACCTAAAAACATAAGTTTTTTTACACCATTTACATATGACTGATGAATGACATTATTCTGAATCATTAGATTCTCATAAATGAAATCTGCCCTGTAAATATTATTTGCTTGAATACCACCAACTTTAGCGGCTGCCAGAAATACATATTCAGGTTTTTCTGCCTTAAAAAAACTTTCAACCTGGGCCTGATTTCTTAAATCAACTTCGGATGACCGGCGCAATAAAAAGTTGGAATATCCCAAAGATTCCAACCTTCTCAAAATAGCTGAACCGACCATTCCTTTATGGCCAGCGATATAAATTTTTGCGTTTTTTTTCATTTGAAATAAAAGGGCTGGATGACCCAGCCCAAATTTTTATAACTCGTAGTAGTTCATAATTTTGTGACCACCTTTTTGGAGATATTTGTCTCTTTTATAAAGCATTAGGTCATTTGTCATCATATCGTTTACCAAAGATTTCAAATCATGTTTAGGAACCCAACCTAGTTTTGTTTTGGATTTGGTAGGATCGCCAATTAATAGTTCAACTTCGGTTGGTCTGAAATACTTTGGATCTACTGCAACCACAACTTTTCCGATTTCAATTAAATAATCAGGATTGTTGCAAGATTTAATGTAGCCTTTTTCTTCTACACCTGTTCCTTTGAATTCAAGTTCTATTCCTACTTCTCCAAAGGCCATTTTAACAAAATCTCTCACATAAGTAGTTACTCCTGTGGCAATTACATAATCTTCCGCAACTTTTTGTTGAAGAATTAAATACATGGCTTCTACATAATCTTTTGCATGTCCCCAATCTCTTTGCGCATCCAGGTTTCCAAGAAAAACTGTATCCTGAAGACCCAAAGCAATTTTAGAAACTGCTCTTGTAATTTTTCTGGTTACAAAAGTCTCTCCTCTAATAGGTGACTCATGGTTAAACAAAATACCATTGCAGGCATACATACCATAAGCTTCTCTATAATTTACCGTGATCCAATATGCATACATTTTGGCAACTGCATATGGCGATCGTGGGTAAAATGGAGTGGTTTCACTTTGAGGAACTGCTTGTACCAATCCATAAAGCTCTGAAGTAGAGGCTTGATAAATTTTAGTTTTGTCGGTTAATCCTAAAATTCTAACTGCCTCAAGAATTCTTAAAGTTCCTATACCATCGGCATTGGCTGTATATTCAGGTGTATCAAAGCTCACTTTTACATGGCTCATTGCACCTAAATTATAAATTTCGTCTGGTTGAACCTCTTGAACGATTCTAATTAAATTTGTGGAATCGGTCAAATCACCATAATGCAGTTTAAATCTGATATGGGATTCATGTGGGTCCTGATACAAATGATCAATTCTATCTGTATTAAAAAGGGATGATCTTCGCTTAACACCGTGGACCTCATAACCTTTACTTAGAAGTAATTCGGCAAGATATGCACCGTCCTGACCGGTTATTCCGGTAACGAGGGCTTTTTTCATAAATGATATAAAAATTATTAAGGCGCAAGAAAGCAAAAAGGAAGGAAATTTTTAGACTTGCTTCGATAGCATCGCAAAATCAAGCTAATTTTGAAAACCTAAATATGGATGTTTTTAAACATTTAAATAAGGTAAAATTCCTTTTTGTAAAAGTTTTTTATAATTTAATATACTGATTAATAAATGGTTGTTGGTTCAAGGGTAAGAATGCTTCATGGATTTGGAGAAGGAGTTGTTACTAAAATCGAAGGACAAAAAGTAACTGTTCTTCTTAATGAAGGTTTAGAAATTCCGATTCAAGCCCAGGATTTGGTTGAAATAGCGGCCAAACACGAAAAAGAACAAATAGCCAAAGCAGATTTAAAAGATGTTCAAATAATAAAGTCTGTTCCCAACCGGATATTTTTTGTAAAGGATGGTGTTTTTCTGGCAGGTTTTCAAAAGACAAATTCAATGGTGGAATTTTCCATAGTTAACCATACCGATTTTAATCTTTCAGTTGTTGTTTTTAAGTTAGGAAAGCCTGTAAATCAATATTTTACTCATTTATTGATTGAGCCAAAATCAATTGAAGAATTGCCTGACGCTCTATCAGTTACTGATGTTAATCACTTAGTGGGTTTATATTTTCAGATTCTTAAGTTTCATACAATGCAAGGAGATCCAAATCCATGTAAAGAATTTAAGGTTTCATTTCAGCAAACCGATTGGAAGAAAACGGTAACAAAAGTGCCCATTCTGGAGCAGGATGGTTATTTATTTCAAATGGATGGTGAGATGGTAAAAATCAATCCTGAGGCAATAAAGGAAAGTATGTTAAACAAAAAGCCGGAACCAAGTTCAGTTAAAACCAGGGAGGAAACCAGAAAACTGGAATGGCGGGAAATTGACCTTCATATAGAAAACCTGACCAGTGATTCTGGAAACTTAAACGCAGGCCAAATGCTTGAAATACAGATCATGGCTTTTGATAAGGCCTTCGATAAAGCTTTAGTAGATGGAATCGGTTCTCTTATAGTAATTCATGGTGTTGGGAGTGGGGTTTTAAAACAGGAAATTCATAAGCGCCTGAGCCAAAATAAAATGATCAAGTTTTTTAAAGAGGGCAGAAAGGAAAAGTTTGGATATGGAGCAACTGAAATACAGTTTTAAGTATTGGAATTCAGATACTTAAAGTCTACTTGGCACCCTTGGGATCCGCAATTGCAGAAATAAACAAATCTTCTTCTCCTGCGGAAACGAAATTTTGTTTTCCGAAACTGGTTTTGTTTGAAAATGATCCACAAATCCAAATGTTTCCTTTTCCATCCAGGCGTTTTCCGGCACAATTAAATAAGGAGTTGAAATCTTGCTTTCGTAGTTCATCCAGATTACCTCTTAAATCCCAACGGCTTAAAAATAACTGATTGTCATATTCTCCGAGAATTGATTTTCTGCCATGCTCAAGAAATTTGTTAAAAGTTCCACTTACCAGAATTGACTTTTGATCTGGTGTTAGTTGAATTGATAATGGTTCATCCACTTCGGATCCACCTATTTCTGAAACCCAATTGATGTCTCCCTTTGGTTTAATGGCCATCAAAAAAATATCAGATTGACCTTTCGAAACTTTTACGTTTGTTCCAAAGAAGTTCTCACCACTAAATTTCCCTGTTAAATATACAGTACCATCTAAATCTGTTGCTGCATCCATAATTTGGGTTTGTGCATCAAAACCTGAAAATCCTTTGGCCCATAAAATATTTCCAGTGGCCTCTAATCTTACCGCGAATGCAGATTTGGAACTATTGCCAACAATTTCCTGATCCTCCACATACATAACCTGGTCAAAAACGCCTCCGGCTACTACTCTGCCCCAAGGATCAGTACTTAAAATATTTACTTCATCAAATCCCGAACCTCCAAAAACTTTGGTCCAGGATACTTCGCCCTGCCATGAAAGCTTGGTTATAAAACCATCCGTCTGGCCCATTTTTCTTTTAACAGTTTCGCTATACTGTCCTGAAAACAAACCACCTACATAAACTCCACCCTGGTCGGTAACAGAAATAGATTGTACCAATGCAGTTCCAGCTGTATTAAGTTGCGAAACCCAAACAACCTGGCCTTTAGAATTTAGCTTTGCAACAAATAAGTCGGTTCCTTTTGCCTCCAAAGTGAAATCACCAAATTGGGCTGAGTTTGTAAAAATTCCAGTAACATACAAATTCCCCTCAGGATCTCCTGTGATTGAATTTGCAAAATCATCAAGAACACCTCCAAATGTTTTTACCCAAATCGGGATTCCCTCCGGAGAGTATTTAGTAACATAAACATCGCCTCCGCCTCTGCTGGTTACTTCTGTTTTGTGAAATTTTGCTTTGCCACTTATGCTTCCGGTAACAAAAATATTTCTGTAATTATCAGTCCAAAGGGAATTTGCCAGATCGGTTGTGGCTCCACCAGCTCGTTTTACCCAATTGGACTGGGCTTTTATAAGCTGGCTTTCGATTAAGAACAGGGAGAAAAATAACAATACTTTCATTTTTATTTTCTGAATCAGGTTTTCAGGTTTCAAATGAAAGCTAATTATGATTTTGTTTTTTTACAGATTGTTATAAATAATCAGGAGGAAAGATTTGATTCAAAATCATGCATTAATTAAGAGAGGGCATGTAGCTGTTTCTTTAATTCATCTACTGATTTTTTGAAAGAGTCATCTTTAATTATTTGATTGTTAACGCATTGTACTGCATGTATAACCGTGCTATGATCTCTTCCTCCAAAATATTGTCCAATTTGTTTCAAGGAATAATCCGTGTATTCTTTGGCGAAATACATAGCAACCTGGCGGGCAGTTGCTACTTCTTTTTTCCTGGTTTTATCTTTTAGTTCATCAACTGTTACCGAAAAATATAGGCTAACCGATTTTTGAATTTTTTCAATATCAATCTCCTTTTCAATATTCTGGACAATGTTTTCCAGGATTTTTCTTGCCAAAGAAAGGTCGAATTGCTGGCGATTCAATGAACTTTGAGCGATTAATGAAATCAAAGCCCCTTCCAATTCTCTGATGTTTGTATCGATATTCTGAGCAAGATATTCAATTACATCCAATGGCATATTTACGCCATCGTTTTGCATTTTCTTGTGAATAATTGCCATTCTGGTCTCAAAATCAGGTTGTTGCAAATCTGCCGTTAAACCCCACTTTAAACGGGAAATCAACCTTTCATGCATTCCTTTCAGGTCTTTTGGTGAGCAATCAGAACTTAGAATGATTTGCTTCCCAGCCATTTGTAAATGGTTAAAAATGTGAAAAAATATCTCCTGTGTTTTTTCTTTTCCTGCCAGAAACTGAACATCATCAATGATAAGCACATCTATTTGCATATAGTGCTCCGTGAAATCATTGGCTGCGTTTTTGGTTAAAGATTCAATGAATTGATTGGTGAATTTTTCAGAGGAAATATAAATTACCTTTCTGGCTGGGTCCAGTTCTCTGATTTTATTTCCAATTGCATGCATTAAATGTGTTTTACCCAGACCTACGCCTCCATATAACATTAATGGATTAAAGGATGTAATTCCAGGTTTAAAAGCCACCGCCATACCTGCGGATCTGGCAAGTCGGTTGCAATCGCCTTCTACAAAGTTGTCAAAACTGTAAGAAGGAATTAAATTGGATTCGTCAAAAATTCTATCCTTTTCAAGTCTTAGATGAAAAGCTGATTTGGGTTGTAAAACAGTTGTTGAGTCAGTTACTTTAACACCAGGGCTTCCGCTACCATAAGTTTTGGATGAAAAACTTTGAAAGGCACCATTGTCATTTCTAGAGTTTCCGTTGTTGTTGCCAGTTGGTAAAGTAACGTGTAGTGGCCTATTGTTTCTGTCACCCTGGTCCACCACAATTGAGTAATCCAGCTTGGCACCTTTTCCAATTACCGTTTGTAACGCGAATTGTAATTCATGAACAAAATGCTCTTCGAGCCACTCATAAAAATATTGGCTGGGAACCTCAATTGTAAGGTTAGCCCCATGTAAAGAAAGTGGACTAATTGGCAAAAACCATGTATTGAAAGAGCGATCATCAACTTGTTCTTTGATGATTTCCAGACACTTACTCCAGGCGCTCTTGTGGTTATGCATTTTGACGTTTGGCTAAAAAAAAGACTTCGTAATTTTTTGAAGGGGGACAAAAGTCTATTCTGAAATCCAATAAAAAAAGTTGAAATCGAAAATAGATTGATTATGGATATAAGGATTTTTGAAAAAAAATTTGGAGGCAATCTTGGAGTGGTCTTTATCAAATTGTTAAGATTTTAGCCCTTCCGCAACATTGCGTACTTATTTTTAAAAATGAAGAAAATTGAGAAAAATTGAACAAGATTTTTAAAGTGAAAAGTTGGGAATTGAATTTACTTTTTTGGACTCCAAAACCAAAGTACTGAAATTGAATATTCCCTAAGTGGACTGTTTTTGTTGTGGATTTTAGATTGGAGAGGCTACCTTTTGACCTCTTATAAATAAATCGTATAAAATTGTGTAATATTTTAGTGCAGATTTGGTAATTTTAAAAAGCAGTATTTTTATTCCTTTTCATTTTCTATGACATTGGAAATTAATTGTTTAGTGTGGAATTTTTAAGAAATGAACATGCAAATGGTCTTTTTTTTACAAACCTCGTGAAAAAAAATAATCAATATTTATGTAAGATTTTGTTGGAATATTCAATAATATACCTACATTTGAATTGTCTAATCAAAAGTTTGCAAAATAAAAGCAGCAGTAATTATTTAATTTTACTGCTTACCGATACTGTAATTCTAGTACCCTGTTTAAGAGCCTGGTGAATTTATTTGCCAGGCTTTTTGTTTTTTGAAATCAAATTTTCGTCCTGAAAATTTAGAGAAATATTAACAAACTGTTCATTTTAAATTGATTACCTAAAACTATATTAAACCGATATACTTTTCTGAAAATTTAAAACCTTTTTCCTGACCTTTGCGGCTATTTTATAAAGTTAGATGAAGATATTAAAGTTTGGAGGCACTTCAGTAGGCAGTCCTGAAGCACTTGAAAAGATTGTTTTTATTCTAAAGCATAAATTCAAATCCGGTGAAGTTTCAGCGGTTGTGGTTTCGGCTTTTTCAGGTGTTACCAATAAACTTATTGAAATGGCCCAGCTGGCTGAGGTGGGAAATGAAGCCTATCAAATTCTTCATAAAGACCTGGAAAAAAGACATGTAGATACCATTACGGCTCTTTTTCCTGCCGCAACACGAAGCAGTATTATTGCGCAGGTTTTACGATTAACCAATGAATTAGACGATATTTTAAACGGTATTTCTCTCATCAAGGAATGTACGCCAAGGACATTGGATTTGGTAATGAGTTTCGGAGAAAGGCTTTCTGCAATTACTGTTAAAAACTTGTTTGAGTTGAATGGAATTGCCAGCCATTTTCTGGATGCAAGAGATGTAATTAAAACGGATAGGCAATTTGGTGCTGCATCTCCAATAAATGAAATATCATTCAGGCTGATTCAAAAACATTTTGAACAAAAACAAGGTCTTGCAGTCGTTACGGGTTTTATAGCAAGTACAGAAAACAATGAAACTACAACCCTGGGAAGGGGAGGTTCAGATTTTACAGCTTCCATATTAGGAGCAGCACTTCAAGTTGACGAAATATTGATTTATACCGATGTGAATGGTATGATGACTACTGATCCCAGAGTTGTTCCAGATGCATTTACGATTGCTCAAATCAGTTATCAGGAAGCCATGGAGCTATCGCATTTCGGAGCAAAGGTTATTTATCCGCCTACTTTAAAACCAGCATTTGATAAAAAAATTCCATTAAGAATTGTAAACACTTTTGAACCAGACAATGCAGGAACACTAATTACAGAAGTTTCTAAAAGCCACGATTTTTCAATTACGGGGCTTTCATCCATAAAGGATGTGGTTTTGATAAATGTGCAAGGGTCTGGTTTGCAGGGTGTTGCTGGATTTGCCAGCAGGCTTTTTTCTGCTTTGGGAAAGGAACGGGTTAATATAGTTCTTATTACACAGGCAAGTTCTGAGCATTCAATTTCTTTGGCGGTTAGTTCTTTGGAGGCAGAAAGGGCGGAAAGAGCAATACAAAATGAGTTTCAAAATGAACTAAAAGCAGGGCATATAGATCCGATTGATATCCAAAAAGAAGTATCCATTTTGGCAATTATTGGAGAAAATATGAAAAATTCTCCGGGTGTTTCTGGTAAACTTTTCGGGGCACTTGGTAGAAATGGTATCAACGTAACTGCCACTGCACAAGGTAGTTCAGAGCTTAATATTTCAATTGTTATTGCCAGAAAGGACTTGGAAAAGGCATTAAATGCGCTTCACCAAACCTTCTTTTCCACATTTAAAAAAGTATTGAATCTCTTTTTAGTTGGACCTGGTTTGATCGGTAAAACATTTCTCCGCCAAATGGATCAACAAAAACAATACCTGGAAGAAAAACTCAATCTGGCCATTCGGATTCATGGTTTGGCCAACAGTAAAAAAATGCTCATTTCCGGACAAAATATTTCGGCTTCAGATTGGGAAAATGAATTGAATAAGAAAGGCGAAAAGGCTGATCTTTATAAGTTTAAGGATTCAATATTAAAGTTGAATTTACCAAATTCTGTTATTGCCGATTGTACCGCATTACCTGTATTTACTGGGTTTTACCAGGAGTTATTGGAAAAATCAATCGCCATTGTTACGCCCAATAAAATTGCCAATTCGGGTTCATATGCCCAATATAAAGCTTTGCAGGACAGTGCGTTAAAAGGAAATACACGTTTTCTATATGAAACTAATGTCGGGGCAGGTTTGCCAGTTATTCAAACCTTAAAAAATCTTGCGCACAGCGGCGATGAAGTTTGGAAGATAGAGGCGATGCTTTCAGGGACGCTTTCATTTATTTTCAATCAATTTAAACCTGGAGTTAAATTTAAAGATGTGGTTTGGGCCGCAAAGGAAGCTGGTTATACCGAGCCAGATCCTAGAGATGACTTAAGTGGAAAAGATATATCAAGGAAGATTTTAATATTGGCCAGAGAGTCGGGATTAAAGCTTGAGCCAGAGGATGTTGTTCCAGAAAATATTTTGCCAAAATCATGTATTGAAGCAAAAACTGTGGAGGATTTTTTTGAAACCCTTGACCTTGAAAATGCCTACTTTGAAAACATAGTTGAAAATGCGGCTAAAGAGGGAAAAAAGGTGAAATTCATTTGCAAACTTGAAAATGGAAAAGTGAGCATCAAGCTGGAATCCATTGGCCCAGAGCATCCTTTTAGCAATTCCAATGGTGCAGACAATATCATTGCTTTTTATACCACCAGATATTCAACTAGGCCGATGCTAATCCAAGGACCAGGGGCAGGGGCAGAAGTTACGGCAGCGGGAGTATTTGGAGACGTAATTTTGTTGGCTGGATAAATTCTAAATAGACCGCACAGCTTCAGCTGGTTGTACTTTATTTACAATCCGGATTGGGATTAAAATAACCAACCAGGTAATAAACAAAACACCAAGATTGATTCCGATAATGCCTTGCCAATTCCAGGAAATCGGGACTGAGGACAAATAATAATTTTCAGGATTTAGTGGAATGAGATTGAATTTTTGTTGAAGTACACATAGGAAAAAGGCAATTCCATTTCCCCAAAGCATGCCATAAAACATGATTTTAAGGCCATTTCGAATAAATATCTTTCTGATCAATTTATTATTTCCTCCAAGAGCTTTCAAAACGCCTATCATTTGCCGCCTTTCCAAAACCATTATAAGTAAGGTTGCAGCCATATTAAAGCCAGCTACCAAGGAGATTAGGATAAACATAACAAGAACATTTCTTCCTATAACATCCAGCCAATCAAATAGTTGAATATAGGTTTGAGTTATGGGTTCAATGCCAATATTATAAGGTAGATTGTTGGCAATGTTATTTATAGCAAAGTCAAATTGATTAAAATCTTTAACAAAAACCTCAAAACCTCCAATTTGATTGGTATTCCATTCATTCAATTCCTGAATCAGATTTTGGGAAACATAGGCTACATTGTTGTCAATATCTTCCAGTCCGGTTTGGTAAATTCCAGTGATTTTAACCTTTCTATATCGGGGAGGATTTTGCATAAAAAACAAAACTACCTGCATGTTCCTTTTTAATTGAAGGCTACTGGCAGTTTTCTGACTTATCCAAATTTCATCCTGTTTAGGTGGATTTTTACAAATGAAAGCCAAATTTGGAGAAAAGGCTTTGAGGTTAAAATCATTTCCTACTCCCTTTAAAATGATTCCAGACACCTCAGATTCTGTACTAATTAAGGCTGGTTTGAAAGCAAAGGACTGGACGTGGAAAACATCAGGTAACTTTCTTAAATTCTCAATAAAAGTAGCATTTTTTTCCAATGGCTTTTCTTCGTACAGTGTGCCTTGTGTAAACTGCCTCAAACTGATTTGACCGGAAACAGAGAAGATTCTATTCTGAATTTCCTGACGAAACCCGCTGTAAATGAGCAGGGAAATGATTAAAATAGATACGCCAAGTGCAATTGAAATCTTTGAAATTTTAATTACAGTAGAGGAAAATGTGTTTCCAGATTGATACTCTAATCTGTTGGAAATAAAGGATGCAAGTGAAGTTTTAGCCATTAATTCCCTTCAAAATTTGCTCAAGGATTTGGCTGCCGTTTGAAAGAAAACCTGGAACCTGCCTGTTTTCAAAGTTTTGAAATTTGGAAGAAAAGGAAGATGGAAAAGGTCCTGAAAATACAAAACCTTCAATTATTTGTTTTTGAAAACAGGCTTTCTTTTTTCAAGGAATGCAGTAACGCCTTCCTGCATATCTTCTGATTCAAATGCATTTTTGAAATTTTCTGATTCCAAATCAAAACCAGTTTGTGAATCAGACTTTAAAATGGCTTCTAAGGCCAGGCCTGAAGCCACAGCAGATTTGAAGGATAATTTCTTCGCAAAATTTTCTATAAAAGCCATTCCTTCAGTCTGATCTTCAACCAAAAAATCTGCAGCTCCCAAGGAAATAGCTGCTTCTGCATTTATATTTTCGGAAATGAGCGTATAATAAATGGATTTTCCTTTTCCGATTAATTTGGGAAGTCTTTGGGTTCCGCCATACCCTGGAATCAATCCTAAATTTGCTTCAGGAAGTCCCACAACGGCTTTTTTAGTAACTATGCGCATCTGACAGGCCAGGGCAAGTTCAAAGCCACCACCCAAAGCATAGCCATGAATCATGGCCAAAGTCGGAATATGAAAGGATTCAAGTTTGTCAAATATCTTTTGTCCTTTTTGACTTAAGTTTCTTGCATCCTCTCCACTTAGACTAGTAAACTCAGTGATATCTGCCCCAGCGGCAAATGCCTTTTCTCCAGATCCTGTAATGGCAAGAAGGCGGCTTGTGTCTGGTAGCTTGTGAGAAAGGACCTCATTCAATTCATCAAAAACTTCTGTATTGAGTGCATTGAGTGCATTAGGTCTGTTAATGGTAATTAATGTATAAGTATCTGTATGACTTACGATTAAGCTATTCATTTTTTCCTGGCGTACTTAGGTGTTCTAATCTGTTTCTTTCTTCTTTGGACAATGAATTTATCCCTTTTTCTGAAATTTTATCTAAAAGTAAATCCAATTCATCCTGTTCCGAAATCAGGGTTCTGGATGTTTCCATTTTGACGATTTTTCCTCTTGGATGAGATTTAATTTTAGGTATTTTTCGAAAGCGAAAACTTCCCTGCAAATATTTTAAATACAAAATACCACCTAAAGCACCGCCCAAATGTGCAATGTTTCCTCCAGGATTTCCATTTGGAATCTGAACGAAAGAAATCAGGACTGTAGCCATGGCAATATATTTTAATCGGACAGGACCAAAAAACAACAGGTTCATGGTGTAGTTTGGAACAAGAAAAGCAGCTCCACAAATGATTCCATAAACTGCTCCGGAAGCACCCAAAAGTGTAGAAACTGGAGGCGCCATTGAATTTACTCCAATTAAATTGAAAATGAGTAAAAACAATAATCCACCTGCAAGTGCCCCAAACAGATAAAAATAAAGAATTTTTCTTGGGCCTAGAAAATCTTGTAAAATTTGTCCAAACCAGTAAAGTCCTAGCATGTTAAAAACAAAATGCCCAAGATCCAGATGAATTAATGAATAGGAGAGAAGAGTCCATGGATGATAGACAAGGTCAAGTAAATTTGAAGACAGGCCCAGGTAATCGAGGAAAAAGGCATCCAGGCCAGGTGTGCCGGATGCCCAACCAAAAACTTTTATAGTTCCAGCTAAAAGAAAAAAAATGAGATTGATTACAATTAATTGAATTACTCCATTGCGGTTGCTTTGGAAGGCAGATCTGATTTCGTTGCTTATTTCTTTTAACATCTTAATAATATCTGGTTGTTATTTTCCAATATCGGATAAGCAGGAAGCCAACCAACATACCCCCAAGATGAGCAAAATGGGCAACATTGTCTCCAGGCACCTTTTCAACTGCTGAATATAATGCATAAATTCCATAAAACCCAACCATATATTTTGCTTTTATGGGTATGGGTGGGAAAAGTAGCATCATTTGCATATTTGGAAAGAGGTATCCAAATCCCATAATTACCCCAAAAATTGCTCCGGAAGCCCCAACCATAGGTGAATTTATTCGCATGGTTACCAGGTTGTTAACAATTTGTTCCGCCTCTTGTTGATACTGAGGATTTGAACTATTTCTGGCATAGTCATCGACAAAAACCAAATAGGCCTGATATACATTTTGATCATAACCTGAAAGGAATTGGGCAAATCCTTCGGCGGTTGGTCTTGCTAAAAAATCCTGTGCAGCGTTGATGAATGGATAGACTTCAAAAAAATGGATCGCACTGTAAATTAAGCCTGCGCCAAGTGCTGTTATCAAATAGAAAAGTATAAATCGCTTTTCACCAAGGGTTTGCTCTAAAATGGGGCCAAAAATTAAAAGGCCAAACATATTGGAAAACAGGTGAGACCAGCTGGCATGAATTAAGGCGTAAGTTAAAATTTGAGTTGGGAAAAATTCAGGAGATAAAATATATCTCAGGCCAAACATTTCTATAAACGCAGAATGATTGGGCATTACAAATTGTGGAATGAGGAACATAACCACATTGATAATGAGTAGATTTTTAACAATTGGGGTCAGGTTAAACATGGCTGCCCTAAACTAGCAAAGTGGTCAAAATAGCAAAAGCTCAAAATTATTGAATAAGCAGGATAGAAAGGCTTTTTTTTTGATTTTTTTATTTACCAACCAAAAGCTCTTTTACCCTCAAAATGATTGTTTATGAAATTTAAAAGCTATTGAGTCTCTTCACGTTTCTTCCTCATATTCAAATTTTGCTTATCATATTTGGAGGGAACAATCAAAAAGCCAAAGGATTCGCAATCCTCTTTACCATGTTTTGCATGATGAATGTAGTGTGCATTAATCATTCTGTTTAAATAATTGGTTCTGCTTTTAGGCCTCCACTTTATTCTTTGGTGCACTATAAAATCATGGAAAACCAAATAGAAAAGGCCATATAAAAAAATGCCTAAGGCTACTGAAAACCAATATGGATCATTGAATGTAATGGCATACATAGAAATGACAATGGATGGAATACTGAAAACAATACCAAAAAGGTCGTTCTTTTCAAGTACATCTTTGTGCACCGTATGATGTGATTTATGCCAGGTCCAAAGGAAGCCATGCATCACGTATTTGTGTGTAAACCAGGCCACAAATTCCCAAAACAGGAAAGTTGCAATGGTTATAACCGAACAAATAAGAAGGACTGAAATACTCATACAAGTTAGAACTTCTTCGGGAGAAGAGATAATTTTTGCTTTAATAAAATTTACAACAAAAATCAGACCAGCAGGTTTTTATTCTTATTGCATTTTAGAAGAAATTTGGACTAATTAGCTATTTTTTAGGAGTTTGTGAAATTGTTAATTCCTTTACCTGAACACATCCCTCAAAATGGAAAGCGAGTTTAATTGACCCAATCCATCCATGTGTTTTTGAAAATAGGCAATTAATACGTCCAAAACAGCCCGTTTGGCAGAATTGCCAATGGGATGTAAAATTTGATTTTCCAAAGCCAGACTTTCAAAAAACAAATTGCCATCTTCCAAAGAAAACCACTTTTGATAGCTTTGTTTTTCAAAAAAATCAAGCCAGTTTTCTGGTGTAATTCCCAATGGTTGAAGCATTTGATAAACCAATTGGATATGGGCGGATTCAAATCCGGTTTTTTGTTTGTCAATGTTGATCACCCAATTCCAAATCAATTCAAAAAGTGGGCCGTTGGATTGACCTTCTCTAATTATTTTTGAAACCAATTCCGCAATAAAAATCGACATGGAAGATTTTATATGGTTAAAAGGCAAATCGACCAATGGTACCGCTGGTTTAATTTCAACCAGGCGATGAAGGTCCTTTTTTTCATTAAAATATTGAACAATCTCTAAAAGCTGAAGTGGCTGGAAAAGTCCGGCTGGCATTTTGCTTTTGGGAGATCTAACTCCATTTACCACAAAGGATTGAAGACCAAACTGTTCCGTAAATAATCTGGCGATTATTGAAGTTTCCTTGTAACGGATATAGCTAAGTGAGATGGCTTTGGTTTTTTGCAGCATTGCGCCACAAATCAGGCAACTTTTTGTCTTGTTTTATTCAATTCAAGCACAATTTCTTTAAATATTTCAGGATCTAATGGTTTGGTAAGATATCTCAAAAACCTGCCGGTGTTGATTATTTTATCGGTTTCAATGTTTTTTTCAAAACTAGAGAGAATCACGACAGCTGGATTTTTACTTAAATTGGGTACTATTTTTTCCAAATCATACAAAAACATAATGCCACTGACGATTGGCATGTTTATGTCCAAAAGTATAAGGTCAGGGAGATTTTTTGAATCGTTTGCGTTTTTATTCAAGTAATCCTTCGCTGAGGCAGCAGAAGTGAAATCGACTATTTGGTAGGCAAGTTGCGTGCCTGTGATGATGGATCTGGAAATGAAATTATCAGTTTCATTGTCGTCAATCAACATTACGGATATGCTTTGGTTCATAAATCGAGTGTAAATCAGAATTCAAAACTAAATGAATGAGATTTCGAAACAGTGCTTACAATTGGGTTTCAAATACCCTTGTAACTTTTTTAGCCTGGAGCGCTTAAAGTAAAACTTGATTTAAAAGGAAAAGAAATTTTGGGCGATTTAAAATTGGAATTGAAGTGTTTACTTTTGCATATTCAGGTTTGCAAAGGCAAGAATAACAATAAGATATGAAAATGCGAACTTCTTTAAAAGTATCATATTTGCAAGAAAGTGGAGCAAAAATTATGATTACAATCAAACCCAAAATTCAGATTTATTTTTTTCAGGTTTTCGCTTTATTGTTCTTCCTGGAAGGTTTTGCTCAAAACCACATTCAAGTCCAGGGGAAAAATATTATCGGGCCTTGTGGAGATACGATCTTGTTGCGTGGAATAAACTATGCACCGTACAATTGGGGCTGGTCTCCTGATCAACTCAGAATATCTGAATTGGTTAAAATCAAAGCAAATTGTTTTCATTTGGAATAAAATTGGCCAAAATGGAACGCCGGCCAGTACCTATTCTAACCTGGTTTTGCTCGATTCAGCCATTGCTCAGGCAATAAAAAATGGATTGATCCCAATAATTGAATTGCATGACCAAACCTGTCAAAATTTTCCTTCTGCATTAATAAATCTTGCAAATTGGTTTGTTCAGCCCGCTGTTATTCAGATTATTAACCGGTACAAACACAGCATTATTTTAAATATTGCAAACGAAGCCATACATGTAAATTGGACCAGTAATCCAGGCCTGGCAAAAACAACTTTTCAAAATACGTATTCCACAATCGTAAACACTCTGAGGTCTGCTGGTATTTCTGTTCCTATTATGATTGACGGCCCCTAGTGTGGTACAAATCTAGATGTTTTGGCATCAGTTGGACCAGCCCTATTATTGGCAGATCCGGCACAAAATCTTATTTTTAGTGCCCATGCGTATTGGTATAGTTATGCAGGAAATGAATCCAGTCAAATGGAAGCGAAAATCAACAATGCAGTTTTATCCAATATTGCTTTTGTTTTTGGTGAACTCGCTTATCTTCAGGATGATGCAAGTATGTGTCAATATACATTGAATTACAAGGCTTTACTACGAATTTGTAAACGAAGAAAACCAGGTTGGCTGGCCTGGAGCTGGGATAATGATGGCTGTGCCGCCAGGCAGGTTACTAGTTCTGGAAATTTTTCCGGCTTAAGTGCTTACGGTCAGGTAATTGTAAATGATTTGGAATTTGGTTTGGCAAAAGACTCGGTTCCCAAAAGTAAGTTTTTAAAACCAGGAGGCTGTTTAATTTCAAAAAGGCAAAGGGAAATAAACTCGCAAAAATTTCACGTTTTTCCCAATCCCTGCCATGGTAAAATTCAAATGACGTCATTAAGAAAAGTTGAAAATATTGAAGTAATTTCAATTCTTGGGGAAACAATTCAGAATTTGAAAAATCAAGATAATAGATTTGAAAATCAGGAAGTTACAATTGGTTCAAAACCAGGAATATATTGGCTACGGGTTAACCAAAAGTATTTGTACAAAATTGTAAACCTGGGTTTTTAAGACTGATTCTGATTAAGTAAACTCAAACTTTTTGCAATTTCGGTTCCCAGTTTTGCATTGTTTTTAACCAAGGCAATGTTTGCATCCAAACTTTCTCCTTTGGTTTGGCCGGCAATGGTTTTTAGTAAAAAAGGCGTTACTTCTTTTCCTTTTATGCCTTGTTTTTGAGCAGATGAAAGAGCCTCCAAAATGAAGGATTCGATTTTGTCATTTCCTACCTCAAACTCATTTGGAATTGGATTTGCAATTAAAACAGATCCATTCAAACCTATGTCCCATTTGGTTTTCAACAAACCGGCAATTGAAGTTGGGTCATCTAATCGCAAAGGCGTTTGAAATCCACTTTTTCGGGAATAGAAACTTGGAAATTCATCCTGACCAAAAGTAACAACCGGAATTCCAAGGGTTTCCAGATATTCAAGTGTTAAACCAATATCCAGAATAGATTTTACACCTGCAGAAACCACAGCTACATTAGTTTTGCCCATTTCGGTGAGGTCAGCAGAAATGTCCATGGTTTTTTCCGCCCCTCTATGCACACCACCGATTCCACCAGTTACAAATACCTGAATGCCAGCCAGGTAAGCAATTCGCATTGTAGCAGCAACGGTAGTGGCACCAATTAATTTTTGAGATAAAACATAAGGCATATCTCTCAAACTAACCTTCCATACATTGGGTGAGTTGGCCAGTTTTTCGAGTTGATCAGCGTCCAAACCCACACACATTTTACCATCTAAAATGGCAATAGTTGCAGGAATAGCCCCGTTTTCTCTGATAACGGCCTCGACTTCCAATGCCGTTTTAACGTTTTGGGGATAGGGCATTCCATGAGAAATAATTGTTGATTCCAAGGCAACAACTGGCTTACCTTTTTCAATGGCTTCCTTTATTTCAGGATGGATTTGTATAAAATACTGATTCAAAGCGAGTTTATTTTAAAAATGGTTATCTACTCAAATACAAATTCCTTTCCGCATAAATCTTTCTGAAATAGTCATCATACAGATCATCAATGAAATAGATTGACTCGCCTGTTGACTTCATTTCTGGTCCTAATTCTTTGTTCACATCCGGAAACTTGGAAAAGGAGAAAACCGGAACTTTGATGGCGTATCCTTTTTTCTTTGGTTGGAAGTTGAAATCTTTTACCTTCTTTACACCAAGCATTACCTTGGTTGCATAATTTACGTACGGTTCCTGATAGGCTTTGCAAATAAATGGAACGGTTCGGCTGGCTCTTGGGTTTGCCTCTATTACATACACAATTTCATTTTTAATGGCAAACTGAATATTGATTAATCCCTTAGTTTTCAGTGCCAAAGCAATTTTTTTCGTATAAGCTTCAATTTGTTGAATTACTGCCTCACTCAAGTCGAATGTTGGCAGTAAGGCATAGGAATCTCCGGAATGAATTCCTGCAGGTTCTATATGTTCCATAATTCCAATGATATAAACGTCCTCTCCATCACATATCGCATCTGCCTCCGCCTCAATAGCATTTTCCAGAAAGTGATCCACCAGAATTTTGTTGTCCGGCATATCAGATAGGATTTTAATCACATGGCTTTCAAGCTCTTCCTCATTGATGACAATTTTCATGCTTTGACCGCCAAGGACATAGGACGGTCTTACCAAAAGGGGAAATCCTAATTTTTTAGAAAGCTCAATGGCCGCTTCAGCATCCTGAACAGCTCCGAAATCTGGATACGGAATATTATTTTCCTTTAATAGTGTGGAAAAACTTCCCCGGTCTTCTGCCAAATCCAAGGCTTCATAACTGGTTCCCAAAATAGGAATGCCATAACGGCTTAGCTTTTCGGCAATTTTCAATGCTGTTTGACCGCCCAATTGCACAATTACGCCAACAGGTTTTTCAAGTTGAATGATGTCATAAATGTGTTCCCAAAAGACTGGTTCAAAATACAGCTTATCCGAAATGTCAGGATCTGTAGAAACGGTTTCCGGGTTGCAATTGATCATAATTGTTTCAAATCCAGCCTCTTTAGCCGCAATTACTCCATGCACACATGAGTAATCAAATTCTATACCCTGGCCAATCCGGTTTGGGCCTGACCCTAAAATAACCACTTTTGGTTTTTCTGAAACTTTGCTTTCGTTTTCCTCCCCAAATGTGGAATAAAAATAAGGCGTTTTGGCTTCAAACTCAGCCGCACAGCTATCCACCATTTTATAAGTTCGTTGAATGCCTAAATCCTGACGTTTTTTGTAAACCTCTGATTCAAGGCATTTTAATAAATGGGCAATTTGCCTGTCCGCATATCCTTTTTTCTTGGCTTCCAGTAACAATGGCTTTTCAATGGTATCCACAGAATGCCTTTCAATTTCTTTTTCAAGGTGAATCAGTTCTTCAATCTGATGCAAAAACCATTTGTCAATTTTGGTTAGTTTCTGAATGGTTCGAAGTGGGATTCCGAGTTTGAACGCATCATAAATATGAAACAAACGGTTCCAGCTTGGCTTTTCCAGACTTTCCAGAATTTGTTTCTGGTCCCTAAGTTCGCGGCCATCAGCACCTAAGCCATTTCTTTTAACTTCAAGCGATTGACATGCCTTTTGTAATGCTTCCTGGAAATTGGCCCCAATGCCCATTACTTCACCTACAGCTTTCATTTGAAGGCCCAGTTCACGGTTAGCACCTTTAAATTTATCAAAGTTCCATCTGGGGATTTTTACAATGACATAATCCAATGAAGGTTCAAAAAATGCGGATGTGCTTTTGGTAATCTGATTTTTTAATTCATCCAAACGGTAGCCAATGGCGAGTTTTGCGGCAATCTTAGCAATGGGATAACCCGTTGCTTTAGAGGCTAATGCAGATGATCTTGAAACCCTTGGATTAATTTCTATACCTACAATCTGGCTTTGATCCTCTGGATTTACTGCAAACTGGACATTACATCCGCCTGCAAAATTGCCAATGCCATTCATCATTTTGATGGCCAAATCACGCATGTGTTGATACACCGTGTCGGGCAAAGTCATAGCTGGTGCAACGGTTATGCTATCTCCTGTATGTATGCCCATTGGATCGAAATTTTCTATCGAACAAATGATGACCACGTTTCCATCTTTATCCCGCAAAAGCTCCAATTCATATTCCTTCCAGCCACTAATGCTTTGTTCTACAAGTACTTCATGAATTGGTGAAACGTGGAGTGCATATTGCAGCATGGATTCAAACTGATCTGCAGATTCAACGATTCCCCCACCGGTACCACCAAGGGTAAATGATGGGCGAAGAACAAGTGGAAACCCAATTTTCTGGGCAATTTCTTTTCCCTCTAAAAAAGATCTGGCGGTGGAGCCTTTGCAAACCAAAACATCCAGCTCCAGCATTTTTTTACGGAAAAGTTCACGGTCCTCAGTTGTTTCAATGGCCTTAATGTCAACACCAATCATACGAACACCGTACTTTTTCCAAAGCCCGGCATTTTCACAATCGATTGCCAAATTGAGAGCAGTTTGGCCACCCATGGTTGGCAACACTGCATCTATCTTGTGCTCCTGAAGGATCTTTTCCACATAGCTTTTCTCCAATGGCCAGAGATACACATGGTCTGCAGTGACAGGATCTGTCATTACAGTTGCTGGGTTGGAATTGATAAGCACTACTTCAATTCCTTCATCTTTGAGCGATCTTGCGGCCTGAGAACCAGCATAGTCAAATTCACAGGCCTGGCCAATAACAATAGGGCCCGAACCTATTATGAGGACCTTGCGAATAGAAGTATCTTTTGACATTAAAATTGTGGAGATTTGGGCAGCAAAACTAGGGAAATTGCTTGGTTTGGCATTTGTGATTTTTTCAGTTTTAAATGATTTTCTATCCTTTTCACACGTAATTTAATTCAATTGGGAAAATTGAATTTTAAATCCAGTATTCAATTTAACAATACAAAAATGGTTTTTTGATTTTGGTTGGTTTGGAATTAATATGCTGAATTTCATATATATATAAATTGACAGAAGGTCGTAACTGGAATTTTGTTCTAGGATAAATTGTCTTTTTTTTGCTTGAATTGGTTTGAAAAATTACCTAAAAGGTAATTTTAACCTACTTTTGCCCTGTATTTTAATTTTTTAATAAAATCTTAATTTTAAAAATCTCATGAGGGTATTAAAGACCTTTGCCTTTCTAGCCATTGCCAAACTCATTTCGGGTTGTGGATTGGCAGACATCTCCAGTGGAGAGTTCAAGGACCAAAAATCAAATTGGATATTGCCAATTGTCAATTCTCAGATTTCAGTTGAATCTATCAGCCAATTGGCTGATTTGAATTTTGAAAGAGAGGTTGCAATTGCAGATATTCCATTTGAGCTTCAAGTTGCTCCAGGATTGCAAATTCCAAAGTATGATACAACAAGGAAATTTGAAATTGGTCCCTTATCTTTAGAAGAAGATAGTAACTACTATGTAAAGGCAAAAAGTGATACAGCAGTATTAAGGGCAATTATTTACAACAATTTCCCATTTGACTTAGGTGTAGGAACGATCATCGAAATTTATAATCGAAACAAATTTGATGGAGAAACTACTCCAAAAATGATTTACAGAAAAAAGCTTACAAAAGCTATTAAAGCTAAAGGAGTTGATTCGTTGGAAATAAAAGAAAATTCTTTGCTGGGATGGATAGATAATGATTTTGATATATACCTTAAAAATTTCTCTACTCCTGGAGCATCATCAAATTCTGGATTTGACAAACCAATGAAAATAGTTTTTAAATTGATTGTACTCAAAATCAATACAGTTGAGTTGGTTCAAGGGAAAAAATACAACCTGGAGGACGAATCAGAATTAAGACTGGATGAAGGCGGTGATCTAGGTGTGGATTTTGCAAAATACAATTTGTTTATCAGAAATGGTTTTCCTGCGACCTACAATCTTCAGGCGTATTTCCTTGATTCATTGAAACAAAAAGTTGATTCACTCATTAAAGGAGATACCAAAATTTTGTCTCCCGATATTGATTGGAAAGAAAAAGCAAGCACAGTTATTACCTCAAGCGTAAAGGAAAGGACCTTTTCAACTGATTGGTCTGAGGCCAGATATGTTACACTTAAAAGGACAGTGAGGTATTTAAAGACTGAGGCCAGTTTTCAGACTTCCTCAAAATCAGGGAATAATTCAGTTATCAACCTGATCCATGATAACAAAATTGGTGTTACCTTAACTGGTAAATTCACTGTAAATTATGATCTCAATAAAGACTAATATGAAATCACAACTAATAATTTTAGCCTTATTTTTTCTGGCCCTTTCTGCAAAAGCACAAAATAATTTGCCAGTGTTTTATGATCAGCATTGGACTTTGCATAGTTCCAAATATATTCCAAGTAAACTTGGAGATGACTACGGAACTTTTAATGCCACAATAATGAATCCATATGCATACCTGAGTAATTCAGGTTTTGATTTGGACAATCTCGGAAAAATGGATAACGCAAAGGTTGACAAAGCAATAAGTCAAATGGATCCTTCCAATATTTTTGGTGTGGGTGCTGATATTGACATTTTTGGTATGAGTTATAAGATCAAAAAGCAGGATAAGGAATATATGAGCTTTTCCTTTTTTGCCACTGAAAGAATTGGGTCAAACTTTATTTATTCCAAAGATTTTTTTGATCTAATCTGGAATGGAAATGCCAAATTTGAGGGAAGAACAGCAGATTTGACTTTAGGTTTTAATTCACATTGGCTGAGGGAATATGCTTTAGGTTGGTCTATGCCTATTGATATTCCAAGTGTAGGAGATGATGTAAAAATTAAGGCAGGTGCCAGATTGAAATATCTGCAAGGATTTGGTGCAATTTCATTTCCTAAATCCAATATTAGTTTGGCTACAGGTATTGGTGGTCGATCACTTTTATTCGAAACCGATTATACTATGAATTTTGCCGGATTTGATGGAGAATCAGCTCAATTGGATCCATTTAAATCTGTTGGCTCCGGTTTTGGTGTTGATTTAAGTGGTACTTTTTCTTTTCTAAAAGTTTTTGAAGCTTCTTTGGCAGTCGTGGATATTGGCTCTGTTAAGTTCAAAGAGCAAACCTATCAATATAGCCGAAGGAGCCAGATCGATTTCCAAGGTATTCCAATTAGGGACATCATTAAAGGAGGTGGAGATTTTAACGTGCAAAAGTATATCGAAACAGAGTTTAAAGGAAATCAAACAAGTGCAGTTTCATTTACAAACCCTCTGCCAACCAGATTAATTCTTCAGGGTGAATATAAGACACAAAAGTCAACCAAAAAGAAAAACAGAGAGTATTATGACAAAAGAGCTTGTTTTACATATATCCAAGGATTTAACAACATTCCGGGTACAACAACCAAACCATTTTTTAGCGTAGGATACAACCATAGTTTTAACTATGTCTTTACAGCTGGAACCACCATGCAGTATGGTGGATATGGTCGGTTTAATGTTGGTTTAAATGGGTCTTTGCGTTTAGGTGGGCTTAGAATAGGAATTGGTACAACCAACATATTTGGTACAACAAATCTGTCCGGTTCAGGAGTAGATTTTACATTCCTGACAGGAATAACTATATAACTCCTTATTGGAATTCATTGAAAGGAGTGGCAATTGTCACTCCTTTTTTTTCAAATGACTGTAAGCCAACGGTAAAGCACGTTCCGGAGGGGTTCGAATTATGCGGACCTTTGGCGCATGAAAGAACATTTTTTTTCGGAGAAAGAAAAGCAGGCCTTGCTCATGAAGTATTCGCGAAGCGGAATGGCTGTAAGCCGGTTCTGCCTTAGACAGGGTATAAGTTAGTCTGTGTTTCGGACATGGCTTAAAGAATCCGGTTTGATTGCATCGAGAGCGGGTGGTTTCTTTCCCCTGCGATTGGTCAAGGTAGATGGTCAATGGTTTTCTTTTCTGATTGGTTAGAGTATGTTTTCACTTTCCAGTTCCCAACAGTATTTTCTTTACAGTCAGCCCACCGATATGCGCAAAAGCTTCGATGGACTTTTTGGCTTGGTTAGCTCTAAGATGGGCAGGAATTCCACCTCTGGCGAGGTATTTATCTTCATTGGCACCCGAAAAGATGCCATAAAGTTGTTACACTGGAAAAATGGAGGCTTTGTCCTCTATTATAAGCGTCTTGAAAAAGGCACATTTGAACAAGCTAAAGCTCTTCTGAGGATAATACTTTACCCGTTTCCTGGCCTTCATTAGTACTTCTCATAGAGGGGATAACGGTTGAGAAGTATAGGCAAAAATCCCGTTTCAAGCCCGCTGACAGGCGCAAAAATACTTCATTTTTATTTACTAAATACTTGATTTTAGCCACTGGAATGTGATTTTTTCTTCATGCAAACGTCAGAAAATACAGCCATATCGTATCAGGATTTATTGAAGGAAAATATCCGTTTTCGGGAGCTTCTTAAAAGAGTCATGTCCGAACATGCAATAGAGGCAGCCCTTCTACAAGATCAAATCAAAACAGCTTTAGAGCAAGCTCTTTGGTAGCTCCAAATCAGAGCGGTTTGTCCCCATACCAAATCAGCTCCAGGTCCAATTGGAAATGGATATAGCCCTTCCCGAGCCAGTAGAAACACCGGTTCAGACCACCACCATTGAACGCAGAAAGCCTGTGGCCAACCAGCCAAGCCGCAAGTCGCTTCCATCTCACCTGCCCCGTAAAACAATCACCATTGATCCTGAAGGTATCAATAAGGAAACGGCCATTAAGATAGGAGAAGAAGTAACTGAAATCCTTGGCTTTAAGAAAGGTGGACTGTTTGTTACTGAGATTATCCGTCCAAAATACAAGATTATTGATCCTCAAACCGCTCAGGAAAAGATAGAGATTGGTGATCTTCCTTCCAAATACCAAATCATACCCAAAAGCAATGCCTCTCCAGAGTTAATCTCTCACATTCTCATTTCAAAATACGAGGACCATCTGCCTCTCTACCGACAAAGGAGGATGTTTCTTAGAGACAAGGTAGATATACCCGAATCTACCATCGGAAACTGGACCAGGCATGCGCTTATTTTGCTCCGGAATAGATGGCTCACTTTACTCCGGAATGGGTGGCTCACTTTACTCCGGAATACTCAAAACTGGCCTTGGGCTTGATTGAAGCAGAAACAACAAGAAAAAAATCCAAAAATATTAAACGTTTAATCGCTTCAATTTATGATAGTTACAGAGAATTAATCCCAGGTCTTTAAATGCGAATTCCCTGGAGTATGAATGAATATTATGAAAAGGAAAGTCCGATTTTTAATAAACCGCTGTATAAGAGACCCGTACGTACAGTGGTGTGAGAGCCTCTCCCTGCCATGTTTTGCATGGTGGGGCGGGCTACCCGATAGGTCATATTTCATAAGACACAATTATACTACCTGAACATTTATTGCATGTTGACTTAAATCTAACAATTACTACAGATTTATTCTCTTTTACAAGGGTATCACTTAAAGCAATTGTAAACTCAAGATTTTGATTACTAGGAAGTTGGTCATAACAGTCCATACTCAGCTTTCTTCCCCAAATTGGAAATTTTTTCTGAAGATAGCCTTTGCTATGGAGAACACATATAATAGAGGCATCTCCTATGATTCTTATTGCAAAGGGCATAGAAATAAAATCAACAATAGAAGTTGTCAAAACAGTAAATTTATATTGATATTTACTCTCATAATTTACTTCGATATATTCAAAACTGTCAGTTTCGCAGGTTTTAAACAGATATTTACTAGAAAGTTGTTCCACCAAATTCAAATCAACCGACTGAGTGCTTCCAAAATTATCTTTGCTGAGCCATTCATATCTTGAGTGATGTAATTCGTCATAGATAGACTCCTTTTCCATTGTTTGTACTAAATCGCCATTTGATTTAATTAGCAACCACTTTGGAGCCGTTCTACCATTAAATTTGTTTGATAGCGAAAAAGTATATGCGCCCGCTTCGGTGATAAGCAATAGGTCTCCCTTTTTTAAACCGTCGGCATTGATATTTTCCTTTAATGTATCGCCGGCAAAGCATAATGGGCCTGCAATGGCATCTTGACCAACTTGCAACTCTTGTCCTGATTGATTTAGTATTCTGTGGGGCCATTTAAGAAGTGTTACTTTTGTTAGTTGATCTGTCCCAACATCAACAATTACCCATTTTTTTCCTCTCGATTCTTTCACCGTTTGAACACTAGTCAATAAACTAACAGCATTACCAATAATTGCGTGTCCGGGTTCTACGCTATAGTTTAGATGCCCCTTTTTATGAGGTGTCATGCTACAGCACCAAGCCTCCAATGAGGGAAACTCCTGACTGGAGTCAAAAGGAATACCTAATCCTCCTCCTAAATTTATATCTGTAATAAGATGACCTAGTGTCTTTAAATTTTCTGCTAAATCGTTCAGACTGCTTATCGCATGTTCAAAACTTTTCATGTTATCCATTTGAGTCCCAACATGCACATGTAAACCTGAAATAGGAATAGTTATCAGCTTTAAAACGTTATCTAAATCTTCCATAGGTATGCCAAACTTCGAAGATTTATGGCCATGAGCCATTAGTTCTTGATTTTCATTTTGGGTAACGTAGCCAACGTATTCGGAGAGATTGACCCGTAAAAAAAGTTTCCCTATGTATGAAGTGTTTTTTAATGCATTTTGCAATTCAATAATGGCATTTATGTCATCCATTACCACGTTAGCTCCTGATATCAATAGTGATTCACAAATCTGAATATCTTGAACGGGTGTATTATAAGAGATGTTTTTTAATTTTATCCCGGATAATAATGCCAAATTGATTTCCAATTGGCTCGCACAGTCTGCACCTGTTCCCAATTTTGCCAATAACTGAAGTACAGTTAAAGACGGATTGGTCTTCACTGGGTAAAATATTCGACTTTTATCTTCCGTAAATTCCGCATAGGCATTAACATTATCAATAAGTTGGTTTTCACTAATAATCCATGCTGGCGAGCTGAATTGTTCGTTAATGTAATTGATATCTAAACTTTTCGGCCAGTCTGCTAAACTTGCTTTATTCTCCTTCATGAATGTTATATTGAAATTTTTTTTGCACTTGCCACCAATGTTTTGGGGCTTTGCGAAGGCTGGGATTAGAAGTACGAATGTTCAAATTTAGCACAATGTTCATTAGAATTCCAAATGTTCAATTTAGCACTGAAGCCCAGCTTTTGTCAAACGGCTGTGTGTGCCCGGTATGAACATAGGTACGAAAGTACGGATAACTCTTGAAGGTGCAAGTCCTTTACAGGCAAGTTGGCGAAGCCTGTTAGTAAGTCGCAAGCTGGTTTTTCTGTGAAGAAAGCAGTGAAGAAAGCGAGACTACAAAATTCGGTACTGTCGAATATACACGAGCACGAGAGTGCGAAGGGTACGCACGAAGTGCTGGAATATGAAGCTCCCCTACGTGGATAAGTGTGTATATCAATACGAAGTCCCTGGCCAACAAACGTATAGGAGTAGATTCCGCAGCGATCGAAGGAAAGAGAATGTTCTTACCCGGGGAGCTCTTGGAATAGATTCGTTTTCTATGAGCCAGGAAGTCAGCCGAGGTCATAGTAGCAGGGAGCAATGAGCCAGGCCCAGATAGTAGCCTGGAGGCCTCACAACCCGGTGAAGGACCGAACATTAAACGTTGCCAATGAATCCAGGAGCCATTAGGTAGCCTGTTTACAAACGAGAAACAAGGAAAATTGAAAGAGATGATAGAAAGAGTACTTAAAGCTTTTGACTTTTTCAGCAAGCCCTAAGTAAGCCAGCAACCAAAATCCAAACCAAGGCACAGCCCTACAATCCACTTATTTGTGCCTGCTGCAAAACTGAAACTATGAAAACCATAGAAATACTGCCCAGACGTGGACCACCAAGGCGGATAAGAACCGTAAAACCGGAAGGATTTTCCAAAGCATAAAAAAAAAGCAACCCAAAAGGATGCTTGGCGAAGCCGTGCCCAAAAACAGAGAAAACGAACCAGAAAAGCCCAAAGGGCTAGCTAAACTAAAAAGAAGGAAAGATGAAAATGAGTCAAACCAAAGGCTCGAGGCCAAACAAAGGCCAATATCTGTAGGCAAACCAAGCCGTTTAGCTCACAGACATCCAAAGCAAGCCCCATAGCGGCACCAAAACTACCAAAGGTATCCCCGATTAGGCGGGGCGAGCTGTGCAACAGTGGCTTCATTGTTGGCCCGCTGGGCCCAGCGAAGCCACTGTTGTTAGGTACAGTGCACTTGGGTTATAGCTTAACGATATCCTCTTTTGTTAAACCTGTATATTTCATAATTTTTTCAATTGGTTCGTTTTCAGATTTCATAAACCTAGCCATTTCGAGTTTTCCCTCAAGTTTCCCTTCGTCATAAGCTGTGTCAATTACACCTTTCAAGTCCCTGTATATCTTCAAACTGTTTTCATAGTTCGCTAATTCTGTTTGTCCAAATTTTGCAAGTTCAGCTTTCGCAAATGCTTGACTGAAAACTTCGTCAGAAAATATTTTGGGAATCGTCTGAAAGTCTTCCAAATATTTAATGAAATAAAGCCACTTGTCTAAGCGTGTATTCAATTGACTTTCTACAAGCTTGAAATTTGGCATTTCCAAATAAATGTAAGTCAACTTTTCATAAAATGTCTTGCCACTTTGGTTTTTCAATTTTATAGTATGAACAACTTCACTTTTCTTTGGTTCAATTTCGTAGTCGTCAAATGTGAAGTCTAGAATACCAATACAATAAACAGCTTTCAAATTATAATTCCATTCTCCCTTTTCAGCTTGCTCTCTGATCGGAAATGTTGAGTAATAAATCGTTCTTTCCTTGAAATAATTTTGTTTCGCTTTTTGAAGTTCAACTATAAATTTTTCGCCCTTTTCATTTTCACAATAAATGTCGTAAATTGCTTTTCGATCTAGGTCCGTTTGACCAAGTTTTTCATTATTTTTGAATGTTAAGTCAACAATTTTGTCACTTTGAGGCAAAAGTGCATTCAAGAAGTCGATTAGTAATGGTTTACTTGCTTCTTCTCCAAATATTTTTTTAAAACCGAAGTCTGTAAAGGGATTTAAATATTTTGCTTTCATTTTCTAGTTCGACATATATTCCTTTGACAAGTCAAATTTACAAATAATTTTTGAGTTTTATCAAATTCATTTGTTCGGGAAAAGTCGTGGTGCATTGTGCCTAACGTACCTGTGCTTTATGAAGGTGTGGAATTTTGATGCTGAATTACATACGATGCACTGAATTTCCAATTAGTGACTCTCCTTCTGCGATATGACTCTGCCACACTTACATTAAAGCACATGTTGCACAGCTCGCCCCGCCAAGTCGGGACAAGTTATCTTTTTTTGTCAGAATGTAGTCGGGGGCTCCGCAAGATTGTCTTTTGGGTTCGTTGGTCGCTCTGATGTCAGGCACCAGGCTTTCCAATAGTTGTTGCAGGTCGCCACGAAAAGTATGCTCCGCTGCATTCCCAAGTTTATATCTTTGATTAATGTTGTCTATGTATTGGTCCAGGGTCATGAATTTGTTATTCAATTTACAAGCCGCAAGTAACAATTTTTGTCGGTTGCTTGCTGCTTTTATGGTAGTATTTGAAAGGGCTAATCCAGTGGGTAAATAATTGACAATCGATAAGGTATAATAGATAATGGAAAGGCAGGTCGGAACCCTTTTAGGGCGATGGTTTGCCCCGGACTTTTGGTTCTTGAATTTGGGCTCCATTAAAGCCAACTGTTTGTAAAAAACCCAAATCCATTGCAAAAAGCCATAGGGGTCCGGCTTGTTTTGACTAAGGTGTTTTGGTTGGAAAGCGGCTGGAAGCCTCGCAATTTACCGAACGAGGCACAGCCTCGCCCGATGGGAGGTATTTTGGTTAAAAATCTGCTTTAAGCCTCACAAAGTGCCGAATGGGAGCTGGCCAAAAAGCAATTAACCGCAGAAATAAAGGAGTTTTTCGCTGAGGGCCACTGAGGTTTTACTCTAATATTAAGACCTCTGTGGTTCTCTGTGGTTTGTCTAAGCTAATTCTGCGGTTAAGTTTGAGGCCTTTTTAGACAGTCCCGCCCGATGGGAATTGAAAAAAGTCTTAAGAGATTTATCAATTTTTCTTATGACGTTTTTGAAAAATTCTTAAGAAGTTTTTTTATGAAGTCTTGGGAGATTCCTGACAGACCTTTTATCAACATAAAAACTTCTATAAGTCCAATGGCATCTTTGTATATTCAGGTTGCTTTATAATGGTTGAAAGTTGAAAATGCAGGTCAAAGATCTGGGCTACTTCGCGAAAGTTCAAAGACTTTCGGGAAGTTTGAAAAGGAAAAAGCTGGATCACTTGAAACTTTAAAATCCAGGCTTCTTTTTTACTCTATTAATTTACCAGATTTGATATAATTTTGACCGAATCAAAATGTTAACCTTCGAAAAAGAAAATGGATATTTTAGGAACCATTGTTAAAACTGGTATCCAGTTAAAAAGTAAAAGAAGAAAAAACAAAAACACTCCTATTGAGTCCCAAATGAAGGTTTTGCAGGCTTTGCTGGTAAAAGCTGAGCATACGGAATTTGGTAAATTTTATCATTTTGGTATGATGGTTGGGCTTCGCAAAGCAGGCGATCCAAAGATAAAATACAAACAGTTTTGCAGAAATGTTCCCACCCACAACTACAATCAGATTTTTGACCGCTGGTGGAAAAAGACATTGAAAGGTGAGCATAACGTTTGCTGGCCTGGAATTACAAAGTTTTTTGCCTTAAGTTCAGGTACTTCCGATGCCTCAACAAAGCACATTCCCATCACAAAGGAAATGATAAAGGCCAATCAGAAAACCAGTATCAGACAGATACTTACGCTTTCATATTTCAAGAATTTGCCTTCAGATTTTTTCATAAAAGGTATTTTGATGCTAGGTGGATCTACCAATCTGAACTTCAATGGCATTAGTTATGAAGGCGATTTAAGTGGGATTCAAACCAGTCAGATTCCATTCTGGTTTCAGCCTTTTTACAAGCCGGGAACTAAAATTGCTCAGGAAAAAGATTGGGCCAAAAAGCTGGATGACATCGTTTTAAAAGCAAAAGACTGGGATATTGGTTGCGTTGCGGGTGTACCTGCCTGGATCCAGATTTTATTAGAAAAGATCATAGCGCACTACAAACTAAAACACATACACGAAATCTGGCCTAACCTTTCGGTCTATGGCCATGGTGGCGTTTCATTTGAGCCTTATAGAAAAGCATTTGACAAACTGGTGGGTAAACCGCTGATTTATCTGGAAACCTATTTGGCTTCTGAAGGATTTATTGCCTATCAGGACAGACCAGATACATCGGGTATGAAGATGGCCATTGACAATGGCATTTTTTATGAATTCGTGCCATTTAATGAAGAAAATTTCAACTCAGATGGAGATATGGTTACCAATCCACAAACGCTTTTGATAGATGAAATTGAGGAAGGTAAAGATTATGCATTATTGATAAGTACCTGTGCTGGTGCCTGGCGATACCTGATAGGTGATGTCATTCGGTTTACAAGCAAGGAAAGGGCAGAGATTATTATTACAGGTAGAACCAAACACTTTATTAGCCTGTGTGGTGAGCATTTATCTGTTGAAAATATGAACAAAGCCATTGCAATGGTGCAGGACGATTTTAATGTCACCATCACTGAATTTGCAGTTACAGGCATTCAATCCGGGACACTTTTCGGGCATCATTGGTATATTTCATGTGACGAACCAGTGGATGAAAAAGCCCTGGTAAAAGCCATAGATGACAAACTGAAAATCCTGAACGATGATTATGCAGTAGAGCGTGCCCATGGACTTCGGGAAATAAAGGGTAAAGTACTTCCTCTTTCAATTTTTCATAAATATCTGGCCTCTAAGGGGAAAATTGGTGGTTCCCATAAGTTTCCACGGGTGCTGAAAAGCCATCAGGTGGAAGAATTTGAAAAAATAATAAACGAATCAATTGAACTAGGCATTTAACATACGCCAAAAAAGTGTTATATTTGAGCAAAAAGCAAATAGTCATGGAAAAAGCGTTTCAAAGTATCAGCATTTCTGAGTTCCATTCGATGTTTCCCGACACTGATT
>JBIPOE010000134.1:0-5304 GCA_044379485.1 Catalimonadaceae bacterium
AGCACGAATCCTTTTCGGGGATACAAAGAGGACGGCTTTACATAGTTATTGGGCTCAATGTGTTTGTAGAAAAAACAAAAGGCCTGAGCGGCCATGCGTACTTTGTCACGACCTACGCCATAGGCTGCTTTGATGTGGACAATGTATCGGGCAATATCGTCCTGGGTGATTTCCAAAGGTGTTTTCTGAGGATACTGCGAAAACAGAAACCGGCATTCCTGCATATAAGAACGGATGCTTCGCAGGGCATAATCCCTACTTTGCATGTGCACACTGAGCTTTTCTAAAGCGGATACCGAATCAAGGTGCATCTGATACTCCCGTCGTGGTTTGCGGCCTGGGCCGACTACTTCCTTTTTTTTGAATCTTCCATAAATTTTATATTGATTTGGAAGGTAAAGAAATAGCCTTCGCTTTTGAAAAAGACAAACACGACCTATACGGATTTTGTCCTTCGCACTTTAGGGCGTCGGTTCAACTTCTTGTAGCTGCAAAACGTTGTGGGCTAGTTGAACCTAAACGTAGTAAGGGTTAAAAAAGGGCTGACCATTCAACGCGAAATACAAAGGTAAAACAAGTGGAGTCCAGAAACCAATTTCAAAAAAACGGGGCGACAACCGAAAAGCCTTATGAGTAGGTAAAAATAAAAGAAACATAATAGTAAGAATGGAAAAACAAATTTCAATTATCGCTCTTGTGCTAATAGGCATTTTGGCCTGCTCCAAAAAAGACAGCACCTCGCCGGACAACAACAACGCTAACCCAATAGCTACATCAGGCTGCCTGGTAGCGGACGTTACAGACTCCGCAAGCAACCAAAAGGAAGAAAGCTATACTTATGATGCCAACAGAAGACTAATCAAATATACTTATGATAAGAAGGGTAGTTATTCAACTTTTACCTATGGTACAGGAACGGTAACCGTCCAGAATTTTAGTAGCAGCGGCATAGCGTCTCGAAGTCCAAAAACAATCTCTTTAAATGCAAACGGCTATTATAAAGGAGACATATATTCAGTGCCAGACACACCCAGTACACCTGGTGTCCGAAAGGATACTATAGTTTTAACATACACCAGCGATAACCGCTTGCTCTCTTTTAAATATAATTATACAACCTATGCCAATAACTTCAATAGTATTATTGACCAAATGAGTCGTACCAGTAATTATACCTATTCAGGAAATAAATTAACCAAATTAGTAGTTGGCGTTTATAACGGTGTTGGTGGAAAATCCAATGAAAGTTATACACATGAATATACATATGATGAGACATCGCCGACTGTAAAATCAGCCAATCCAGTTTTTTCTGAAGACGGTTCTGGTAATGGCTATTTTTATGGCCGTATCAAGTCTGATAAAATTCCTGAAAAAAAAGTAACGACCAGATCGTCTTCTGGCAGCCCAATACCTAGTGTATATACAACTACTTACACCGCCGTTGTAGATGCCAAAGGCAATCCTACCAAAGTAAGGACTGTTACTACCTACAGTGATGGTACTTCGCCATTTATAAGAACAAAATATTATACCTACAATTGCCCCTAAAACCTTGGCAATTGGCTCCCCGAGGTCTGTTTTGATTTTTATGGAGGACATCAGCAATAGCTCATCCTAATTTACAATCAGTAAAAAACCTGATTAAAGAAATCATCACCTTCTTAGAAAGTTGTGTGCCTTACGCCTTTCCAAAACCCAAGGAGGAAAATCCTAGTGTTTAGAAATACTTGGATATTTGATAGAAAATAAAAAGGTTTAAAAGACCTTCATTTCATAAACAAGAATTTAGAGGTTATTCCCCAACCATCACAAAAGCACCCCAGAAGTAAGGATCGGGATATTTGACTTTTAGCACTTTTTGGGCTTTGAGGAAGGCGGCTCGTTTCGTTGTGCCTGCGGTCGGTGCCTTTGGCCAAACCGCCTGTTGCCCTGAAGCCGAATGACCGCTTTTGGCGGTACCAACTATTTCAGAACCCAGCCAGTTTTTATAAAAACTCACCATCAACTCCTGCGTAGCCTGGTCGCTTACTTTCCAAAGGCTCATGATGATAGACTTTGCACCAGCCACTTTAAAGGCCCGTTGTAAACCGTAAACGCCTTCGCCGTTTTTGATTTCTCCTAATCCAGTCTCGCAGGCAGATAGAACAACCAAGTCTGTATTATCCAGATTGAGGTTCATGGCTTCATATGCGGTTAGTATCCCGTCTTCCAGGTCTTCACTTTTTTCTCCGGCAAGGGTTTTGTTGGCTCCGGTTAATAGCAATCCCGAACGCAAAAGTGCATTTTGACCTTTGGTGGTGTCAGGTTGAAAATATCCGTGGGTGGCAATGTGCAAAATTCGAGGCATTTCCACTTCCTTTACTCTGTCCTCCAAAGCTTTTTCGCCTAGCAGCATTTCTACTTTCCAGCCTTTGCCACTAATGATGCCAGAAATATTTTCGACTTCCGTTTTTGTACCAGGTAGTTCGGCAAACACATCACTGCGACTTAGGTTCAGATGATACCAGGATTCTGGTGCTTTACGTTCCCTATTGACCACTTCAGCCCGAAGCGATTTATCGGCATTGTATTCCGGGTAGCCCACAAGACAAGCATAGTCTGCATTGGGTTTTGCGTTGCTGGCTGTAACCAAATCCTTGGTATTAGTAACCATTCGGATATCTTTTTCATCCAGCAGATATTCCCCTGTTTTTGGATTTTGAAGGGTATTGAGGTTGATGCTATTGTAAATGCCATCGGGAGAAAAATAAACCCGTTTTACTTTTTGCCCAAGTTTGTCGCTGATTGGTTTCCAGAACTGACTGTAGGAATAGCTGTCTGGAACCCGTCTGCGAATGGTGTTTTGATAATACTCTTTCCATTTGCCTTCCAAATCATTGCCGTTTTTTAGCAATACAAGTTCGGGGTATATGCTACTGGATTTTACAATGTAAGCCGCATAATAAGCCGTGTCGCTAAGGCCTTTTACGTAGTAGGTTGGTTTTTTTTGGTCTGAGGTATCGGTTACAATCTTTTCAATTCCTTTTTTACGCACCCGCACCATTTCAATGGCGGCCTCACCAGGTTTGAGTTTGGCTTGCACATCTTTCCAGGTGTAGGTATTTTTATCAGTCATGGTGGCAAAGGCTTCGGACTTTTGGACCAGTTCCTTTTCAATGGTTTCGGCTTCTATTTGCAACTCCTTAAGTTCCGCCAGTTCTGCTGAATCGGTGGAGGAAATCAATTTACTGATGCGATTGGCCAACCCTTCCCATGCTTCAAATCTTGTCTTAAGGGTACTATCTTTACTATTGCGAATACGTTGTTTCCATTTGAAGGAATTGCTGAGCAACAATCCTTTATAGAAAAGCAATGAATTAAACGCTTCCGATGACAGTTGGGGGTTGGCAGCATTTTGATCGGCACAAAAGGATTGAAAATGCTCATTCTCGGAAATGATTTGTGACTCGTAAAACTTTTCCTTTTCAGTATCCGACCAATAGGGAAAGTAGTTTTGAATAAGGCGCTTCGTTATTTTTTGTTGTTCTAAAAAAGAAGGTGTAGCTTTTTTTTGTTTCCCCCAATGCCAGAAAAAACAAGCCAAGGATTCTATGGTAGATTTAACGTCAAGGTGATCCTCACCAAGTGACCTTTTTCGAATTTTTAGTGCTTCGATGTAGAAAGGTTCCGCTTTTGGGTAAATTCCCATTTGAGAATATAAATTACCAAGATTTAATAGTGAAGGTCCTACATCTGGGTGGTCTTGACCTAAAGCTTTTTTCCAGATTTCGAAGGCTCTTAGGCATAAAGATTCCGCTTTTATGTAATTTTCCATATCTATATATAAATTTCCAAGGTTGTTTAGTGCTGTTCCCAAATCTGGGTGATTTTGATCTAAGGCTTTTTTCTTAATTTCAAGAGCTTTTTTGTAGAAATGTTCTGCTTTTGGATAATTGCCCATATTTTTATATAAAATCCCAAGTGCGTTTAATGAAGCTCCTATATCAGCGTGATCTTCACCTAGGGCTTTTTTCAAAATTTCCAAAGCTTCAAGGTAGAAAATTTCCGCTTTTGGGTAATTACCCATTACCCAATATAAGCCACCAAGGTTGTTTTGTAACCTACCTACATTAGGGTGATCTTGACCTAGGCTCTTTTTCAGAATTTCTAATGCTGCGAGCAAGTAGGTTTCTACTTTTGGGTAATTGCCTGTATTGAAATATAATGCCCCAAGATTGTTTAGTACAAATCCCACATCTATGTGATCCTGGCCCAAGACCTTTTTGCGAAGTTCCAAGGCTTTAAGGTAGTAGGCTTCCGCTCTTGAGTAAATTCCCATTTGAATATATAAACTCCCAAGATTGTTCAAAGAACTTCCCACATCTGAGTGATTTTGACCTAGGGTTTTTTGACGAATTTCCAAAGCTTCAAGAAAGTATGGTTCCGCTTTGGGGTAATTGCCCATAATCCAATATAAACCCCCAAGGCTAATTATTGAAGCTACCAATTCTGGGTTGTCTTGATCTAAAACTTTTTTGCGAATTTCTAAGGCTTTGATGTAGTAGCTTTCAGCATTGGAGTAATTGCCCATTTTCAAATATAAACTCCCAAGGCTGTTTAGCGACGGTCCCACATCTGGGTGATCTTGACCTTGAGCCTTTTTTAAGATTTCTAAACCCTGAAGCAAAATGGGTTCTGCATCTTTGCTTTTGCCAGCACCAAGAAGTAATTCTCCGTGGGTATTCAATGCATTTCCATACGCCGCACTTTCTTCTCCTTTTTTCTTTTTGCATTGAGCTGCCCACTTTTCCGCAAAGGGCACTGCCTGGGCATACTGCCTGAGTTTATTATATTTACTAATGGAGTCTTGTAGGGGGTCTTGGGGAATTGATTTTACCTCTTTCTTTTCCTGGCCAAAACTTGAAAGGATAAAACCAACAATAAAAATGAGGAAATAAAAGATAGATTGTATCTTGGAAAATAAGGTCATAAGGATTAAAGAATGTTCAAAAGTAGGTGGAATATCAGTAATTGCAAATTTTGCCATAGGGGGAGAATATTAAGCAGCTCTTTGTTTGAGTTAAGCCATCCTATTGCTCTTCGAACTTGTTAATGCTCAATGAACTCTATTTCGATAACTGCCTACAACTCTTTCCCCAGGAGGACTTTATTCGTTTGCCGATATGGCAAATAGTTTTATTGAATTAGGCGTTTAGGCTACTATCTGTGCATAGGTTTTAGGTGGCCAGGTCATCATTCTTTGCATTAGGTTATTAAAGATTCCCTCCTTCATTCGGTTCCTGTTATATCTGTAGCAATATT
>JBIPOE010000081.1:0-17046 GCA_044379485.1 Catalimonadaceae bacterium
TAATCACTGAACAACAAATACAGGCAGTTGAGTACAAGCTTAACAACAGACCCAGAAAAAGATTTGACTTTAAAACTCCTTTAGATATATTTGAAAATTATGTTGCATTTATGACTTGAATCCGGCAGATTAAAGATCTTAGCATCAAACATAATTTTAAAATTAGATTGATTTGTACGCCTGTTAGCCTTCGTCATAAATCTAAGTTGAAATCAATTGATAATTTTGAATACGCCAAATCTGGAATGAAGGAAGAAATAAATCGCTTTTTAGAGAATATCATTTTTTTGGAGGACTCATGCTTTTCTGATGCGTCGCATTTAAGGAATCCAGAACCTTACACTGACTTTTACAAAAAGAATATTTTATTTGCCAAGGCAAACCAATGAAGAGTTTAAGAATTGATTTTTGTGATTTTTGGCCAGATTTTGACAAGTCAAATAACTTTTTTTTCAAGCTGCTCACTAGATATTTTGATGTACAGATTGTACCTAATCCAGATTTTTTATTTTTTTCCAATTATGGAACAGCAAATCAATCTTACCAATGTGTAAAAATATTTTATACTGGAGAAAGTACCCCACCAGATTACCTTCAATGTGATTATTCCATGAGCTTTGAATTGGAGGAAAATGATAGAAATTTAAGGCTCCCATTGTATTTTCTTTATGGGGATGTAAAAGAAATATTAAGTCCAAAAAGGCCGTATTCGGAGCTAAGAAAACAACATACCGGATTTTGTAATATGGTGGTTTCCAATGGAAACTCTAAGAAACGAATAGAGTTTTTCCATAAACTAAATACGTATAAAAAGGTAGATTCAGGTGGTAGATTCCTAAATAACATAGGTGGTCCCGTAGCGGATAAAAAGAAATTTATTTCGGGCTATAAATTTACTTTTGCCTTCGAAAATACGATTCACCCAGGGTACACAACGGAGAAAATTTTTGAACCTATGTTTTGTGGCTCTATGCCCATTTATTGGGGAAATCCACTGGTTAACCTGGACTTCAACACTAGATCTTTTATTTATTGGAATGATTATGGAAGCGATGAGGCTGTAATAGACAGAATTATTGAACTGGACCAAAATGATGACCTATATGAAGAGGTCTATCTGGAGCCCTTTTTTACAGACAATAAACCGAACATGTACTGCGATGAGCAAAGGGTACTTAACTTTCTGATAAAGATATTTTCAAGTCCTATAAAAAACAGGAAATACTATTATTCCCGGCATCTTACTCATGATTATTATAAAAGTCGAATAATTCTTGGTGCGTTAAAAAACAAAATCAAAGACCTGTTTCAATAAGACCGTTCAATTTTTCGTATTTCTTATGGGATTTCGAAGTGATTTCTTTGCTTTTTAATTTCTCTAAAAATTGATTTAGGTTTTCTATATTCCCGTGTAAGAATCTAAGGTCATTATTTTTAAAGATTTCAAGGTTTTTTCCGCTGTTAAACTTTGACTTTTCATCTTCTATTTGTTTTTTAAGTGCTTCCAGATCATTGTTGTAAATTCTAAAATTTGGAGAAAGTGTTCCCTCACCTGGCTCAGAAAGATCTGGTTTCTGGTAATGAGCCCATGCCCAATTTGCATATGGGGTAAAAATGGTGCCTCCACAAGCTTCAATTTCACAAATAGGCAAGCCAAACGCCTCTAAATGAGCTAGGAAGTAAATTGAACTTTGCCTGTAAATTTTTCTGATTTCAGCTTGTGGATACTTTCCATTCAAAACGGTATAAGGTGTTTTGGTTTCTTCCAGGGCTTGAATTTGGATTGCACGCTCTTTCATGTGATTTGGACGTTCAAAATCTAAAAGGGCCCTGAATTCTTTTTGTTCAGGGAAGAGAGAACCATCATCCAGGTGACACCCTATTATAGAGAGAGGTTGGTCGCCTTTTGGCATTGGAAAATCGGTTGATGCTGAGGCAACAAGATACCAATCGTATCTTTCAAGTCCAAAATGGTTGTTTCCTTTAATGAAACCATGATAATCATTTCCATTTTTTAAGAAAGAAATCCATTCGCCTAAGGTGGAAAGATACACCAAATCATACAAAACAACTGGCTTTTCAGGAAATCGATTTCGAAATTCTTCTATTTTCTCTAGCTTATCACGAAGATAGCTGGTGGGCATATGCTCTATTACTACCATGCAGTCAAATTCTTCAAGTTCTTTCCAAACGGCATCAAATCTTTTTTTAAAGGGGGGAAAAAAGTTTTGATAAGCACTTAAAAGGAACTTTTTTGTATTTCCTACCTCAATTTTGGGAGCTCTTATTTGATGATCTAGAAAGAATAAGCCATCGTAAAATATTTTATAATCTACTTGTAAATATTTTAGCATTTCACCCAAACCATTAGCCAAAGGTTTTACAAAGCTATCAGCGGTGTTTGCCATTATCGCTATTTTCATTTTACCGTAGTTTTAGAAGTTTGATAAGAGAAAACCAGATGCTTGTTACATTTTTTTCCCGCGTTAAGTTAGAACCATAAAACTTGCCCAATAGATCTGAGATCAGAAAAATGGCTGCCTTAGGGCTTTTCTTTGTAGCTAGGTTTTGAAAAAGTTCAACACTCAAAATTTTGAAAATCTGGAAACTTGAGTAATAAGGAAGAATATTTCTGGTTTGAGGAAAGCACTCCGCGTAGGCCTCCGGAAAGGATGATGACATCCCAAAAAGCAAGCGTTTAAGGTATGTGAAGGTGCTTTTTCTTTCAGCAATCAAGTGTTGAAGGTTCATTTTGGGGCTAACTCCTACTGCATATTCCATTTTTATTGATTCAAAAACAAGTTGAACATCACCTGCGCTGCTTAAAGAATTCCCCTTTCTATCTGCTGCAGAAAGCCTGCCTTCAAGTAAAGCGTTGTGGTAGGAGTTAAAAATAAACCTTCTTACTGCCTGCCCTGTCCCAGGAGGATAAAATTCAAACCAATCAGCGCAACAGGCAAATAGGGCTTGATGGTAATGTCTTTCTTGAAAATAGTACTTGTTGTGGTAAATCCACGCCGGAGGATTTCCAAGAAATTCTACAGAAATATGCCCAGGGCCGAAAACCCCAATATTTGGAAACCTCATAAATTCGTGAAAAACCGCTTGCAGGTAATCTGGTTGGGGTTCATTGTCATCATCAAAGAAAATAAGAACGTCACCAGAAGAAGATTTATAGCCTGCAATTCTTGCGTTGGTAAGGCCGCTTAGTGGCTCAAATACCTGTTTAGTTTTGATTTTTATGTTTTCAAATTCTACAGAAAAGGAATCGAAAACTGAGAATTTGCTATTGTTATCTACTACAATAAGTTCTGATTTAATATTGGATGTATCTAGCAGAGATATAGCACCCAATAATCTGCTAAAAATATCTTTATCTGGGTTATATGTACAAACGATTATAGAAATATCCATTACTAAAATCTTTTATTTGAAAAGAATAGAATAAAATTTATTCCGCAAGGCCCAGAAAAATATCAGAAATCTGGCCTGCAACTGTATCAACCCAGGAGCAAGAAGAAAGTATTTTTTTCGAATCTCCATAGCTCTTAAATAAGAGGTATTTTGATTTTGGTCTTTCGAAGTTTTTGCTTCAGGCAAAAGCCTGAAGTTGCCCCAGTTTTCATTACAATATTTAATTGGAATTTTGTTCAAAAGCACTTTAAAAAAGAAATCGTAGTCCATTGCAAAGTGTTCATTTACAGGAAAGTAGCCAATTTTTTCGTGAATTTCTTTCGGATAAAAATAGGCAGATGGGTTGAAGGGCCATTCGCCGATATCGGCAAGCATAAAGGGCAGACTTACTAATCCCGGCTTGTTTACAGATAATAAATCACCATTTTCACTCCATATTGTTAAGTTTCCAACCAAAATTCCTTTCCAGTCCTGTTGGTTTTTAATCCTTTGTAGAATTTTAGGTAAAATATGAGGTTCATAAAAATCGTCTACATTCAGGAAGCTAATCCATGAACCAATGGCCCTTTTTATTCCTTTATTCATGGCATCGCTTTGGCCAATATCTTTTTCCGATATCCATTGAAGATGCGAAAATTTTTCTGATGCTTCTACTAAAATTTCTTTGGTACCATCCTGACTGCCTCCATCCAAAATAAGATGCTCAATTCCGGGTACCCATTGATTTGCAACATTTTGGATGCAAGAATTCAAGTATTTAGAGCCGTTATAAACCGGAGTAATGATGGTTAATACCAATGTTTAGTATATTAAAGGTTAAAAAAACTTTTAATTTTCTGTTTAATACCCTTTTGGTTCTTCAAGGTTTTTGTTTCCTGTGGGACATGCATTGGCTTTTCATTTGCCAGTATCTTGTTTAGCAATTCCCTATTTTCAGCTGACAGCCTGCCAATCGATTTTTGCCTTAGTTCTTCTGCCTCATAAAAGGCCTTTTCGGGATTTTCACAATGGAAATTCTGCGTCTTGGAATTTTCTACCAATACAAAATTACCCCAAAGTTCATCAATATGTATTATTTCGGTATAGTTGGCTGCCTCCAGGATAAATTCATAATCCATTCGCAAGTGGTTATTTACATTATATGGTCCTGTTTTTTCATGCAAATTTTTATGATAAAAATATGCAGTCGGATTATATGGCCATTCAAAACAATTGGAAACCAACTCAACCAAGGAGATTCTAATGGGTCTATTGAAGTGTTTTAAGCTACCATCCGCATTCCAGATGTTTAGATTTCCACAAACAAATGAAGGATCTGGCAAATCTTTGAAAATTTCCAGAACGCGATTAAAAACACCAGGCTCGTAATAGTCATCCACATTCAGAAAGCTGATTATTTCCCCTTTGGCTGCTGCAATTCCTTTGTTCATTGCATCGCTCTGGCCTTTATCTTTTTCGGAAATCAACCGGATATGCGGGTGGTTTTCAGCAAACTCATTTACGATTGCCTGGGTTCCATCTGTACTAAGCCCATCCATAATCAAATGCTCAACCGAAGCACAATCCTGGCTGATCACATTTTCTATGCATTGCCTGATGTATTTGGCTCCGTTGTAAACCGGAGTAATGATGGTTATTTGCATTCTGGCTGCAAATCTAAGAATTGTGTGGCAAATAAATTTTGACTTTACTTTTTCCTAAGTTGAGAGGCTTGCTTTCATTTTAAAAGTAGATGGAAAAACCAAATCATTATGTTTGCACTCCAATTCCATACGATGAAAAATATCAATTCTATCTCTTTTGCTGGCAAAAAAGCCTTGGTCCGTGTTGACTTTAATGTTCCACTCAACTCAAGTTTTGAGGTAACGGATGACACCAGGTTGAATGCGACCTTACCAACGATTCAAAAGATATTAAACGATGGAGGTTCTGTTATTTTAATGTCTCATTTAGGTCGGCCAAAAGATGGACCCGTAGATAAGTATTCACTTCGCCACATTGTCCCAAATCTGGAAAAATTATTTGGCCGAAGTGTTCAATTTGCCAATGATTGTATTGGAAATGAGGCTGTTGAAAAATCAAATGCCTTAAAGGCTGGTGAAATTTTACTTCTGGAAAACTTAAGATTTTACAAGGAGGAGGAAAAAGGAGACCTGGCATTTGCCGAAAAACTTTCAAAACTTGGAAATGTGTATGTAAACGATGCATTTGGAACTGCGCACAGAGCACATGCTTCCACCTCCATAATTGCCCAATTTTTTACCGAAAAATGCGCTGGTTTTGTGATGGCTTCCGAGCTGGACAATGCCAGAAAGGTGTTGGACGCTGCCGAAAAGCCATATGTAGCCATAATGGGTGGTGCTAAAATTTCAGACAAGATTTTGATAATTGAGCGGCTTTTGGACAAAGTGGATACCTTGATAATTGGTGGTGGAATGGCATATACATTTTTCAAGGCCCAGGGAGGTAAAATCGGAAACTCGCTTTTAGAAGCCGACAAGCAAGAGCTTGCATTAACTATCATTGCAAAGGCAAAGGAAAAAGGTGTTCAACTCTTATTGCCACAAGATTCTATAGTTGCCGATGCTTTTTCAAATGATGCCAAAACCAAAATTTGTGATAATACAGATATTCCAGATGGATTTATGGGACTTGACATCGGTCCAAAGGCAATTGAATCTTTTTCAAAAGCCTTAATTGGCGCAAAAACCATTTTATGGAATGGTCCAATGGGCGTTTTTGAAATGTCAAACTTTGCAAAAGGAACTGAAACAATAGCCCATGCGGTGGTAGATACCACAGAAAAGGGTGGTTATTCATTAATTGGTGGCGGCGATTCAGCAGCTGCTGTAAATCAACTTGGTTATGGAGACCGTGTTTCCTATGTTTCGACTGGAGGAGGAGCTCTATTGGAATATATGGAAGGAAAAGTTTTGCCTGGCGTAGCTGCCTTGGAATCCTAATAAGTTTTTCCAGCATTGGTCAATAGTTCTGTAGGAACCTCATGTTTCCATCTTTTGTGAGACCAAAGCCAGATAGCTGGGTTTTCCTGAATTTGTTTTTCCAGTTTTCTGGCAAATGTTTCAATTATAAAATTGCCTTTTGGAAATGGAGGGCTTGCTATTTGCTCAATGAAAAAATGATAGCGTCCCCTTCCGGTTTTTTTTAATCCGGCATAAAAGATAGGATAAGAAAATAACTCTGCAATTCTTTTGGGGCCTGTAAAAAATAAGGTGGCCTGGTTTAAAAAATGAATGGCATAAGCACTATCAGCCCAGGCGGTTTGATCCGCTACCATAGCAATGCCTCTTGGAATTTCTTTTCTTCCAGCTTCGATTCTTAAAACCCGCAAGCTTGAAACCGGAAATGTGCCAAATCTTGATCTGATTTTCAACATTAGCTTTTCAAAAAACGGACTACTAAGTGGCTTATATACAGCATCTACATTGCAGTTTAGATATACCTTATTGGCAGCAAGCAACCATTCCCAATTCCCAATGTGGCCAGCAAGGCTAATAAAACTGCCACCATTTTGGCATATTTGACTTAATAACTCTGGATTTTCATGGCTGACCCTGTTTTTGAGTTCTTTTTCAGAAATGCTTAAAAGCTTAATGGTTTCAACTATAACATCGCACAAATGGGAATAGAAATCGTTTTCTATTTTTTTTAACTCCATTAAAGATTTCTCAGGAAATGAATTTCGAAGGTTATTCCAAACCACACTTCTTCTGTAACCTATTATTATATACGTAATTAAATACAGAAAATCACTAAGCAGATATAAAATCCAAAATGGACATCTTGAAAGGAGATAAAAGAAAACCACTTTCGATTTTACCTGAATTTTTTGGAATCATTGGCATCATACCGATCATTGGGATCCATTCTGTCAAAGTTATAAGTGGCGTTGGTTTCTACCGACTTACGCCATTCTCTATTTCTAACCTCGCCCAAACCAGTACTATGAAACAAACGGTAGTTGTCGTTTCCTCTGTTTTCCTGAATAAAAACAAAAATTATATCATTCTGTTTTACAGGAGTTTCCATAGTATAATAGTACCAAATCTCATATGGAACCGTATTCAAATTTTTCATGGCCTGGCGAAATCTATCGGAATATTCATTTTCTACCATGTTTGGCTTCCCATATTGAAGGAATACTCTTCCACGGTCGGTTTGGTATGCAGGCATAGTCTTTGTTGCATATTTTTTTTCAGCCTCAGCAATCAATTCCTTGTATCTGGTAAAACCAGCCAATGGATTTTCCTTGCTTTTTTTTGACCAAAACGTTTGCAAAAAATTCCTTACTTCTGGCTCTGTTCCCTTTTTCCTAAGATAGTCAATGCTTGTTTGATCTGAGGCCAAACTTATAGGCTGCAAACTGGCCACAAAAAGCCTGGCTTCTTTCATGCTTAAATTGGCAATTTGTTCTTCCAGAGATCCATTGGCAACACTTGCCTCATGAACATAATCGGTTTTTATCGATGGATTGCTTTTGACAATTTCCTTCTGTGTTCTTGCGACAACTTTATTGCTTGAGTCTATCAAATCCCAGAGAATGAAATACTTACCAGTAGGCAAATTTTTAATGTTGATGTCAAATCTTGAGGCAATTTGTGCTTTACTCTTTATCTTTTTAATCCTTCCAAACTCATCCAGGCTTCGTTTTTCTGAAACTTCAATCAATCTCAAACGACTGATTAAACCCAATCCATCCGGATAAATTTTGTCTAAACCGACGTTTTCACAATAAAATGAAAGGACAGTGTCCCTTTCAGAATAGAAGTTTGAAAGCCTGAAAACCTCTGCATTTTGGTCAAAAATTGATTTTTGAACCGAAAAGCCAGACTCATTGAGTAATAAAATATCACTCATTTTGGAGCTTAATTTTTGAGTTGTTGTCGAGGTGTTTTCTTTAAATCCAGGCATAACAATTTGTATCACAGCTTTTTCTCTGCTTGTATCTTTTGAAGCTACATCAAAAGCCAAAAGCTCTAGATTATACTTTCCTTCAGCCAGGGGAATCGTTTTGGTTGAGGTAAAATATTGTTTTAACTGGTTGGTATCTGAAAATTCCGGACTCTGGAAATCTATTTTTTCAGCAAAGTAGTTTTTTGTTGAATCGTTGACTACAATGGCAAACGTTGCAGTTGATTGGTATTTTTTGTTTGCAAGTTTTTGAATTGTAAGGCTTCGACCATCTATTCCAATTACCAAAAACAGTCTTCCCGCACCAACTTGGGATGGAAAACAAGCATACTCAATTGTAGCAGACACTTTGCAAAATCCATCGCTCATTAAGCTCATTATAAGGGCGATACATAAAAATAAAGTGTAAATAATCTTTTTCATTGCATTTTAAGATTGAGTAGAAATTCAAAGGTAATAAATTGAATTTTGATAATTGCTTGAACTTTATTCCACGCTTTCTGTTTATTTTGTATTAAATCAAAAAAGTATGAGCTCTGATAACCAGCCAAAAAGCAAGCCAACAGTAAAAGACTATTTTGCTGTTTCTGAAGTATTTGGATATTTTTTTAGAAAGCCAGATCCTTCACGACCTAAAAATTTCAATATCAGGGCTATGCATACCATTAATAAAATCAGCATTCTGATGTTTTTGGTTGGAACGGTTATGTTTATTTTTAAGATGTGGCTTAGATGAATCTGGAGGACATCCGAAATCACTGCTTAAAAAAACAAGCTGTTACTGAGGAGTTCCCCTTTGATAATGAAACTTTGGTGTTTAAAGTTGCCGGGAAAGCATTTTTGCTCACAAATATTTCTAATCCTGTAAGTATAAACCTGAAATGTGACCCTGAAATCGCGATTGAGCTCAGGGAAAAATATGATACCATTTTGCCTGGTTACCACATGAACAAAAAGCATTGGAACACGGTTTTTCTTAAAGGTCATTACGGAAACAAAGAAATTCTAGCTTGGATTGACCATTCTTATGATATGGTTTTCAATGGTTTACCACTAAAGGTTCGTCAAAGTCTTTCCAACTGATACTTTAAAAATTTTAAATAGTTTTAAAAGACAATTAGACTTCTTTTCGAACTACCACCAGTTTTTTCTATCTTGCATTCATAAACGAAAAATTCTATGACTGTTTATCGAACCGTTCAAATTTCTGATGACCAGCTCTCCAAATTTGAAAAAATGATGGAGGAAAACGGCTTTGAAATCATTCTTGCCGAGCCACCAGAAATTCCGATGGAGGTTCAAAAAGAAATGGAAAGACGATGGGAAAACAGACAAGAACGGACACAGCACTCCCTCGAAGAAGTTGAAAATATGTTACGCAGGAAGGGATGGAGTGGAAAATAGAAATGGATGAAGATGCATATAGGGAAATAGAGGATGCAGCGGATTATTATTTTCAAAAGAATCCTGCCCTGGCTGATAGAATCGGATCCGAAATTTCAAAGGCTTTAAGATCAATTTCTATAAACCCTTTTTTTGCAATTCGGTATGGTAATATTAGATGCCTACCTTTAAGATCATTTCCTTACATGATACATTTTAAAGTGGATCAAAACACCAAAACTGTTTCAGTTCTTGGCTGCATCCATACCTCGCTAGACCCTGATAAAAACTGGAGATAGAGAAAGCCTTCTGACCTTATCACTCTCCTTTTTCTAAATTCCTTAAAAGCCTACAAGCTGATCATTTGATATATAGAGGTTTGTCTGGTTATTAAGAAAGCCAATAACTATGGAATATTTTCCTTGTATCGTATCCGTAAAACAAGACTTCAGGATTCGTTCCAGATAAAAGTAGGAGACCTGAAAAAATTTGACTGAACTTCGCTAAAGATAAATTTCAATTTCCTTTTTTACAATTCAACCTATACACCTGCCTTCTTTTCCTTTCTTTTGCACTGTGAAAGTTTTGGTACTTCGCTTTTCTTCCATTGGGGATATCGTATTAACCTCTCCTGTACTTCGTTGCCTCAAGGAGCAGGTGAATGGCATTGAAATTCATTTTCTTACCAAGAAAAAGTTTTTCGGTTTGTTGGAGCATAATCCAAGAATTTCTAAAATTTTCACATTCGAAAGTTCACTTTCATTGGTAATTCCCAAACTGAAAACCGAAAACTACGATTTGGTTATCGACCTACACAATAACCTCAGGTCCAATTATTTGAAGCTCATTTTGGGTAAACCAGCTTTTGCTTTTGATAAATTAAACCTTCGAAAGTGGCTGTTTGTAAACTTCAAGTATGATGCAATGCCCAATGTCCATATTGTGGATCGTTACCTGGGAACCGTAAAAAAACTCGGGGTAAAAAATGATGGAAAAGGACTCGAATTTTTTCCCTGCGATTGCGAAAAAGTGGACGAATCTGAATTTCCAAGTGAAATGAGGGGTTTGCCATACGCAGTCCTTTCGATTGGAGGCACCCATTTTACCAAAAAGATGCCCTGGGAAAAATGGATTGAACTTGCCTCCCAGGTAGGTCTTCCTTTGATAATTGTAGGCGGAAAGGAGGATTTACCAGTTGCAAATCAATTGGAAACAGACTTAAAAACTCAATCCAAAAAAGTATGGAATACCTGTGGGAAATTTACCATCGGAGGTTCCGCTCATTTGATTAAAAATTCAGCTCTGGTCTTGACCCACGATACAGGCATGATGCACATTGCCGCAGCTTTTGCAATTCCAACCGTTGCCATTTGGGGAAATACTATCCCAAAACTAGGGATGTATCCATACAAAACAAGCTATATAAATCTGGAAGTGAGCGATTTAAACTGTCGGCCATGTTCCAAAATAGGATTTTCTGCGTGTCCAAAATCACATTTCGATTGTATGTTGAAGCAGGATTTTAGCCAAAAACCTTTGCAGAAATTTATTAGTCAAGCCATCGAAACATCCATTACAAATGGCTGAAATTGAGGGCATTGTCGGTAAGGAATATTTACTTGATGTTTGGCTGCCTTTGGCTTTGCCCAAAAGTCTGACTTATAAATATGTTTCTAATGAAGAGCCAATGCCTGGAATGCGGGTGGTGGTTCCTTTAAAAGGCAAAAAGCTATATACAGGTTTTATTTGGAAGGTACATTATTTACTTCCAACCACTTATGAAGTAAAACATTTGCTGGAAGTGGTGGACCAAACCCCATTTTTAAGTGAAAGCCGGATGCGCTATCTGGAGTGGATGTCCAGCTATTATTGTTGCACTTTGGGTGAGGTTTTGGCGGCTGCAGTTCCATCTCCATTTCGTTTAAGTTCAGAGTCTTATATTCAGATTCATCCTGATTTTGCCTGGCAAAAAGAAGATTGGGAAAGCGAAGAACATTGGATTTTTGCCTCGCTTCAAAAGAATCCGAAAATGCCCCTTTCAGAGCTTTTGAAAGCTTTGGGCAATATGAGCAGATGGATGAAAAAAATCCGCCAATGGCAGATCGAATCCAAAATTCTCATTTTTGATGAGTTGATGGATCGGTACCGACCCCGAATGGAAACCTTTATTTCCCTTCATCCGAATTTCAGAACCGATGATGCCCTAGATGCCTTGTTTGTAGAATTTACAGATAAGCCTCAGGAAGAGTCGCTTATGTTGAAATTTTTAAGTAAGACTCGTTTTGGCCAATTGGGCAATCAGGGCTGGCATATCAACAAGGAAAGTTTTCCAATGACGGAAAATGAAAAGAAAATCCTGGCAAAACTGACCAGAAAAGGGATTCTTCAGATTGAAAAAACTAAACTCGACCCATATGCCAGTTTGGGTTCAAAAGAATTTACAAGACCGAAATTATCTCCAGCCCAAAGCCAGGCCATTTTGGAAATAGAAGAAGGCCATAGCGATGAAAAGGTTGTTTTATTGATGGGTGTAACGGGTAGCGGAAAAACTGAAATCTATATTCACCTGATTACCAATTATCTGGAGCAAGGAAAGCAATGTCTATTGATGTTACCGGAAATTGCCATTTCTGTGCAAATGGTTAGCCGCCTTAAGCAGATTTTTGGTGAGGACCTTGGGGTTTATCATTCGAAAGCCACACTTCCAGAACGCATGGAGGTTTGGGAAGGTGTCCAATCTGGTAAATTAAAACTGGTGATTGGCGTTCGCTCCTCCGTTTTTTTGCCATTTCAAAATCTGGGCTTGTTGATTGCGGATGAGGAACACGATTCATCTTATAAACAGGCTGAACCATCTCCCCGTTATCATGGACGAGATGCCGGCATTTTTCTTGCACACCAACACAAGGCCAAAGTTTTACTTGGTTCTGCAACGCCCTCTACCGAAAGCTATTTTAAGTCCAAATATGGAAAATGGCGTTTGGTGAAACTTTTGGAACGCTTTGGTGGGGCCAATTTGCCTGACATTCAATATGTGGACATGAAACTAGCAGAGCGGACTTTGCAGGTCAAACTAGATTTTTCAACAGCAGTGGTGGACCACCTGGCAATGACCAAAGCTGCTGGAAAACAGTCTATTGTTTTTCAGAATCGTCGTGGATATGCGCCATACATGCAGTGCAAAGATTGTGGCTGGATTCCATATTGTCCTTCCTGCGATGTTTCTTTAACCTACCATCAGGCAAAACGTTCACTTAATTGCCATTATTGCGGTCACCAGGCAGATGTGCCTCGTCAATGTCTGGCTTGCGGTTCTGTGCAATTACAGACTTCAGGTTATGGAACTGAGAAACTGGAAGAATCCTTGATGATGCTTTTGCCCAACTTGCGCATTGCCAGGATGGACCAGGACACCACACAAAGTCGAAAAAGTTTTGAGCAATTGCTGGCACGGATGCGAAACCAGGATTTGGATATTTTACTTGGTACCCAAATGGTTACCAAAGGTTTGGATTTTGAAAACGTAACCTTTGTCGCTGTTTTTGATGTGGACAGGGTTTTGCATTATCCAGACTTTCGGGCAAATGAAAGGACATTTCAATTGCTGAGTCAGATTTCGGGTAGGTCAGGGCGAAGACAGGAAAAAGGTTTGGTAATGATTCAAACCAATAAACCTTACCACCCAATTTATGCCATGATTGCCAAGGGTGAAAACATTCTTTTTTATGAACAGGAAATTCTCCACCGGCGTGATTTTACATTTCCACCTTTTGCCAATCTGATAAAAGTGACTTCCCGACATGTGAAACAGGAAGTCACCCAACAAGCCATAGAGATTTTGGCTGGATACCTTAGGCGAAAATTGGGTTCAGATATGGTTTTGGGCCCTGAAGAACCTATTATTTCCAGGCTTCGTAATCAGTTTATTTTCAACTTGATGCTCAAGATTCCACTAACTGTTTCTGCCCAAAAAGTAAAAGATATTCTCGCTGCCGAACTCAAAATGGTGCAAAGTGAAAAGGAGCTTTCGGGCGTGCAGTGGATTGTGGATGTTGATCCGGTTTAAACTATTTTTTGGATCAGATTCTATTATATGAAGTCTATTAAAAAATTGAACATGCCATAAATCATTTCTCCTACGGAGAAACCGGAATGAGGCCAAAAAGGAAAAGTATGTTCAATTTTCATTTAGACTTCATATAATAAACCACTTTTTAATTTAAAAAACGACTCATCAATTCAGGACTTGGCATCATGCATTGGTCCTTTTTTCCAAACCACTTATATCGGTTTTTTCCGACAAAATCATAAATCCAATCCGTAAAAGCCTTTGGTAAAATTTCACCAACCGCCAATAAATTCCAAGGGAAAGATAAACGCCTGAAAATCTGAATTACTGCTTTTGATTTTTGAAAAACCTTTCCGTTCACAATTACCACTACCGAATCTAATTGATTGGGATTTAATATGGTTTGGTCTTTCAAAATCTTTTTTGTTGATTCCGACTGTAGTGGGGCAAATAGGAAAATTGCCTTTGGATCCTTTGGTATTAAAAAAAGAATGAGGCCGTTACATAGGTTGCAAACCCCATCAAACATGACCATAACTTTTTCATTTTGCATTTTTATAGGTTCCAACAGGGTTATTTTTTAAAAACTTCCTCCCAAATTTTTCCCCGATGGTCATCAAACTGAAAACCTTTTACATCACCAAAACCAATGAAAACATATTCCAGGCCCATTACATCCCCCAAAGGCAAACTGTATGTCTTTTCAAGTACCAATTTGTCCTCAATCCAAACTTTACAAACTTTGCCTTTGGTTTGGATTTTTATATTTCTCCAATCGGATAGAGGCAAAACAAATCCCTTTTGCACATTGACATCAAGTTTATCTAAGTAATTATCAGACACTTGCATAAAAAATCCATACCTTGGGATTGTTTTTGCCAATTGGATTTGTATTGAATTATTAGCGCAGCGGATTAAAATTTTAGAAAGTTGATCTTTTAGTTCAGGTTTCATTTGGGGATTTCTTATGGCCGTTTGAAAAACAAAACTATCGCCACTTACTCCAAAGTCTTTAAATTTTGAAAAACTTGTGCTAAACCGGGTATTTGTATCAATTCCAGCCTCTACTATTTTGGATTTGGGAATTACCAATGCCCCATTTAAAGATTCAGAAATAGGGAATTTTTGAGACTTAGAAGCCTTAAAGACAGATCCATACCAACTTTTACTAGGAATCAAAAATGGATAATAGGCCAATTGTCTTCTGTTACAAAAAATTCGGATTGGATAAATTCCAGCTTCTTTATAGCTGTGGTTTTTAAACCCATATCCAGCTTCATTTATGCTAAAATGCTCCATTTGGCTAGGTTCAAAACTGATCACTGTCAAATCATCAGGATCAGAAAGTGGCCCCTGGTAATTAAATTTTACCTGAACAGGAACAGAATCGGGATACAATATTTCTGCGCTTAGCTTGCCAGGGGAATCAATATTATTTTTGGTTTTTGGAGCCAACCATCGGCCTTTTGTCCACCACCACGATGAATACCATCCAATTCCATAAAAAACGCCCAATAGGATTATTCCTCCCAGACCAAATATCAAAAGTTTTGATTTTGAACTTTCTTTACTTTTCTTAACCTGTTCATAATGAGGAAGATCTTCTTTTTGGGGTAAAATTGATTTTTCAATTTCAATCTCCTCCTCTTCGATACCCAATTCTGTTTTTTTAAATTCAGACCAATGGCTATATCCAATAAATTGAGCCAAAACATTGAGCGTATGCACATAAGGCAGGCCATTGTATTCTACTTTTCCAAAAACCCTCTTTAATGTAGTAACCGATATTTGTTCTCTTGTTTGATTCTCAATTGTTTCACTTAATCCCACAAAATCTCTTTGGCTCCACTCGGAAACAGGCCCTTTATTGAGCTGCTTTTCGATTTTTCTGGCCAAAAGTCGGAGCAATTGCTTCTCCATTTCGGAATTTCTGGAATCTTTTTCCATTAGGTTTCTATATTTTTAAGAGACAAACACCTGATATTCAATAATAAAATCTATTGAACAAAGTTGAACAAAAGTAAAACATTACTGGATATGTATGGCAAAAAGGATTATACAATTTTTGTCTCAATGATGTAAAAAAGTAAGGTAAATCAATAAGCCTTTAGATCTCAATTCCCTGTCGCTTGTCAACTGACAAATGTCGGAAGATAAAAGATATTTTTAACCAACATGTCAACATGTAAAACCCTGAAGCTTTTTGTTTCGGGGTTTTATTTTTTACACCAGTTCCTCACGAACCTTTTCTCATATTTGTCTTCTAATTTCCAATCTAAGTGATTACACCTCCACCTGATAAACATCGGGTCAAAAAACTTCAGGCTTTTGATTTGCTTTTGACCGTAATGGACGAGCTCCGGCTAAATTGTCCTTGGGATATGAAGCAAACCAATGAAACCCTCAGACATTTGACTATTGAGGAAGTTTTTGAATTGGCTGAGTCAATAACCAATGGTGATTCAGGTGAGCTAAAAAAGGAACTTGGTGATGTGCTTTTGCATATAGTTTTTTATTGCCGAATCGCCGAAGAATCAGATCAATTTGACATTTCAAATGTTATTGATTCATTGATTGAAAAACTAAAATACAGGCACCCACATATATATGGAGATGTGCTGGTGGCTGATGAAGCGGAAGTAAAGAAAAATTGGGAATCACTTAAGAAAAAGGAGGGGCAAAAAGGAACACTTTCCGGTGTACCATCTTCCTTGCCACCCATGGTAAAAGCAATGCGAATTCAGGAAAAAGCAAGAGGTGCTGGTTTTGATTGGGATGAACCACAGCAGGTTTGGGAAAAAGTTAAGGAGGAACTCGGAGAATTTCAGGAAGAGTGTGAAAAACCCGATTTTGATAAAGATGCAGCGGAAAAAGAACTTGGAGATGTTTTTTTCTCCTTGATAAACTATGCCAGGTTTAAAGGTTTAAACCCTGATCTTGCCTTGGAAAAAACGAATTTAAAGTTTACCGAAAGATTCAATCACATTGAGAAAAGGGCTGAAGAAAATGGTAAAACCCTAAATGAAATGACCCTTCCCGAAATGGATGTTTTTTGGGATGAAGCAAAGCAGTTGGAAAGAAAAATATAATTAAAAAAACATTCAATAAATTCAAATGTCTATTAACCCAGGTTGCAGCTAATCATCCATAATCAGGTGATTTGTTGCTTTTCGTTTTTTTTGATTTCCATTTTGTGTACTACGGATTTTCGTTTGGTGAATGGGTAGTTTTTGTATTTGAGCAACTCA
>JBIPOE010000135.1:0-5276 GCA_044379485.1 Catalimonadaceae bacterium
AGTGGATAGTGGATAGTGGATAGTGGATAGTGGATAGTGGATAGTGGATAGTGGATAGTGGATAGTGGATAGTGGATAGTGGATAGTGGATAGTGGATAGTGGATAGTGGATAGTGGATAGTGGATAAGTTAAAAAAAAATACAAAAATCAAAAGTCCTAATTTTGTTTGGTTTTGGGGAAATGATTTTTGTGTGGGATATTTTAAATAAACAGGGATAGAATCGGTAATGGCAAAAACTGCTCTTTGTTTTGAACCTTGTTATGGAAGCAGGTTAATATTTTCTTCCGTAATAGAGCGTAAAAAAGGCTGAGGTGTAAAAACTTCTGTTCGCAGCAAAAGCCATAATTTTCTGCTCTTTTGAAAATTGTTCGGCAACAAAACCGGTTTCCAGGCCAACAACAGAATTTTTAATTTGGCCAAATTCAAAGGCAAGAGATGCTTTTGCATGAACGCCCAACGATATTTTTGTTTCGTTTAATCCATCAGTAAAATTACCTACACCATAAATCTGGTTTAAATTTAAGTCCTCAGTATAGGGAATGCTTAAAGCTGTATTTGGATTTGCCGGATTTTCCAGATATAGGACGTAATAGGGTTTTAACATGCCAATGCTTGGTCCTGCCGAAAATATGGCGTTGATATGGACACCTTCTTCTGCCGCCTTTCTGAAAAGCACAAATTCACGTCCATAAAACGGCCTTAAAACAAATAAATAGTTGGTTTTGTATGCCAGAAAAGTATTCCCTGTTACATCGTTTGGAAATCGATATTCTTTTGGATTTTTTACATTAACCAAACCAAATCCGAAACAATGGTATTGCCTGGGACCATTTGATTTTGCCCACTTAAAATCAAAACCGCCAATTAAGCCAGAATTGGTATTGAAATTTATTCCATAGGTAAACTCCTCGGAATAAGCGAGTTCATCGCTTTGGGCTTTGGCTTCAAAAGCGGTTGAAGCAATAAAAATCACTAATAAAAATAAAAGAATTGTCCTCATGGCTTATTCTTGCAGTCAAAAGTCAACAATAATTTTAGCCGTTCCAAATTTATCATGTCAACAGCCACCGGAAAATACTTAGGAGAGTTACGAACTGAGGTTCGCCATTCCGCCTCCGGACAAAGTTTTATAACAGATGCCCCAGTAGATAACAATGGAAAGGGAGAAGCTTTTTCGCCAACCGACACTGTAACCGCTGCACTTTCCAGTTGTATGATGACCCTTATGGGCATTTATGCAAATAGAGAAGGGATTGATCTTTCAGGATTAACATCAACGATCCAAAAACACATGGCAGCAGAGCCTAGACGTATTTCAAAAATCGAAATTGATTTCTTTTGGCCAAATCCAATTGCAAGCGAAAAACAGAAAGAAATTTTAAAAAGAACCGCTTTGAATTGCCCTGTTGCCAAGAGTTTGCACCCTGATATAGAACAGATTATAAACTTTAATTTTTAAGCGATTCCAGCACATTGTGTAAACGAATGGCCTGGTGGGTTTCGGAAAAAATGCATTTACCATCCTTTACCAAAAGCACCTGGGGAGACTGATGCTCGACATTCAGCTTATCTGCAATTTGGTTTGAGACATCTCTGTGGGCAATTAAATCCAGATAAAATGGGGTGACCTGATCCAAATTGGTTTCTGCCCAGGTTCTTTCGAAACGGTCCAAGGCCATTTGACTGATGGAACATCTGGTGCTGTGTTTAAAAAATAAAACAGGCTTTTGAAAGGACGTTTCAATTGCATTGTTCAGGTCAGAAATAGAAGTAAGTGTTTGCCAATCTTTCATTTTGCAAATTTAGGTAGAGAATTGGATGAATTGGCATCGGAATAAAATCCTCTTTTTTATTTCCACTTTACAACAATTAAAATTCGACTCCCTGAAATAACCACATAGGAACATAGGATTTAAAAATCAAACCAATTCATTGGTTTTTGGGGATTTAATTTAAAAATAAAAAATGTAGGCAAAGTGGAATTATAAGACTGATTTTTAACAACCAAATAGAAAGCCTTAATTTGGCCTACCAAAAATTTCAAATGTTCGTAGCAAAAAAAGTTTTATTCAGTTTTTTGATTCTGATTTCAGGATCAGCCATTGCTCAGAAAGCCAACAAAAGTGTAGTCAAACTGCCCTATCAAAATCCAGGTTTAAGTGTAGAAACCCGTACTCAGGATTTGCTGATGCGGATGACCCTGGAGGAGAAAATAGGTCAGATGACTCAGATTTCTACGCCGGAAATCAACATTTTTTCAAATTCTAAAGACAAGGCTGAAAAGTTTCAACCCTTTCTGGATCCGGAAAAGGCAAGAAAAATGGTAAGGGATTTTAAAGTAGGTTCTTTTCTGGCGGCATTTGCTGTGAAGCCGGAACAGTGGTTTAAATTCTATGAAGAACTTCAAAAAGTAGCACTTGCGGAGTCGCGTTTGGGAATCCCAATTATTTACGGAAACGACCATGTGCATGGAGCCAACTATATAACAGATGCTACCATTTTTCCCCAACCTGTAAACCTTGGAAATACTTTCAATACTGAGTTTGCCAGACAAATGGGCAGAATTACTGCATTGGAAACCAGTGATTTGGGCCAAACCTGGAACTTTGCACCAATTTTAGACATAGGCCGTAATCCGTATTGGCCACGTCAATATGAAACCTTTGGTGAATCCACCTATTTGTGCGGGAAAATGGGATCGGCTTATATCAAAGCGCTTCAGGAAGAGCCAGGAGCGGCACCTTACAAAATAGCAGCCACGGCCAAACACTTTCTTGGTTATTCAGACCCGAAAACGGGCTGGGACAGGGTGCCGTCAATCATTCCTGATCAGGAATTGAGGGAGGTTTTTTTACCACCTTTTAAAGAAGCGATAAAGGTTGGGGTTAAAACATTTATGATCAACAGTGGGGAAGTAAATGGTGTGCCGGTGCATGCTTCCAAGTATTTATTAACAGATTTATTGAGAAAAGAACTTGGTTTTAAAGGTGTTATCCTTACCGATTGGGCTGATATTTTACAACTGATTGGGCAGCACCACATAGCCCATGATGAAAGGGAAGCAACCAAAATGGCTTTATTGGCTGGTATTGATATGAGTATGACTGCCAGCACTACCACTTTTTGTGGCATTACAAAAGAGTTGGTGGAAAGTGGTGAATTGCCGGTTTCCATTATCGATTCCTCATGCGCCAGGATATTGAGACTTAAATTTGATCTGGGGCTTTTTGAAAATCCGTTTCCGAGAAAGGATCGCTATGCCAGAATTGGCTCGGCTGAAAACAAGGCCATTGCTTTACAGGCGGCTAAAGAGTCTATCGTTTTGCTTAAAAATGAAAACCAATTGCTTCCTTTATCGGGGTCAGTAAAAAAGATTGTTTTGGCTGGACCAGCCTCAAATTCCAAAAGAAATATAACCGGTGGATGGACCATAGAATGGGCAGGGGCGCCGGAAAGCCGGTTTCCAGCCAATATGGAAACGATTTATTCAGCTATGAAAAAGGAGTTTTCCAGTACCAATATTGTATTGTTTGATAGCACATTTCGCAACCAAACCGAGATTCAAAAGTTTGAAAGTGAGGCAGCTGGTGCAGACTTAATTATTTGTGCTGTCGGGGAACAACCTTATGCAGAAGGACGCGGGAATATTGACGATTTAAATCTGGATAAGGAACAATTAAAACTGATAGAAAAGGCTGTTGCAAGTGGAAAACCAGTTTTGGTGGTTATGGCAGCAGGAAGGCCAAGGGTTTTGGGTGAACTGGCAAAAAAGATAAAAGGGTTTATTCACTTTGGTCTGGCTTGTGAGCAGGGTGGTACTGCCTTGGCTGAAATATTATCCGGAAAAACCAATCCAAGCGGGAAACTGAGCATAACCTATCCCAATTCGGTAGGGCACTTACTTCCACACAATGCCAAGCAGCATGAAAGTTATAAAAACTGGTTTCCTTTTGGAGCAGGCCTTAGCTATGCGGATTTTGAATACAAAGGTTTGAGCCTGAGCGATTCTATCATTAACAGGAATGGCACAGTAAAGGTGAAATTATCCATAAAAAACAAAAGCGCAAGGGATGGTAAAGAATCGGTTTTGCTATTTATAAAGGATGAAGTAAGAACCATAACCCCCCCTTTGAAGGAGCTTAAAAATTTCACCAAAATTGATTTGAAAGCGGGGGAAGAAAAAGAAGTCACTTTTGAAATAGTACCTGAAAGAGATCTATCCTATCCATCTGCCACAGGTGAATTGCAATTGGAAGAAGGCTTTTTTGAGGTGCAGGTGGGTAAACTGCGCAAGCGTTTCTTCTTGCGGATTGATGGAAAAATAGATCCAAGGAAAAGCTTCGCAGATAAGAAATATTTGCAGGATGATTTGTTTGATTAAGGGGAAGTTAGGCCTGGATGGATTGGTATTCTTAAGGCTTGATGGCGATTTCAAATCGGATTTATCTGATGTCTGGGATGGGATTTGGTGAACCGGGAGGTAACAAAAGAAACAGATTCGAAACTACGTTTCGATGACACATTGACGAAGAAAAACTCTTTGGCAAATACGGATCTATGTAAAGGGGCATAAAAAAAGTAAAAAACTTTCATTTTCAATCCTCATTTTTTTTCAACAATATAAAAATTTTCAGGTGCATAAAAGCCATATTTCAAAAATATATAGAAATTCAGGGTGCTTACATTTCCATTGAAATGAACACTTGAAAATCCTTCGTTCTTATATTTTTTTTGATATAGATACTTGTAATTCACTTGTATTTATATTTTAAGTTGAAATAAGCACTTGGAATTCACTTGTGCCTATTTCTATTTTAAAATGGGCACTTGGAATTCCCTTGTGTTTATAATATTTATGAATTGGATACCTGGAATTCCTAAGTTTCTATATTTTTTTCGAAATGGACACTTGGAATATTTATACACTATTCAAGCCTGATTCTTAAAAAGAATTTCATTGCGGGGGAACCTTGTTCAGAGATCCTGTGCTTTTCCTATCATCTTTGGTGTAAATTGAATAAACTAAGAACCAGGTTTTAAAGATATTTTCTTAGGCCTACGTATTTGCGCTATCGGAAAAAGGAAAAAAGGAACCGCGTTTATTTTTTAAATTGGGTGTTTTTTAGAGTTTTGCAAAATAAACGCAAATACGAAAATGGATTGGTGTTTCGTATATTTACAAGTTATAGCGAAATAGCTGCACCCCAATAGGCGTAAAAACGGAGGACGAAAAGATTAAGGAGGCCAAAAGACCATGAATCAGGACTTTTTAGC
>JBIPOE010000184.1:0-5261 GCA_044379485.1 Catalimonadaceae bacterium
AACAGCTACATTAGATTCTCCTCCTCCATATACAACATCAAAATTGTCTGCTTGCGAAAATCTTAAAAATCCTTGTGGTGCTAATCTCAACATTATCTCACCAAATGTTACTACTTTTTTAGACATTTTTTTAATCTTTATATGTTATTCTTGTGTTTGTTTTTTTTGATTCGTTCCTGATTTAGAAAATCTTACATCAACTTTCATAATCATAAAATTTTTTTTGAATTGTAAGTCAATTGAAGCGGACTCTATTTATTTTGTCAAAATTTAAGTTTGCTTATATTCAATTAATTCTCGTTTGTAAAAACTCCTATTGTAGTCGAAAATTTAAACATTAGGATATTTACCAATTATCCGTTCTAAAGGACGGCACAGGCAATCCGGATGTACTGTATAAATATCCTTCCGTCACTGGAAAGTTGCTGAACGCGTAACGAATTGCCACAGGTTCTTTTACTTTGTCAGAACTAATCTGGATTTTTCTGAATTCGTTATTCATTTTAATCATTTTGGCGGGATAAAATATTTTATCACTGCCTGCCAATTCAAAACAATCCACATTTTTGTCAAAAGAAGTAATGCCTAATTCAGCATCTTTGAATGAAATAGTCACAACACCATCCTTAACCTCAAAGCTTTTGAATGTAGGCGATTTATGCGAAAGTCCTTTAAAATTATAGGTTTCCGACAATGACCATACCGCAAGTCTTTTGGCAACGGTTTCTTTTTCGGCTGGATGAATCCATAATTCATTACCCAAATCGAGCGTACAAACCATCCCTGAATTGAGTATCATTGACATGGCTTTGAGTTGTTCATCTCGCATAAATGCGCTTAATGGATCTTTTATGTCACCGGCAGCATAAGGGGCAATTTGAACATAATAAAAAGGAAAATCTCCAACACCAAAATCAGTTCGCCAACTGCCAACCATAGCTTTAAGTAAACCAGCATAATACTGATAATTTTTTCTGTTTGACTCCCCTTGATACCAGATAGCACCTTTGATGGTGTAATTTACAATTGGATTTATCATTCCGTTGTATAAATAGGAAGCTCTGTTTTGCTCTTTTTCTGCTTGACTTGTTTGCTTTAAAGGTTCTGGAAAATTAGCCAATGTTTTACTATCCATCCATGCTTCAATGGGCGTGCCGCCAACGCTAGAGCAAATTATTCCAACAGGAATCTTTAATTTTTGCTGCAATAGACGGGCATAATAATAACCTACCGCACTAAATTTGCCAACACTTTCAGCATTGGCTACTTCCCAATTTCCGCTACAGCTATCCTGTGGAGTTGGCATAGGGGCCTTTTTCACAGTAAATAATCTTAGATTTTGATTGTCGGCTTGGAGTAATGCCTCAGCCGAACCATTTATCGGTTGATAAGGAAATCCCAGTATTGGCATTTCCATATTGGATTGCCCGCTGCAAAGCCAAACTTCGCCTAAAAGGATGTTGTCAAGTTGAATTTTTTCTTTTTTTGCTTCAATACTTATGGTGTAAGGCCCTCCAGCTTCCGAGGTTTTTACCTTGGCCATCCAATCTCCTTTTTCATTGGTAACAGCAGTTATGGCTGTTTTGCTCCAGCTGACAGTAATTTTTAAACTCATTTTTGGTTCAGCCTTACCCCAAATTTTCACCTCTGAATTGCGTTGCAACACCATATTATTTCCTAATATTGATGCCACTTTTAATTGAGCATTAGCCGAAAAAACTGAAATAATTAAAAATATAATCAGTACAGTCACATTTGTTTTTTTCATCTGTTTATAATATTTGCTTTTTATTGGAAGATGGAACGCCCATAATCATATCCTTGTGTGTCAATGATAATTGTCGTCGCCGTTTCATCAGTTTATAGTTATTGTTTTTCATCGGTCAGACCTGTCTATCGATTTGCGCCAAAAAACAGCGTTACATGTTTAAAAATGAAGTTTGAATTATAGGTTTATCCTAGATTAGGAATTAATCTTCGTTAGATGGTTTTCCTATGGTAGCCAAAATTCCTCCATCGACATAAAGAATGTGACCGTTAACAAAATCACTTGCTTTGGATGACAAGAAAATGGCAGCTCCTTGCAAGTCTTCGGGATTGCCCCAACGTGCGGCAGGTGTTCTGCTTATGATAAAATCATTAAATGGGTGTCCATCCACTCTAATTGGAGCGGTCTGACTTGTTGCAAAATAACCTGGACCGATACCGTTGGTTTGAATGTTAAATTTTGCCCACTCGGTAGCCATATTTTTAGTAAGCATTTTCAAACCACCTTTTGCAGCAGCATAAGCACTTACGGAATCCCTACCTAATTCACTCATCATGGAACAGATGTTGATGATTTTTCCTCCGCCCCTTTGTATCATTCCTTTGGCAACATTTTTAGAAACTATAAAAGGACTAATTAAGTCTACTGTTATTACAGCTGTAAAATCTTCCACAGTCATATCTACAATAGGAGTTCTTTTGATGATTCCTGCATTGTTGATTAAAATATCAATTGGGCCCACTTCGGCTTCTATCTGTTTGATGCTGGCTATTACAGCTTTCTCATCACATACATTGAATACATAGCCGTAGGCTTCAATTCCAACCGATTTATATTCTGCAACAGCTTTATCCAAGGCGTCTTGAGAAAGATCGTTTACCACAATTTTGGCTCCTGCGTGACCAAGTCCTTTGGACATTGCCATTCCCAGACCATGCACACCGCCTGTAATAAGTGCTGTTTTTCCAGTTAAATCAAAAAGGTTAATCGACATAATTTTTATTTTAATAGTTATTGTTTAATTTATTTTATGGTAATGATTAAAGGTTCTTTTATTTGCTGATAAAAGGTATCCAGATAGTTGAACCATTGTTTGGCATTGGTTATTTTTCCGGCTTTGTCCCAAGCGGCTCCCGTATAGTAAATGATAGGTTGGTTACTTTTTACGGCGGTTTTGGCGAGCATTTGCGTATTGCCCACTGCCATATTGTTTACCATATTTGTTAGTATGGACCCCACGCCCGTAGTGCCATCCAATCCGTGGGTAGGTTCCCAATACCCCATTATTCCTTGTTGTTCGTTTAAGGATATGATGCCGGTTTGGGGCCTTTTTATTATTCCTACCACAACCGGCAATGGTTTATCGCCTTCAAATGAATATACGTTTTCTATACGATTGAGTTGTGAGCCAGCATCCAATGATATGCTTTTCGTGGCATTCACTTTTATTCCACCCGCATCCCAAGTGTCATAAATTAATTGGAACGTGGAGCGTAAAGGCCCATTATCCAATACTTTCCATTGATGATAATTCGCAGAATATCGGATGGTGTCATTCACATAGGGTGCCATATTTCCAGCTCCCAATGAAAATCCGACATGGTAATAATCCATTCCATCGCCATGATCTATATGATAATCTCCTAGTTTGTATCGCTCGTTGATGACCATTTTGTTTGTTCTTTTAACCCAAACATCCAACCCATAGGCATCTTCTTTTGTTTTTTCTATAGCTTTACCGTAGGTGCGAAAGGCAATTCTATCATTTTCCCAAGCAAAATCATCCTTGCGTTCCGGTACAAATCGAGCATAGGTTTTGGTGGTAAAAATTTCCGGTTTTCCTTTTTGTATTAAAAGGGAAAGTGTTGATTTTGCTTTGACGTCAACCTGTACCAACAGGTTTTGGATTTTTTTAAGTCCTTGATGCTCTAGTTGAAAAGGAACTTGTTTTTTGGTTGCAGCGTTAATCACTACAAAGCCCGTGGTGTCTATTTGTGGATAATGCGATACGATAGTTTCCCATTTTAGGGACACGACTGTTTCTTTTCGTTCTAAATCCGAATTGTTTTGGATACTTATAGTCGCTTTTGTTTGCGCAAACAATAACATAGGCAAGATAAAAGCAAATCCCAAAGAATATTTAATGAATTTCATGGTATATTATTTTAAGTCATTAATGAGACAATGGTCCATATCTCCATAATCCAAGTTTTCGCCTGCCATTCCCCATATAAAACTATAATTTGATGTTCCGGCTCCAGAGTGGATAGACCAATTGGGCGATATTACAGCCTGTTCGTTTTGCATCCAGATGTGTCTTGTTTCTTGTGGGTGTCCCATAAAATGGCAAACACTTTGATTTTCTGGAATTTCAAAATAAAAATAGACTTCCATTCGTCTGTCGTGAACGTGGGCAGGCATAGTATTCCATACACTTCCGGTTTTTAGTTCCGTCATACCCATTTGAACTTGACAGGTTTGCACTACGCTATTCACGATCAATTTATTTATGATGCGGTGGTTGGCTGTTTCCAATGATCCTAATTCTACAATTTCTGCCTCATTTCTCGTTACTTTTTTTGATGGATAAGTTTGGTGGGCAGGAGCAGAATTTAAATAAAATTTTGCTGGCATATTAGAATCAACGGATTCAAAAAACACTTCTTTAATTCCTTTTCCAAGGTAGAGCGCTTCTTTGAAATCGATTTCAAATTGATCTCCATCTGCAGTTATGATTCCTTTACCACCCACATTGATAATCCCGATTTCTCTTCTTTCCAGAAAATAGTCTGCTTTTAAATTGTCAGGATTGGGTAAGGCAATTTTTTTGTTTATAGGCATGACACCACCAGCTATAAATCTGTCGAAATGGGATAAAGTCAGTTTAATTTCATCTGCGACAAAAAGGTTTTCGATTAAAAAATTTTCTCGTAACTCTTCGGTGTTCATTTGTTTTGCCTCTTTGGGACTTACGGCAAATCGGCTTTCAAAATTTTTCATTTCTTATTTATTTTAGACTAATTTTTAAAATAAAAACCATTTATAAAGATTTTATGATTTAGGAACCATAGTTTGACGAATCAAAGCTTCCAAATAATAATAATCGGCATAGTTCAAAGGTACGTCAATTTCGTGTCCGTGCGGAATGCTTCCCACGCTGTGTTTGAGTATGAAATTTTGGTTTTCGCCCAGCTTTGCCGTGTATGCCTCCGAGGCCAATGAATTCATTATTTTATCAATATCCGCTCTATAGGATTGGCTTGTGTAGCCATCTAATTCCAACAAAGCCGAAGCTGTGATTGCCGCTGCCGAGACATCACGCGGTTCGTTTGGAATTTTTGGCGCATTGTAATCCCAATAAGGAATGCCGTCTTTGGGTGTTCCTTTGTAAGTTAAAATATAATGTGCAATTTTTTGAGCCTGTTCTAAATATTTGGCATCTTTTGTATACCGATAACAAACAGTATAGCCGTATAAACCCCAGGCTTGTCCA
>JBIPOE010000136.1:0-5217 GCA_044379485.1 Catalimonadaceae bacterium
TATGATATAAACCCAGTAACAAAGGTGGTGGAAATGTTTAAAAGACATAAACAGGCAATAGCAAATGCTCTATCCAATCCTGATAGCAATGCATATGCTGAAAGAATGAACGGAAGCATCCAAGAACTTAAAGTTGTCGCTAGGTTTTAGAAACATCCACAATTTCAGAATAGCCATTTTATTCCAACATGGTAAACTGAACTTATTTCCAACACTAAATGTCCTGTAGAACCAAATTAATTATTAAACTTCACAAAGATATATAAAGTTTCTAAATTTAGAAACAAAAATTTCAATAACGATGTCATAGGATCTTTTTTAAGCTGCCGCATAACGATTTGGCGCTTGGCGCAGTGGCGGATTTCGGAGCACAAAACTGTCAATACAATCAAAGTATATCGGTTCAATCCTTTTTCCCAGACCTAAACGCCTCCGTATATAAGTCAATCCACTTTTGCGGACTCATTTTTGAAGCCAGTTCCCCGATCAATTCAAATGGAATGTCATCCATCTTTTTGAAACGAATACAACTTTTGCCCATGTCCAGCTTGGATTTGCAAACCCTGGGGTATTCAGTTTGAAACCAAGCCAAAAGCTCAGGATTGGCATAAATACCCATGTGATAGAGTGCAATAAAGTTTTTTTGTGAGGCAATGCTCATAAAAGGCAATGGCAGTTTTGGATCGCAATGGTAACCACCTGGATACAAAGAATGTGGCACCACATATCCGATCATACCATAACTTATACATTCCTGAAAACCAACCGGCATTTTTTTCAGAAAGATTTGTCTAAACTTTTGAATAACTGGCTTTCTATCAGCCGGAAGGGCTTCTACATAAGCATCAACTGTAGTTGTGGTGGATGTCATAGGTATATATTTTGGATTCAAATGAATGAAAAAAAAAGGAATGTTTATTTGTCATTTCTTCGGGGAAAATTCAACAAGTTATTTCACCGCTAATCTCCCTTTTCTGCCAAAATCCAAATTTCTAATTTTCAATTGATTTGCTTGCCTATTTTGCCGCTTTAAAAAACAATCGTTTACATGAATAAATTTTTCGCAAGTCTGGCTTTTGTTTGGATTCTTGCTGTTTCCGCTATTGCCCAGCCACTTTGGTTGCGCTATCCATCTATTTCTCCTGATGGCTCCCAAATTGTTTTTGTTTACAAAGGCGATATTTATAAAGTAGCCAGCAAAGGTGGAGAGGCCATTCCGCTTACCATCCACGAAGCCCACGATTACATGCCGGTTTGGAGCCACGATGGCAAGTCAATTGCATTTGCTTCAGACCGTTATGGGAATTTTGATGTTTTTGTAATGCCAGCAAACGGTGGAGAAGCAAAAAGAATAACCCAATCTTCCGCCTGGGACCAACCAACCGACTTTTCGGCTGATGACAAATCGGTGATATTTCAATCGGGACGTCAGGATCCACACACTTCTGTACAGTTTCCGGTAAAAATGCTGGGAGAATTTTATTCAGTTCCGGTAACTGGTGGCAATCCAAAACAGTTGACAGCAGTTTCCGGCGATTTGGCCAGGATATCTCCATCTGGAAAAACTTTGGTTTTTCAGGATAACAAAGGTTATGAAGATTATTACCGAAAGCATCAAACCTCCAGCATTGCCAGAGATATTTGGACATATGACATTGTCGGGAAAAAGTATAAGAAGTTAACCAGCTTTAAAGGTGAAGATCGGAATCCGGTATTTGCCTCAGAAAAGGATATTTTTTATCTTTCGGAACAGCCAGGTTCATTTAACGTTTTTAAGTTAAATCTGGACAATCCATCTCAATCAGTGGCAGTTACTAAACTGTCTGACCATCCGGTCCGGAATTTATCTGTAGGCAATAATGGCCAATTGTGTTTTAGCTTCGATGGTGAAATTTATACCATGTTAGAAGATGGCCAACCCAAAAAACTGGATGTTACGATTTCTACCGATCCCCGTTCAAATGCCTATAAAAATGTGCCAATAAATGGGGGAGTTAGTGAAATGGCCGTAAGTTCAAATGGCAAAGAAGTAGCTTATGTAGTTAGAGGTGAGGTTTTTGTAAGCTCAGTTGAAGGAGGAGTTACCAAGAGAATTACCAACACGCCACAACAGGAAAGGTCAGTTTCATTTTCACCTGATGGCAAAATACTTATGTATTCCAGCGAAAGGGGGGCGAGTTGGGATATTTTCCAAACCACAATTGTTAGAAAAGAAGAGCCGTATTTTTACCTTTCAACACTATTAAAAGAGGAACCTTTGGTTGCCACTACAGCAGATGAGTTTCAATCAGCCTTTTCTCCGGATGGAAAAGAAATAGCCTATTATGAGGAGAGAACTACTTTAAAAGTTTTTAATCTGGCGTCTAAATCAAGCAGAACAGTTTTACCAGCGGGAATAAATTACTCGTATTCCGATGGTGACCAGTGGTTTGATTGGAGTCCGGATAGTAAGTGGCTACCATTTAACTATTTACAACCCAATCATTGGATGGATGAAGTCGCCATTGCTCCGGCAGATGGAAAAGGACCAATTAGAAATTTAACCCAAAGCGGATATGATGAAGGCACGCCAAGGTTCATGGCCGGAGGCAAAATGATTGTCTATAATTCCTGGAGGGACGGCATGAAAACCCACGGTAGTTGGGGTGCAGAAAGTGATATTTATGCGCTTTTTCCAACCCAGGAGGCTTATGATAAATTTAAATTGAGCAAAACAGAGTTTGCACTGGTTAAGGAAATAGAAGAAAAGGAGAAGAATGAAAAGGAGAAAAAGGAGGCCGATGCCAACAAAGATGACAAAAAGAAAAAGAAAACACCGGCTGAAATAGCAAAAGCAAAATCTGATAGTATTGAAAAGGCCTCTCTGAAAATTGAGTTTGACGACATTTCTGAAAGAAAATTAAGACTCACCCTACACAGTTCCTTTTTGGGAGATGCTATTTTAAGTCAGGATGGAGAAAAGTTGTTTTACACTTGTCGGTTTGAAAAGGGGTATAATCTTTGGGTTACCAATTTGAGAGAAAAAAGCACTAAAATTTTAGCGCCTTTGGATGCCCAATATGCAGGAGGACTTACTTTAGATAAAGAAGGAAAAAACCTGTTTTTGTGGGTGGATGGACGAATTACCAAAGTTGAAGCTGAAAGTGGTAAAGTGGAACCAATTGCCATTTCAGGTGAAATGCAGTTGAATGCCAGTGCTGAAAGGGCCTACATGTTTGAACATGCCTGGAGACAAGTAGTTAAAAAATTCTATCGGGTTGATTTACAAGGCGTAAAATGGGAATTTTACAAAAAGGCTTATCAAAAATTTCTGCCTTATATCAGCAACAATTATGATTTTGAGGAAATGTTGAGTGAGCTTTTGGGTGAATTAAACGCGTCTCATACAGGTGCAGGATTCCGTGCTTATAAGCCCGATGGTGACAAATCACCATCTTTAGGTGCATTGTATGATCTGGAATATACCGGACCAGGAATTAAAATTGCTGAAGTGCTGAAAAATGGACCAATGGATAAATCCGGATTGGGCATAAAAGCTGGAATGGTGATTGAGAAAATTGATGGTCAAACTTTTCCTACAAATGAAGAATGGACAATGTTGATTCGGAATAAAATTGGACAGAACACATTATTGAGTTTAAAAGATGAAAAAGGAGCTACTAAAGAAGTGGTTGTTAAACCAATTCCTATGGGGGAAGAAGGCGAACTGATGTATAAACGATGGTGCGAAGCAAGGCGTCTCGAAGTTGAAAAACTAAGTGGTGGCCGTCTTGGATATGTGCATGTCAGAGGAATGGATGATGCCAGTTATCGGGTTGTTTATGAGGAAGTTTTAGGGAAAAATGCCAATAAAGAAGCTTTGATTGTTGACACCAGATTCAACGGTGGAGGTTGGTTGCACGATGACCTATGCACATTTTTAAGCGGGAAAAAATATGTTGATATGCAGCCCCGAGGCCAGAAAATCGGTTTTGATCCGCAAAGAAAATGGACCAAACCAAGTTGTGTTTTGGTTGGCGAAAGCAACTATTCCGATGCCCACTTTTTTCCGTTTGTTTATAAAGAATTGGGGATTGGTAAATTAATAGGAATGCCTGTTCCTGGAACCGCAACAGCCGTTTGGTGGGAACCACAAATTGATCAATCCATTTATTTTGGCATACCTCAGGTAGGGATTGTGGATAAAACTGGAAATTATTTGGAGAATACTCAACTTGAAGTGGATGTTCTGGTTGCTCAGGATCCGGATGTTTTGATAGGTGGCAGAGATCAGCAAATAGAAAAGGCTGTTGATGTTATGCTTAAGGATTTAGGAAACAAAAAGTAAAAATTAATCAGGTCTGATTTAATAGAAGCAGCCAATACAAGCTGCTTCTTTTATATATGGATCGATTGAAGTAATTCATGTTTTTTATTTCCAGCAGGATTTGCTCCTAAAGTGACAAGCCCTTACCAATCATTATTTTTCTTTTTATTCGTTAGTCTGGAATAAAATAAAGATAATTTTCCAATTGAAATTCAAGAAATTCAACGATAAAATTAATATTTTTGTCTGATTCTTGATTTGAACTGATATGAAGTTTATCTAAACACATATTTTTGCCAATATAAAACACCTTAAAATAAATGATTAACATTAGCGTTAAAAGAGTAATGGAAGCGAGGGGTATTTTTAACCCATATAAATTCCTGGTTAAAAATGGATTCACTCCAACGACTGCAAATTTAATTTCAAAAGGAAAAACTGAGTTTTTGCGTTTGGAATATGTAGAAAGATTATGCGTTATGTTGAATTGCCTTCCTAACGATCTTTTTGAGTGGACACCAAATGACAGGAAATCAGATACTCCTGATAACCCACTTCAAGCTATACGCAAAAATGAAGATTCAGGAAATCTTGCCGAAACACTTAAAAGTTTGCCTATGGATAAAATCCGGCAGGTTGAGGAGATGTTGAAAAAAATTCAATAACGTAATCTGAATTATTTTTTGAAAGCAGTCTGATAGGACTGCTTTTTTTATTTTTTTGTTTCCTTTCAAAATTGGTTGAAGTGGACATCAATTCCTTTTGTTGTATTAATACAAATTAAAAATGTACTTTGAGTTTACATATAGGGTAAGTGGCTGAGAATTTAGACAGGTTGTAAATATAGTAAAAGGCCTTGAAATTTGCTGTTGCTGTGTTGAAAGAGAAGTTGTCTGTTGTGGGAGGCGGGC
>JBIPOE010000137.1:0-5209 GCA_044379485.1 Catalimonadaceae bacterium
GTTTGTAAGTTGTCATTGTTTTATAATACCGGTCGGCCTCAAACTTATCGGCGGCTTGTTTTACCAATTCCTTTGGAACAAAGGAAAGTAATTGACATATGACGGGTTGTCCGGATAACTTGTTACTTTGCACTTAGAAAGCTTTATAGTGTGGTAACTGCAAAGCTTGCTAAAAAAAGGCAGACGAAAGAAATTTCTCTGCCTTTTTGTACTTTTTCAAGAAAATTAAAAATTATGCCCGATTTTTAATTTGATTTACCGGATGACAGTAATTTTATTTTTGAAGCTGGCATATTGTTCCCACGCTGATCCCAGATTATTGTACGGAAATTTCCACTTGGGTGCTAAGTATGTTGCTTTTTTGTAGTTGATGATGGCCTCATCATATTGCTTGTTTACTTGTTGTAACCTGGCCATTGCATTGAGATTGTGTGCACCTTCTGGTTCGTATTTAAGGGAGGTTTGTAGGTTTTTTATGGAAATCTGAAGCTGATAACGCATTATGTCATTATCCACAAGTGCGGGTTTTATGGATCTGCCTTCAAAAAAATATTTTCTTGCAAGATAGGTAAAATACAATGGATTGTCCAGCTCAATCAACTCAAGGAGATACTCCATTTCATTTGCACTTTCCTTGAAAACGGATTCTTTTGTTATTATTTCATTGCCGGCAATATATTGATTTATAACTCGCTGTGATTTTAATACAATGACATTGGCTATTTCAGTTTTCAGGCTATTTTGTAGATTTTTATCAAAAGGCCACATATTGGAAATTCGCTCCAATACCAATCTTGCAGAGTTTTTGTCCCGATCAATTAATCTGCCTGCTTTAATTTCTTTGCGGAATTCATTGATCCATTTTTTCTTTAAACTATCTTCTACCGCAGAATTTCTTGCCATAAGGCCACTATTTTCTATTACCTCCTGAGATGGATTCAAATTTTCAAATGCTGGTAAAAATGTGATTTTGCTATTGCCTTCAACCAATGGGTTTTGTGCGTGGGCGGTTGAAGAAGAAACCGAATCGACCACAAACTTTTTTATTTCACCCAGGCTAATGTTTTGATCATGATTTGAATTGGCTGAACCAGATATGCCTCTAACCAGAAAATAGGTAAAGGCGCCATGACCACCTCCATACTTATCACTTTCCTGAGAAAACTCATTGGGTTGGCAGCTAAGAATCCTTGCCGATTGGGCTTGCAGATCTTTAAGATTGTTGGCAGCCATGATTTGGCCCTCTTCGCCACCTGCCAGTTTTCCCGATTTACAAGCATCGACCACAAGAAAAACCTTGGCATTTTTATATATCCATTGTGTAAAATAGTCTTTGATATCTTCCACACGAAGCGTGCCTCCTGATTTGTAAACGGCAATGGGCGAATCGAATAAAAGCAAGTGGGCCTTTTTGGTGATTAAATTTTCCACATCTCCATGACCAGCAAAGTAAAAATAGATCCTGTCGCCCTCTTTTGCTTTTTCTTCAATCAATTGAAAGGCATCCATTATCGGCTTTATGGTGGCATTGGAGTCCAGAAAAACAAACTGGTCCTCTTTTTTTAACTTGTCTTTATATACCTTGGCAAGCATTTCTGAAAACAACCTGGCATCCAGGTGGCCATATTTCAGTTTGGCAATCTGCAAATAATTGGAAACGCCTATTACCACTGAGAACACCCTGAAATCACGGTTGGGATCTTCTTCACCTATTTCAGCCTCTTTGGATTCCACTTTAGATTTCAAAAGTTCCAGATTTGTATTTCCGTCTAAATGAAAGGCCAAAGGCAAATTGTTTTGTTTAAAAATGGCTGTTAAAACCGGCTCCATATCTCTATACCGGTTGCCCGATTTCTGATTGGCAATATTCTTTATAAACGCCTGCACCATGGGGCTACCTGCTTTTTGAGGAGCAATGGCCATCTCAGAAACGAATTTAACCCCATTTCCAGGATCCAGACTGACGACCTGAGGAAAGGTAGCTGAATAGGAAAAATCAAGCCAATCGTTGTCTTTCTTTTCGAATTCTTTGGCAGGAGTTTTAAAGTATGCTGGAATTTTAAATGTTGGAAAAATGCCCTTGCAGGCTTGGACAGCAGATTTTTCATGGCTGATACCAGCATCGTACAGAAAAAATAAACCTCCATTCCGGGTCACTTTATTGGCCAAAAGTGCAATCCAACGGCTGATTTCATCGTCCAGAAAATGAGACGCCCCTTCGTAATATGAGGCTTTGTAGCTGGAGAAAGCATCAAAGGGCACAAATGCCTCGTCCAAACCATCAGATTCATCACCTGAAACATCTGTAATTCTTTGGCTATGGCCTCCCAGATAAATGGTGATGTGGTCTTCTGGTTCCGCCTTTGTAGATATTTCTTTTAAAGCCAACCTTATGTTTTCGTACACCGCCTCTTCATTGACAAGGGTTTTGATATTGGCTTCCAGATAACCTTTTTTAAGTAGCTCAGATTTTAACCTTTTTACATCCTCATCGGCATGCAGCCTTGGCCATTTGCTTTCTTTGGGATATTTACCCACACCAACCAAAAGGGCATATTGGGAAATGGGTTGGGCGAAAAGGCAAGCCGTTTGAAATAAAAGGAAAAATAAAAAGGGGAAAAGGCGCATAGCTGCAAAAATACAGGATGTAGGAATATTTTTGGTTTTGTTTTTTGTGGAACTACATGGCCTTTGAAACTTCGCTTTCAAACTTCTTGAAAGTCTTCGAACTTTCCAGAAGTGGAAATACTGGACCACTGGTTTTTGCACTTGGCGAAAGTTCGCAGACTTTCGGCTAGTTTGATCTGGTAGGAGTGGGGTTCCTGGCCTTTGAAACTTCTTGAAAGTCTTCGAACTTTCCAGAAGTAAAATACAGCACCTCCAGTTTTTGTACTTGGGGAAAGTTCGCAGACTTTCGGCAAGTTTAATCATCCTTGCCTTTCAAACTTGAAAGTCTTCGAACTTTCCAGAAGTGGAAATACAGCAGCTCCGGTTTTGTACTTGGCAAAAGTTTGCAGACTTTCGGCAAGGTTTATCTTAAAGAAGTATGAATCGCCAATTTGTTCCAGTAAATTCATTTGGTTTATTTTTGATTTTTTATTTGAAGAATGAGGAATAACGAAACCCTGCTTTTACCAGGAGGGATTTATCATGTTTACAACCACGCCAATGGATTAGAAAGTTTGTTCAAAACCAAAGAAAACTATACCTTTTTTCTGAAAAGGTATGGACAATTTATAAATCCTATTGCTGAGACATATGCGTATTGTTTAATGCCAAATCATATTCACTTTGTTGTGCAAATTAAAAGGCAGGATGAGCTTCAAAGAGTGAACGATATCTTTAGAATTTCCAGGGAAGAGGAACCAGAAGAACTTTCAGAAAAAGATACTCAATTGTATATCAGTCAGGTCTTTGGAAATCTGTTTAGTTCTTATGGACAAGCATTCAACAGACAGCAAAAACGAAAAGGAAGTTTATTTATTCCAAATTTCAGGCGTAAATTGGTCGATAACGATGCCTATTTAATCAACCTAATTCATTATATACATTCCAATCCTGTGCATCATGGATTTACAAAAAGTATGATGGATTGGGAGTTTTCATCTATTCATGCCTATTGGCTGGAAAAGAAAACAAAAATAGCAAAAGGCGGGATTTTGGAACTTTATGAAGGTAAAGATGGGTTTATTTCCAAACATCAAACGCCTTTGAACCTGAATGATGAGTTTGAAATTTAAGTTTCCTATAGTTTCAAACTTTCCTGGCCTTTGAAACTTCTTGAAAGTCTTCGAACATTCCAGAAGTGGAAATACATCACCATTGGCTTTAGCACTTGGCCAAAGTTCGCAGACTTTCGGCAAGTTTGATAGCAAAACTTCTTGAAAGTCTTCGAACTTTCCAGAAGTGAAAAACGGCACCTCTGGTTTTCTACTTGGCGAAAGTTCTCAGACTTTCGGCAAGTTTAATCTGTGAGAAGGTCAATTCACTAACTCCACTTCCCCCAAAAACGACCAAAACCCCAAACATTTATTTGCGCCATTCCCCTTTCCAATATTTCTTTGCTTTCAAATAATCTTCTAATCCTTTTATGAAATTCAAAATTGCAAAGCTTTATTCATTTGAAACATGTTCAGCTTCCAACCCAGTAAAACCTTTGAGGTGTCGGGTTTCATTAACTTCCCATTCCAGGTCCTTGTTTTTACTGCTTCTTTTGCAGTGTTGGATAAATATTTTGAATGCGCAGACCTGGAAGCAGTTAGGGCCATGGGGTGGACCATGTTATGGAATAGGAGGTGATAGTAGTATGTTGTTTGCATTGGGTGGAGAAAATAATCCAAAGCTCTATGGATCTTTTGATGGTGGAAATACCTGGAAAGTTTTAAGAGGTACGCCAAATCCTACGATGAACGGATTAGTCAAATTAGGCGATAAAGTTTACATCAATAATGATATCGGTTTTTATTTATCTGGAGATTCTGGCCAAAGTTGGTCGAGTAGTTCTCTGGGTAGCATTGGTAATAAACCTGTTCTACGAATTGGAAACAAGTTGATTTGCTCTGACAATCAGAATACAACGGAAAATGGAATTAACTTCACCCTTACTTCAAATAGAAAGAGAGTCTTCAACCAATTTGCCATTGGAAATTCAATCTATGCCTTAAAAAGGCAAACCGATTCTTTATTTTCATCTCCGGATTTTGGAAGTTCCTGGAGCTTTATTTCGAAAATTGGTTTTGGATATTCTCACCCAAATAGTGAATTCCATGACTTCAGACCAAGAACCTATCATACACCCAGTGGAGCTTTATTTATCCGAAACAACGGGTCTTCAAATGGCCCTCTTTTAAGGAGTCTGAATAATGGCCTTACCTGGGCAACATGCAACAATGGGTTACCCAATGGTTTTTTTTCGGCATCACTTACGGCGGCTGTCGGAAACATTTTATTTACCAGCAATGCCGCAGGAGGCCTATTTAGAACAACCGATTTAGGAGCAAATTGGGTCGGGCTGAATTCGCCTGTGAGCTCATCATCGATTACCTCTCTTTTTGGCTGGAAGAATCGGATCATTATGGGAACTATTAACCCGACGGCAAAAGAACAATATTTGGTTATGCAGCATATTTTATGTCTTTGTGATGGAAATATTTTTTAACTCTTTCAGGCTTGCTCACCAGTAGTTCCATATGATTTTGCACGTTTTCTT
>JBIPOE010000138.1:0-5186 GCA_044379485.1 Catalimonadaceae bacterium
TTTTTTTGAATCTTCCATAAATTTTATTTTGATTTGGAAGGCAAAGAAATAGCCTTCGCTTTTGAAAAAGACAAACACGACCTATACGAATTTTGTCCTTCGCTCTTTAGGGCGTCGGTTCAACAGCACCTACCCAAAAGGCGGGGTTTCGTGTTCCAAAGACAGTTTTGTGGTTAATCAAACATTAGTTTTTCAAATCAAGTTTTGTGGTAAAAGTCCCGCCCTTCGGGTAGCTGCAAAACGTTATGGGCAAGTTTAAAAGACACATCCTTACACATGAAACTCACCACCACAATATATTATCGTGAATATATCTGGATTAACGATAAGCTGACTGCCCCCCTTTTTTCTTACCAAGTATAGAAATTTCCCCAGAGTGCCTTATCCAAAAGACAAAGACACGTTTTGGCAATTGGTTAAACTTGGGGGAGAAATCAGGCAAATACATTTGTTGGAAAGCCCAAGGGTTGAAAAATACATAACACAGTATCCCGAAGACGGAAACAACACAGTTACAAAACCAAAATATCAAGACGGTAAAGTGTACATCAATGACACGCAGTATTTTGACAATGTTCCGCAAGTTGCCTGGGACTTTTACATTGGTGGATACAACCAGCCCAAAAATGGCTCAAAGACCGCAAGGAAAGAACACTGGAATTTGACGACATTCTTCACTATCAAAAAATAATAGTTGCCCTTACAGAAACGGATAGGCTTATGAAAGAGATAAATAAGATAAGCATTGAGTAAAAAAAAAAGTCATATAAAGGCACCTTCGATCGGGCTGGGCAGAGCCTACCACAAACTTTCAATTTCAAAAAAACCATCAAAAATTTCAATTTCAATCCTACCTTTGCCATTCAAATTTAAATCCTAACAAGGTTTTAATACATTTACAATCAAGAACATGTCTCTAAAAATACAAATAGACGCCGCCATCAAAACGGCTATGTTGGCCAAAGAAGCTGGTAAACTTTTGGCCCTGCGCAGTATCAAATCTTTAATCCTTTTGGAAGAAACCAAGGAAGGCGTAAATGGTGCGCTTACTGAAGAAGCTGAAATGAAAATACTCAACAAAGCTGCCAAACAAAGACGCGATTCGTTGGAGATATTTAAAACCCAGGGCAGAGCAGATCTGGCTGAGAAAGAGCAGGCCGAACTTTCCATCATCGAGGAGTTTTTGCCCAAACAATTGAGTTCAGAAGAACTGGAGACCAAAATCAAAGAATTCATCACACAGGTTGGTGCAACAGGTCCAGCTGATATGGGCAAAGTAATGGGAGCAGCCAAATCACTGGCTGGTCTGGCGGATGGAAAAGCCATTTCAGAGATGGTAAAACGTTTGCTGGCAGGCGCTTAAACTTCAGCATTTGCATCCAATTGATATAGGCCTGGCGTGTTGTCTGGCCTTTGGTGTTTATCGGGGCTATCGCACTGGCTTTGTACTGGTTATGATGAATACCATTGCCCTTGTAGTGGCCATAGTCATCGGTTTTAAGTTTTTGGCAGAGGCCAGCGAGGTAATCAACACCTATTTGAAAGTGGGGAAAACCATATTGCCCTTTGTGGCTTTTGCTGCCCTGGCTGCAGGTTCCTATTTTTTTCTAAAATGGTTTGCCATGGTGGCTTCCAAAACCTTAAAAAGCACCCTTCTGGGCCCGGTTGACAAAACAGCAGGTGCTCTGTTTGGATTATTCAAAATGGCCTTTCTTTTAAGTTCCATTGTTTTGGGACTGGATCTTTTGGATGTGGAGATGAAAAACTACAGCCAGGAAAAGATGATTATTTTTCCCGCTTTGGTCAAATTGAGTCCGATGTGTTTAAAATTTCTTGCTCCGCTCCTACCCTTTCTCAACAAGTTTTTAAGGAACCAACAAATTTTGTAGGGCTCATTTTCAAATAATTATAAAAAAATAAAAAGGAATTTGACAAACCAATAGCAATTCCAATTATTATCAATTTGTAAAATATCAGTTATTAACCACATTTTGCACATCTAAATTCAGTACATATCTATGGCAAACCAATCCATCTGGAGAAAAAAACCAATCTCGGCATATCTGGCCGATTCTAAAAAGAGCGATTTAAAACGCGTACTAACCCGCTGGGGATTAACCTCTTTGGGCATTGGCGCCATCATAGGAGGTGGTATTTTTACGCTTACAGGTATTGCGGCCCATGATTTTGCAGGTCCGGCTTTGGCCATTTCTTTTGTCATTGCCGGCGTAGGCTGCCTTTTTGCCTCTCTTTGTTATGCTGAGTTTGCCTCCGTTTTACCCGTAGAGGGTTCTGCATATGCATACGCTTATGGAACTGTTGGTGAATTTTTCGCCTGGTTCATTGGCTGGAATCTGATCCTGGAATACATGATGGGCGCCACCACCGTGGCTGTTGCATGGAGCGGTTATTTTGAAAAGCTGCTGCATTTGGTGGGAATAGACCTGCCCATTTGGATAATGAATGATCCCATTACGGCAGCTGCCAAATCAGAGGCAATGGGTCTCCCCGCTCCTGGATTTGCTTTTAATCTGCCCGCCATTTTGATAACCATATTGGTAACCAGCATTTTGATTAAAGGCATAAAAGAAGCAGCCAATACAAACAACATCATCGTTATTCTAAAAGTTGCTGTCGTTTTGTTTGTCATTATAGCTGGTGCTTTTTATGTAAATCCTGACAACTGGGTCCCATTTATTCCTGAAAAAATAATTGCTCCGGATGGCACTGAGTCCTTTGGTTGGGATGGTGTAGTCACAGCGGCTACCATTGTCTTTTTTGCCTACATTGGATTTGATGCCGTTTCTACCCAGGCTGGAGAGGCCATTAATCCTAAAAAAGACGTGCCATTTGCCATCATTGCTTCACTGGTCATTTGTACGGTTTTATACATTTTGGTATCCCTGGTTTTAACGGGTATGGTACCTTATGGACAATTGGATTTGAAAGCGCCGGTTGCTTCAGCCTTTGAAGGTGTGGGGGTTACCTGGGCAGTTTTGTTAATTGTGGTTGCCGCCACAGCTGGTTTAACTTCGGTAATGTTGGTAATGATGCTTGGCCAGACCCGTATCTTTTTGGGTATGGCAAAAGATGGTTTAATTCCAAAAAGTTTGTTTGGCGCTATTCACCCCATTTACAAAACGCCTTACAAATCAACCGTGGTGGTTGGGATAGTTGTTGCCGTGGTTGCTGCTTTTACTCCTATCAACAAAGTATCTGAAATGTGCTCTATGGGAACGCTATTGGCTTTTGCCATGGTTTGCGGTGCCGTTTGGTTGTTGAGAGTAAAAGAACCAGATTTGGAAAGACCATACCGGACACCATTTTTGCCGGTTGTGGCCACATTGGGAATGGGTTTTAACGTATTTTTGATGAGTAAAGTTCGTCATGAAACCTGGATTGCCTTCCTAATTTGGGGTTCCATAGGAATAATTGTGTATTTCTTATATAGCCGAAATGCAAGTAATCTGAATAAAGAAAACCAAACAGAAAATGGCTAATAAAACATACAAAGACGCTGATTTCGAGGTGCTTTGGCAGCCTTCAGTTTGCATCCACTCCAAAAAATGCTGGGAACATTCTCAGAAAGTTTTTAATCCATTCCGAAGACCTTAGATTATGTTGGTAAACGGGGAAAAGGAAGCCATCAAAAAGACTGTTTTGGAATGTCCCTCTGGCGCTTTGCAATGGATAGAAAAATCAGAATCTGCTGAAAGTAATACTGGATCAGAGAAAAATCCAGAATTTGAGATTCTTCATGCAGAGGTAAAATCCAATGGACCCTTACAGATAAAAGGTAACTTTATGCTGGTTCATGCAGATGGAAAAAGAGAAGTTAAAGAAAAATCGACATTTTTTTGTCGTTGCGGAGCTTCCGATAACAAACCGTATTGCGATGGCTCACATAATAAAATAGAATTTAAAGGATAACACTATGGAAATAATAGCAGAGATTTCAGCAAAACTTGGGGCTTCAGATTTTTTAATGGAGCTCACAAACGATACCCATCATTGGAAGGCAGATGAACCCACAGAAATAGGAGGCTCCAATTTAGGACCAAATCCTTATGAATTGCTTTTGTCATCCTTGTCATCCTGCAGTGCCATAACCATGAAAATGTATGCCAACCGAAAGCAATGGCCATTGGAAGGGGTTGAAATCAAATGTGACCTGGTAAAGGATGAACCTACCTCGGTCTCCAGAATTATTCGCAAAATAGAATTGATTGGCTTATTGGATGATGACCAAAAAGCAAGGTTGATTCAAATTGCGGATCTTTGCCCGGTACATAAAATGATAAGTGTAGGTGTTAAAATCCAAACGGAGTTGACAAATAACTAAGTTAGAATCCTGAATACCAGCTTATAAACAAGAAAAGCCTTTGATTGATTCAAAGGCTTTTTTTGTTTTGGTGAATTGGCTACTTTCCTTTGGAGATAAACGGGATTTCCACATTTACATCTTCGTCTCCCGGACCTGGAGTTCCATTTTTTTCACCAGGCTGGTGTTTCAAAACCACGTTCAATTTTCCTGTTCCTTTATTTATAGCAGTAAAGGTAAACTCCAGTCCAACAGGTAGATTTTTTGAATCCTTGTCTGTAATAACAACTTCCACGATTTTTGGTGTTTCAACCACTTGTTTGTACACAAAAAGGTGCTCATTAGCTTCTTTTTTAACCTCTGCCGAAATATCAACCGCTGGCGTTTTGGTTTCATCCAAAAGTTCAACTTTACCGGTATAAACCATTCCGCTATCCAACTTTAGTGTGTCCACCATTTGGCCCGAAGGCTCATTTGGAGTCAGATCTTTCCACTGAGCAGAAAGGACAGGACCCGAACCAGACTTGGGAGTTAATGAAATTTTAACTGTGGTTATAAGTTCATTTTCATCATGGTCGTGATCATCATGATCGTCTTTTTTACAAGACTGAATTCCCAGAAGTGCTACCGAAGCAGCCAATAAAAAATAATTACTCTTTTGCATGTTACTAAAAATTATGAATGATAAATTATGAATGATAAATTATGAATGATAAATTATAAATGATGAATTATAAATCAATGTCGTTAAGTTAAGCCAATGTTATAAAGGCTTGTAATTCATGGAGTAAGGTTTTTTCTGTTTGTGTTTTCTTTCAAAACTCCGTCCAGGTCTTATCACTTCTCTTGTTTTTTCAAGTACTGA
>JBIPOE010000160.1:0-5166 GCA_044379485.1 Catalimonadaceae bacterium
ATGCCCATTTCACCAAATTGGTCAACATTGGCGAACGCTCTAGAGCTTCGCTTCAGAAATACGAACGCGTAAAAGAATTGGTTCGACTATTCAACCTTAAAACTTTTGGAACCGAGAATGTACTTCTTGAGAAAATAAACAATGCCTACATCTTTAATTTAGAATCGTATCTCAAATTTGAAAGTGAATACAAGGGTAAATTAGGAATTAAAAACAATTCGTTAGTCAAGTATTTCAAAAATCTAAAAACCATCTGCAATCATGCTGTAAAGATGGAAATCATCGAAAAAAATCCTTTTAATAGCTATTCAGGCAAAATAAAAGTTACAGAGGCTACTTTCTTGACTCAAGAAGAACTAGAACGAATTGAAAACAAAACCTTTTCAGTGGATCGATTGGAACGTGTGAAAGACATCTTCCTATTTAGTTGCTATACTGGATATGCACCTATAGACGCTTTACAACTCACAAGAAAAAATATCATTCAAGATGGGGATAAGAATCTTTGGATAAAAACCAATCGACAAAAAACAGGAACTAAAGCAAATGTTCCAATCCTCCCTCCTGTTTTGAAGATATTGAGTAAATACCAATTTGAAGGTGATAAGCTTTTGCCTAGAATCTCCAATCAAAAAATGAACGCTTATTTAAAAGAGATAGCTGATATCATTGGGCTAGACAAGAACTTAACTTGGTATGTAGCCAGACACACATTTGCTACAACAGTTACTTTAGGTAACGGAATTAAAATAGAAAATGTATCGGCTATGCTGGGGCATACCACCATTAGACAAACCCAACACTATGCAAAAGTGTTAGACCAAAACGTAGGATTAGATATGCAAAAACTTACAGCTAAATTCTTACATCAATATTAAATAGCTATATTAGCTATAATTAACTAACAAATTTATTAGCACTATGATAAAATTAAATGAACATATTACTAAAATAAAAACATTCTGTGATTTCACAATAGAATATGACAGAAGCAACAGAACCTATTTATTCAACAATCAATATATTGACGATATTAATTGTATCGAATTAGAAGCATCAATTGAGGAATTTAAAAATGAATTGATTGACGTATGCAATGACGTAAAAAAACCTCAAAACTATTTAAAAGTTTTCTTAAAAGAAATCGAGAAGATAGCTGTTTGGTACGAAAAAGAAAGAATTAATAGGTTCGAGAATTTTCAGAAATTATCGCCAATCATAGTTGATAGCACAAATAATAAAATTAGAGAAGCCAAATCAAAATACACAGTTGAACAAATTAGACTCTGTACTGATGCTGTTGACCCAAATTCTGACGAAATGTTATTCTACTTAATTTTAAACAAATCAAACACCAAGAACTACAAAGTTATAGGCGACTTCGAAAGAGTAAAACTACATTATGTAGTGACTCAATACTTCAAATCTATTTACTGTCTTGTAGAATATTTATTAATGCTAAATGATGCAGAAGAGCAATATGGTATTGAAGATTTTAATCAATTTAGACCCTTACCAAAACCTCAACTCAAATGCAATATAAATTTATCTAAGATTGAAACTGCAAATCTATTTAAAGCTTTTTTTGAAACTGGATATTTTTATTTTGACATCACAAATGAGACACAATACAAAAGATCCAAAATTCAGTTTATTGAAAATAATTTCAACTATATCAACCAACATGGAAAACTATCTCATATAGGAAATCTAGTGAAAGAATTTAAAGATATTGACAGTTTTTCTGAAGTGGAAAATCAAATAAAAATTGTTCAAACACTTATTGATAAATTGAATGAAATACAAAAATCCCTTGAGAATAAAGTTCAAAAAAAGACGGTAAAAAAATTCGCTGGAAATTCGCTGGAAAACTAAATTGAAAATTTAGAACCTATCTAACTTAGCTGCAAAATAACTATTAAATAAATTATTATGCAAAATGAAGAATTAAGAATTCCAACAGTTCGAAGCATCCAAATGTTGCTTGAACCAATTTATGAAAGATTGTCTAACATTGAGGCAAGTCTTAAGAACTCAAAGGAGAAAAGTAAACCTCAAAGGTATTACCGCAATACTGATTTGAAGAACAATTTTGGTATATCTCCAAACACCATTATTAAATATCGGGAAACAGGTGTACTACCATATACAAGGTTAGGCGATGTTTACCTATATGAGGTTGCGATAATCGAGCGCATTTTAGAAAACAATAAAATAAATGCATAGCATGAAACCAATCACAATGAAAGACCCTCTTACAGGTGAGATTTTTTATCCTAAAAAGATATCCCAACGATATGCCTATCCCGAAAATCGGATTAAACACAACAACCTTAAAGCTTCTAAATTAAGGCAAGAAAGAGCCTTTTTAGATAAGCATTTCCATAAGAATCATCTTATTCTGCGGGAAATTTACAAAGAAGGTAGAGAAAACATTTTTCATAGCAAATGGTTGGAAGGAAGAGGATTTCGGACTGACTGTATAACCCATCTATATGAGTATCGGGGCGTACAAAGAAATTGTGTTTATGAATTTATACTGATAGACATAGAAGGAACAGATAACATTAAAATTGTAAAAAATGATAGACTTTAGAAGTTATACAGTAGTACCTAAAAATTTTGATTTTGAAAGAACTTTAGCCGAAAACCATAGGCTAAAGTCAAATAACGAAATACTTATTTTTCTAGGTATAACTGCTGCTATATTAGTTGTAGGATTAACAATTTATGTTGCCAACGAGCAGCGCCAAGAAAAAATAAAATATAAAATTGATGTAATTTAAATAATTCGAAGTCAAAAAAATGAGCTAGAATTTGGTTGAACCTAAAACCAAATTCTAGCTCTTTTGTTTTAAATTTTAACAGAATGTCAAATATCAAAAATCCAATTAGATTAATAGTTTAGGTTTCACACTATCATGGGAATAAAAAGCGCTTTAAAAAACAATTCCCGTACCTAATTATTATGCAATCGTACTTCAGCTATAGCTCTCGCAGAAAGACTTGTAAACTGGGTCCCACCATTATAACGTAGACTTTAAAATAATATCTAACAAATTAAAAATCATAAGTTTATGTCAATATTGATTTAAAAAATAAATGTTATTTAGAATATTTATTGTTATTTAGAATATTTATTGCTGTAAGTAATAATTTTTTAAAAGTAGATTTCACAAAAAACCACAGAAAAATGGTCGTTTTTTGACGAAAATCAATCCAAATTAATATGCTTACAATACGGATAGAATACTTCTTTATTTAGATAGAATTTGTTTGAAGATGACAACTGTGAATGTACTTTACCGCTGAATTTGATAAAAATTTGAATTTAACTTTTAGTGTTTTGTAGATAATTGATTGAAAAAGTACTGTTACTCTAATTGTTATTATTTTTATTTGAGGTTCACTTTGTGGTAAAATTCATCAAAGTGCATTATCTTATTATTCTAAAATTTCAACTCCCTCACTCATTTTTAACTCCAAACCATAATAGTTAAAATCGTTCCGAGAACCGTTTTCAATTTCGATAATGTTTATGGTGCAATCAGTTTGAGGAATTGCTGGAAAAAACAAGGAAAAATAACGCCAGTCTTTTTTAGATTCGAAATAATGATGTTCTGGGTTAATTGGAATACCAATTGCCTTAGTTAACACATAGCGTTTTCCTGTTTCTTTTATTTCTACAAAAGTATCTTTCTCCATACGAATCCATCCGCCTTTTATGTACATTTCTTTTGCAGTATAGCCAAAATCAATTTTGGTGTAGTCGGGAGATAAAATAATGCGAAGTAAATCGGGATTGCTTTTGGCGTGCCCTTTTTTGTTTATAGTAAATAAAAATGTCTTATTTTTCTTCATCTTTAATTATTTATTTCATCGTTAATCCATAAAGGCATTGTAACTTCTATTTCTGAACCGTAGGAACGAAGCAGTTTTATCAATTCCATCGATGGAACTATTTGAAGTGTAAAAATGCAACCATTATCATATTTTTCGCAAACTTGGCTTTTGTGAATTGGGTATGCTTCAAAATAGTTTGAAACTATTGGAGTTGCAAAAAACACTACTTGTTGTTTTGGTTGATTTTTATAAGGGTATACTCCGTAAATATCTTTGTAATAATTATTAACGATGTCTTGAGGTGTTGAGATGTATTTTATATTGAGTAATACCGGGTCATAAATTCTATCAAAACCGAAGGTCCGTAATGCTTTGTGACTTTCGGAATAGCCCAATAAGTACCAAAAATTATCAAATTCCTTGAGTAATACAGGGTGAATTATTACCGCTTTAAAACGTCTTTTTTGATAGGAATAATGTGTAAAAGAAACGGCAATTTTGTTTTTACAGGCTTTAAAAAAAGTATCAAAATATTCAGAACCCCTAGAACCTGAAATAGATTCTGTTTCAACAATCTTCCTCTTTGAATCACCGTCTGGAAATTCTTCTTTGCAGGATATTAAAATCTTATCTAACGTATAACTAAAACTATCACTTACTCTGGAACTACCAATGTTTTGTAGTAATTCTAATGCTTCTTTAATACTATTAACGTCTTTTTCTGTCAATCTCACTCCATTGATAGAAAAAGTGGAATCAGTATAATAATATCCTCTATTCAATCTACAATACGTTATTGGTGCATCAAAACCATCCGGTTCTGGTAATTTCATATTCCGAATATCTTTCTCTAAGGTGTCTAAAGCAGGAGAAATATCTAATTTTTGCTGACAAGCCTCTTGAATATCAATAATTGATGGATAGGGACGCATCGTATTTCGCAAAAGCGAATCAATTACTTTATACCTCCTATAGGCTGACCTGGAAATTGCCATAGCTATTTATTTTTTTATAAATATATAAAAAATATTTAACTCCGTACATACTTTACGGAATTACATTAAATCTTTGTACAGATTTTATCGACAGTGTTATAACTAGTTTGAATTTTCAAAATAATATCTATAAAAAAGTTTAGTTTTTTTTAGCAATGTTAATAAAAATTAATATACTGAATTTAAGATTCAGTATCAAAGTATAAAATTGCAACGTTTTGGATATACGAATAATAATACGATTAAATGAGCTCATATCAAACGAGCAAACTGGTAGGCCGCGAGAGTTGGCCTCCAAACTTGGTATAACAGAACGAAGCGTTTACAA
>JBIPOE010000172.1:0-5074 GCA_044379485.1 Catalimonadaceae bacterium
TCCCCAACAAAGATGTCCTTGATCTTATTGCAAAAATACCATCACGTCACACGCTTCTAATTACCGATGCCTGCTTCTCGGGAGGAGTTTTCAAGACAAGATCGATTGGAAAGAATGCACCCGCTGCTATCCAGTCCATGAATGAAAAAATCAGCCGTGTAGCAATCACCTCAGGCAACGACACCGAAGTCCCCGACGAAAGTGTATTCATGAAATACCTAATAAAAGCCCTGTCTGAAAACAAAGAGCAATACCTTACGGCGCAAAAGATGTTTATCACACAAATTATAGAGGCCGTAATGACTGAAACCAAAACAGAACCACGATATGGGACGCTGGAATTGGCGGGGCACGTTGGTGGGGATTATATATTTGCAAAAAAATAACTTTATAAAAAAAACATGGGTCCGACAATTAAACTTTTCTTAGTTTCATTAGCCATTTCATTTTCACTTTTTGCAAATGCGATAAGTAAAATAGATATTAGAATTAATGCAGATAAAAAGGGCTTCACTTTAAATGTGGATCCATCAGATGATTATAAGAATGCAGAATTGCTTACGGTTGAAGCTGTTGAAAAATTGGCAAATGGTGACGTAAATGCAGCAGACTTATTGATTCGTAAATCAATAAGTCTGTATCCGACAAAAGCTGTTTATAAGTATGTGGAAGCGCTTTGTCTGATGCCAGATTATAACAAAGCAAATACTATTATGGACGAACTTTATAAAAAGGTACAGTCTATAACGGGTGATAAAATATTAATGCTAGAGCCATTTGCGTCAACGTATGAGAATGGTAAAATGGTAGCTAAGATTAAGGAATATGAAAAAAAGCGTGCCTTATTCAATTTTGGTTATGATGAATATAAAATTAATAAGGCATACGGAGGGGTTAACCGGACGAAAAAAACAATTGAAAAACTGGTTGCGTTAAACATTAATAACACCGCGAGTCCAGCTTCTTATGATTTCGAATATTCCCAATCGCACCAGTTTAAAATAGATTTGGCCGTGCTACAAAGAGATTTTAATAAAGCAGTAGAATTAACGGAGCAAATACCTGTTTCTGTTTATTATGCAAAGGAAACTAAAGAGCTTAGTTTCGCTTACATTTATCAGGAAAGTGGAGAGTATAATAAGGCTTTAAAAATAATTGAAACTGTAAAGGGTTTTTATATTCTTCCGGGTTATAAATTGAAATTCATGATATATGCACTTATGGGAAATATTGAAGAATCACTTTCTAATTATGATAAGTACATTAAAGATCAAAATACATTTATATCGAATGAGATGTTCTATTATCACGCCCTTAACGATTTAACTAAAAAAGACTATAATCATGCCTTAGTCAATCTAGACAGTGTTTTTAAACATAAAATAAATAAATTCATGGTCGGGCAGGAAGTTTTGTTTATTGATAAATGGAAAGTTTATAAATTGATGGGCGATGCCTACGCCGGCTTGCAGCAATTCGAAAAAGCTAAAGACAACTATAATTTATCGCTGCTGTTTTATCCCGAATATGAACCTGCACAAAAAGCGTTGGTGCAACTCGGATCGCAGGTTGCTCTTGTCTTAGAAACCGACAAAACCGCTCCTGCAATAATAATCACCGAACCTGCCACAAACCGCGGACTCGAAATTGTCTCTGCGGGAAATGACATCCTTGTAAAGGGTACCGCCGCAGATCCTTCAGGTTTAAAATCCGTAACGATCAACGGAGTTTCGGTTTATGCCCAGGTTGACGGAAACTTTTGGGGCAATGTTTCTCTGAAAGACGGCGCAAATAAAATCACTGTCGTTGCAACCGATTTTGCTGGAAACACCATCACACAGGTTTTTGAAATAAAAAAGAAAGCTGCTGTAGCCGCTTCTGATATTGTTCCTGTAGTTGTAAAAGAAGGAAAGAATTACTGCCTTTTGATTGGTGCTCAGAATTACGATGACCTTAGTATTCCCTCTTTGGAAAACCCAATACAGGATGCGGTAAAACTCAAAATTATACTTAAGCAAAAATATAATTTTGAGGACGTCAACATCATCACCCTATTCAATCCCGCGGCGAATGATGTAAAAAGACAACTGTTGGAACTCACAAACACTATCGAGCCTGAAGATAACCTTTTGATCTTCTATGCAGGCCATGGAATCTGGGTTGAAAAAGAGAAGAAAGGTTATTGGCTCTTGGTCGATGCCAAAAGAAACGACTCAAATACTTGGCTTCAAAACAAAGATGTACTGAATCTGATTGCAAAACTACCTTCGCGGCATACTTTGCTGATTACCGATGCCTGCTTCTCGGGAGGAGTTTTCAAGACAAGATCGATTGGAAAGAATGCACCCGCTGCTATCCAGTCCATGAATGAAAAAATAAGCCGTGTAGCAATCACCTCGGGCAATGATACCGAAGTGCCCGACGAAAGCGTATTCATGAAATACCTAATAAAAGCCTTGTCTGAAAACAAAGAGCAATACCTTACGGCGCAAAAGATGTTTATCACACAAATTATTGAGGCTGTAATGACTGAAACAAAAACAGAACCACGATATGGGACGCTGGAATTGGCGGGGCATATTGGGGGCGACTTCATATTTAGTAAAAAATAGGGAATGAGAATGAGAAATAAATGGTTCATCAGTTTTTTGCATGCATTTGTCTTGCTGATTTTAAGCCTGATTTGGCTTCACACACCCTTTACTTATGGTGACGAAAAGTTTCTCATCAAATGGACTTCTGTTGTAAAGCGATTAGTGCTTCAGATGGATGATGATCTTCCAAAAGATAATTTTATTTTCATCAACCTGGCTTACGAGAAGGCTCTTATTCCTCTCGAAGACAATCTGGGCAATGAGGTTATCACAGATAGGGCTGCATTAGCTAAATTTTTCAAAATACTACAAAAACATCCTAATCTAGCAAAGTTCACAATTTGTGATGTGTTTCTACAAGGTAAATCCCAATATGACAGCCTACTTTCCAGAAATGTCAAAGGAATTAATAATATTGTATTTCCAACGCATCCTGACAGCAACAATAAACCCGAAAAACTTGAAATCCCAGTGCCTTGTGCAATGGCTAATTATAAAAGTGCTGACGAGGAATTTGTAAAATTCACTTTTTTATTGGAAGATCAATATAAGACCATACCAGTATTTATGTACGAAAAACTACAAAACAGAAAATTTAGTCATAATTGGGGTTTGTATTGGGACAATGGAAATCCATGTTTGAATTCAGTTATAATAGATTATAAAATAAGAACAGACGAAGTATTCCAAAATGGCAAATATCCTGTGGTCAATTTATCTGAGTTGATGCTAATGCCCGAAGAGTTAATTGTGAAAGAATTTTTGAAAGATAGAATAATCATAATGGGTGATTTTGTGCAGGACAGGCATAAAACTTCCTTTGGTATTATGCCTGGCAGTTTAATTTTACTGAACGTTTATCTCTCGCTGATAGATGGTTCACATTTAATCAGTCTGGGCTGGCTTTTGTTTATGATTGCTGCATTTTCGATTTACTCGCGGATTATTATTTTTAAATGGGAACAACCTTCTGAAAAAAATTCATCCAAATGGTTTCTAAATTTGTTGCAGAGTGCCACTTTGCTTAGCATTATTTCAATTTGTTCTTATTTTTTATTTAATATTGGAATCCAAGTGCTATTTTTAACAATTTATACGGGAATCCTTTTATTTATAAAAAAATTATGGAAAGAAAAAGCACCAATACTCAAGCCACACTATTGGCTCAATTATTCATCAAAAAAATAAATCCAAACAATATGAAATACTTTTTCACCATTTTTATTATTATCTTTTGTACATCTTCAACAATACTAAAAACCGATAAATATTATGTAACTTTTGTAAAAGGGAAAGTGGTATTAGCATTGACAGAGAAGCAGCTGAAAGTAGGAGATGTTCTTTCTCCAGATGACCGTCTAGTTTTTATTGAAAAAACAGCAAAAGTTTCGTGCATAAATCCAACAAAAGGGCGGTTTGATATCAATCCAAATACAATAAAAGCAAAAAGTAGTGAACTCTTTACTATTTTAATAGCAAGCCTTGTTCCCTCAGTAAGCACCTACAAACTCAGTACTCGTTCGATAATTTTTGATGGGAATGATCCATATAATTATTTTGCTAGTCCAGAAACCCAGAATAGGATTCTTATTATTGAGCAAAATCCCATTTTGATAAAATCTACTTTTAAAATGGATGAAAGTAATTTTTTCTTTATCCAGGTTATTGAAGAAGGAAAACTACAGACCCGAAAAATACAGCAAAATGGGCAACAGCTTATATTTTCAAAATCAATTTTCACAAATGACTCCAGCAATTTTGAAGAATTTGTATCAATTTGTTATCAAACTAATGAAAACGGCAAAAGTAAATCATCAGTAATTGCTGAATTTATTCCAATTTTGGCAACATCCAAAGAGATAGCCGATCAAGTTAATTTGATAAAAAGTGTTTCGCTACAAAAAGATACAAAAAAACTAAAATCAGATATTATTAATCATATATTTGTTAATTATGGAAAAATTGGAGCAGAAGAATTATCGATTTTCACAGGATTTTAATCAAATCTATAGGATTTTGCTAATCCTACTGCACTGCTAATTGTATGGTTTTCTTATGTAGTATATAGGGTAAAAAAAAATGATGTGTTGCAGACTACTGAATAAATAGTGAAATATTGGCATCAGCTGAATTAATTTTAAATCCTTCTTTTTGGAGTTTTAATATTATTTTGTTCCAATTAAAGAAATCCCAACTTAGGATAAAAGTTGTTTAGACCTCATAGCGAGACCTATATTTGAACTCGGGACCTCAGGGTTATGAATTTGACAAATTATTAAAAAAAATAATCAAAATAGCCCCTTATATTTCTTGATTTTATTCAAAATCGTATACTGCTTCTTGTACTGTTAAAATTAAATATTTTGATTAAATTAATAAAAATTTATAAAATTAAAAATTAACATCTTAATTAAATTTTAATTTGAAAACATCATATATACTCCTCTTACTCCTACTATTTACATTATCTGCCGAAGAAC
>JBIPOE010000016.1:0-63908 GCA_044379485.1 Catalimonadaceae bacterium
GGCATTTCCATAAATAGAATAAAATTTGATTGAAAACCTCTGGATAAGGCAAAATTCAAACACTTTTCCAGTTTACGAAAATATATCTTTAAGTTGCTGATAATCAGTATTGGGGTTGGGAGGTCTGTGATTAAGGTTTTTGACTTTTCTCAATGAAGGAATTAATGGCTTTTTAAAAATTCAGTCAACCCCTTAAAATATGTTTGCTGGTCATCATACAAACTCATGTGGCTACCAGCGCACAACAAAAAGGACGCTCCATGTATTTGCTGGCTCATCCACTCCATGTATTTTGGATCCATGGAATCGTATTTTGCACCAATCACCAGTGTAGGAAGTTTAAGTTCTTTCAATCGGCTACTCACGTCCCAGTTGGTTAGTTTGCCACTTATTCCAAATTCACTTGGGCCCTGCATGGTTTCGTATAGTTGTGCGTTTATTTTCGCAAAAGATCGGTTCACAGGCTCAGGCCATTCTTCCATCCTCAGAATATGCTTTTTATAAAAATGAGGCATTAAAAGACCCATATATTTCGGATTCTGGTAATCTTTATTCTTTTCAATTCTTCGAATAGTGTCCAATACTTTCGGATCCATTTGTTTGGCCAGCACATCGTTGGCATATTGGCCATAGGCAGGGCAGGAAGCCATCATGTGCGCTATGATGAGGCCTTTCATTTTATGCTGGTATTTCAATGCGTATTGCATGCCCAGAATGCCACCCCAGGAATGGCCGAGCAGAAAGAAATTAGATGAATCCAAAGCAAGTGCTTTTCTAAGTTGCTCTACCTCTTCCACATATCTATCAAGATCGTATAAAGATGTATCTTTTGGATTGTCAGAATTGCCACAGGACAGCTGGTCATAATATATAATTTCAATACCTTCTTTTGGCATAAAATTCTCAAAACATTCAAAATAATCGTGGGTTAGACCTGGTCCGCCATTTACCAGAAGCAATTTACAGGTTGGATTGTTGCCAATTCTTTTGGTCCACACTTTGAAGGTTCCTTTGGGTGTCTGGATCTCTACCATTTTAACGCCTCCCTGCTGTATTCCAGGTTCGGAGGAGTCAAAATAGGATTTGTCAACTGTATTTTTTACAGTATCTAATTTCCCCGAACAAGACATGTTGAGGGCGATTAGAATGAAGCAAAATAAGAAAGGTGTAGAATTTAATTTCATGGGTAAAGACAAAAGTAAATGGATTTCAAGATTAAACAGATACTTGAAATCAGATGTAAACCTATTTCTATGAGCTAAATTTATTCCATTTTTTCTTCCTCTCCCCTGAAATAAATCTGACAACCAATAGATCTGGTTTCTTTCACTTTTACCTCTTTACCTTTCAAAAGTTCATCCACGGCATTGGTCACATACCCATTTTTTACTTTTTGTGGTTCTGCCCCGTTGTCGTCAATTGCGCCGTCATATTTTACAACCCATTCCCCTTTTTCTTTCCAGATCACATAGGCATGGGGCGTTTTCTGGGCTTTGTATTTTTTTGCAACCTCCTGTAAACCATCAAATAAATACGGAAAATTAAATTTCTCAGCTTTGGCTTTATTTATCATTTCCAAATATCCATCCTCCTCATATGTGTTTGTATCGGTGGAACTTATGGCAATTAAAGGAACGCCAAGTGGTTTAAACTTGGAGTTCAGTTGGTTTAGTCTGGCTGGATACAGTTTGGCAAACGGACAATGGTTACAAGTGAAAATGATGATAAAGCCCTTTGCTTTTGGAAAATCCTTTAATGAAACCTGTTTTCCGTTTGTATTTTTTAGAACAAAATCCGGATCAAAACCTTTTTTCTTTTTTTCAATCTGTCCAAAAAACAGCAGGGAGAAAACCAATTGCAAGCCTATAAACAACAGTTTCAATCCAAAATTGGGTTTAGATTATTCTTTAACAAACTTTTTTAATATTGGCCTTTTTGATGTCTTTCCTGTGATCTCCACAAAGTAAACTCCTTGTAAAAGCATGGCTATGTCCAAACCGTTTTTAAGTTCAGGTTTTGGTAACATCAATACCACGCGGCCCAAAGCATTTTTAATTTTCAAATAATAAACTTCCTGATTCTTTTCGGTACCAGAGATGAATAATCTGTTGTTTGCCGGATTGGGAAAAACAGTAAAATCACCTTCTTTTTTTATCAGATTAGTTGAAGAAGTAGCCAGAGGTTTTACCACAAATTGATTCATCATGCCATCGTCTTCATGGGTAAGTAAGTGGCAATGAAACATATAGGGTGTAGTTGAGTCTGCATAATTTGAAAATCTGGTGATGATCCGGAGTTGTTCATTAGGATACACCAAAACCACATCTTTCAGTCCTCTTTCTTCAGGCCCAACTGCAGCTCCGTAACGATCTAAAATATAAAATTCAAAGCCATGGAGGTGAAAAGGATGGGCGATTGGCGTTTGGTTGTAAATAGTCCAGATTTCAACATTGTTAAGGGGAACAGAAAGGTCTATTCTTTCCAGTTTAAAAATACTGTCGTTTACAAAGTAAACACCTGAATAAGAACCTGGTATTTTAGGCGCAAATCGTATGGTCCTTTGTTCGACGGCCTGATCTTCAGGAATTCGGTTTTGGGTTGCCAGACTATCCGGTAAAGCTCCGGAAGGATTTCCAATTTGAGGGCCAACTCTCAGTTCCAGGACATTAAAATTGAGACCATTTAATGGACTTTTCATTGGGACAGTTCCAATTGGTAATTCAGGAAGCGGACCACCCTGGGTTCCAATTGGAATTTCCGAACCGAAGCTTTTTAGCTGAAAAGAACTACCCTGAAAACCTTGAAAATTTACCAAAACTTCCGCCCTTTCTCCCGGTGCCAAACGAATTCTGGTTTGAGCCAAAGGCTTACCCAATAATCCGCCATCCGTGGCAATCAAATACATAGGAATGTTTTCTGTAAAACCGACATTAAAATTCCGTGCATTGGAGGCGTTCAAAATCCGCAACCTGATTTTTTGTGCAGGAATGTTGAGGAACGGTTTTGGAGTTCCGTTTACCAAAACGATGCTGTCCTGCATGCCATCAGGAATTATTTGATTGTCAGGCCCAATTTGAAGCGATTGTAAAATCAAAGGAAAATCATCAATTCCATATTTTCTGGGCAGATTCAATGTCTGTTCCTCTGCATCCCGAACTATAATCAAACCCGCTGCACCTTTTACGGTTTGGTCAGCCGTTTTTTCATGTAGATGTGGGTGATACCAATAAGTAGCAGCTTTGTTATCTACTTTCCAATACGGTTTCCAGGTGCTTCCAACAGGAATGATTTGGTGTGGCCCACCATCCATAACTGCCGGCAGATGAAGGCCATGCCAATGCAGCGTTGTGCCTTCATTCATTTTGTTTTTTACCTCAAACCGAACCGTATCGCTTTGGTTAAAAATTAAAGTAGGACCAAGAAATTTATTGTTTATGCCAATCGTAATGGTTTGTTGGCCTGGTAAAATTTGAGCAAATGTGTCCTTTATGTCAAGTTTAAAGATTGGTCCTGCTAAGGTATCTGGTATCCAAAGTTGGTTTTGTTGAGCCCTTAGGTCAGGTATTGTTCCAATTAACAAAAAAAAGCAAAGCAGAAATCGCATTCAGATATATAAAAAAGCCCTACAAAGATAAATCAACTTTGTGAGGCCTTGCTTTGTTTCGGATTAATAATGCTTATTCTGAAATCAGGACTTTCCTGGTAACAACCTGTTTTCCATCGCTTATTTTAACGAAATACTGGCCTTTGTGCAAAGTTTCAGTTTCAAAATAACCGATGGATGCGCCTTGAGAAATACTGGTTTTTGCTACTTCTTTTCCTAAGACATCAAGCAAGGTTATTTCAATGCTTTCTTTTGCCAAACCACTTCTCTGAATGGCAATCAAATCACTGGCTGGATTTGGAAAAAGAACCACCTGAAACTTGCTTATCTCCGTTTGGTTATTGGCAGTTACAGGAACAAAAGTAGTTACAGGCTCTGTAATGGCATTTGGCTTTGTCACGGATTTTACGCCATAAAAGGTCGGGCCGACTACATAAGGATAGGCTGAATTCCAGGTTTTATCTACCGTAGCAAAATAGCAATAGATGCCATTTGGATATTCCGGAGTGATACAAAACCGGCCATTGTGCTGATCTAAAAAATCGGGAGTTTGCGCTGTGGTTGGGTTATATTGATAATCTTCCCTGAAATATCCAAGTGGATACGTTGTATTAATCGGAGCACCATTGGTGACGGTTGCGCCAGTTGGGCTTGTATTTCTTACGGTTATGTTTCTTAAGGAGTAACTGGATTTTATTCGGATTATTCCACCAGTGCCATCCACATTTTTAAACCCATAAGCACCATAAATCGGAAATCCATCGTACGCAAATCCTATTAAAGGAGAATGCTTTGTACTATCGATAACATACAAACCATCTGCTGCATATAAATTACAAACTGTGGAAAGCACATTCAAATCCAGATTAAACGCACTGGGATTTTGATGGTGGTGATAGTTGCCCATAGCCGGATGACCTTTTGCACAATCAAAACCAGGCCTTTCTGCTGGAATGGCATCTCTCGTCCATGGATTAGATGCTTGCGGCCCACCAGGACAAGGCGGATTTCCTGGTCCTCCACAAAGTGCATTGGTTGTGGCATTCCAGGCTACACCGTCTCTGTAATCATATAAGGCAACACCATTTATAAAAAGTCCAATGGTTCCACCAGTTGTTGCTGTGGCAGTTCCGAAATTTTGAACCGGATTTAATGGAAACTTAAATAATGGATTCGTATTTGCGGTCGCCTGAGATGGGTTTCCATCCTGAAATGGTCCTGTAGGATAAGTTGGAATACCCTGGGTGCTTATATAAACCGATGTTGTTGAATATTTTACGCTTTGTACATTGGCAATATTATTGACATCTACAATCAGGGTTGGATTGTTAACTACCCAATGTCTTCCGGTCACTGTTGTGTTTTGCAGCCAGGCAGTAATGGCAGGATTGCTTTGTCCAAAAGCAGCCAAACTGCTCAAGAGGAGGGAGGCAGAAAGTATTTTGTTTTTCATATTTCTATTGGTTTTAATTCTATTCACTGATCATTACTTTCCTTGATATACTGGTTTGTTTTGAATGAATTCTTATAAAATAGATACCCTTTCGAAGCGATTGTGTATCGAAGTAACACATGGTGCTGCCTTGTCTTAATGTTTCAGTTTTTACCACTTTTCCTTCAATGGATATCAATTCTACCTTTCTGTCCAAAGCATTTGGACTGGCCAATTGAACCATCAAAACATCATTGGCAGGATTGGGATAAATGTTAATTTTTAGGCCGGTGCTTTCCTCTGATGAATTTGAAGTTACCATCGGGGTGTAGGTTGAAATTGGCTCAGCAATACTTGCCCCAGCCGGTTGTGTATTGGAGGTTTCAACAACTCCATAATACGTTGGGCCTGTAAGGTATGGATAAACGGGATTTCCATCGGCACCCAAGGTGGCGAAGTAGCAATAAATGCCATTTGGATATTCTTTGGTGATGCAAAAGCGGCCATTGCTTTCATCCAGATCGCCGCTTCCAGCAATATATTCAAAATCTTCTTTGTATGCACCCAAAACAGCAACAATCACAGCACCAGGATTTTGAATGTTTGCATTGATCGCTGGACCTGTAGCTGCAGTTCCGTCCGGAAGGGTTGTCCTTGCAGTGATGTTTCTGAGCCTGTAACTTGGTTTAATTCTCTTTATCGGGCTGGTTGTATCCAAAGGACTGCTGTGGCCAAAACCACCATAAACAGGAAAGCCATCAAAAGCAAATCCAATCAAAGGGCCATGTTTTGTACTGTCAGGTACATAAAGTCCATCACCCAGATAAGGGTTACAAATGGTTGAACTAACTATTGAAGCCACGTTAAAAGCAGATGGATTAAAATGATGATGATATGTTCCCTGAACTTCCGGATGGCCTCTATTACAGTCAATTCCGTTTTTCTCAAACACATAAGCGTTGTTTCTCCATTTGTTTTGGTTCAAATATGAACGCCCGTCTCCTGCATTAAAAAAGGGAACACCATTTATAAAAATACCGTTTCTGCCTGGTCCTACGCTTGTTTTGGTACCAATCTTCTCCACTGGATTTAAAGGAATTTTGTATAATCTGTTTTGCTTGGATGCTACTGGAACCGGATTGTTGGTATAAGGACCAATTACATAAGCTGGAATGCCAGAGGCTCTTATGTAGGCAAAGCTTGCCGAATATTGAATTTTCTGAACATTGGCTGAATCTGCATCCTGAATAGGGGTGGAGTTTCCTGTGAGATAGTGCCTGCCTTTTATACCGGTAGTATTGAGTAAAAATGAAGTTATGGCAGGATTGGTTTGGGCAAAACTGTTAAAGTTAAGCCCGATACCCGCAAAAATGAGGACTAGTTTATTCATAAGTTATAGATAATCTTTTCTTTTTTTTGTTTTAATTTCCGGATAATATTTCTTTAGGAAAAGCATGTTTGGGATCAAATAGGAACGTTTTGTCGCTAAGTGTAAATAAGAAAGCAATGAGGTCAGCTTTTTCATCAGCAGAAAGTACAATGGGTTTTTCCAGGTGTTTTGAAAGGCTTGGTCCTATTTGAATGCCAGAGGTGTAATGATTCAAAACATGCTTGAGTTTTTTGAACCTGCCATCGTGCATATAAGGAAATGAAAATTGAACATTTCTTAGGGTCGGAACTTTAAATTTCAAAGAATCTGATGGTTTGTGGCTTATGGCCATTCTGCCAAAATCTTTAAGGCCAGTATCCAGAGCCAAACCGTTATTTTCAAAAGCATTGTTTGTGAAAAGTGGCTCAACATGGCAACTATTGCAGTTTTTTTGAAACAAGGCATAACCCACTTTTTCCTGGTTTGTAAATTCTGTTTCTTTCCGCACCACGCTGTCGTATTTGGAATTGGCACTAACCAAAGTGAGTAAAAATTGAGAAATGGCTTTAAGCGTTCTTTCTCCTGTCACTGAACTATCGCCATAAGCTTTTGCAAAAAGGCTAGGGTAGAGGTCTGATTTTTTGAGCTTTAGCACTACATTTTCAATTTTCTCATCCATTTCCATAGGATTGCTGATTGGTGCAAGGGCCTGCATATCCAAATGATTGATAGATCCATCCCACATAAAAGATTTAGCCCAGGCCAGATTCATCAATGCCGGAGAATTTCGGTTACCGATTTTGTCTTCAATGCCATGGCTCAAGGCATGGTCAACGTGGGTAAAAGCAGTATAAGAAAGATGGCAACTAGCGCAGGAAATGCTGAGGTTTCGGGAAAGAATCGGATCGTAAAACAAGGCTTTTCCCAATTCTATTTTGGCCTGGCTCAAGGGGTTTTTCCTAAAGTCATATTGAGGCTCAGGCCAGGATTTCGGTTTTTGAAAAATCATTTTTTCACTTCCTGAGAAGGCGAAAAACAGACAAACAGAAAGGAAAATCAGGATAGCCTTCATCAGTTTAATTTTTGATAGTAAAGCTTTTGGCTAAAAGATCTGAGATTCGAACACCTTCTTCACCTGCTGACATAATCTGATTTGTTTTGGTCAGGTCAATGCCCTTTAAAACTTCGTTCAGATCAAGTAAAACTTTTATGTCTTTCTGATTTTCAGTGGATAAGGTAATAGCCCTTGCAGTATTAACCTCCATTTTATAACCACCAATATGAAATTTAAATTCATTGTTTCTGGTTTTGCAAAGTTTGCTATTGCCCTCAATCTTAACGTTGATGTAACCATTATCCCAGGTCCAATACATGCCTTCGGTTGGATCTAAGTCTCCACCTAAAGCTCCTGAAACATTGGTTATACTGTCAATGCCAAGAGTAAATTTGATTTCGTTAAAGCTTTGGTTTTGATTGGATTGAAGTTTGATATTTGAGGTTTCGGGATTTTCAATATCAACTAAATGGAAGCTGTTTGGTTCTTTCCAAATTGACTTTTGATCCTTCAAAAGCTCTATCTTAGAAATGTAAAATTTAATGCTTGAAAACCGGACTGAATCTTTTCCTGAAAGTTGATATGATTCGGTTTCAATTTGAATAGGGGAATTTCTAAAAACTGCTTGAAAGGAAATAGCAACTGTATTTTGACCCCAAACCAATTGATTGAGGAAAAACAAAACCAGAAAAATAATTCCTTTGATTTTCATTTTGACAAAAGGGTTTTTGTAGTTTTTGGAGATTGAATTCCAGACTAAAACCAAACTTTCGGCAATATGAAAAAAGTAAAATTAATTCACTAAAACCTATCACTTAAACGAGGAGTATATGGGGATTTTAATGGTGAATTGGGAAATAAAAAATTTTCTTCACCTTAATAAATCAAAAAAAGCCCCCGGAAATAAATCCGGAGGCTTTTTTTATAATTTATATGGTTTTTATTATTCTTCGGTAGCAACCACAGCTTCCTTGGTTTCTATTCTTTTAGATCCAGGCGCATCGATTACGAATGGTAGGGCGATATAGATCGTTGAATAAGTACCAGAAATAACGCCGATCAAAAGTGCAAAGCTTAATCCTCGTATGGTTTCTCCACCAAAGAAAAGGAGTATAAGAACCACAAACAATACGGTTGAGGCAGTAACTACAGTTCTTGAGAAAGTATCATTCAAAGCTTTGTTGATTACAGATGCTGGGTCTGCTTCTAAAGCTGAGTCTTTGAAGAACTCTCTCACCCTGTCAAAAATTACCACCGTATCGTTTACGGAGTAACCTACAATGGTTAGGATGGCCGCAATAAAGTTCTGGTCGATTTCAAGAGAAAACGGAAGCACATATCTTGCCAATGAATAAAATACCAACACCATAAGCACATCATGGAATAGGGCCAGAGTGGCACCCATTGCGTAACCAATCTTTTGGAATCTTATTATGATAAAGGCAAATATCAAAATCAAAGCCAATATAACCGCAATGGTTGAGTTGATTTTAATGTCGTTTGCCACAGTTGGGCCAACCTTAGCTGTTGACATAATTTCATATTTTCCGCCTTTGGTATAAGCCTTCAAACCTTCTTCTACTTTTGCCAAAACCTTATTTGGTGTTTCATCTGCCAGATCATCAATCATATAAGAAGTTGTGATCTGAACTTTTTCAGAAGATCCAAAGGATTTCACTTCTGGAAAACCACCAAGCGGAGCGTTCAATGCTGCTCGCACTTCATCTGTATTTGCAGCTTGTTCAAACTTTACTACATATTTCCAACCACCTTTGAAATCTACGCCATAATTAAGACCAGTAACAGCTATGAAAGCTATACCTGCACCAATAACTACAGATGAAAATACATAAGCAGCTTTTCTTTTTGAAACGAAATCGAAATTTACATTTTTGAAAAGATCCTTGCTAAGTCCGGTCGAGAAGGAGAAAGAACCACCTTTTTTCAACCGGCTTTCTATCATAATTCTGGTTAAGTAAACCGAAGTAAACAGGGAAGTGAAAATACCAATAATAAGCGTTGTGGCAAATCCTTGAACCGGACCAGAACCAAAATAGAACAATACAAAACCAGCTAAAACTGTAGTTAAGTTGGCATCCCAAATGGAAGTAGATGCAGCCGTATATCCTTTTGAAATGGCTTCTGCCAAAGGAACACCGAGTCTAAGTTCATCCCGAATTCGTTCATTAATTAAAACGTTAGCATCCACGGCCATACCAACAGTCAAAACGATACCAGCAATACCCGGTAAAGTTAAGACGGCCTGAACAGGAACCAAAATTCCTACAACAAGGAATACGTTTAATAAAACTGCGATTACAGCAACCACACCAGAGTTGTTGTAATATGCTATCATGAAAACAATAATGGTTAAGAAACCAGCAATGATGGACATTAACCCTTGGTTGATAGATTCTTTACCTAGAGTTGGTCCAACTACTTCTTCTTCAACAATTCTGGTAGGAACAGGAAGCTTACCTGCCTTTAAGATGTTGGCCAAATCTTTTGCTTCATCAATTGTGAAACTTCCTGAGATGGAAGAATTGCCATTTGGAATTTCACCTCTCACGTTTGGCGCAGAATACACATAGTTATCTAGTGCAATGGCAATTCGACGGCCAATATTAGCAGCAGTTAATCTTTTCCAGATTCTGGCGCCTTCAGAATTCATAGCCATTGTTACTTCTGGTTGACCTCTGTCATCAAAATCCTGACGGGCATCTGTCACAACAGATCCTTCTAATGGGGCCTGATTGTCACGTCCTTTCTTAACAAAATACAAAGGCAAAACAGCATCCTGCTCTTTGGTGGAAGTTTGTCCAGCTGTTTCTGGTTTCACACCCCACAAATATTTCATGTTGGTTGGGAAAATTGCTTTCACATCTTCCCTTGAAAGCAATCGGTTAACCTTTGCTGTATCTTTGATACTTACACCAAGGCCTCCATAAACTGGCTTAAATAATGCAGTTAGAACAGCACTTTGTTTGGCAGAAGAGGTGTCTTTTTTAGCAGTTCCGGTATCTCCTTTTCCTTCCAGTTTCTTGGCAAGTGCAGCAGCGCCAGTGTCGGAACTTGAAGAATCTGAATTGGAAGCAACTGAAGTAGAGTCGGTTTTAGTTGAATCGGCAGCAGCCGCTGATTTGAAAACATCAGCAGAAGACTCCGATTTCATTCCTTTTTTTGCTTCCTCTTCTTTTACCATCAGGTCGTTAAGAGCAGTGATATAGCTACCAAACTCGTTTCCTTCCCAAACTTCAAAAAATTCAAGTTTTGCAACGCTTTGTAAGATTTTTCTTGCCCGAACGGCATCAGAAATACCCGGAAGTTCTATTTGAATTCTATTGGTTCCTTTTAGTTGTTGAATGTTTGGCTGTGTTACACCAAATTTATCAATCCTGGTTCGTAAGATTTCAAAAGATCGGTCAATGGTAGATTGAACTTCATCATTCAAATACGACAATACTTTTTTGTCGTCTGAACTGTAATCAATCCTGCTGGAGTTGTTTTTATTACTAAAAACTGAATTCAGTTTTGTACCTGGATTTTTAGCTGTAAAAGCTTGATAGAATAAATCCAAAAACGGTGCCTGATTGGTTTTTTGCAACTCTCTTGCCTCGATCAATGCTTCCTGAAATGCTTTATTTTGGTTGTTGCCGGAAAGTACCCGTAAAATGTCGCTTGCATCCACTTCCATGGTTACGTGCATACCGCCCATTAAGTCAAGACCAAGTTTTACTTCGTTTTCTTTTACTTCTTTGTAGGTAAGCTCTTTACCCAAAAGGTTAAAGGCTGGGTTTACCCAAAGAGAATCTAAATAAGCGGCCTTTTTGGCTTGATTAACAAGACCCTCTTTTGTGGCAAATTCTTCAGCTTCTTTTTCAATATTTCTGGAGATCCAGGTAAATGAAAGATAATACAAGCACAGCGCTGAAACTATGACTGTAAGTGTAATTAATAAAGTTTTGTTTCTCATAATGAGATATGAATAAATTAAATAAAAAATTGGATAAAAATTAAAGTTAGGTCAATGCGGAAATCTCTTGAAATCAGGGTGCATTGATACTAATACTCGCCTGGAGCAGACGAATGAGGTTTTCCTTTAAAAGGATATGAAATACAAAACCAGGACGGCTTTGAGAATTGTTCAGGAATTCAAAAGCCTGTGGAGCGTGTTGAAACCAGGTTTGAAGGAATTTTAAATCAGGGCTAAGACCTGAAGCCGCTGAATGTTGGGCAGTTGAAATTAAAAAAGAAACAGATGTGGTTTCTTTTTTTTCTGATTTGTTAATGGATTGAAAGCCAATATTGAATTGAAGGCCCATAAACCCAGCAAGCACCAATATCCAAAAGGCGGCTAAGTTATTGCTATTCAATTGTTTCGGATTTTTTTCCATTTTTAGGATGCAAAACTAGTGAAATTCTGAAACTAAGAAAGCAAAACATTTGAAGTTCTTGCATGTAATAAATGGTGGTTCTGGTGATAGATCCAAAATGGAACCTGCGAATTAAAACTATACAGTATGCCCAAATTCGAAATCCAGTTAATAGGCAACTGAAAAAGAAACGATCCAAAAAAATGCAGGAGATTATGGTTTTTCTAATTCTTTACTTTTTTATTATCTCCTATGTATCCTCAATTTTTTAACGAACATTTACTTTGACTTAAAATGCTTTCTGCATTATTTAAAATCACATTAAGCCGATAATTTCAGTTCTTTTTAAGCAAAAATCCAGGATTTATTTTTGTAATTCTATGTCTGTCAATAAGATATCCAGACCTAATTAAAATTAAATTAACTTTTGCTTTGCGCCACGGCTTTTTCCTGTATTAATTTGCATTACTTTTTTAGTCATCATCATTTACCGTTAACCAAGATTTTAAGCTTGCTTTCCATTGATTTGGTAAAGCTGTATTTTGTTATTTTACTAATTCACATTACTCTTTATGGTTAAGCTTTATCAAATTATCCTTTGGTTCTCAATCGTTTGCGTTTCTCTGAGTTCCTACACAGGATTTGGACAAGAAGGGACATTTAAGGGTCAGGTAAAGGCCCAGGAAGATGGAATTGGTATGCCCGGTGTCAATGTTCTTATCAAAGGTACCGGCAAAGGAGCTGTAACCGATTTTGATGGCAATTTTACACTTCAAGCTGGAATTGGGGCTGTTCTGGAGTTTAGATTTATTGGATATGAAACCAAAACATTCACCATTAAGGACGATAAGCCTATCAACATAAAACTTAGCGAGGCTACAAAGAACCTCAAAGAGGCTGTAGTTGTTGGTTATGGAACTCAACGAAGAGAAGAGTTGACTGGCTCAATTTCAAGTTTAAAAGGTTCCCAGATAACAGATATGCCGGCCCCAAGTTTTGAAGCAGCCATTCAAGGTAAGGCACCTGGTGTTCAGGTAACTGTTGGAAGTGGGCTTGCAGGTTCAGCTTCAATTGTAAGGATTCGTGGAGTGTCTTCTTTAAGTGCTGGTGGTGATCCTTTGTATGTAATTGATGGTATTCCAATTACTCAGGATTATAACCTTGCAGGTAACAGAGGCGGTATGAACGTCAATCCACTTGCCACAATTAATCCAGAAGATATTGCCAGTATCGAAATATTAAAAGATGCTGCGGCAAATGCAGTTTATGGGTCAAGAGGCGCCAATGGAGTTATCATTATAACCACAAAAAGAGGAAAGAAAACCGGACTTTCAGGCAGTGTTACTATGAGGGTTGGAACTTCTCAACCTACGCAACTTCCGGAAGTGATTAATAATCAACAATATCTTCAATTGTATCAGGAAGCCTGGGAAAATGATGGAAATGTTGGCCCGGCAGTTCTTCCAAACAATGTCAAAACATCTGATGCTGAAGTTACAAATACCGATTGGGTACGGGAAACCACTCAGTTGGGCATAAAAAGAGCTGTTTCTGGTCAGGTTGGATATGGAACTGAAAAATTTAATGTCATGGGTATTCTTTCTTATGACAAAAATGAATCCTATTTGAAAGGGAACTTTTACGAAAGAAATTCACTCAGAATCAATGCTGATTACCGACCAATTAAAGGAATGACAATTGGCCTTTCCTCAAGTGGTTCTGTCGGAAATAACTCAAGAGTAAATGCCGCATGGTCAGGAGGTTTGGGTGCCGCAATGTCAACAGCACTTCCAATTTATCCGATCAGAAATTCAGATGGTACCTATTTTACTGGGGCTGGAGTAAACAACAATCCAGTAATGCAGAGTGAACAATCCAAATGGAGGACCCAGGAGGCCAGAACGATCAATAGTTTGAATTTTAATTATGAGGTTTATAAGGGTTTGAATGTAGGTTTTACCTCAAGCATTGATTACATGAATTTAATTGATGATCAATGGCAGTCTAATCTGATAACCAACAACAAAACAAGTAAAGGAAGTGCTCAGCAATACGCAAGCTTTGTTACCAACTTTAATCAATTAGCCCAGGCCAGTTATGATTGGAAATTGGGTGAGGATAATAATTTTAAAGCATTGGTGGCTTATGAATTTCAAAGGTCCCGAACCCAAAGAAGAGATGTAAACAGCAATGATATTTCAAGGCCATTTTACAATAGGCGAATTTGGAATGCGGGTCAATCCACTTATGATTCATCTGCTTTGGCAAACAGGCGTTCCTCACTCGGAGGAAGATGGGCTTTTGAAGGATATCTTGCCAAGTTGAATTATAACTATAAGGAAAAATATTATATTCAGGCTAGTGGAAGAATAGATGGTTCCTCAAGATTTGGAGATAATAACCGGTATGGATTTTTTCCTGCACTCTCAGGAGGATGGATAGTTTCAAAGGAAGATTTCTTTCAAAATATAGCTGCTGTTAATTTCTTAAAACTAAAAGCAGGTTATGGCCTATCTGGCAATGCCAATATTTCAGATGATGCACGCTTTGCAACCTACAATTCCAGTTTATCTCAGGGTGGCGTTGGCTATAATGGCTTGGATTATACTTTTCAGATAAAACTTCCAAACCAGAATTTGAAATGGGAAACCACTACAACATTTGACGCTGGTGTGGAAGTTGGCCTGTTTAATGATAGAATTACTCTGGAGGCCGATTACTATCATAAAAACACAAAAGATGTTCTAACTCAGGTATCAATACCTTCCTCAATTGGTTTTAATTCATTGTATGACAACGTTTCTACAATAGAAAATAAAGGCTACGAATTTGGCTTAAAAGCCAGACCACTGGTCGGCGATTTTACATGGACAGTAGATTTTAATGTAGGTAGAAATTACAACAAAATAGTAAGCCTTGGGCCTTATTCTGAAGACGCTGTAAGTGGAGGAACCAATGATACAAGGACCGTTCCTGGATTTCCGGTGGGTGCGAATTATTTGGTTCGTTTTTCAAGGGTTGATCAAGAGTCAGGGAAACCAGTGTATCTGGATATAAATGGAAATGAAACATTTAAATGGGATCCTAAAGACAGAGTGCCGGTAGGATCTGTAGTACCCAAGGCTGTAGGAGGGATTACCAATACATTTACCTGGAAAAGTTTTGAGCTTGGCTTTTTATTCATATATAGGATAGGAAGTGATATTTATGAGTCCTCTCACAAAAGATCTGCCTCAGTTATTGATGGTGGCTGGTCCCCTGATAAACGTGTATTTGACAGATGGCAAAAACCTGGAGATCAGGCAGCCTACCCTCGCTTGACTTTAGATTACCGGAATTATGGAGCAACCAATGCTGACATCAATACCACATATTGGCTTCAGGACGGCACCTATGCAAGGCTAAGAAATTTGCAACTTTCTTACAGGTTTGATAACGAAACCTTGAAAAAAGCAAAATTAGCTTCAGCAAAAGTTACTTTAAGCGCTACCAATTTGCTCACATTTACCAACTATACTGGGCCAGATCCGGAAGTTGCCCGAGATGCAGAAGGTGGAGACGGCGAATCTGCAAAAACAAATAGAAATCTTGGGTCCGGAAATATTTCATTTCTAACTCCACCCCAGGAAAGAACTTATAATGTAACCATAACTGTTGGCTTTTAACAATATGAAAAATTTAAAATTAGCAATCGCCAGCTTCCTGTTTTCATTTGTAATTCTTGGATGTAAAAAGGAATTTGACCTTGAACCAGAAGGTGTTAAACTTGAAAAAGATGTATTAACATCTTCTAAAGATATTCAACCATTTTTGAATGGAACGTATGATGTATTTGCCAATACTTTTAATGGCAAGGCTCAGATTTTTAGCGAGTTATTGTCCGACAATATTGAGCTGAATCAGAACAATGATGATTTGAAAGAAGTTTACAACAGAGGAACTATTTTCTTTAACGGGACCTTAAACGGGTTCTATACAGATTTGTATAGAATTGTCAATAGAGCAAATATTTTATTAGAGAAGACTGCTTCTTTTGGTGCCGATTTAACGCCAGAGGAGCGAAATAGAATAATCGGTGAGGCTAAATTTTTAAGAGCTTATGCACATTGGGAAACATGCAGATTGTATGCCCAGCCATATGGATTCACTGCCGACAACTCACATTTGGGAGTTGTTCTTCGTTTTGTATCTGATGCAGAACCCAAACAAAGAAGTACTGTGGCTCAGGTTTATACGGCTGTAATTCAAGATCTTACTGAAGCGGAATCTTTGTTGCCCACCTCAAATGGATCGCAAGCGGTTTATGCCGATGTCTATGCAGCTAAGGCTTTGTTGGCAAAAGTATATTTTCAAATGAACAAATATTCTGAAGCTTTTAATAAGGCAAATGAGGTGGTTAGTTCCAATCTTTTTGCCATGGAAGATTCACTTAATAGATTTAGTCCGATTGGCAAAGAATTTAGGTTTAGTGCAAAAGAAACCATTTTTGGAATTCGATCTGCAAGTATAAACGATATGCGAGGCGGATATTTCAGAGGCCAATTTAAATCTGATGGAAACGATCCTCCTATGAGGATTCACAAACAAAATAACGGCGTTACCAAAGGATTAATTGAGCTTATAACCGATGAAGAGGATGATCTAAGGATTAGAAATTTTAGAGTTAAAAATTCAGGAGCAAGCAATGAATATTATGCAGCCTCTAAATTTGATGGCGATGTATTCTCTCTTCCATTAATCCATATGACCGAATTGCATTTAATATTGGCTGAAAGTGCCGCTAGAAAAGAAGCACCTGATTTGAGCGCTGCCATTCAGAATATTAACCTGATAATCAAACGGGCCTATAAAAATCCTAATGCCAATATGTTATTGCCTGGAGATGGGGCCGAGGTGGTTTTAAACAGAATTGAAAGAGAAAGGAGAATTGAATTAGCCTGCGAAGGAGATAGGACCCATACACTTAAAAGGTATGCAACTCTTGGTCAAACCGCTTTGAGAATCAGAAATGCACCTTGGAATTGCCCTGGTATGGCATTGCAATTTCCTATAAGTGAGAAAACTACTAATTTTACTTTTAACGTTTCTGGTGGTTGCAACTAATTAACCTTTCAAATTATCATCATATATGAAAAAGATATTTTACATTTTGATTTGTTTTTGGATGTCAACTTTTTGGAGTTGTTCTCCCAAAGAACAGGTTCTGGAGGCTCCCGATAGCAAACCATTGGCACTGAAAGGTGCCTGGATTTTAAAATCTGTCAATCAAATCGACAAGTCTTTTCCTGATACCGTTGATATTACCAATTATGTAACCAATGGAAATCCAATTTCTTACCTTTTTGTTGGAAATGATTTTATAACTGATACAACTGGAATGACAAGGAAATTTCTAACGAAGGGATTTTGGCAATTTGATAACCCGGCTGCTCCAAGTAAAATTTACACCAGAATATCTTCCGATAATGTACAGATTAAAGATTCGATTTCTTTTGGTGCCCCTATAAGAACCTGGGAAAACAAAATGATTTTAAGGAAAGATTTTTTGTGTGATAGAGAAGTGAGTTGGTATTATGAATTAACCTTTACCAAACAATAAAAATGAAAAAGACTATACAACTAACTTTGGTAATTCTGGTATTTTCATTAGTTGCCAAAGCTCAACAAAAAGCATGGATAGACCCATCGCCGACTGACCCTAAAAAGAGAGTTAAGATTTATGTGGATTTAGATAAAATTGAATCGTCTAAGAATACTTTGTTAAAAGATGTTTTTCCCCTATACTTCTATTCATGGTCACCTGTTTCAGAGGATAAAAGAATGCCGGAATTTAAAAACGGTGATTGGAAGAACTCAAATGATAGTCTATTTATGAAAAGAGATTTGGAAAAAGGTCCAAATGTTTGGTATTATGAAATGATACCTACTTTGTTTTATAATACAACTAGTGAAGCAATTATTGCAACACCTTTGAAGTTTTTGGTAAAAAATAAGGATGGTGGTGGTTTTGGAAAACCTGATAATAAAATTGAGGATCTTGAAATTAAAATTATTCCAAAAATTACCACACGGGATACAATCTATTGCTCTCCTTTCAACCTTTTTCCAGATGAAATAACTACTATTTATTACAATAATGCAGATGAGGGAAATCCTTCTATGAAAAATCTTGGGGTCGACAGTGCTTATTTATATATCAAAGCATTTTTCCAAAATGGCTCCAGTATAGAATCTTATACCCCAAGGATAAACTCCTGGAAAAGTGAAGCAATGAAACTTGAGCTTCAGCCTGGGACCCGGCTATTTTCTAAAAAATTGATTCTGAATGAATTATTTAAGGAAAAAAATCCAGCTGGTGAAAAACTGATAAACTTAGAAGTAACAGTTATCAAAAAAGGAGCTTCGGACGGTAGAGGGGTTTCAAAGGAAATATCTAAAATATTTCTTGGTTGCAGATAAAGTTTTGCTCCAAATCAAAAGTTGCATAGCCCATTTTAGGCAATAACTAGTGGGCCTTTTTCATTAACTATGGAAATGTAAATACTGGAGTCAATTTGTAAGGTTTCAAAGGCTAAGCCCATAGCTCTTCCTATTTTTTCAGGATCAGCTTTTGGTCCACACAATGCAAATACAGAAGGTCCTGAACCGGAAATGCTGCAGCCAAGTGCTCCGTTTTCCATTGCAGCTTGTTTAACTGCATAAAATCCAGGAATTAAAACCGATCGGACTGGTTCAACAATAATATCTTGAAGTGAACTTCCAATAAGTTCATAGTCAGACGAATAAAGCCCGGCAATGAGCCCTCCAACTCTGCCCCATTGTTCAGCGGCTTGCTTTAAACTAACTTTTTGTCTGAGTACTTCTCTGGCATCTCTTGTTCCAACCTCTATTTTTGGATGCACTACAATTGCATTCAATTGATTTGGAAATGGGATTTTCCTAATGATTAATGGATTGTATGAACTAATCAATACAAAACCACCTATCAAACAAGGTCCAACATTATCTGCATGGGCAGCCCCGCAAGCAAGTCGCTCACCCTCCATCGCAAAAGGCAAAAGGTCAATTGTTGCCAGTGGGCTTCCTAAAAGTAAGTTGGCTGCGTAAACACCAGCAACAGTGGATGCTGCGGAAGAGCCCAGGCCTGAGCCTAATGGCATTTTTTTATGTAGATGGATATCAAATCCTTGTTTACTATCAAGTTTATTTAGCAATTCCTGGATAGAAACGGAACAAGTATTGGATTCTGGGTCTAAACTAAGTTTATCCCCATCACCTGTTATTTCCTTGATTACTAATTTGTTAGAATTATTTTTTCTTAAAATCAATTCATCTCCCGGCGCCTCTACTGCAAAACCCAAAACATCAAATGCAGATCCTACATTTGCAACAGTAGCTGGGGCAAATACCTTTATATCAGAGTTCATAAGTGGTTTTTTGCAAAAATAATTCCGTGCCGATTGGATTTATTTATAAAACTTGATAAGGAGATAGAAGATTTAAGAAATATTTTGTCTATAAAAACAAAAACTGACACAATTATTTGAGTCAGTGATATATTGTATTTTAATAATAAATTTTTAGAATCTATTTCTAAATTTCAAAATTATGAAAGAAAGGCATCTTTCCAGGAATTTTAAAATTCTTTAATATTATCGATTTTTGACCGACGTAATTCCTTGATTTGAATCTTTTGCATAGGTTGGACATGTCTTGGCAATATTGCAGGAGTACGCCAAAGCAGCGATGGCAATCAAGACTAAAATGTTGCTTTTTTTCATAATTCTAACGTTCGTGTGTAAGACCTTTGCAAATATAATTCATTGCGATTGAATAATTCAATAACCATTCATCACAAGTTTTAAAATTGTCCAAACTAGGACGTTTGAAATTTACTTAGTTTGCATCGTTTTTATGAAGTTTAATCAATACTGTTTTTTTCTGTTTTTTATTTTCCTGTTTAGCACTATCCAATTTGGTCAAGCGCAAACCGGAGAAGTTCGCGGATTTCTATATGATAATAAGTCTGGTGAACCAGTGCTTTTTAGTCCTGTATTTTTAAAGGGAACCAAGTTTGGTACCAATACGGATATCAATGGATTCTTTTCACTTTCTAAAGTACCTCCTGGCGATTATCAGATTTTTGTAGTTAATCTACTGTATGACACTATTATAGAGCCGATTTCTATTGCGGCTGGAAAAATTTTGAATAAGAAATATTTATTAAGGGAAAAAGTAAGGCAGCTAAAAGAGGTTGAAATCCGAGGTTCGAAAAACAAGCAAGCAAGAATAAATACGGTAAATTCATCCATTACCAGAATAACTCCAAAGGAAATCAGGTATGTGCCACCGATAGGAGGGGAGCATGATTTGGCACAATATCTGCAAACTATTCCCGGTGTAACATTTACGGGAGATCAAGGGGGACAATTATACATTAGAGGTGGCTCGAATGTGCAGACGCTTTCCCTTATGGATGGAATGATGATCTACAATCCATTTCACTCCTTAGGTTTGTTTTCTGTTTTCGACACAGATATCTTGAAGAATGTAGATGTTTACACGGCAGCATTTCCTTCTGAATACGGCGGTAGAACTTCAGCCGTTATTGATGTAAAAACAGTGGATGGAAATAAAAACCAGATTGGAGGGAAAATTGGAATTAATCCTTTTGCTGGAAAGGCTATTTTAGAAGGACCTTTGTATAAAGGAAAAAATGGAGGAGGCGTAACCTTTTTAGCTTCACACAGGAATTCTTACTTAAATAGAACATCTCCTACACTTTATCCATATGCCAATCAGTCAGGTAATTATCTCCCATTTTCGTTTTCTGATTCTTATGGAAAGACAACTTTTCATGGTGATAATGGAAATAAGGCAAGTTTATTTGGTTTTAATTTCAGGGACAGGGCAGACCTGGGAAAGCAAGGAAACTTTAATTGGAATTCATATGGTTATGGCGGAAACTTTTTGTTGATACCTTCCAGTACTACTGTTCTTATTGGCGGAAATCTTGGGTATTCTAAATATGATGTTGAAATTGAGGAGGAATTGGTTGCTCCGAGAAGATCAACCATTACCAACCTGAATGGTAATCTTGATTTTACCTATTACCTGAATAAAAATGAGCTAAGGTATGGTTTAGGTCTGGTAAGTAATACCACAAAATTTGATGTGGTTGATCCAAAAGCCGGAAAGCGTTTGTTTGAGGCTAATAATGCTGAGATGTATGCATTTGTAAAATATAAATACAATTCTGGCAAACGCTTGATTTTAGAGCCAAATGTTCGATTTCAATATTATGCATCCTTAGGTCTCATAAGAGTTGAACCTAGATTTGGGGCCAAATTTATACTAACTGATAAAATCAGATTAAAAGGGGCCGCTGGTTTATATTCTCAAAATCTGGTTTCAACCCAAAGCGATAGAGATGTTATTGCCTTGTTTCAGGGCTTTATTTCATCCCCCGAGCCTGTTTATAATCGAAATGAAGAAACGGTGGGCAATCCTAACAACCAACCAGTTAAATCTGCTTTACAAAAGTCAAGTCATTTTGTTGCAGGAATTGAGTATGATATCAATGAGGATATTGAAATTACCATTGAACCCTATATCAAGACATTTAGCGACTTTGTAAACATCAACAGGGAACGAAAATTTCCTGGTCAGCCGGAGTTTATAGTAGAAACAGGCGTAGCCAGAGGTTTGGATTTTCTTATTAAATATGATAAAAAGCCCTTTTATTTACAGGCAAGTTATTCATTGGGAAAAGTGGACAGGACTTTCAATGGGGTAACCTATTCTCCTATTTTTGACAGAAGACACAATGTGAATCTTGTGGGTGGTTACACTTTTGGTCCTAAAGAAAGCTGGGATTTTAATGTGCGATGGAATTTAGGATCGGGTTTTCCATTCACCCAAACGTTTGCCTTTTATGAAAATCTGAATCTGGATAGACAAATCAATAACAATGTTGTAAACAACCAAAATGGAAGTCTTGGCATTTATTACGGCGAAGAATCGGATTTTAACAAAGGGAGACAACCTTACTTCCATAGACTTGATGTTTCTGTTACCAAAACCTGGAAGTTTAATGATAAAAGTAAAATTGAATTAATCGGTTCAATTGTCAATACTTATAACAGGGAAAATGTTTTCTATTTTGACAGGGTACAATACAAAAGAATAAATCAGTTACCATTTTTACCCTCTATTGGGGCTTCCTACGCTTTTTAGATGTAGGCTGTTTTTGAGCATATTTCTATTTTTCCTTTTTTACTTTCCAGGTAGTAAGTTTCATTTTTTTTTAAATAATTCTTGATTTCAAACTATAAGGAAAGATTGAATTCAAAGTCGCAATGTAAAAAAGTACATCTATTTACTCCAAATGCAGCTTTTCTTATAACACTGCTCAGGCGGAGGAATACAAGAGTAAAAAAAAATCCCGCGTAACACGCGGGACCTTTACTTTATTTCTAAACCCTATTTATGATCTTTCGGCCTGAGCCAATTTTTTTGTTGTTCTCAAATTTTATTAAGGAAGGATTTAGCCAACTATATGTGGGCAATATTGCCTTTAAATAAGTTTGAATATTTTCTTATAGGTCTTTCGACTTTAAAGAATTTTAATGTATGTTTTTATAAAGTTATTTTTTTCAACCTATCCGCCTTTAGTCGGGTGGGTTTTTCTTTTTGTTCGTATTGAACTCTCTCAGTGCGAACAATACAAAGGTGGGGCATTCTATTAGATTTTTGCTACACCAATCATCATGAATCTTACTTGTATAGAATCTAAGTTTTAACACTTGATTTTAGGTCATTTACCAATAGAGTCAGGCTATTTTGATTTGGTCAATCGCCTGAAAAATAGATTCCTAAGGTCTGATTTTTTTTTGATTTAAATTTTAATCAGACCAAAATGGATGTAAGATTGAGATAAAAGCCTAAAATTTATAACGAAATTGCACTACGACATCGGTTCGTTGGTTGCCATTAATGAGTTCATTACCCGATCCAATCGTTTTTGCATCTCTTTGAATGGTCCTGGCAACCCTTATCCAAAGGTCAATTTTACGATTTGGGCTGAATTGAATAAGTGAATAAACCCGAACGCCTCTTCCATTTAAAGCAGGAATTGAAAAAGCATATAAAACGTTCTTCTCATAGAGGTATTGACGGTTGTTGAAATCATCTGTATCAAAAAGGCTGAACCTGTTGCTAATGCTGAATTTCCCGAAATCCAAATTCAGATCCTGGGAGATTGCCAGTCCATAGGTTTCAGGTTTTCCTTTTTCCTGCTTCCATAGGCTGCCTTGTACCCTTGTGCGAACAGAAAGCCAGTTTGTTGCTTTTGCATCTGCCTGAATTACCCAGTTTTGCCTTCTGGTTGGTACTAAAATATCCGTCAGGCCATCGTTGCCCGATAAATTCCTCAGTTTAGATTCATTTCTATATTGAATAAAAAATGAAGTGGTTCTGGAAGGCGCAAATGTGATTCTAGAGAGGTATTCATCTCCCCAGCTGGGCCCATCAGCCTGAAAAGCCAGATATGGAAAAGAAAACCGATCGTAATAAGCAGCAACCAGCCATTTTGGATGCGCCCGGTATTTAATTCCCCAATAAATCCCTCTTTCATTTACGTTTCTGGTGGCTTCACCAAACCCATTGCTATAAAATGCATGGTAATCTTTTGAATAATTTCTGCCTACCATACTTATATCGAGTCCCCTTCCAATGCTGCCTACCAGGCCAGCTACTGAAGCATGGCCGCCTCCCTTACTTAATGCGCTTTCTCCAAAAAAGGAAAAGTTTTGATAGTTGTATTGCCCTGAGAAGCTGAGGTTTTGGTTGTTATCTCCATTGAAGTCAAATTGGTTATAAACAGTCGGGCGTCTGATTATTGGGAATTGGTATTGAATAGTTGTGGCCATTGCCCCAAGTTCCCATTTTCCTGTTTTCTCTTTATATATAATAGAGGTACCCAACATGTCCTCCCGGTTGGATTGTTTGTTCCTTAATTCAGTTGGTGTTCTGTGAAAACCTGTAATGTTGATAGAGGAAGAGAAATTCTCAATAAAATCATTGTCAATAGTATCAGAGCTGGACTGAATATTTCCATCCACTGATTTTCTACTAACAAGTGCAGTAATTTCAAGATTCTTAAATCCAATCGTTGCTGCACCACCTCTAAAAAACAAACCTTCCAAAACTGAAGTATAAGGTCTTATGCCAATACTTGATCGTCTGACAGTTGTAATTGGCTCTGAACCCTTTCCAACTGCAAAGCCTGCTGAATAAACAAGTCCCTGACCAAACATGTATTGATAATCACCAACTACAATTTTTTTGAAAATGCCTTTGTTTTCAAGCATTAGGTGAGCCGACCAAAAATCTAAACCATATTGTTTGGTATCAGGATTCCATTTCAATTTTTCACCAGGATCTTTTTCACCGGTAAAGCCAATGCTAAAATCTTTAACATGGCTAACCCTGTAACGAAGAAAAATTTTATTTGGGTCACCTTCGTATCGGACAGGGCTTTCCCCATTTGCATTTGGCTCAGCCTGGGTGTATCCTTTTTGTTCTTCCAAGGTTCTTGATGCTCTTAAAATGAGGCTGTTATTTGGTTCAGAGATAATTCGTTTCCAAATACCTTTATTATCCTGGTTCAAGGGGGTTTCGTTTACAACCGCAAATGGTGTGAGGGCATAAATTGTTTTGAGGTCAAAAGAAGGAATGCTTTGCAATTCATATATAGAGAGAAGCTTGCCTGTTTTTTGCCGTCTTTTTAGGAGTTCCTGAACTTGTTCTTCACTTAATATATATGTGTTTCTAAGTTCATCAGCAGTAGCATCATTTAAATCAATAGGGTTGGAATACAGAAGTAAAAGTTGTTCATACAAATCCTCATAATTGGCATCGGCGCTTTGAAGATTAAAAAGATTTTCAATAAAATCTTCCATTTGAATTTCTGGCCTTGGGTAGGTTTGAGACATGGATCGGCCAGCCCATCCACAAAAAAGCAATACAAAAAGGGTAATTCTATAAATCATTGAACCTCCTTTTTGACTTCCGCTTTTTTCTCAATGTTTTTTCCCATCAGGAAGTTTATTCCAATTGAATTGGTCCAACCAAGTTGAGGGTGATTGGCAACTGCATAATCGAATTGAAAGTTGCGCCATTGGATACCAAGGCCGCCAGAAACCTGTTCTATTTGAGAAGAAAAGCCCGTTCTAATCCAAACCTTTTTTATAAATTCATATTCAATGCCAACTTTAACAATGCTTTTAAGGTCAAGATCTTTTTGAACTTCTGACAATATTTTAACTTTATCGTTTGGCAGAAAAGCAATACCAGCTCTTACTATGGTAGGTATTCTTTCATCCTGAAATTCAGCTGCTTTTGTTTGGGTTATATTTGAAATTGAGGCTGCAAAATGTACTTTTGAAGTAAGTCTGGCAAGGCCACCAAAGTTTAATAAAAAGTAATGTCTGGTGGGAAATTCTGAAGCAGCAGTTTGTGTCCATTGAGCTTGTAAGCCTATGGAAGCAATTCCAAATGCCTTGGACCATCCCAAACTGGCTTTTGATTGATTAAAAAGGTCGGAGCCAAAACGGGAGGCTCCAAAGCCTAGAGTTCCATATTTTTCAAGGGCTGTAGCTGCTGAAAATGAAATTTGATTTAAAGCCTGAAGGTTATATCTATTATCAAATGAAACTCCAAGGCCACTTTGTTTTAACCACCCAAGGGCTCCAATATTGTTATGAACCGACCAGATGTCAGAATATAATATTCCTATTTGTCCGGAGCCAACAGATCTGGTACCTAAAACAAATCCTTCATTTCCAGCAAAAGAACATTGGAAAATTCCGAAAATAAATCCAATAACAAGCTGAAAACGAACTGAAAAATAGGATGACTTCATATGAATTAAGTTACGGCAAGTTTAATTTAATTTTCAATTCTTTACACGATTTCAATTAAAAGATTACATTTCTAAGGTACTTTCGTTTCTTTATAATGTTCAGCAAATGAATCAATTATATTTGTCCGAACTAAAGAACGGTAATGTTCAGATTTCTAACCCTGGTATTTTTTGTTTTTATCATTGATTATCAGGTGCTTGCCCAATGGAGAGCGCCCAAATATTCCAATGAATTTTTATCAATAGGTGTTGGTTCAACCGGCTTGGCCATGTCTGGAGCCCAATCAGCATTTGTTAGTGATGTTACTTCTGCGTATTGGAATCCTGCCGGATTGGCCAACCAGGAGAAGAAAAATGAATTAATGCTTATGCATGCCAGTTATTTTGGCGGAATAGCCAACTACGATTATGGTGGATTTTCAACAAAAATTGATAGCCTTAGTACCTTAGGCATTTCTTTCCTTCGTTTTGGAATTGATGATATTCCTGATACAAGATTTTTAATTGATCAAGGTCAGGTTGACTATAGGAGAATTTCTACTTTTTCCTCAGCTGATAATGCCCTTTTTTTTAGTTATGGAAGACGAAATGTTGGAATTTGGGGGTTATCCTTAGGTGGAAGTTTAAAGATCATTTACCGAAATGCCGGAAAATTTGCCAACGCCTGGGGATTTGGATTGGATGCAGGTATAAGATATTCCTACAAAAAATGGAAATTTGCCTGTATGGCCAGAGATGTTGCAACAACCTTTAATGCCTGGAGCTACAATACAACAGAATTTGAAAGTGTTTTTGCCGCTACTGGCAATGCAATTCCTCAAAATTCGGTTGAATTAACCTTGCCAACCTGGACATTTGGCATTGCTAAAAGGTTTGATTTTTTCAAGGAAAAAATTTCATTTACTCCCGTTGCTGATTTGGTTACTACTTTTGATGGAAAAAGAAATACTTTAATTGCCAATAAAACATTTTCAATTGATCCAAGACTTGGACTTGAACTTTCTGCATTTAAAATAGTTTATATAAGGTCTGGTTTGGCAGGTTGGCAAACGATCAAGAACTTTGATAACGGTTTTGATTGGCAATATCAGGTCAATTTTGGAGTTGGTCTAAAATGGAGGGCGATCGGAATAGACTATGCAATTACTGATCTTGGCAACCAGGCAGAGGCTTTATATAGCCATATTTTTAGTATAAAAGCAATGTTCTAACCTTATGTTATTATTTAAACTTAGAAGGCTTTCAAATTTAACAATTCTATTTTTTGTTATCCTTTGCCTGAATTTTGCAGGCAATAGTGGATTTTCACAATCAGCTCCCACTTACATAGATTGGGTAAAATCTGGTCAAACCTACATGCAAATTAAAGTTGGCAGAGACGGTGTTTTTAGAATTCCGGCAGCTTTAATTGGGCAAAACTTTGGTAATCTGTCTGCCTTAAATGTAAATGGGTTTAAGATTTTTAGAAGAGGAAAGGAGATCGCCATTTTTGTAAATTCTGGAAATGATAACATTCTGAATGACAATGAGTATATCGACTTTGTTGGTTTGATGAATGATGGGGAGAGTGAACTGGAGATGTATCAAAAACCATTAGTAGCTGTAAATACTTTACGATCCATATATGATGATACAGCTCACTATTTTTTGACACATACGCCTACTCTGGATGGAAAAAGAGTGGCGAATAATGGGTTTAACAATAATAGTTCAATTCCATTTGAAAGGTTTGCATGGCGAACTGCAACTAAGTTTAATTCTTTAGACTATTTCAAAGGAAGGGGAATTAGAAACGAAATAACTTATTCTTCGTATTTTACAGCTGGTGAAGGCTGGGTTGGTAGAAAGTATAGCTCTGAATTAGACGGTTCCGGGTTTGATAATCAGGTTGATGTTAATAGTGCTAACTTTATTCAAATTGATGGTATCCAAAATTCTTTTGCTGATGGACCAAGTCCTAGTTTGGAACTTTTACAAATTGGTAGGCAAAATTTCAATCATAAGGTGGAGCTTTTGATTAGTAGTAATAGAATATCTGTAGATACTTTTAGATTTTCTGGTGTAGGAGCTTATACTTATAAAAGACAATTTCCTTTTAATTTAATCGAGAATAGTAGTTTAATAATTAGAGCAGTAGCACGGCTTAGATCAAATCTTTGTATTGGATATGCTCGTGTAAGATATCCGGCAACTTTTCAAATGCCAAATAATTATTCTAGTCTTAGATTTGAGTTAAACGAAAATATTAATAATTATTCCCGCATTCGAATTGAAAATATTGGCTCATTACCAGAGCTTTATGACATAACCAATCCTTTTTTGCCTATTAAGATTGGAGTTGGATTTATTGCAGGTTCATATATTGCTGGTATTGATAATACGGTTAATACCCGAAGTATGATAATTCAGAATCAACCATTTTTTGTTTCTGAATCACTTTCGAAAAAAATCAATTTTACATCGTTTAATCCTCAACTATATGATTATTTAATACTTACGCATCCATCACTTAGAAAACCTGTTTCAGGTTATTCTGATCCGGTTCAAGCCTATGCAGATTTTAGAAAAAGTCCTGAAGGTGGAAATTTTAAAGTTTTGGTTATGGAGATAGATGAAGTTTTTCAACGTTTTGGCTACGGGGACAGAAATCCTCTCGCCATAAGAAATGTTGGGGGATATTTTGTGCAATCCAATGTTAAATTAAAATCGATGTTTTTGATAGGAAAAGGTTATACTGTAATGTCAAGGTTTAATCAGAATTATTGGAGAGAAAATCTTGTTCCAACATTTGGAGCTCCTGGATCAGATAACTCATTTGCCTTGGGTTTGGGTGAACCCGGTAGAACTATGGCTTTTCCAGTTGGAAGACTTGCTGCCAGAACTCCTGAACAAGTCGCTGTTTATTTAAATAAGGTAAAAGAAACTGAATCCTTTAAATATGATGAATTATGGAAAAAGAATATATTTCATATTTCAGGAGGTAAAACAAAAATAGAACAATCGGCTTTTACCAATATTATGAAGGTGGAAGTAGCAAAAATAGCCGCTGATAAATTTTTTGGTGCAAAAATTGGTCATTTCAATAAGTCCTCTAATGAAACTGTTGAATATGTTGATGTTAGAAATGTTTTAAATAATGGCATCTCTTTATTAACTTTATTTGGGCATTCTTCCCAATTTACTTCCGATGTTCAGGTTGGTTATGCTTCCGATGTGACTCAAGGTTTTAATAATTCTGGAAAATACCCTTTGGTAATTGTAAATGGCTGTTTTGCGGGCGATTTGTATCAAGGGGGGGTAACTTTAAACGAGGATTGGATTTTTACACCCAAAAAGGGTGCAGTATTGTTTTGGGCTGCTTCAGATGAAAGTTTTTCCGGATACTTGAGGGAGCACTTAACCCATTTTTACAACGTAGCTTTTGCTGACTCTTTATTTTTTGGAAAATCCTTTGGAGAAATTCAAAAGGAAACCATGAGAAGGTATTTAAGTGTACTAACCTCTCAACCTGAACTTGATTCTGCCTTTATGCAACAGTTTAATCTTCACGGAGATCCGGTAATAAAAATATTCGGAGGAAATAAGCCTGATTATAAAACCAGCAATCAAGAGGTTTTTTTAGCACAGCAAAATCCTACAGCAGATATTCCTATCTTACGTTTAGGAGTGATTGTTAGTAATTTCGGTAGGTATACAAAGGATTCGTTGGGAATAAGTGTTAAAAGAAAATTTGCTGATGGAAACATTTCTGTTAGATCTTTTCAATTTAGACCTGTTTCGTATAAAGATACTTTCTATTTGGACATTCCTCAAAATGAGGAATTTACATATTCAGGTACCAATAGAATAGAGCTTAAATTGGATTTTAAGAATCTTGAAGAAGAGTTGGATGAGACCAACAACGAAGGTGCTATTGATTTCTTTCTGCCATCTACCGGAATTTTACCTTTGTTTCCAAAAAATTATTCTATTGTTTCTAGTCGAAATGTGAAATTAATAGTACAGAATTCAGATTTTTTAGCTGGAAGCCGTAGGTTCATATTTCAAATCGATACTTCCGCTAATTTCAATTCTGGTGGTGTTGTTTTTTCTCAATCACTACCGATTACGGCTGGAAGCATATGTACCTGGGATTATAATTTGCCTATCGATAAAGACAGTACAGTTTTTTTCTGGCGGGTCAAATTTGCAGATCCCTCAGGTTCTAACGATACAACATGGTACACACAAAGTTTCGAATATATTAAAGGTGGACCTAGTGGATGGGCGCAATCCAATTTTTACCAATTTAAAAAATCTGTGGACGAAGGAGTAACCAAAGATTTTCAAATGAGAAAATGGATTTACCCTCAAAAGCAAGTTTCAATTGAAGCAAATATTTCAGGTGGGGGTAAAGGAAGTTCAAAAACGTATAGCTTTACTCTAAACGGTATTTCATTGTTAAAAGCAGGTGAGAAGACTTCAGATTGTTTTTCTCCTGGTTATGCAAAATTTTGTGCCATTTTGCTAGACAGATGCTCGCTTAAACCAAAGTTTTGGAATTATACAAATACTCCAGACGGTTATTTTCTGGCTGGTTGTGGTAGAGAGCCATATTCTGTTAATATTTTTGGGTACACTTATCAAGGTTTTGGAAGTCTTAAGCAGCAGTTTGCCAATTATATTAATAATATAGCAGAGGAAGGTGATTATGTAATTCTTTTCCCTACTGATACTCTAAAAGCATCTATAAATGAAATGATGGATGTGGTTTTGCCAAATGTCCCATATATAGGAGTAGATCCATTAAGTTTGAAAGATATTAAACCAGGCGACCCATTTATTATTATTGGGCAAAAAACAAAAGTCCCATCTCCAGGAGCTGCCCAGGTGGTTTTACCTGATTTTAATTCAACCAAGCCCACCTCTCATCAGTCAGTTTCAGTGATGCGCACTTTTACATCTTCCTGCTCTTCGGGAGAAATATCCTCAACTAAAATTGGACCTGCATCTGCATGGTATAAAGTTTTTAATCGTTTCGGAAATAAAGAAGCTCCTATTACTGACGATTATCATCTTGAATTGAAAGGTTTTTCTTTAACAGGAAAAGATTCTGTTCTGGTCAAAAGATTTGATGAGAAACCCCTTGATATTTCTGGAATTAATGCAGATTCATTTCCTTATCTCCAGTTAAAGGCATATGTTTTGGACACTACAAATAACACACCTGCTTCTATTAAAAGGTGGATGGTTACATATGAAGGCGTGCCTGAGGGTGTAATTAATACTACAGTTTTTGGAGCGGATGAATATAAAAAACCAGAAAGACAGGAGGGTGATTCTATTGGGTACAATTTTGCGTATTCCAATATTTCAAATAAGTCGTTTAAAGATTCTGTAAAGGTTGAATTCACTTTAAATGGAAAAAAGGTCCTGACTAAAAACTTGGGATATCTTCCACCTGATTCTACTGTAAAATTTTCTTTTCCTAAAATCACAACTCTAGGTAAGGCCGGATCAAATCAACTTTTAGCTTTTGTAAATCCTAGATTGCAACCTGAGGAATACTATGAGAACAATGCCATAAATCTAAATTTTAAAGTATTGCAGGATAAAATTCAACCAGTTTTGGATGTAACTTTTGATGGTGTTAAAATAATGAATGGTGATTTTGTTTCTCCAAAACCTGTTATAGCCATTTCCCTAAAGGATGAAAATAAGTTCCTGTTAAAAGGGGATACAAATGGAATTTCTTTGTTTCTGACACGACCATGTCAGGGTTGTGTGGTTGAGAGAATTCCTCTTAACTCTCCTCTTGTCAAAATCTTTCCAGCTGGAAAAGATAATTTGTTTAGACTTGAATTTAAGCCTGAAAAGTTAGATAACGGTAATTATCGATTAGCGGTGGAAGGGGCTGATGTTAAAGGAAATGAATCTGGCATCAATGCATACCAGATTGACTTTCAGGTATTGGATCAAAAAACTATTACCAATTTTTACCCTTACCCGAACCCTTTCTCAACTTCTTGTCAATGGGTTTTTACATTAACCGGAGATTTTCCTGAGGATTTCAAAATTCAGATTATGACTGTCACAGGTAAAGTTGTCCGTGAAATCATGAAATCAGAATTAGGTCCATTAAGAATAGGAAATAATATTTCTCAATATCGCTGGGATGCCACTGATGAATTTGGTGATCGACTTGCCAATGGAGTTTATTTGTATAGGGTGGTTATGAAGGATCCTTCTACATTTGCACAACGGGAAACTGCTGCAGATAAAACTTTTACAAAAGGTTTTGGAAAGCTTTATATTATACGATAATCAGCTGATAAATAAAGGCTTGAAATTTTCAGTAAAGCACCTTTTCAGGTGCTTTTTTTGTTTGATACTTTTTCAATTTCATGGTTTTTCGCAAAGTCGGATTCTGCATGGTTTTGTAAAGGATGCAGCAACCGGAAAATCTATTCCATTTCCACATTTGATTGTTGACGGGTCTCTGGAGTTTTTGGGAGATATGGAGGGGAATTTTTCTATTACTATTCCATCAACAAGCCAAAAAATTTTGGCCAAAGCTTATACATATCTGGAATCTGAACTTAATCTGGAGTCTGAAGATTCTGCAAAACTATATATGTATTATGCCCATCCATTTACATTTCAAACGATTACCACACCAAATGCAAAAAAAATTATATCTTCGATAAGAATGAAAAGGACTGATATTGATCCCAGGAAAGAGAAAAACTTTGAATATTCCAGTTATAATAAATTTGTTATTACTACGAATCATATTTCTTCATTGAAACTTCATCTTAAAAATTTAATATCAATTTTCGGAACAAGAAGAATGTCTTATTTTGGGCTTGATCACCATATTTTATTAATGGAATCTTCATCTAGGAGGATATATAAAAATTTTTATAATCAGAATGAGCATGTCAATAGTTCTAAGATTTCTGGTATTAATAAACCTCCTGCATTGTCTTTGGTTTCTGGATTTGAGCCTTTGAGTATATTTGAGCCCTTTTTGAGGATAGGCTCAGGAAAATTTATTTCTCCTTTGGCTGGAAGACCGGGGAAAAGGTATATATTTTTTCTTCAGGACAGTATTAAGACAAAAGAAAGGACATTTTATGTTGTAAAATTTAATCCCAGATCTTTAAGGAATAAAGATTTATTACAGGGAATTCTTTATATTTCAATGGATCCTGTTGGGGTTGTTGGTTTTCAGGTATGGCCTGCATTTGATCGGGAGAGTACATTTAGTTTACTCCAAAAGGCTGAGTTGTTGCCAAGTGGACGATGGTTTCCAGGTGAAATAAAAACTGTGTACCAAAGGTCCAGACTTGGAGCATTAAAGATTCCGATTGAAGCCTCAAGTAAGACTTATATCTTCAATATCGAAAAACTGGCTAAAAAAGATTCTCTTCATTTTAATGAAGTGATATTTGATTTTCAAAAAGATTCCTTGCTTCAGGAAAAAGAATTTCCTCCAAGATTGAGGCAAGAGCGTTTAAGCACCAAGGATCAAAATACATATTCCTTTTATAATGAGGCGGGTTCTTTAAATGCTATTGACAAGTATTTAACCTTTGGACAAAAACTTTTGGCTGGCAGGATCCCTTTTGGAAGAGTGGATTTGGTTTTTAGAAAAGCCATAACTGTAAATGATTTTGAAGGTCTTCGGCTAGGCTTTGGATTACAAACTACTGAACAGCTTTCCAGAAGAAATCAATTTGGCGGCTATTTTGGATATGGTTATGGAGACAAAAAATGGAAATATGGTTTGAACTATGTGTATAAACCTGATGAAAGCAAGTCATTTACATTCAATTATCAGGATGATCTGTCTGAGCCTGGAATGCACCCCTTTGTTTTCGAAAAATTGCAATACAATACTGAGCAACTAAGGCTTATAAGAATTCCAAGATTTGATCGCTTACAGGTTTTTGAATTTGGTTATAATCAAATGCTTGCCAGGAATTTAAGCTCAAGAATTTCGTTTGAGACAGGAAGAAGAACTTTTTTATACGATTATATTTATACACCGAAACAAAAGTTGGAAGGCCTTGGTGTTTCTGAAATGAAGTTGGGAATAAATTGGAATCCCGGGGCTCAGTTCATAAGATTTGGAAATGAAAAATATTCCTTGCAAAGTAAATTTCCAAATTTTTGGATTCAGTTTTCCCAAGGTTTAACAGGTCTTAAAAAAGAAAGTTACAGGTATTCCCGTCTTGAAGCGAAAATGCAATGGAACCGAAGAATTTTGGGTTTAGGTGATTTTGGAATCCAAGTGGTTGGAGGTATTATGACCAGAGGAGTTCCTTATTCTCTTTTGTTTTCATCAAGGGCTTCTTATCGCGAAATTACTTTTTTATCATATAACTCATTTGAAACCATGCGGTATAATGAGTTTACGCACGATCAATATTTTAATGTCTTTATTGCCCATAAGTTCAGCAGAATGCAGATTTCAACTTTGCCTTACAGGCCGTATTTTACACTTTTACATAATATGGGTTGGGGACGTGTTTCAAATCCTGAATTGCATAAAACTGTTGATGTGAAATCTATGCCATTTGGGTTTTATGAGTCAGGTTTGTTTTTAAATGATTTGTTTATAGTTCCTTTACTTGGAGTCAATTTGGGGATAGGAGGGGGCTTGTTTTTGCGTTATGGCCCATATTCCCTGGATGGTTATTTAGATAACATTGCGATCAAGTTTTCTACCAGTGTAACGCTCTGATGGAATCTGCTTTACAAGTTTCTGATATTTTTTGGTGTTACCCCTGAACAAGAATTGGTATGTTTGGAATATTGCCCATTCGTTTTCTTTTTTGTAAAAATTATCAGAATTGGAGCATTCAATCGATATACCTCGGCAACAGCTTATTACGGAACTTGTCAATAAATATTCTAAAGAAATGCTGCAATGGGCCCGCAACAGGGTGCCCCAGAAAGAAATAGCTGAGGACCTGGTGCAAGACACCTTTATAGTGGCATATCAAAAAATTGATAGTTTTCAGGAACGCAGCCAGGTCAAAACATGGTTGTTTTCTATTCTTAAAAACAAAATTGCAGACTACTTCAGGACTTCCTTTAAAATGGACACCAGGCACTTGAATGACAATGTTTTTTTTGATGATTCTGATACCTGGAAAAATGGGGAATTGCCAAAAGCATGGGCTATAGGAGAAGAAGGTCAATTGCTTGATAATTTAGATTTTAAAGCTGCTTTAGAGAATTGCCAGGATAAATTGCCGGCCTCCTGGAACCACGCCATGGTGCTGAAATACTTTTCAGATAAAGATGCAAATGAAATTTGTAAGGAAATGGGCATCACCACGTCCAACTACTGGCAATTGATTCATAGAGCAAAGCTTCAACTTCGCAAATGTCTGGACACCAATTGGTTTAAAAAATGAGAAAATCTTTACATAGTGTTTTTTTATCTTGTCTAAAAGCAAGCCATCTTGTTGAAAAACAACAAATTTTCGGTTTAAGTGCAAGCGAATTGATACAAATGAAGGCTCATTTGCTCATATGTAAGGGTTGCAATGAATACAAAATTCAAAGTTTTTTTATTGCAAAGGGAATAAAAGAAAAAATAGAAAAAGGCGAGACCTACATTCAGATTTCTTCTGAAGAATTGGATAGAGTGAAGAAACTGATTTTGTCTAAACTTAGCTGATTTATTTGTACCGCCTTTGCCTTTAATATAGGCAAAATAAGAAAAAAATGAGCAACCAAATCAGTCCGTTTGAATACGTTTCTATTTTGGTTTGCATCATGATGGGCCTGGGCATTACCCAAGTTCTTTCTGCCTTTTCCGACCTGCTCTACGATTTCAAAAAAGTAATATTCTATTGGCCCAACATCCTTTGGATTGTTTTTATTTTCTTCCTCCATATTCAGGATTGGTTCATTACCTGGCAATTGCGCAGCAAAATGGTTTGGCATTTGCCAGAGCAATTTTTGTTTTTTGGCCAATTTTTGCTGATTAAGTTTTTGAACGGTCATTTATGGGCGTACAACCATTTTTTTCAGCAACTATTATTCTGGATTTTTAATTAGACTTACGAATATTAAAAGCCTTAAAAATCGAGAAATGGATCGAAATATGTTGACATTGAATTCAGATGAACAAGTCCTATTGGAATCGCTTCATGAGTAGCTTTTTGAACAATTTAAAGTTCATTTTCCAGATCCATTGGCATCGAAAACGGTTGTCGTTGTTCCTGGATTGACCTTGGATACAGAAATTCTAACCAAACTATCCGGGGTTATTCACTATGAAGAAATGTTGCTTTGCATGCTGCTTTTACTCAGGATGCCCGGGACAAAGATTATATATGTAACCAGCGTGCCGATAGATGAGGCCATTATCGATTATTACCTGCACCACATTCCCGGAATTACAGGAATGCACGCCCGAAACAGACTGGTTTTACTAAATTGTAATGATGCTTCAAGTAAACCTCTGACAGAAAAAATTCTCACACGTCCCAGACTGTTGCAGCAGATTAAAACCAATATTTCTTCCGGGCTGGTGGCTCATCTGGTGGCTTTTAATGTTACCCATCTGGAAGAAAGACTAGCATTGGAACTTGAAATTCCTGTATATGGCTGTCCTTCAAAATATTCCTATTGGGGCACGAAAAGTGGTAGCCGTGAAATATTTCGAAAGGCAGGTATCCCAATTCCTGACGGAAAAGAAAATCTGGGAAGTTTGGATGAAGTGGTGGAAGCCTTAAAAGAACTGAAACAAAAAAATCCAGATCTAAAAAGGGCCGTTGTTAAACTAAATGATGGGTTTTCAGGTGATGGAAATGCCATTTATGTCTATGATTCCGAAGATGAAATAAGTCTCAGCAATTTGGGAAAAGCACTTCATGTGGTGGCCAAAGATATGAGCTTTGAGGTTTTTCAGGAAAAGTTCAGATCTATGGGAGGCGTTGTTGAGGTTTTTATTGAAGGAGAAATAAAAAATTCACCTTCTGTTCAATGCAGAATAAATCCATTAAGAGAGGTGGATATCATTTCAACCCACGATCAGGTTTTGGGTGGAGAATCTGACCAGGTTTACATCGGTGCAACTTTTCCAGCCCATGAGGATTACAGGTCTGAAATAGGCGAATTGGGTTTAAAAGTTGCCAATGAAATGGAGTCCTATTGGATTTTAGGTCGGTTTGGTATTGACTTTATTTCCGTTTTGGAAAATGGAGTTTGGAGCCACTATGCCATTGAAATCAATCTTCATAAGGGTGGAAAAACCCATCCGTATCTGATGCTGCAGTTGCTAACAAATGGGCGATATTATTACAAGAAAGGCAGCTACGAAATGCCCAATGGACAAACCCGTTGCTATCTGGCTACCGATAACCTCATTTCAGACAAGCTCAAAACCCTAACACCACCAGATTTGATTGATATCGCCATTTGCAATGGTTTGCATTTTGATGGAACCACCCAGGAAGGCGTTATGTTTCATTTAATTGGCGCCATATCCCAACATGGAAAACTTGGTCTTTTATGCGTGGCATCTACCCAGGCCAGGGCTCAGGAATTGTACCAAAAAACGGTGGATTTATTACACCAGGAAACCAGCTAAGTAGCTGCTTATTAAAATTAACTTCTCTTTTAGTTCATTTTCTGAAATGTTTTTGGCCATTTCATAGTTGGATTTAATAACAGGAGATTTGATCCATGCAGTTTTTAAAAAGTGTTTGATCAAAAATTATGTGATCGTCAGGCTAAAGCCAATCAATTGTGTTTTATTGCCACTCTATTAGCTTTAATGAACGGTTTAAAACCAATATAGAAAGAATATGAAAACGATACCTTTTTCAAGGATAATTGCTGGGACAATGACCTGGGGAGTCTGGGGTAAAAACTGCAATACAAAGCAGATGGCAGACCTAATCACCTGTTGTTTGGAAAATGGCATAACATCATTTGATCATGCAGATATTTATGGGGGTTATACGACCGAATCGGCTTTTGGAGAAGCATTTACTGTAAGTCAGATAGACCGCAATAAAATTCAGTTAATTTCCAAGTGTGGCATCCAATTTGAATCAGAAAAGCGAGGAACTTCCATCCATCATTACGATTATTCCACCTCGCATATCATCTGGTCTGCTGAGCAATCCTTGAAAAACTTAAAAACTGATTATTTGGACTTGCTATTGGTGCATCGTCCAAGTCCATTGATGCAGGCAGATGAAATTGCAGAGGCGATTGAAAAACTAAAACAGGATGGAAAAATTTTAGGATTCGGTGTTTCAAATTTTACACCTCCACAGTGCGATTTGATAGAGACGAAAACTAAAATTGGTTTCAACCAGATAAATTTTTCAATTACCCATTTTGAAGCCATGCTCAATGGAAGTTTGGATCATATGCAAACTCATAATATTAAACCAATGTGTTGGTCTCCCTTAGGCAGCGTTTTTAAAAAGAATGATGAGCAAACCGATAGGATAAAAAGTATTGCCACGAAATTTTCATTAAAATACAATGTATCCCTTGATGTTATTCTCCTGGCTTGGATTTTAAAACATCCAGCTGGAATTTTGCCGGTTTGCGGTACAGCAGATCCATCCAGAATTGCCAATTTAATGAAAGCAACAACTTTTGAAATGGATTTGCAGGATTGGTTTGCCCTTTGGACCGCGAGTGCAGGGGTTCCGATTCCTTAGAGCCAATTATGATGATTACTTGTAGCCATTCAGAAATTCTATTTGGAAGAACAATTCCCATTCAGGTTTTTAAAAACCATTATATCTTTTGTTTCACTTATCTTTTTAAATCCATGCGTTTTACAGATTGCCGGAGATATATTTCTAAGACCAAGCCGATCGATGCAATCATCTGTAATCAGTAAATAATCGATGGAAAATTCTTTGGTTTTTTCAAGGAAGTTTCCACCAGTAATCGATTTGTCACTCTTTTGTAATTCAGTATATAGTAGTTGGCTTTGAATCTTCTTAAACTTATCGAAACCGTAAAAAATAAATTCCATGGGTGCAACTATACTACATTCATTCGGTTGGGTAGAAAATGTACTATTGTAAATATCGGTGAATCTTTCATCATAGTCTTTATAACTTATTATGGATGTTAATTTTGATATTCCTGTGATTACATAAGAAAAAAATAATATGGGGTAAATATATTTGATTATATTTTTACTAGAATACGAGTTGTAATTATTTTTAACAAGTTCTACGGAATTTAAAATAATGATTAAAATATATGGGATATAAATAATTAAATATTTAGTTGTTTTGTTTGCTGAAAAAACTGCAAGGAAAAATATTAATGATAAACAATACACATAAATTAGTTTATCCTTGGAAAATTGATTTTTTAGTAAAATAAAAGCGGTTATAAATAGAAGCGAAAGAATTATTTCAGGTGGACTATGAAAAAATCTCAAATGCTCTTCGAAAACTTTGCCAAACCAAAACAAGATTTTATTCCCCTCTATTTGTTCCACCAAAGGAGAATTTGAAACCTGAAAAACAAAAAAGTTAAAGTCTTTCAGTGAGGTATAATCGTAAAAATAGATGGAAGCCCCACCCATAAATCCAATTACAAAAGGCAAAATTTGCCTGTACTTTTTAATTATGAATAAGGTTGTGACACCAGCGAAAAGAAAAATAATTCCATTTAAATGTGTTGAAAATGCAATCCCACTTATAAATCCTCCTCCTATTGATATAAGTGCAATATATCTATTCGATTTTTCAATATGATTTAAAGTGATAAATATAATAAATCCATAAGTCATTAATAAAATCTCTGGCCTAAAAACAAATGAATATTCAATTATTAGTGGATTACTAAAAATTAATATGTAAAATAGTGAAATATAAGGTTTTGAAAGTTTATTTTTTAGGAATTGATAAGAGAGGAAGATGAAAAAAAGGAAATATATTAGAGATATTATTTTCAGATTCATCAACTTAAATCCAAATAGATGGATAACCAAAGCGCCTTGTAAGGTTAAAAACTTATGGTGACAAAGAACTCTGAATTCCTGGAGGGTAAGCCCTTCCATAAAATTTGATTTTACATAGCCAAGTTTCGCTTGAAAATAGGCGTGTTCACCCAACCAGGCATCATCAATATGAGCAACTCTGCCCGGAAGGCTAAATAAGAAAAGGCCTATTAAACAAACCAAAAGCCCACTTAACCAGAAGTTTACATTTTTTGGTAGGCTTAAACTTGTCATTTGAATGCTAAGTGTTTTTGCTTTTTTCGGGAAAAGACAAGTTCCAAATATATGGTTTTGATAAAGTTAATCCTTAGTAATGGGATTTTGGTTTCCATTTGTTGGTTTCATTCTGATCCTAAGCTTTAAAAATTCATTTTCTGGACATCTTTTCACGCAGAGCATCGGCTGTGTATCCGGTTCCGGATTCTATCATTTCCTCAGGCGTACCTTCAAAAACCAAATGTCCACCTTCTTGTCCACCTTCGGGCCCAAGATCAATTATCCAATCTGCGCATTTTACAACTTCCAGATTGTGTTCAATTAGAACAACAGAATTGCCTCTGTCAACCAAACGATTAATTGCATTCAACAATTGCCCGATGTCGTGAAAATGCAAACCGGTGGTTGGTTCATCAAAAATGAAAAACATGTTTTGAGTTTCATTTTTGCCCAAACTTAGGTAATAAGCCAGTTTTACCCTTTGTGCTTCCCCTCCTGAAAGTGTGTTGCTGCTTTGACCAAGTTGTACATAGCCAAGACCAACATCCAATAAAAACCTGATTTTATCTGCAATTTTTGGTTTGTCCTCAAAGAAAGGAACCGCTTCAGCTACTGTCATTTGAAGAATATCTGAAATGGTTTTGCCTTTATATTCAACTTCCAGAATTTCCTGCATAAACCGTTTTCCATGGCAGGATTCGCAGGTTAGGAAAATATCGGCCATAAACTGCATTTCGATCCGCATCATGCCTTCGCCCTGGCACATTTCACATCTACCCCCTTCTACGTTAAAACTAAAATGGGATGGTTTGTAGCCCCTTTGAACCGAAATGGCCTGTTCAGACCAGAGATTTCTAATCAGATCATATGCTTTGATATAAGAAATCGGGTTTGACCTGGAACTTTTTCCAATTGGATTTTGATCCACATACTCCACTTGTTGGATTTTTTGATAGCTACCTTCCAATCGTAGGAATTTACCACTTTCATCTGTACTGATGCCCAGCATTTTACCTAAGGCCGGATACAAAACCTTATTGATCAAAGTAGATTTCCCTGAACCACTTACACCAGTTACCACTGTGAGAATGTGCATGGGCACCTTCACTTCCAGATTTTTTAAGTTATTTTCTGATGCACCAAGAATTTTTATAAAATCCCGCCATTGTCGTCTTTGGCCAGGAACAGGAATTTCTTCCAGTCCATTCAAAAACCGAAAGGTATGTGATCTGTTTGCAAAAGGACTTTTACTTAAATCTTCGTTTTCACCTACCTCGACCACTTTTCCTTGAAAAACCAATTCACCACCATGCGACCCGGCATCCGGACCGATGTCAATGAGTTGATCTGCCGCCAGCATCACTTCCTCCTCATGCTCAACTACAATAACGGTATTACCAAGGTTTCGAAGCGTTTTGAGCACGTTCACCAGTCGTTTGGTATCTCTGGGATGCAAACCTATACTCGGTTCATCCAAAATATACATAGATCCCACCAAGGCGGACCCCAAAGAAGTAGCCAGTTTAATCCGCTGATATTCACCTCCGGACAGAGTCGATGTGAGGCGATTGATGGTTAAATAACCTAGACCCACTTCTTTCATATACAAAAGACGTGTTCTGATTTCTTTTAATATTTGACGGGTTACGTCCTTGTCGTAGTCGTTTAAATCTATTGCTAGAAACCATGCATGTAAATCCTGAATTGGCATTAGAACCAAGTCGATAACAGACTTTCCATTAATTTTTACATATCCTGCATCCTTTCTCAAACGACTTCCTTTGCAATCCGGGCAAGTTGTTTTGCCACGATACCGGCTCATTTGAACCCGATATTGAATTTTATATGCGTTGGCTTCCAAATGCTTAAAATAAGTATCCAAACCAGCAAACTGAGAATTTCCAGTCCAAAGGAGCTGTTTCTCCTCTTCACTGAGCTGAAAATAGGGTCTGTGAATTGGGAAATCGAACATAATCCCATTTCGGAGCAAGGGCTGTAACCATTCTTTCCTTAAATTTTCAGAATTCCAGGGAGAAATGGCCCCTTCAAAGATAGAGAGGTTGGAATCCGGAAAAACCAGATTTGGATCCAGACCTAAAACTGTTCCAAATCCATCACAAGTTTTACATGCCCCAAACGAGTTGTTAAAGCTAAAAAGATTTACTGAGGGTTCTTCAAAAGAGACTCCATCTGCCTCAAAACGGTCTGAAAATAAACGCTTCACATCATCATGCCAGATTTGCAATACGCCTTCTCCTTCAAAAAAAGCAGTTTGAATGGAATCAGCCAACCGGAAAGACTCTTCTTCAGTATGATTGATAACAGCCCGGTCAATCAGAATGAAAATTCCGTCCGCATTTGGTTCAATTTTCTTTTTACCTTTTGTTTCCTCTGGGAGGCTGGCAAGAAAATCTTCAGTAAAAACAACTTCTCCATCTTTAACCAGCCGCGGATATCCTTTGGATAAAAGTATCTGAATTTCAATTCGTAAAGTCCGGTCTGCCCGGATGCTCAATGGGCAAAGAATCATGGCTTTGCTTCCCATTGAAAGTGAATTTAGATAATTTACAACATCACTTACTGTTTCCCTTTTTACCTCATAGCCCGTTACCGGTGAAATGGTTTTCCCAATTCTTGCATAAAATAATTTCAGATAATCATAGATCTCTGTGCTTGTGCCAACTGTGGACCGAGGATTTTTATTGCTAACCTTTTGCTCAATGGCAATGGCAGGAGAAACGCCACGAATGTACTCTACATCAGGCTTTTCCATTCTTCCCACAAACTGCCTGGCATAGCTGCTCAATGTTTCTACATACATCCTTTGGCCCTCTGCAAACAAAGTATCAAAGGCAAGAGAAGACTTTCCTGAACCCGATAAACCCGTAATTACGATCAGTTTATTTCTGGGAAGCGCCACCGATAAGCCCTTAAGATTATGGACTTTTGCACCTTTAATTATGATGTATTGTTTCGGGTTTAGCTCATCCAAGGGAGCTGGTAAAGTTGTTTCGACGATCCTGCGAGCCATTTAAATTGATTCTTGTTTGATGTCCTAATAAAGCAAAAGGCCTGTTTAAAAACAGACCTTTTAAATTGCTTTTTGTTTGCCAATTGGCTATTTTTAAATTAAATTCTTTCCAATTCGGAAAAGAAAAATGCGCCTTCAATGGCTGCATTTTCATCAGAATCAGAACCATGCACTGCATTTGCTTCAATGCTTTTTGCAAATATTTTTCTGATGGTACCTTCTTCAGCATTGGCTGGGTTGGTTGCACCAATTAGAGTTCTGAAATCTGCCACTGCATTTTCTTTTTCAAGAATAATGGCAACGATAGGACCGGAGCTCATGTATGCACAAAGATCATTGTAAAACGGTCTTTCACTGTGTACTGCATAAAATTTACCAGCGGTTTCAGCGCTTAGTTTGGTTAATTTAGCAGCTATTAATTTAAAGCCAGATTTTTCAATCATGCTTATGATAGCACCAGAATTTCCGTCTGCAAATGCATCAGGCTTAATCATGGTAAATGTGCGATTGGTTGCCATTTATTTGTAAGTCAGTATGTTAAAAATTTTATTTTGTTTTTCAGGGTGCAAAAATCGGGATAAAAAACCGCAAGGACAAATGGAAAAGTAAAATGTTTTTAGAATCTATTCAATTGGAATCCAACATATTTGCCTCTCAAATATTTTTAACCTCTATTTTAAAAAATTCTTATGAAAAGAAAATTAATTTCAGGTTTGCTTTTGGCAAGTATATTGTTCACTGGCTTTGTCCAAACCTCTTGCATGGGCAAATTTGTTTTGCTCAAGCAACTGTATAAATGGAATGAAAATGCCACTGGAAATAAGTTCTTAGACAATATATTGTTCTGGATTTTAAACTTTGTTCCTGTTTATGCTTTCGTTGCCATTGTTGATGCTGCAATCCTAAATCTTATCGAGTTTTGGACAGGAGAAAACCCAATGGCTATGAACGAAGGCGATCGCAGAGAAAAGAAAATTAAAAACGGAGATGATGAGTTTCTTGCCATTGCCACTAGAAATAGAATGGAAGTCTCTTTTGGGAAGGCCGATCCAAGAAATTTTGCAATCGTTTTTTTACCTGAAACTAAATCCTGGATTTTAGAAACAGATGAGAAAACTATATGTATGGCCAAAGAGTTGGATAACAACCAGATTGCACTTAACCAGGTAGATGGAAGTAGAATTGTAACTGATAGAAACTTTTCAGCTAAAAACTTATCAAATCTGGTTTGGCATTTTTGTTTGGCTAAAAACTAATATTAACCAAAGGTTGTTGATTGTCATTATCGGTCCACTTCACCCATCACCAGGTCAATAGAACCGACAATGGCAATCAAATCGGCCAGCATATAGCCTTTTGATATTTCTGGTAAAATAGAAAGATTGCTGAAGGAAGGAGCTCTTGCTTTCAATCGCAAAGGAATGTCAGACCGACCATCGGCCGTCATAAAAAAGGCAAGTTCACCTCTGGGTGTTTCACCTCTGAAAAAATAGTTTCCTTCAGCCGGGCGAATCTTTTTTGGGCAAGCTGCCTGAGGATCAAATTCCCGGGTTCTTTTAAATTCTCCGGTTAGTTTTTCTACGCACTGCTCTATAAGTTTCACTGATTCAAAGCATTCCATTACCCTCACATAAGACCTATCCCAGCAATCACCGGTTTTGCCTTGTTCGCCTTTTCCAATAGGAACATTAAAATCCAGTTCTGAATATTTACTGTATCCTTCCGATTTGCGCAAGTCATGTAGAAGGCCGGAAGCACGTAACATGGGTCCGGTAATGCCGTAGTTTACAGCCATGGCTCTGGGAATTACACCAATGCCAGCAGTCCGTTCTATAAAAATGGTATTATATATCAACAGTTCTTCAAGCTCCCTGAGTTTGGGTTTTAAATATTTTACAAACTCCAAAGCCCGGTCCTCAAAACCAATTGGTAAATCGTAAAACAAACCGCCAATCCAAATGTAATTGTACAACATTCTGGCTCCTGAGGCCCATTCCAGCATTCGCATAATGTGCTCTCTGTCACGCATTACCCAAAGGAAAGGGGTAAAGGACCCAATGTCCAGTCCATATGTTCCAATGGCAACAAAATGTGAGGCAATTCGGTTTAATTCTGCAACCAGAATCCTGATATATTCTACTCTGGGTGAAATGTCCTCATCAATGCCCAGCCATTTTTCTATAGCCATGGCATACACATGTTCAGAGTTGATGGCTGCTACGTAATCCATCCGATCCACATAGGGAATGATCTGATTAAAAGGAAGTGCCTCTGCGTGTTTTTCAAAACAACGATGCAAAAAGCCAATGTGGGGTTCTACTTCAACCACAATTTCTCCTTCCAGCTTTACCTCCAGGCGAAGAACTCCATGTGTAGAAGGGTGTTGCGGACCTAAATTGACAAGAAATTGTCCATCCTCCAAATCCTGAGCTGACCACCTGGCTGGTTCAGAATCTGCCAGATTGCCTGGGTGGTATTCGTATTGAATGGATCGGGTCAAAATGATTTACAGGATTTTTATACCTGATTTTTTGAATTTCAGTTTGCAATATTAATCAAACAAAAATCCTTGACAAGATTTGGAATTCAGGGTTTACCTGAATTTTGGAAGTGTATTCTTTACTTTGGCATTTTTGTACCAAAGAAATCCAATTATAGATGCGGCTATGTATGGCACACACATCAGGTATAAAATTCCGGAGTTTAGCTGAACGCCGTATTTGTCTGAATTGGCAGCGTTGGCTTCAATCGTAGCTCTGCACATGGCACATTGAGCTGAAGCAATTTCATTTGAAAAAAGAAAAAAAACCAAAATCAAAAGACTGAATTTTAATAATTTATGCATATCAAAAAGGATAAAAAGGACTGATCATAAAGTAAACCAAAACACCGGAAACGGCAACAAACAACCAGATTGGGTATGAGAATTTTACCAGTTTTTTATGTCTGGCAATTTGCCCACTTAGACTGTAATAAAACGAAAATAAAATGAATGGCAAACAAATTGTAGCCAAAACAATGTGCGAAATCAAAATTAGAAAGTAAACCAGTCGCATTGAACCTGCAGCGGTCTTTTCCAAATCCGTAACCATTCCATCATGGTCAGTATCTCCATATTTGGTTGCTGGCCCTTGGAAATGATACAGTACGTACAAGACCAAAAAACAAGCAGACAAAACAAAAGCGGTACTCATAAAAGTTCTGTGAACCGTAATGTTTTTGTTTTTAATGGCTACTAATGCTCCAATCAGACAAACTGCAGTTAATGAATTCAATGTTGCATTGATTCCGGGAAAAGCTGTAACATCAAAATTTCCTAAATTTCCGGTTTGTGGTACCAGAATCAGAAAAGCCACAGCCAATGGAATAGCTACTGAAAGTACAATGACTATTTTTTTGTAAACCGCCTCCTTTTGGGCGTCCAACATGGGATGAGACATAACACTATTTTTCGGTAAGTATTTTAAATTCCAACATCAGCGTGTCCATTGACTGACTATTACATAACCCATAAACGCCCCGAAGGTTATGTAATGTGTCAAATAAAAAGGCTCTGGGTGGTTTTGGCAATCTTTTAGTGGATTTACCTTTTGCGGTATTGATTGATAAAACAGTATCTGAATTCAACCAAAAGTCTGGAATTAAATTGTTCTGAACTAGGCCAATTGGCAATTTGGTTTTCGGTACTAATCCAGAATCAGAAAGCTGAAGTATCCTCGGTTGAAATTCAGATTTTTTAAAAAAGACATCCAGCCGATTAACTTCATTTAAAAAATCTCTGCGGTCGGAAGTGGTTTCAATTTGAGAGAAAAGGATGATGGGTGCACCTGACTTCACTTCCTCTTTTGGAAAGCTTGAAACCTTAAGCCCGTAGGAGTCAAGTTCGTATTTGTTTTTTCCAAACACGTATAAAAACACAAAGACCAGAAACGGTCCTAGTGTTATAAACAATAGAATACCGGTTCTGGCCGTTTTTGGTAGTGGCATTTACTTTAGCGGACCATTAGGACAGAATCTCCTTCAACCATTAAAGCTATTACAAACCATACCACAAATATCGTAGGAAGGACAATGCTCCAAATCAACACTTTAACTTCATGTTTAAGGTGCATAAATTCTCCAACTATATAAAATGCTTTTACAATTGTTAATCCAAGAAATATACTGATTCTTAACATCTTCATACTTGGATCTGTCATGGTAAAAGCTACAATAAATTCAATTGTTGTAGCTGCCGTAAGAATCCAGAATGTTCTCCAGATTGCACCTGTATTTGGCTTTTGAATGGCTACTGTGCCATTTGCCTGATGTGAATGTTCCATAATAATATCGCTGCCTTAGATCAAATAGAAAAATGTAAAAACGAAAACCCAAACAAGGTCCACAAAGTGCCAATAAAGACCAACTTTTTCAACCATCTCGTAGTGACCAGTCCTGTCATACACACCAATTACTGTATTGTAAAAAATGATGATATTCAAAAGTACTCCGGAAAGAACGTGTGTTCCGTGGAAACCTGTGATGAAAAAGAAAAGATCTGCAAATGCCGGAGGCCCATATTCATTGCGTACCAGATTGGCACCAAAGAATGGTTTACCATCTATTATGGATCCTGTTTCTGTACCCGCTATTAAGTGTGTCCACTCCCAGGCCTGGCAACCCAGAAATGCAATACCGCCAAGAATGGTCCACAACATCCATTTTTGCACATCATTTCTATCCATTCTGTGGCCCGCTTCTACGGCCAAAACCATGGTTACAGAACTCATAATGAGGATAAAAGTCATAATACCCACAAAAACCAAAGGCAAATGGACGCCATGTAAAAACGGAATACCATTAAAAACCTTGTCTGGAATTGGCCAGTACTCCTGTGAAAAGACATAGCTGTCAATATCACCAAGATATGCAGGATTTGAAAAACGAATCATGCCATAGGTAATGAGCAATGCCGAAAAAGTGAAGGTATCGGACATGAGGAAAAACCACATCATTAGCTTGCCGTAGCTAGCTTTCATCGGTTCTACTCCTCCGCCCCAAAGATTTGCATCTTGTGTAGTTGTTGCGCTATGTGAAGCCATTTAGATTTTTTAAGTATAAAATCGGGTGCGAAGTAATGGTATTTTCACAAACGGTGCAAAGCAGAGTAAGAGATTGTGTAATTTATGTGAAAAATATTTTTCGATAAAAGGCTATTGATGGAGGCATTTAAGCCTCTTTTTAGATCAAATTTGGTTTCGACAATCTTAAATAGAACCGCTGGTTTTTCGCCTTTAGCTTGATTTTTTCGATTTATTAAAATGTGTTTAAAGCGTCTGTTTGCTTTAAAATCTGTCTAAATCCAATGTTATCTGAAAAAAAAGAAAAAGTTAAGGTCAAATCCCCCAAATTCGCGGTCGATTTTTCAGAAATTGAATTCTTCAAAAGCGTTCATTTTGATATGGTGAAATCAATCGGATGAGATATTTAATTTTTCTTTTATTTTTTTTTCTTTTTCCCTTTTTGTCTTTTGGCCAAACCGGCCCTGGCCTGGTTAAAATAGAGCAATTGATCAATAAAGGTAGTTTAAAAGAAGCACTACCTTTATTAAATGAAGCAGTTCGAAAAAATCCGGATAATGGCCAGGCCTTACGTTTGTTGGGAGACTTATATTTAAAGGAGCGGAATTTCAGACTTGCTACCTTGTTTTTGCAACAGGCAATTGAAAAAACAAAGAAACCTGAGGAAAACATGTATTTTGATTTGGCTGAAGCGCTTCATTTCCGTCATCAATTTGAATATGCCATTGAGAATTATAAACTCTCAGATCCAAAAGGAAAGAGACGGGCATTTATTCTTTCTAAAATTCAGGAATGTGAAATCGGGTTATCATTGTTAGGTAATCCATTGGAGGTTAAGATTTCAAACCTTGGAGAAAAAGTCAATTCAAAGAGCTCTGAATATCATCCACTGGTAACTGCAGATTATACCCAGTTGTTTTTTACCAGGTCAGACGAAAAAAACAATGAAATATTTCAAAGCTTTAACAAAGGAATTTGGGAAAAGGCCATTCCATTGCCAAGTCCTGTTAATTCTGAATCGGGCGAAATGTGTGCAGGCATTTCTGCGGATGGCCAAACCATTTATATTATTATACCATCTGGAAATGGAGATATTTATTCTTCAGAGTTTAAGGATGGAAACTGGACCAAACCCAAAGCCTGTTCATTTAATTCACCCAGATCAGAATCCTCTCTTTGCCTATCTGCCGATGGTAAAAGGCTTTTGTTTGTAAGCGATCGACTCGGCCAAAAGGATATTTTTTCGTGTTTGAAAACTCCTCAGGGATGGTCCAAACCTGTAAAGCTTGGAAAAAATGTAAATTCTAACAAAGATGAGGAATCTCCCTGGTTAGATGCTGACAGTAAATATTTGTACTTTAGTTCGAAAGGACATAAAGGAATGGGTGGCTTTGATATTTTTAAGGTGGAATTAGGCGATGCAAATGCAGAACCAGAAAATATTGGTTTCCCAATTAATTCTGCATCTGATGACTTATATTATATGTTATTGCCAGATGAGAAAACCGCTTTTTACAGTTCATTCCGAGATGGTGGATTTGGTGAACAAGATATCTATTCTATACGAATGTCTATAGGAAAAGCACCTCAACTTAAGTTGTTTAAGGGTACTGTATCTGAGGTTTCTGGCCTGCCATTGGATGCTACTGTAATGATAACCGAAACTGAAACCAATCAGGTGGTAGCTAAGATAAAATCACATCCTGAAACCGGAACATTTGTGACTATGCTTCAGGCATTTAAAAACTACACGATTTTGGTTGAGAAAGAGGGGTTTCTTTTTTATTCAGACCTGGTTAATTTGGCAGATATTGAAATGGTTGATTTAAGTAGAGATATCAAAATGCAAAAACTTTTGCCTGGAGTTACTCTGGTTTTAAATAACATTTTTTTCGATTTCGGTAAGAGCAGTCTTAAAAAGGAATCTAGTCAGGAATTGCAACGGATTTTGTTTATTATGAGGCAAAACGCTGGATTGAAAGCCGAAATTTCTTCCCATTTGGACGATTCCGGTATTGAGGAATTCAGCCAGAAATTATCAGAAAACAGGGCTCAGGCAGTAATGGATTATTTGGTTGCCACCGGAATTAAATCTACCCGATTAATTGCCAAAGGATATGGAAGTACTAAACCAATTTCAAACAATGAAACAGAGCAGGGGAGGGCTGCCAACAGAAGGACTGAGTTTAAGATTTTAAGTGTGCAATAGATAAAGATGAATGATGAGTTATGAATTATAAATGATGAATTGTGATTAGTAGATGAGGAATATTCGATTTTTTGGCTGGTTAATTTTTGGCTTACTTTTTTTTAGTTTAGAAGTCAATGCCCAATTAAATAATGAGGCCTTTTATGCGTCATTTAACCCTGATACCCTTGAGGAAAAGCAGTTTTCTCTTCAAATGGATCATCTTAACTTTTTGAAAAACAATGAGTATTTTACAAAAATGACAGATGGGAGAACCCTGTTTGGGATGCACCTTATTCCAAAAGTTGTGTATCAGGCTCATCCAAAATTGAGATTAGAAGGGGGAGCTTTTTTATGGAAAGATTATGGTACTAAAGGTTTTCAACAAATTGAACCGGTTTTTACAGCCAGATTTATGGCAGGAACCAATCAGGTTTTGATGGGAACTTTGGATGGGGGTTTGCAACACAACCTGATTGAACCCCTATACGATTTTGAAAACCAATTGCTTAGACGATTGGAATACGGTTTTCAATGGAAGCATCAAAGTCAGAAATTAAAACTGGATGCCTGGGTAGATTGGCGGAATATGATTTACCCGAATTCCGGGGTTCAGGAGCAAATCGTAGGAGGATTGAATGCAGAACCACTTTTATATCAAGGTAACAGAACCAAAGTGTCTCTGTCCCTTCAAGGAAATGTGTATCATAGTGGTGGCCAGATTGATACCAGTAATTTACCGCTTACAACCTGGTTTAATGGAGCTGCAGGATTTAAAGCCAGGACCATTCCTGGAAATGGAATTATTTTAAAACATCTTGAAATTCAGGCCTTTGTTGTTGGCTTTAGTGATAACTCAAATAAAAAACAGTTTGATTTTACCAGGGCGGGAGCGGCTTATGTGAATGTAAGTGCAAAAACCAGATGGTTTGAATTGATGGTGAGCTACTGGGATAGCAAGAAAATTATGAGTTTTCAGGGTGGTCCTCTATATAGATCAATTTCAAATAATACAAAAAATCTGGGTTATACCGAGAACAGCAGACAATTGGTATTTATCCGGATCTTAAAAGATTGGGAAATCATGCCTAATATCTGGATATCTGCCCGTGTAGAGCCATATTTCGACCTAAAAAATAATTTATGGGAATTTTCTCATGGCCTTTACATTAATTACCGGGGTGAATTGTGGAAGTCAAAAACCAAAAACTTTTAAAATAAATGCTTGATATTCAGAATCTTTCAAAAACCTATTCAAACGGTGTAAAGGCATTAAACGGCATCAGTCTTCAAATTCCGCAAGGAATGTTTGGCCTTTTGGGTCCCAATGGAGCTGGAAAGTCTTCACTCATGAGAACCATTGCTACCCTTCAATTGCCAGATGAAGGAACGCTTAAATTTGGTGAAATCGATATCCTGACCCAGCCAGACGAACTTCGAAAGGTTTTGGGCTATTTACCCCAGGAATTTGGTGTGTATCCAAAGGTTTCATCTGAAGAGTTGCTTACACATCTTGCTGTTTTAAAAGGTCTTACAGATTCAAAAGCCAGAAAAGAATGGGTTGATTATCTTTTGCACAAAACCAATTTGTACGATGTGCGAAAAAAGAATCTTGGTACCTATTCAGGAGGTATGAAACAACGATTTGGAATTGCGCAGGCACTTTTAGGTAAACCGCAATTGATAATTGTAGATGAACCGACTGCTGGTCTGGATCCTGCGGAAAGGAATCGCTTTCATAACTTATTAAGTGAAATTGGCGAAAGTACAGTCGTGATTTTGTCAACCCATATTGTGGATGATGTAACCAATCTGTGCCATTCCATGGCCATTATTAATAAGGGTAGTGTAGTAGCCAGTGGAAAACCAAGCGAAACCTTGGCCAGGCTGGAAGGCAAAGTGTTTTCTAAAATCATTGAAAAAGCCCGTTTGGAGGAATATCAAAAATCTCATCAGGTGCTAAACAGCAGGTTAATGGCAGGCAAACCGATGATTTTTGTGTATGCCGAAACCCACCCAGGCGAAGGTTTTAATGAAGTTGAAGCTGGTTTGGAAGAGGTTTATTTCTATTATATAAACAACTGAACCGATTGAAATTTCCTATATTGCTTTAGAATTAATCCTAATGCCTTATGATTAAAATTGATATTCAGGCAGTTATCGGTAAGACAAATAAGTCGATTGAACTGTATGATATTCCGGAAGGAACGTACAAAGTGCATATTGAGTTAAGTCCGGTAATAGAGAAAAATACTAATTTTACGGGAAGACAACCGGGATTCGGAAAAGGACTTGTTACATATATGGACAAAGATTTTAATGCCCCATTAGATGATTTTCAGGATTATATGTAATGCCATTTGAATATTTAATCGACACACAAGCCATTTTATGGTATTCTGAAAACGACGATTTGCTAAGTCCAAATGCAATAAGTGTCATTTCAAATCCGCAATCAATTTGTTATTTTAGTATTGCGTTAGTTTGGGAACTTGCAATTAAAATTAAAAAAGGAAATCTTAAACTGTCTAAAACACTTGAGGAAACTGTCTTTCTGTTAAAAGAGAATTATTTCCAGATTCTTGATATTGAAGAAGTTGATGTCTTTAAAACAATGGAGCTGGATTTCTTTCATAAGGATCCATTTGACAGAATAATTATTTCTCAAGCCCTCACCAGAAATATTGAGATTGTTTCCAGTGATTCAGTTTTTGATTTGTATCCAATTAAAAGAATTTGGTAAAATGTCATCAGTACATAAAAATTTAAGTAACTTCAGACCAGAGGGTTTGGAAAAAGTAAGTGGAAAAAGGGTTGCCGTTATCACCGCTGAGTGGAATGAGGAAGTGACTTTTGCCATGCGGGATGCTGCGGTTTCCTTTTTGGAGGAATATGGAATCTCGGGAAATAACCTGATTGTAAAGCAAGTACCCGGAAGTTTTGAATTGATTTATGGTGCCATTCATGCCTTTGAAAATGATAATGTGGATGGGATAATCGTAATCGGTTGCGTCATTCAGGGAGAAACGCCACATTTTACGTTCATTTCACAAGCTGTGGCAAGTGGCATCGCAGAATTGAATATCAGCTACCAAAGACCGGTTATTTTCGGGGTTTTAACCACCCTGGACTTGGATCAAGCCAAAGCCAGAGCAGGTGGAAAACACGGAAATAAAGGTACTGAAGCTGCAGCCAGTTTGGTGAAAATGCTTAATTTTTAAAGGATTAGGCTAATATTTTACTTCGTAAGTCTTATAATTTAAGCTTGTGAATACCCCGAAGCCATTTCCTTTCATGGGAGAATCGACTGTTGCTGGCTGGGCAAATGGATTGCCGTTGGCTCTATTGGCTGCCTCGATGGAGCGTAAATAATTGTAATACTGCTGTTCTATATGAAACAGTCTGATAAACATCGTTTTACCAGGTTTAAAACGATTGCTGGTTCCAATAGGAAACCGCTTCCCATCCTGGTTTTGATCTGAAAAAGTAAACTCCAGAACTGGTGCGCCAGTCAGGGAATCTTCATTAAAAATCAATCTGTAATAATTGGATTGGCCTGGAAAATCCTGAACCCACATTAGAAATCTGGCCAATGAATCTGTATCTCTGTATTTTATTTCTATGCTGTCAAATTCCTGAATGGGTAAAAAACGGGTTTGTCCATCCAGTTTTCTACCAATTGGATCTGTGATTGATAGGGTGTAGGTAGCCGACTCGTCATATTCAGGAACTTTGCTTGAGCGGAAATTATATAATTTGATGGCTGCACTGTCTATCAAAGGATTAAATGGGATCACTTCAGTTTTTCCATTAAACCCAAATAGGATATCTGCACTAAAAATAACCGGAAGATTTTCCTCAATCGGCAGTTTGACCGGATCGAAATAACCGCTGGATTCAAGAAGATAGATTTTAACAGGTTGGCCCCTTTCAATGTAACATTCTGCATTTAGGCCCTTCTCCACTTTTGGAAGATCAATGGTAACTTCTTTTTCAAAGTCGCATGACCAAAGAACCAAACCAACCAGGGCAAGCAACAACTTTTTCAATCTTCTACAGGATTAGTTATAAACGAACTTTTTAAACCAAGCCAAAATAAGAATAATGAAATGGCCCAGTATAAATAAACCTGATAAAAGTCCGAAGTATTTTTATACCGCCTTTCTTTATATTCAGATCTTTCGAGTTTGTTGATAATTTCAAAGATTTTCTTTAAAGATTCATTATTTCCAGCCCTGTAATAGGCGCCACCACCAAGTTTTCCAATGGTTCGTAAAGTGGTTTCATCCATGTTGTTTTCCACATATTGATCGTTTCCAAAAGGATCTGTACCCATCAAAACTCTTCCATCTTTTCCAACTCCAATGGTGTAAATTTTTATCCTGTAACTGGCTGCAAGTTTGGCTGCCGTAAAAGGATCAATATTTCCAGCTGTATTGTCGCCATCACTCAGCAAAATCATTACCTTAGATTTGGCTGTTGATTCTGAGAGCCGGTTTGTGGCCACACCAATGGCAAGGCCAATGGCTGTTCCAGGTTTTGAAACCATCTCAAAGTCAATGTCTTCTATAAATCTGTTAAGCAAATCATAATCGTTTGTGAGCGGTGAAAGTGAAAATGCCTCTCCGGAAAATACCACAAGTCCAATCCTATCCTGTAAGCGGCCGGAAACGAACTCTTTGGCTACTTCTTTTGCGGCTTCAAGTCTGTCTGGTTTTAAATCCTGAAGTTTCATGGATTCAGAAATATCCAGAACAACCATTATGTCTATGCCTTCACTGTTTCTTTCAACGTTTTCACTCGTTTTTTGTGGCCTGGATAATGCAAAAATCAGTAATGCCAGAATTAATGCCATGACAATATCTGGAATAAAGCGCAGATATACAGACCAATGCGATTTTAAGGAATTTGTAAAAAAGGCAACTTCAATCTTTTGCCTGAAGTTAACAAAAAGCAAAAACCGTATTAAAAAAACAAAAGGTATTACGGCCAGGAAATATAAGATTACCGCATTTTCATATTGAAAAGCCAGTATGGTTTCTGGTTGAAACCATTTCAAGTCGAACCATTCAAAGTGTTTACTCAAACTTTCCATTTCTGATCGTTTCTCGTTTTTTCAAATACAATTGAATGGCAACTTGCTTGACATAATCCATATTGAAGCGCCAATCCTTCATGTCAATTCCACCATACACCCAACGGTCCACTTCCTGAAGCACTTCACGTAATGTTTTGTCTGGCAGTACTTTGAAAATCTCCATACTGGTAAACGAGGTATATGGTTGGCCATCCACTCTCTGAATGTATTTCCGCCAGTTGACCAAAAGTGATTCTACATTTTCTACGGAAAGATTGGACTCTAATGATTTATAGTTCTTTTCATAAAGTTTTAAATAGGCATTGTGCCTCCGCTTTTCAAGAAAAAGATATATGAACTTCTGAATGGGTCTGTCAAAGAAAAAGTTGACGGCCAAAATGAGCAATAGAATAACGGCCATCCCAATTAAAATATACGGATAATTGATTCGCTTGGCTACTTGAACAAAACTTAACTCTTGTTCAAAAACAGGTTTGTCGGGCAGTTTACCTTTAAACTTCTGAAGGATTTTTACACTTGCTTCATTGGAAAACCAATCAGTTGAATCTTCTCCGGCAAATTGATAAACTGGAAGCCTTACCTTTTGGATGGAGTCCAGTTCAAAGGTGGTAAGCTCATATACCACACAATCTTTGCTTATTTCGCCAATGGTTTTGGTAGGATAATACTCTTTTTTTACCAGTTCAAAAGGACTGAAAATGAAATTGGTATCTGGAAATAAAATTCTAAGTGAGGACTTATAATAAACTGATAAAGATAAGTTTATAGGTTCCCCAATTTTTGCTGAATCGCTTGAAAACTTCGCAATCGGTTTTAGTTCTTCCTGTGCGATACCCTGGCTGTAACCAAGGCCAAAAAACAAAACAAATAAAACGACTCTTAGCATTTTTGAAAGGGTGAAATTAGGAAATGAAGCGCAATTTCAAGGCATCATTATCAAATTAGATCTGCTTTATACAATTTTGCCCAAGCCTGGCTTTACATTTGTGGGCCAAAAAATTCATGCCTTTACTAAAATTTGCACCAAAAGGAATTTATTGCCAACAGGGCGATTTTTATATAGACCCTTGGTTTCCAGTGGAAAAGGCCATTATCACCCATGCCCATTCAGATCATGCCCGATCTGGAATGGGTCATTACCTTTGTCAGCATTTATCCAAAGAAGTTTTAAAGTTGAGGTTGGGCCAAAAGGTCAACGTGCAATCTATTGCTTACAATGAACCTGTTTTTATAAATGGGGTTCAGGTTTCGTTGCATCCATCGGGGCATTTGCCAGGTTCGGCCCAGGTTCGGGTAGAATATAAGGGTGAAGTTTGGGTGGCCTCAGGTGATTATAAAATTGAAAATGATGGACTCGCAGATCCTTTTGAACCAGTTAGATGTCAAACATTTATAACGGAATGTACTTTTGGTTTACCCATTTTTGATTGGGCACCACAAGTTGAAGTTTTTTCTGAAATCAACAATTGGTGGCTGCAAAACCAAAGGCAAAATAGAACCTCAGTTTTGTTTGCTTATTCTTTGGGTAAGGCACAAAGGCTACTGGCAGGATTAAATCCTGAGTTTGGACAAGTTTATGTCCATGACTCCATTTTTAAAACCAATGAGGCTTTGGTTTTCAGTGGCTTAAAGCTTCCTGCTTACAATAAAATTTCTGGTAATATTAACAAGAAAGACTTCGGTAAAGCCATAGTCATAACTCCTGGATCTTCTGCAATAACTGCCTTGTTGCAAGGGTTTGGGGATTATAAGGCGGCAAATTGTAGCGGTTGGATGGCAGTTAGAAAACTAAGAAACCGTTCAAATGATGTTGGATTTGTTTTGTCTGATCATGCCGATTGGAAGGGTTTGATTGAGGCAGTAAAGTCAACAGGAGCCACACATGTCATTACTACCCATGGATATACCCGGGTTTTTGCAAAGTATCTGAATGAAATTGGCATTGAAGCATCAACGGTTTCTACTGGTTTTTCAGGAAATGGGGGAGAAGAAATCCAGAAAACCAATTCAACCGAGGCATAAAACATGAACCTAACAGAACTAAAATCATTGGTAAAGAGGGGAGAAGGCCTTCATCTTGAATTTAAAAAGAAGGCCGACCATCCTGAAAAAATTGTGCGGGAATTGGTGGCTTTTGCCAATACCCAAGGTGGGGTTTTGCTGCTTGGCGTGGATGATTATGGAAATCTAAGCGGCCTCAAATTTCCTGATGAAGATGTGTATGTGATGGAAGCCGCCATTCATTTGTATGCAAAACCAAATCTACCTATTCAAACGCAGATAATTCCCATAGGTACAGGGCTTTCAGTAATTTTATTTGAAGTAAAATCTGGTCTGGAAAAGCCTTATTACTGGCTGCTGGATAAGGAAAAGCAGATATTTAAGGCCTATGTTCGGCACAAGGACCAAAGTTTAAAAGCTTCGAAAGAGATGTTTCAAATTCTGCGGTTTCAGCCTGAAAATCAAATTAAAAGACCGTTTCAGGTGAAAGATTTGGAGCGCAAGGTTTTGTCTTTTTTGGGTGAGCATGAAAAAATCACTTTGGCTCAATTTTGCGAAGTGGCAAAAATTCCGGTATGGAAAGCCTCCAAAATTCTGGTAAGCTGGGTAAAACAGGGTGTGCTGGAAATTAGTCCGGGTGAGGATTTTGATGTTTATACTTTGACGGAAGCGTATTCTGATTTGGTGTAGGTGACATCCTGGCTTTATCGCCCATGAATCTCCTCGGGCGAGGTTCTAACTCGTTAGAACTATTTTATGGCCTCTGGGGCTGGAAGCATCACAATAAGCCGAACGAGGCAAAGCCTCGCCCGATGGAAGTAAATGAGACGTTTCCATTTTGTCCACGCTGAAAAGAAAGTTTGTATTCAAAGGGAACTAAGTTCCCAGGAACTCCAGAATACATCTTCGTTTGTCCTTTATTAAATAAAGTCTAAATGAAAATTGAACATACTTTTTCTTTTTGGCCTCATTCCGGTTTCTCCGTGGGAGAAATGAATTATGGCATGTTCAATTTTTTAATAGACTTAATATAAATGGTGCACTTTCAACCAGATACATATATACATGGTCAGACTTAATCTCCAGACTGATTAGTCCATGAACAATTTGTGGATTAGGCAAAATTGTCAATTTGTAAACGTCTCTCTGGGGTTGCTTAAACTCATCTTTCCAGTTAAAAAGCCAACCTTCAGTATTATAAACCGTTTTCAGGTCTACTGTTGTTAAAATAGAAATTTCTATTGCAAAACTGTCACCTGTCACCACGTTTTGAATACTGTTAGTTAGCTTGTTAACTAGGAAGTCAAGTCCAACTTCTTTGTTCTTTTTCACAGGGTCAATTTAAAGAAAATACTCCTATGTTGTTCCCGTTTCAATTTGAAGAACCCTTTGGGTCGCAAAGGGCAAAACGTTTTTTGTATTTCCGAAGACTGGATTTTTTAGCACTGAATTTACTTCGTAGAACGACTTGTCCCGTCAAAGCAACAAAATTTCATTTAAGTGTGTATTCCGGTCAAAGTGAGCCACTGAATCCGGTTCAAAGTGAGTCAGTGATTCCGGCCCAAAGTGAGCCACCTTTTAGGGTATGATTTTTAGTCGTTGGCAAAGGTATCAAAGTTGCCCTTTATTGGTTCTCTTGTTGGTTTGCTTTGCCTTATCAACTAACCCAAAACCTGCCTGTACTTTATAATGGTGTGGATTTTTAGCACTGAATCTCATTAACTAGCACTGAACTTTCTATTTGTGGTTCTTGTTCTGCGATGTAACTCTGCCAGGTTTAAGAAATACAATGTCGTAGGGTAATTTACTTCACCTTTACAAATATCTCACTGTCGCTGAAGCCGTCTCTTTTAATAAAATCCTTAAACTGTTTTTTGGAAAGAACAAATTTAAAAGGCATTATGGTGTCTTTGGAAGATTCTGTGATTGATTTCAGTGTCTCGATTTCCTGGCTCGACGAAATACTACCTATTGTGAGTTTTCCACTTGATAAGTCAGCTTTTTTTACCTCCCAACTTCCTTCATCATATCGTTTATTCAAAAAGTAATAGCCTTTAAATTTTCGAACTACGTTGTCATAGTTCATTTTGAAAACAGTATCAATGTAATGCGTATGAACAATTAGAGTGTCGCCTACTCGTTTTGTCAATGTCTTTTCATTCGTTCCCAGATTAATTATAGTGTCGCCTGAAAGTTTAAAGCTACTATCAAGTTGTGCTACAAGAACTTTCTGGTCATAATCATATATTTTTGAAATTAGATTATCCTCAATTAAAAGTTTGGAATTGTCTGTTGGGCAATAATATTGCCCTTTCAAGCGATTAGGAAATTTGGAAAGGTTGTCTGTCTTAATTGGTTGAGGTTCAACAAAAGTAACTGAAGGTTCTTCTATTTTACGACCACCACATCCAAATAAGATTACCAGAATTGCAAATGTTGAAATTGATTTTACCTGATTCATATTGCTTGGTTAAAGATGAATAATTGAAAGAAGCAAAAGTAAATGTTTTATTAATATGTAGATGGAGATGGGATTTTTGAATTGTCAACTGCTCCCATAAAAAATGCCATATAAAGCCCGGTTTATATGGGAAGAAAGACTGCGATTGATTCATTTTGAAACTACCACTGAATTTTCTGGGTAGTGGCATAACTCTAAAGTAAGCACAAAATCCCTTTTTTATCAAGTACGCCTGTTGTGCGCTGACTACAAGTCCTATTTATTTAAAACTGAGCCTGGTTAATCAAGGCCACTGTAAAAATACTTAACAGGAACCATCCAAGGAAACCTTCAATAATACAGACATATCGAGCCAGTCCATGAGTTGGTATGTTGCCAAATCCTAAAGTGGTAAACGCGTTTAGGCTGAGGGTTGTAGCGTTGATTATACTGAAAATAAAGCCAGCACTCATAGTGAAAAATGGTTTTATATACCCCTTTTCGTTTTTTTCGATAAAGTCCATAAAGTTTTGCACCAGCGCCGATTTGCTGGTTACATCCCAGTCTGATGGGAAAAAGAAATAGAAAATACCGAATGCAAAAATTATATAGAATGAAATTACAAGCGCTTTGGCTGGGTCCGTTCCGTAGTTGGTATAAAACTTTAGCAACCTGTTTAGGTTTAAATCAAAAAAGCTCTTAAAGGTAGGATTCGAATCATACATAATTCCCAGCTTAATATTTTCAATTTCTCTTATTCGAACATAGGTGTCATTGGCTGATTTCATGTCTCCTACTTCCTTGAAATGGTCATAAAGTGTCTTATTTATTCTTAATCCCAATAATCGCAAATAGGTAAAATTGACAGATTAATAATCTAATTTTGAGGGAATTAGGTTTGAAAAAAAGGTGGAAATTTGTTTATCTTTCGGTTTGGAAAAACAAAATAAAACAAACATCTCTCCAACCTTTTTCAGACCGTGAATATAGAACATTCTTCTCGAAATATTACGCCTTATGCAGGCCTTTATTTTATAAGCGATGCGCTTAATAAGCTCAATATCAGCAGTTTTATAAATTCAAATCTGCCTAAACGAAGTCCAAATGCCAAGTATAAATATTCAGATATTGTTTTAAGCCTGTTTGCCAATTGTATGGTTCAAGGGGAAAGACTTTCCGATTTGAGCATTGTAAAGAAAAAGTTTTCTACCAAACAAGGCTTTAAAATACCATCTGCCGATACTGTGGAATATGCATGCCAAGAGTTAAAACCTCTCTTTTGTAATGAGACTATCCTTAATAATAAGGGACAAGTAATTGAACACCAGCATTGTTTTCAGCCAAAGATGAATTCACTTCTTGCTGCCACAGGGCTCAAAACTGGTTTACTCAAAAAAGGCAACCAAGGCTATACCCTTGATTTTGACCATTTGGTTTCTCCAAATGAAAAACAAGATGCCAAAATGACTTACAAACAAGTAAAAGGCTACCATCCATGTTTGGCTTTTATAGGCCGCCTGCCTGTTTATATTGAAAACCACAATGGCAATAGTCCTGCAAGGTTTAATCAGAAGGATAGTTTGCAACGCTGTTTTGGCAATATCTCATCTCAAGGCCTTAAAATAGAACGATTTAGAGGTGATTCAGCCTCATGTCAACTAGAAGTAATTGAGGTGGTAGAAGCGGGAGCCAGGTATTTTTATATCCGCATGTTGTCCTTTGGGGCAATTCGTGAATCATATAGCCAAATACCAGAAAATGAATGGAAAAAGATCAAAATTGGTGTACAGAATGTGGAAGTGGCATCCATCAACTATAGCTTTAAAAATAGTGACAAAATCTACAGATTGGTGGTAAGCAGGCATTTAAAAGAAGACCACCAAATGGATATAGAAACAGGCACTGCATACACGTTTCAGGCAATAATCACCAATGAATTTAAAGAAAGTGAGCAGCAGGTAATAGAGTTTTACAATCAGCGAGGCGATGCAGAAAACTCGAATCGATTTATGCTTAACGACTTCAATATGAACAATTTGCCTTTCATGGACATGACCACAAACACAGTTTATATGTACTTGACAGGCCTGATAGCAATCTTGTTTGAATATGCAAAACAATTGCTCATAAACAACAAAGTGGAAGGGATACAGGCGTGTATGCGGGTGAAAGCTATATGCTTCCATTACATCCATGTGGCTGGCGAGTGGGTCAAGAAAAAGGGACAAGAAATCTTAAAGATATTCTCAACCAAAATTTATAAGCCATTACAGGTCTGAATTAAAAAAAATTATTGGTTGTCCTAACAATCTCCAAATGGGGTAAGGGGAACTTTAGCCTAAAAAGTCATAAAATCGTAATAACACATGACAGCCAAGAATACTTCATAAACAAAAGCCACAACTAGATGCTATTTAACCTGGATTTCATAAATCAAATTCTACTTGCGACTTTTGGGTTAAGTATTTTTTAAAATTAAAATCATCATTAACTTGTTCACGGGTTGTGGCATTATAGTAGGAGTCATTACTAAAAATTCCTATATCCAGATTTTTCAAAGAGATTAAATTTACATAACTGGCTTTTTCAATCTCATTGAAATCTAACACCAATTTTTTGCAAAAATTGTTTTTTCTAAAATCAATCAGAGCCTTCTCAAAAGATAATTGGATATTGGCATCAAAGTAATTATCTGAAAGTATAATGCTTCCGGTATTCAAGTAAAACGATGAGAAATTGTTGGTTGAATCCCTAATCAAAGAATTGGATATTGAAATCCAGTTGGTGTTATCAAGTTCAAGTCGCAGGTTGCCAAAATGGGCACTGTCCACTTGAATTCCTGATTCGCCATGAATTTGAATAGATGACTCTTTTAAAAAATTTGATTGTTTTATTTGGGACGTTGATTTCTGTAATTCTACTTTAAACCAATTGCTTACTGAGTGATTAAATTTAAAGAAGAAGCGATATGATGTTTCTTTTCTCACCTTAAGTTCAAATCTACCAATGAATTGGCAGGAATCGATGAGAACCGCTCCTCCAAATACCTGGCCGTATAAGCCAACATAGTCTTCAGAAATTGTTGGGAAGTCGCAATTGGTAAATGAAACACTACCATTGAATTTTACATTAGAAAATCGAATGTCATTATCAAAATTGCATTCCTCAAATTCAATCAGATTGCAATTTGAATAGAACAAACCTGTGGAATCTTTATCAATCCCCTTGGAATCTAAATATCTCTTAAAACCTCCGAATACAGTCCAAGGTGCTCCTCCGTTTACATAAGTTGTTATAAATGACTCTGCTCCTTTATCTGGTAAATCGTTTATAAAATGAATGTTTTTGTAAAAAAGTTTTTCTTTGTTGCTGGAGAATATTTCGTCAGCTAATTGTTTATAGCCTATTGTTTTTAAGTTTTGACCATAGCAACAAAAGGTCGCTGATATTGTGAGGAAGGTAAGAATCCAATTTTTCATATTCAATTTTTTGTCAGAGGGTTGCGCACAACGCCCAGCGTATTTGTGGAGAAAGGACTGCGAAGTGACTAATTATCAATCTACCACTGAATTTCCTGCGTAGTGACTCAACTCCAAATTAAGCACAAAATCCTTTTTTATCAAATACGCCTGTTGAACCGACGCCCTAAAGAGCGAAGGACAAAATCCGTATAGGTCGTGTTTGTCTTTTTCAAAAGCGAAGGCTATTTCTTTGCCTTCCAAATCAAAATAAAATTTATGGAAGATTCAAAAAAAAGCTTGTCCAACCACAGGTCGGGGAAGTAGTCGGCCCAGGCCGCAAACCACGACGGGAGTATCAGATGCACCTTGATTCGGTATCAGCTTTAGAAAAGCTCAGTGTGCACATGCAAAGTAGGGATTATGCCCTGCGAAGCATCCGTTCTTATATGCAGGAATGCCGGTTTCTGTTTTCGCAGTATCCTCAGAAAACACCTTTGGAAATCACCCAGGACGATATTGCCCGATACATTGTCCACATCAAATCAGCCTATGGCGTAGGTCGTGACAAAGTACGCATGGCCGCTCAGGCCTTTTGTTTTTTCTACAAACACATTGAGCCCAATAACTATGTAAAGCCGTCCTCTTTGTATCCCCGAAAAGGATTCGTGCT
>JBIPOE010000082.1:0-16155 GCA_044379485.1 Catalimonadaceae bacterium
GCAGATGCATCTGTGGCATATAAAATCCTGGTAACCGAATCTGTTAAAAATCTATCCTGAAATAATTCCTGAAGAGCCGAAATAGCGGTAGTTGGCAATGCTGACATGTAGCGCAAAGGTAATGCCTCAAAGGAAATCAAACCAGCAACATTTTAGTTTTGAAAATCAAATACAGGTAAATCGAATATAGATCAATCTATTAGGCAAACGAGTTCTAATCTTTAGGATTTAAATATCCAATTTGTTTATTTACATAATATTTAATGAACCAGTTAGGAACCTTTTCTCGATCTGTTATTTCATCCCATTCGGCCTTTCCATTTAGCCTTTTGAAATGTGCAAACCAGTTTTCATTTCCCTTTTGGGTAAGGGTGGAGTTGTCAAAGTAAAATGCCTGATAAGCAAATTGGCTTGCCTCATACATTAGGTCCAGAGATCGATAATAACGTTCCTCAATTTTATTTTCCGGAACATCATGACCGCCCTCCAATACTCTGTTTTTAACTCTGGTTTTATTAATTTCCGGGGATTCGGTCGAAACGAAATAAAAGTAAACCTTATAACCCAGATCCCTGGCTTTCTTCATCCACTCTACCTTCGATGGGTGGGAAAAAACAGTCTCAAATGAAAATCTCATACTTTTTTCAAGACAACATATTCGTAGAAATTCAGCCATAATCTGGGCTATTCTTTCAATATGTTTCCTTTCATCATAAACCATTTTAAGGCAGTTGGCTTCAACTTCAAAAAGAGCATCTATTGGAATTTCCTTTTCAACATTGACAATTAGACTATTGTCCTTCAGTTTTTCAATAAAATTATCCTTGGTTATTTCAAGATCCCAATCTTGAAATGAAAATGAACTAGAAATTAACTTTTTGGCTATATCATCAGCATTGATATACAACCCAAGTAAAGGCGAGCCATTTCTTATTATGGCATTAATTACTGTGCTTTTACCTGATCCGTTTGGTCCTGCAAAAACCCGAAGCCTTAAATCTTTAGTAGAGGACAATCCTGTCTGGTTTCTTTACTTCAGCAACTTTAATTATTCTTTCGGTTTTACCATTTGGGAACCTTTTTACAACCCATCCATTTTGAACTACGGCAATAAAACCAGACGTCTTCATTGTACTTTCAGCAGCTTCCTTAAAGGCTGTATTGGCTAGAATAGAAATTCTGCTTTTACGTCTGGTTATGTTAGGAAAAGATTTTGATGTCCTAGTCCTGGCAACCTTGGCAAACGCATTGCCGCTTCTTTTGAAATTTTTTATTTGATAAGCCATAACTGTTTACAAATATGGAGGAAATTTAAAACAATAAAAAATTCAGCTTATTGCTTGATCTTACATAAGAACAAAAATGTAAACCCAAAATCCTTTCGGATTTACCCAAGTGAAAAAAAATCAGCCCAATTGCCCACCAAATGACCAGTCAAGGAAGTACAGGCAGCTCTTGTAATTAATGAAAAATCAAACAAATCTGTCAGCTGAACCAGTTTTTGAATTTCGGTTTTATCTTTTGGAAAAACCACCCCAACCGGCATTTCCCGATAGGCAGATGCATCTGTGGCATATAAAATCCTGGTAACCGAATCTGTTAAAAATCTATCCTGAAATAATTCCTGAAGAGCCGAAATAGCGGTAGTTGGCAATGCTGACATGTAGCGCAAAGGTAATGCCTATGCGGAAATGAATCAGACTGATTTTGTAGATTTTTAAAGAAAAAAGGGCCTTTCACAAGACTCTTTTTAAACTATTTTCATCTTCTCAACCAAAATCTTTATTACAAACCAAAATCAAGACTAAAACGCTTGAGTAATCTTAAAAAAAATGAAATATTTTTTGACTTCCATAATATTAAAAAATAAAACACTGTCTGTCAGAGGCTACCCTAAGTAAAAAAGAAAAAAGAATCTCTACTTCTGCACCCTTTAAAATTAGGCACTTTATTTACGACATCATTATTGCAAATATGACAAACGCACAAGATTTCAAAAAATGGATCAAGTCCGGAGACAAAATTTTTATCCATGGTGGTGCAGCCACGCCACAATTTCTCCTTCGTGAACTCTCCAAAATGCAAGGCTTAAGCGATCTTGAATACATTTCCATGAGTTTGTTTGGAGATAAGATTTTTGACCAATCGCCAGGCCTTAAAGATATGGGTGAGGTGAATGCATTGTTTGTTTCTGACGTTACCCGAAAATCGGTAAACAATGGATATGGAAACTATATTCCGGTTTTTTTGAGCGATATTCCAGACCTGATCAAAAAGGAAATCCTGAAAATAGATGTGGCTTTGATCCATGTTTCTATGCCTGATAAACACGGGTATTGTTCTTTAGGTGTATCGGTAGATGTGGCAAGATCTGCCGTGCAAAAAGCCAGAGTGATTATTGCCCAAATGAATCCCAATATGCCGAGAACACATGGAGATGGATTGATTCACATGAGCCAGATACATGAAGCAATTGAAATAAATGAACCGATACCAGAAGTAAATTTTGGTCTGAAAATAAGTCCTGAAAGCAAAAAAATAGGCGCCCTGGTTGCCAGTTTAATAGATGATGGGGCCACCCTTCAAACCGGTATTGGTGCAATACCGGATTCGGTTTTAAGTAATCTTACAAACCATAAAAATCTTGGTGTGCATACGGAGCTATTTTCTGATGGAATCTTGCCTTTGGTTGAATCTGGGGTTATCAACAATGCTTTAAAGAGGTCTCACCCTGGTAAAATAGTAACCGGCTTTTTGGCTGGCAGCCGAAAACTGTATGATTTTGTGAATGACAATCCGATGGTGCAGGTTTTGGATATTGATTATGTAAATGATCCCTACACCATAAAACAAAACCCCAAAGTGGTGGCCATCAATTCAGCCATTGAAATTGACACAACTGGTCAGATATGTGCAGATTCGATAGGGACGTTTCAATATTCAGGCGTAGGTGGGCAGATGGATTTTATCCGTGGTGCTGCTCTTTCTGAGGGCGGAAAACCAATTATTGCTTTGCCTTCCACCACCAGCAAGGGTGAATCCAGAATTGTATCCTTCTTAAAACCAGGAGCCGGCGTGGTAACCACCAGGGCACATGTCCATTACATCATTACAGAATTTGGGATTGCCTATTTGTTTGGAAAAAATTTACGGCAAAGGGCCACAGAATTGATCAAAATTGCCCATCCTGACCATCAGGAAAGACTTGACAAAGAAGCTTTTGAGCGCTTTGGCAGGTAGAGTATCAGCTATTAATCTGAATGCTTTTTGAAAGCAATTGATAAAATGCGGTTAGCTCAGGATTGGCCTCAATCATGGCGAGATGTGCCTTCATGGTTTTATAATCACCCCGGCTGGCAGGCCCGGTCTGGGCTTTATCCGGACTTAAAACAAAGGCCTTTTCAATGGTTTCCTTTGCCAATGGTTTTAACAAATTGAAATCCATATCCTCTACATCTAACAAAGTTTTGGCCCAGAAAAGCATGTGGTTTGTAAAATTGTTTGTAAACACCGCCGCCAGATGAAGCACCCGCCTTTGCTCAGATGTCATCACTTCAATTTTAGGACTAATGGATTTGGCTATATCAAATAAAACATCATGCACTCTTGTGTTTATTGCCTCAATGCAAAATGGAACCTCGCTTAAATTGATGGCCTTTTCCTTGGTAAAAGTTTGTACCGGATATATAACTCCATAATCATCTCCAAGGCCAGCCAAAACCTCAATTGATTTTGCCCCTGAGGTATGCACAACTACCGTTTCTTGCTGAACTACAAGATTTTCTGCCACAAAAGCTATGGCATCGTCGTTTACCGCCAGAATCAAAAGATCCAGATCATAGGCTGAAAAATCAAGGGATTCTGCCACTTTGGTGTCATACAATTGGGCAGCCAGGATTTGGGCATTTTCCTCATTCCGGCTAAAAACCACCGGGATAAAATGCCCTGCTTTTTCCAAATCCTGGGCCAAATGCCATGCCAGATTTCCGGCACCTACAAATCCAATTCTGTAATACTTCATTCGTTTTTATGGATTTACAAAATCCCCTTTCCAAGTAAATTCAAAACTAACAATTTTCACAACCGAATAAAATATTGAAGTATTTGATTGCCTTCCTGCACTATTTTTAAATATCAATAGCATAATCGATTGGCTGATTTTGACAGCTAACAAGGTTAAAAAAACTATTATAGCAAAACAATCCGAGCAAAATTTGATTCAAAATCAAACCTTAAAATTCAACAATTTACAAATCAATTTGAAACTTAAACAATTGAATTCTTCCGTTTTTTTACGCTAAAGCCAAATTATATTCGGAATACTTGTTTTCTTTGCAACTCAATTTTATACACCAACTAATGTTTAACAACAAAGCCTTTGGGCTTTTTTTGTTTTTGAGTCTTATGTCCTATTCCGGATTTGCTCAAAAGCATATTTTACCACAAAAAATTAAAGAAGAACGTCAGGCCATTGGGGCCATGGAAAATACAAACATCCAACCAATGATGTTTGATTTTCGTACTCCAAATGGAAAACAAAAAACAAATCAGATTGCGTCGGCTGAAAGCACCTGGCTTCCTGGTGAATTTGAAGAAAGCCAATCTGTTGTAATTGGCTGGGGTGCTTATGATGCAGATGGAAACGTAGATACTACCAGCAATTTGGCAGTGATATCTGCACAACTTTGCATTGGTATCCAACCTGAAGCAACTGTTCTGATCCGGATAAACCAACCCAGCGACAGCTTTGCCATCAAACGATACATGGATGACATTAACCAACCCTTGTACAATTATCGATTTATTATCAAATGGGGAGACGATTGGTGGGCCAGAGATTTTGGACCAATCGGATATTACCAGGGTGAAAAAGATTCATTGGTTCTGTCTGATTTCAAATACTATCCAGGAAGAGAACACGACAATGCTCTGAATTCTACCATAAGTAGCTTATACAATGCCGGTCAAAGAATTACCAGAATGAATTATGAAGGCGGGAATCTGATTGCAGATGGATTTGGTAAAGTTTTCTATTCCAGCGTTGTAAGTGATGCCAATTCCGCAACAGGAACACATTTTCCTACCTTGCCTGCTTCCTTGGTGGCTGATTCAATGAAAAAAGTATTACAAGCCGATCAGGTTGTACAACTTCCTGCCTTAAATTGTGATGGCGGCACTGGTCACCTGGATTTGTATCTCAAAATGATGGATGAAGAAACCTGGATTGCGGGTCAATATCCATCCGTAATTACCGCTTCAGATAAAACCTTGTCAGAAAGTAATGTTACTCTTATAAAAGGTATGAACTCTGTTTATGGAAGACCTTACCGGGTTTTTAGACTGCCCCTGCCAACAGATAACAATGGATCTTATACCCAACAAATAACATGCACCAACCTAAATAATGCCGGCAGGTCATTTATTAATGGAATAACCGTTAACAAAACCTTTATTTATCCAATTTGGGATAGCCCAGGTTCAGGTAACCTCACCCAAAGGAACCAGGTGGAGGCAAATTTAAAGAAATGGTTTCCGGGCATGAAGCTTTTTGGAATTGATGTTCGGGCTATGACTGGCTTTGGTGGTCAACTGCATTGTATTACCATGCAGGTTCCTACAGATAATCCGGTAAAATTCTGGCACCCAGCATTTAGGGATGTGCAAGTCATTAAGCCTGTTTATCACCTGGTTTCCAGCATTAAAAACAAAAGTGGGATTGCCACAGCTATATGTAAATGGAGAAAAGGCAGAAATGGAACATGGACCATAATAAACTTAACGGACAGTTCAGGCTTTTTCATTGGTGACATTGTGTCAACTGGTTTTGCAAATGGAGATACCATTCAATATTTCCTTCAGGCAAATACCAACAACGGAAAAACTGCTTTTAAACCAATTACTGCTCCTGAGGGCTATTTTGAATTTGTTGTTTCAGGTGTTACAGGCCTTTATTCAATGTATGATGAACAAAATCCTTTAATCTCCTTGTATCCAAATCCAGGTGAAGGTTTAATCAATATTTCCACTCAATTCAGGAATGATTTAGAGGTTAAAATTTTAAATACCTCCGGGAAAGAAGTTTACCGAAAATCACTTTCAAAAAGGCAAGGGTCTTCTGAATATTCCATTCAAATAGATGGCTTTTCACCGGGCCTTTATTTGGTTGCTTTCTTCTCTGAGGGCAAAAAAGTCTGGACCAGTAAATACACCAAAAACTAAAAATGAACATGAAAAAATTCACCATCCTTTCATTATTTTCGATTGTTCTGGTTTGGACTGCCAATGCACAAACCTACTCATCAGCTTTTGCTACACAGGCCTATTCCAACTTACAAAACGATACGGTTTTAACGGATACCAATTGGGTCGGTAAAATTTACCCACTCAAAATACCATTCAATGTCAGAATTTCAAACCTAACACTTAACCAAATTTATATAAGTTCTGATGGTCAAATATTTAGAAGATCTACAGCTGGTGGTTTTGTATCTTACAGAACCCTTATTTATGGATTTGGTAATTGCGGCTTAAGGCAAAAGAAAGGAGATTTTTCAAAAATTTCTTATGTAACAGAAGGTGTTTCCCCTAACCGGATTGTAAAAATTCAATTCAGAAATGCTGGTTTCGTTGGGGATGAAACCAATGAGGATAAAATCAACTTTCAAATCTGGTTGTATGAATCCGGAAAGCGATATGACCTTTGTTTTGGGCCTAAACAAATTATTCCAATGCGGGCTTTAAATGGTGCATATGGCCCACTTTTGGGAATTGGCGCCCAGTACCTGAGAGGAACCCCCAATATTCCATTAATTGGCACCGCCAGTTATGGATTTAATGGAGTTCCTGATTCTTCATTTACCTATCGGTTCACAAGACCTTAAAGTTTGATATGTAAAAAAAGGCCGATCAAAATTTCAAAATTCTGATCGGCCTTTTTTATTTTATAACTGTCTATTTTACCTGAACTTTACCATAAAAAAGTATCCTTATACATTTGGATACCATCTTTAATGATTTTAAAAGCCTCATCTTTTGGAAGAAAGTTTTCAACTACTACCTCCTTGTGTTCCAGCTTTTTGTAATCTTCAAAAAACCGTTGAATCTGATTGAGGATATGAATCGGCAGTTCGTGAATATTATCTAAGTGATTTACCGACATATCGTTGGCCGCCACAGCAATAATTTTATCATCAGCCTCGCCTTGATCAATCATACGCATTACACCAATAACCTTGGCATCTACCTGACATAGATGGGGTAATTCAATAGAAGTAATTACCAGAATATCCAAAGGATCTTTATCGTCACAATAGGTTCTTGGAATAAAGCCATAATTGGCTGGATAATGAACAGAAGAAAATAAAACTCTATCCAGTTTCAAAAGACCTGTGCCTTTGTCCAATTCAAATTTCCCTTTAGAGCCTGAAGGGATTTCAATAATGGCGTTTACTACTTCCGGCTGAGCATCTCCAAAATGCACGTGATGCCATGGATTAAAATTGCTGGGCGTCTGAGAGCGCATGTTTATGTTTTCCAAATATTTTTAATAATAATAAAATTCGTTTTCAGTTTTTGATTTAACTGTAAAGCAGATTCTTAGCCGCAACTGCATTATACCATCCACTCTTTTTTCACCAGGAGGCGTATTGGTGGAAAAATTATACCTTCTTGTTTGTGTAGACGCCAAAAAATAGCCCCCTTCCAAATGAAAATTCAATTTCGATTTGGCTGGCAAATAAATATAACCAACCCAGGCCCCAAAACCTGTCCCGCTGGTCAGTCTGTCATATCCATCAATATAATCCTCGGAAAACTGAGGTGTCTTCTTACTTAAATCCTGAATTTGTGTCCAATGTTGGAGCCAACCTGCACCAGCCAAAAGCGTTAGACCTCCAAAAGTATTGTGTACGGGATTTTTAGAAAGAGCTATTGTTTTGCCAAATTTTAACAAGGGAAATTGGAATCCTCTCATAAAAATCTTAAAAGTGGCATAGCTGCCATTGTTTCCAATCACATTTCCATCCTCATTCCTAAGATTGGCAATTGGATCATTTTTAACACTATTGCCAAAAAAATAGCCAAAATCCAATCCCATCAACCACCTTGTTTGGCTTTGGTACATGATAGAGGCACCTATCTCGCCCATGGTTCCAAACTCATTTGCCAAATCCTTTTGAGGTAAACACAAACTGGTGGAGCCGGAAAAAATAACACACCTTTTTTGTTCATCCGAGGTGCCTTCCTTTTTTTCTTGTCCTAATACAGGCAAAGTAATTTCTGTAAAAAACAGAAATATAAGAAGTTGTATGAAAATATTTTGCAAAGTCCTTTTACAGAATCCTTTTGCAAAGAACTGGTTTATCCCACATTAAATCATCATTTACCAATAAAATTTATCCGATGGTTGTAGCCCTACTTTTTTTAAAGCAATTTTGCAGCCTAATTTTATAGAATCAAAAATGAAAATTGCAGTCGTTGGTACCGGATATGTTGGTCTGGTAACCGGAACTTGCTTTGCGGAAACAGGTAATTCTGTGACCTGCATAGACATCAATGTTGATAAGATTAATAGTTTAAAAAATGGAGTCATCCCTATTTTTGAGCCAGGACTTGATGTATTGTTCGAAAGAAATATCCATCAAGGTAGGTTAAAATTTACCACCGACCTGAAAGAAGGCATTCAGGATGCTTCCATCATATTCCTTGCCTTGCCAACCCCCCCAGGGGAAGACGGCTCTGCAGATTTAAGTTATATCCTCGGCGTAGCAAATGATCTTGGTCCTATCCTGCACCAATATACGGTTATTGTTGACAAATCGACTGTTCCGGTTGGCACAGCAGAAAAAGTTTCAGCAAATATTGCTAAAACTGCTAAAGTTGAATTTGATGTGGTTTCCAATCCTGAATTTTTAAGGGAAGGTGTTGCTGTAGAAGATTTTATGAAGCCTGACCGCGTAGTTATCGGCACTACATCAGACAAGGCTAAAAAGATTATGGATCGATTGTATGCACCCCTTGTACGACAAGGTAATCCTGTAATTTATATGGATGAGCGTTCTGCTGAATTGACAAAATATGCAGCAAATGCTTTTCTGGCAACCAAAATCACTTTCATGAACGAAATTGCAAACCTTTGCGAAAGGGTTGGTGCCAATGTAGATGAAGTACGAAAAGGAATGGGTTCTGACAGCAGAATTGGCAAACGATTCTTGTTTGCAGGAATCGGTTATGGTGGCAGTTGTTTTCCAAAAGATGTTCAGGCACTTGCCAAAACTTCTTCAGATTTTGACTATGAATTTGAAATACTAAAGTCGGTGATGAGTGTAAACCACCTTCAAAAGACCAAACTTTTACCAGCCATTAGAAATTATTTTAAGGGTGATTTGAAAGGTAAAAAAATTGCAGTTTGGGGATTGGCCTTTAAACCATATACCGATGATATCAGAGAGGCACCAGCACTTGAAAACATCAATGCTTTGCTTGCTGAAGGCGCATCTATTAAAGCCTATGATCCTGAAGCTCAGGCAAATGTTGAACGATTATTGGGAAACAAAATTTCATTCGGCAAAGACCTTTACGACACCATTGAAGGTGCGGACGCACTTTTGGTTGTAACCGAATGGCCTGAATTCCGAACACCCGAATTTGATAAAATTGAAAAACTTTTGAAAAACAAAGTCATATTTGATGGCAGAAACGTATTTGACACGGAACAAATGGCGGAGCTTGGATTTGATTATTATTCAATTGGACGTCAACCTGTTATTTCATCTATAAAAGCATAATGAAAAAAGTACTTATCACCGGTGGAGCGGGATTTTTAGGTTCCCACCTGTGCGATAGATTTTTAAAAGAAGGATTCCATGTCATTGCCATGGACAACCTGATAACTGGCAATCTTGCCAACATTGAACATTTGTTTCATTTAAAGGAATTTGAATTTTACAATTGCGATGTTTCAAAATTTGTCCATGTTCCTGGCGAATTGGATTATATCCTTCATTTCGCCTCGCCTGCCTCTCCAATCGATTATTTAAAGCTACCAATTCAAACCTTAAAAGTGGGTTCTTTGGGTACGCATAATTTGCTTGGATTGGCAAAAGCAAAAAAGGCGAGATTCCTTATCGCCTCTACTTCAGAAGTTTATGGAGATCCTTTGGTACATCCTCAAACCGAAGATTATTGGGGCAATGTGAATCCAATTGGACCACGAGGTGTATATGACGAAGCCAAACGATTTCAGGAAGCAATAACCATGGCATACCATACATACCACGGTTTAGAAACCAGAATTGTTCGGATATTCAATACATACGGACCAAGAATGAGACTGGATGACGGACGGGTATTACCTGCATTCATCGGACAAGCGCTTCGTGGTGAAGACCTTACTGCTTTTGGAGATGGTACACAAACGAGAGCATTTTGTTATGTTTCTGATTTGGTTGAAGGCATTTACAGGCTTTTGATGAGTGATTATGCATATCCGGTAAACGTTGGAAATCCTGGTGAAATTACCATGAACCAGTTTGCTGAGGAAATCATTGCATTGACAGGCACAAAATCCAAAATAGTATATAAGCCTTTGCCTAAAGACGATCCAAAACAACGACAACCGGATATTACCAAAGCGAAAGAACTACTTGGCTGGGAACCAAAGGTTTCAAGATCAGAAGGTTTGAAGCTTACACTGGAATATTTCAAAACGGTAGTCAATAAATAAAGCTGATTTTTACGCAAACTCAGTCTCAATGAACCAGTTTCAGTTAAAAAATTTTTTGCTGCAATCGGGTCTTGGGGCTGAGTTTGTTGTTTTTTCTGGTATCATAAGCATCGTAATTTGTTTTGTATTTTTACCTAAGCAAGCGTATGGTCTATCCATTTGGATTACCATTTTCTCCCTGTTGGCCGGATTTTATTTTTCCGGATTTACCCCTGTTGAAGGAACTTTTTCTGGTTTTCGTTTCTGGAGTTCTACGGGTTATTTAAAAAGATTCTTTTTTATATCTGCTTCTGTGGCCTTGTTTAGCTTTCTGGAGTGGAAATTTGGCAGAAACCAAGCCCAAAGGCCAGAACCATTTATTTTTCTGTTGCTCAGCATCATAAGTCTTTGCCTTATGGTTCAGGCAAATTCTTTTTTAATGTTGTTTTTAAGTGCTGAACTTTTTTCAATTTGTTCCTATGGGCTTGTAAAACCAGAAGTGGCTAATGAAAAGCAAATTTTCTCAGTCATCCATTATTTTGGAATAGGTGCAATGGCCTCTGCTATAGGGCTTTTCGGATTAAGTTGGCTGGTAGGTTTGCAAAATATAAGCGGTTTTCCAGATGACTTGATACCTTATATTTCAATTTTAGAAACTGGTGCCGGACTTCTTTTTATTTCATTTTTGCTTTTCAAAGTTGGTAGTTTTCCTTTTCATTTTTGGGTTCCTAAAATATATGAATCTGCCCCAACACCAATTATTGGATACATCTCAGTTGCACCCAAAGTTGCTGCTGTTTTTTCTTTGGTTTGGGTGGTTGAAAATCTGAATACCAATCTAAGCGGACCTTTAATGACCATCGTATTTATTGGTGTTTTATTGGGAAGTCTGTCTGCATATAAATCTGAAAGTCTAAAAAATCTATTTGCCTTTTCATCCATTGCCCAGGCAGCCATTTTGATCGTGCCGGCTATTTTTTACAAACAAATACCCAATTCTGAAAATCAATTATTGATATATGCCATTTCCTATGGATTGGCAAACCAGGCGGCATTCTGTGCAATACAATATTTTGAAAACCATTTAAGCGATGGACTCAGCCTGAAAAATCTTTCAGGACAGTTTTCCAGCCACCCTTTGCCTTCATTGTTACTTATAATAATTGTTTTATCCATTATAGGCTTACCTCCTACTATTGGTTTTACTGCCAAACTTCTCTTGTTTTCAACCTTAATACCAGCCCTTTCCAGTTGGGATTCATGGAATGGCATCCTTGTTTTTGCTACCTTGGTTTTATCCACTGTTTTATCTTTGGGATATTTTTATACCATTCCATACCTGCTAATTTTCAAAAACAGGAGTTCTGAAAATTTAGAAATACGGAGTTCCTTATCTTCCATTTTCTGGCTTTTTCTGGTTGGCATTTTTGTGTTTCTTGCATTTGTAAAACCAAGTGCGTTTTTTCCAATTTAGTCTTTTTTGAACCTGAATTTAAAATATACATAATACTGCCAGCTTTTTATGAAGACCATTTTACAGCTAATCATTGTTTCCTTAACTTTCCTAAGCGCCTGCACAAGAGACAACAATAACGTAGTACCATCAAATGCACTAACCAGTGTGATCACTCAAAACAGATGGGTGGTTACAGGTTTTACCCAGGATGGAAATGATCGTTCATTCCTCTTTGGTGGCTATAGATTTACCTTTGGCTCCAATTTTTCCGTTTTGGCCGTTAAAGGCAATAATGCTGCTGCTGCTAATGGAACCTGGAGTTCTGGCGCTATAAACGGCCGCTCCACACTTTTACTGGATTTTGGATCTGCCCAGGATTTTGAGCGCTTAAATGGAAACTGGGAAACCGTAGAGCTTACTTCCAGCTTTTTCAGACTTCAAAGAGGTGCAATTGGAGGAGATTTGCTGAATTTTGAGGTGAATTGAAAATAGCCTAAGAAAAGTTTAGTTTGACCAAAAATTAGGCTAATTCTCTTCTTCATTCAATGATATAAAAATTCAAAACTTTTTTTAACTGATTTTTAAAATGAAAATATGTTTGACTCAGAATTCTATCAATGGTTTAAATTGCAATAAAAACCCTGGCTTAAAAACTAGGATAGGCTCCGTTTTTGAAAAAAATCGAATCCTGAAAAACTCCAATTCTGCCATTTTCAATTACACCCCTATCTGGTAAAAGTTATTGAAAAAAACCATAACTGTTGCATGACAAAATATCCTGTTTCTAATTTGTATTCTAGTAAGGGTTTTCACAGCCCTTTCTATTATTTTGGATTGTTGTGATATAAATACCTGTACACGTTGTGTCCGGGTATTTTTCTTGAGTTTTTGCAAGTATTGATAAAATCAATAAAATTCTATTCTTCAAAATTTCAATCATAAGTACCTTATTTACATCCTGATACATTTTTCAGGTATTTTTGGGCTGCCTGAAAAGTATTGAAAATAACCATAACGTTTTTTACTTACAAATCAGAAGTGAATGTTTGCAGCATCAAATTAATAATTAATGGAATCAATTCATGCAAATGCTTCATTAGAAGCCAATCCAATTAAAAAACACACACCTGTTCCAATCACAGTTGCTTATGGTGACGGAATTGGTCCTGAAATCATGGAAGCGAGTCTGAGAATCATTCAAGCAGCTGGTGCTTCCTTAGAAATTGAAAATATTGAAATTGGAGAGAAGGTTTATCTTTCCGGAAACAGTGCTGGAATTGCTTCCTCCGCATGGGACTCCTTAAGAAAAACAAAAGTTTTCTTCAAGGCTCCAATCACAACGCCTCAAGGTGGTGGATTTAAAAGCTTGAATGTTACCACAAGAAAAGTACTTGGCCTTTACGCCAATATCAGACCTTGTATTTCATACCACCCATATGTAAGCACCAAGCACCCAATTATGGATGTGGTAATTGTTAGAGAAAATGAAGAGGATTTATATGCTGGTATTGAGCATCAACAAACGGATGAAGTCGTACAATGCCTGAAAGTAATTTCACGCCCTGGTACCGAGAAAATAGTGCGTTATGCTTTCGAATATGCCAAAGCCTATAACCGTAAAAAAGTTACCTGTTTCACCAAGGATAACATTATGAAAATGACTGACGGTCTTTTCCATAAGATTTTTGATGAAGTTGGAGCAGAATATCCTGAAATCGAAAAAGAACATTGGATAGTGGATATTGGTGCTGCAAAACTTGCCGACACACCAGAAATATTTGATGTTATCGTAATGCCAAATCTGTATGGTGATATTTTATCTGATGTTGCAGCACAAATCACTGGTTCTGTTGGACTTGCTGGTTCGGCCAATATTGGAGACGGTTTTGCAATGTTTGAAGCCATCCACGGTTCTGCACCAAGAAGAGCTGGACAGAATCTTGCAAACCCGAGTGGCCTCCTTTTAGGTGCCGTTCAAATGTTGGTACATATTGGCCAGGGTGATGTAGCAGGCAGAGTGCACAATGCCTGGTTGAGAACTTTGGAAGATGGCGTTCACACGTACGATATATTTAAAGAAGGAACCAGTGTTGAAAAAGTTGGAACAAAAGAATTTGCCGATGCAGTTATTGCCAGGCTTGGTTTGATTCCATCCATGCTTCCTGCCGTTGATTACAGCAAGGCCAAAAAAGAAAACTTTAACATCAAGTTAAAAGAAAGAAAAGATTCATTAAAGGAATTGGTTGGTGTTGATGTGTTTCTTCATGTAAAAAATAGAGATGCCAATGCATTGGGTGAAAAAATCAAAAATATTACGGCTGGTCATATGGAGTTGGTGATGATAACCAACAGAGGTGTGAAGGTGTATCCAAATGGATTCCCTGAAACTTTCTGCACAGACCATTGGAGATGCCGTTTCAAATCTGAAGAATTAAGGACAAGTAGGTTTAAGGATGTAATGGATATTCTTTCGCAATTATATGCCATGGATCTGGACATTATTAAAACCGAAAACTTATACACATTTGATGGCCAGCCTGCATATTCAGCAGGTCAAGGCGCATAATTTTAAAATTGAATTTGTACTAAAATATTGTTGGTGAAACGGAAACTCCCTGAAAACTCCGGGAGTTTTTTAATGCCTTATTTTTAGTTTGATTAGATTCGCTCTTGCCAATTTCAGGGCGATTATTTTTCCACAATAAATTTGTTTGGCAGATATATATCATCAAACTATGGTAACTTTTACGGCAGAGATATTACCCCAAGTTGCAGCAAAGCAGTTTAGAAATATAAATGTTCAAAGAATATATTATAATGTTCAAAGAATATTAAAAAAAAGGACCGGGTCTGAATTTGTAAGTATCTGATTTTCAAGTCTGAAATTTTCGGTTTTTGATTTGTAGTGACAATTTTTGGTTTGGTCTAGTTGTTTGAAATACAGTCATTTGCAGGCGATGTATTTCAAGTTTCACTTTCGAATGAATAAGGTTCTGGCCAAAGAGAGCCCTACTTCCGGTTGGTGGAAAGCTATCGCAATTTTGAAGATAGGATATGTCATCGCACCATGCTAAACATAGGCTTTATGCCAATGTTAACCAAGCCTCAGTTTGTAGACATTCAGGCCCGGTTAACCAACCTTGCAAATGGCAAGGCCGATATTTTTGATTCAGCAGATTCTATTGTAAATGAATATGTTAGCAAGATCTTTAATGAAATGCTCCGCCTTAAAAAGCTGGATCTTAGCACTGAGAACACAAAAAAATGGGTAGATGCCGATACCATCAAACATTCCCGGGTTAGGGAGATTGGATCAGAGTGGCTTTGTTATCAGGCACTTGAGCAGCTAGGTCTAACTACTTTTCTGGAAGAATTGGACTGGGAAACCAATCAGATTAAACTTACTCTTACCCAAATCATTTCAAGGGCCGTTTACCCGGTTTCAGAGCTCAAAACCACCCGCTTGATCCATGATAATTCGGCCATTTGTGAGATCACCAAGTATCCAATTGAACAAATTACAAAGGACAAGCTCTACAAAAATGCCCTTTCTATATACGAATCCAAAAATTCTATTGAACAGTACCTTTCAAAAAAGACCAATGAACTCTTTGACCTGGAAGACAAAATAGTACTCTATGACCTTACAAACACATATTTTGAAGGAGAGAAGAGAATTAGCACCTTAGCCCAATTTGGCCGCAGCAAAGAAAAGCGAAGCGATGCCAAATTGATTGTATCGGCTCTGGTTATCAATCAGGAAGGTTTTTTGAAATACTTACAACTTTTTGACGGCAACACGACAGACAGTATTACCCTTCCAAAAATTATTGATAATCTTCGGTTAAAGACGACAGAGGGTAGTTCTAAAGCAACTGTAGTACTAGACGCCGGAATTGCAACAGATCAAAATCTGGATCTGTTGGATCAAATGGGATACAACTATGTATGCGTAAGCCGCAGCAAGCTAAAAGATTATCAGGCTATAAAAGATACC
>JBIPOE010000019.1:0-58504 GCA_044379485.1 Catalimonadaceae bacterium
CAATCAAAGTGGTGATGACAGGTTCATCATCCGACCCATTGAATTTTCAATCTCACATCCGAAGTAAATTAAAAAGGAAGGCACTCGGAGATAGACTCAAAGACCCGAAGGATAAGCTAAAATTGGCCATTGTTCGGGATATGTGGCTGACGGGTTTTGATGCGCCTTCCATGCATACTTTATACCTTGATAAGCCAATGCAAGGTCATAACCTGATGCAAGCCATTGCAAGGGTTAACAGGGTGTATAAAGACAAGGATGGTGGATTGGTTGTGGATTACATTGGAATAGCCAATGATTTGAAACGGGCATTATCTTTATACACCGATAGTGGTGGAAAAGGAAAACCTGCCTTTGACCAGGACGAAGCAGCATCAGTGATGATGGGGAAATATGAGATAGTCTCTCAAATGTTCTCAGAACAGCCAACCGATACAAGTGTTCCCAAAGGATTGGACTACAAGAAGTTCTTCAGTTTAACTCCCAAAGAGAAACTCTATTTTCCGATACAAGCCGCCAACTTTATTTTAGGAATAGAAAATGGAAAGGACAGGTATATCAATTCGGTAACTGCATTGTCAAAGTCATTCGCTATTTCTGTTCCACATCCATATACCATAAACATAAGAGATGAAGTAGGTTTGTTTCAAGCCATAAAAGCCCGTATTGTAAAGGTTACCCAAAGTGGCAAAGGGAAATCAGATGAAGAGATAGAAACAGCCATCAAACAGATTTTATCGGGTGCGGTGGTTTCGGATGAGGTGATAGACATTTTTGATGCAGCAGGAATCAAGAAGCCCGATATCTCCATCCTATCGGATGAGTTTTTAGCAGAGGTAAAAGGAATGAACCATAAGAACCTTGCATTGGAACTTCTGAAGAAACTGCTGAACGATGAAATAAAAACCCGTCAGCAGGTTAATTTGGTTCAATCCAAAAAATTCTCAGAGATGTTGGATAGTGCAGTAAAGAATTACCAGAACAACTTGATAACCTCTGCCCAAATCATTGATGCGATGATTCAGTTGGCAAAGGATATAAAGACAGCAGATAGAAGAGGAGATGACTTGGGATTGGATTTTAGAGAATATGCTTTCTATTCAGCCTTGGAGGTAAATGACACATCTGTTGCGGTTTTGGGCGATGAAATTCTACGACACATTGCCCGTGAATTGGTTGATACGGTAAAGAAAAACACAACCATAGATTGGACAGTACGAGAAAATGTTCAGGCCAAAATGCGGATTGCAGTAAAGAAGATCCTGCGCAAACACGGGTATCCACCAGATATGGAATTGAAAGCAACCGAAACAGTAATAGAACAAGCCAAGCTGATGGCTAATAATTTTAGTGATACTAAAATGTACGACATGGGTTCTGAAACATATTCCATGGCGGCGGAACCAGATTAACATGTGAACTCAGATGTACATTATTAACAAGGAAACAAACCGTATTGAGAAAATTGAAACTGCGACATTCAGGCAGTTAGGTTTCAGGGAAAGAGAACATCTTCAGGAATGGATTGCCAATAATCCATCTTGTCTGAACGAAGACCTTTTAATCATTCAAAAGGAGTTTGATGGATTTAATGACACTTCCGAGCGTTTAGACCTGTTGGCAATTGACAAGCAAGGGAACTTGGTAATTATTGAAAACAAATTGGATGATACAGGGAAAGATGTCACTTGGCAGGTTCTAAAGTATTCTTCATACTGTTCTACTCTAAATGGGACTCAGATTATTTCAATCTTCAATCAGTTTTTAGCAAGAATCGGAAACATTGAAAGTGCAGAAACAATTCTTGAGGAATTCCTTGAGACAGAGGATTTTAGAGAAAAACTAAATAATGGAAATTCTCAACGCATCGTTATGATTGCAGGTGAATTCAGAAAAGAAGTGACCTCTACTGTCCTGTGGTTATTAAATTACGGATTACGGGTTCAATGTTTCAAGGTCATTCCCTATAAACTTGGAGAGCAGCTGTTTCTAAATCTTGAACAGATTATACCCATAAAAGAAGCCGAGGACTTTGTAATCAGTATGGCAAAGAAATCCCGTGAAGAAGTGGGAGTTCAGGAAGAGTTAAAAGAGCGACATATTCTCAGACGCAAGTTTTGGACGAGTTACTTGAAAGAAATCAATAAGGTTTCTTCCTTGTATCAAAATGTAAGTCCAAGCCGTGACCATTGGATTAGTGCAGGCAGTGGCATAAGTGGTGTTACCTATACAAGTGTAGTTACGGGAGACTACATCCGAATTGAACTCACGATATCGGGCCGAACTCAAGAAGAAAACAAATCAATATTTGATGCGCTGTATTCCAAGAAAGAACTGGTAGAAAGTGAGTTTGGTTCTCCTTTGGTATGGGAGAGAATGGATGAAAAACGAATGAGTCGGGTGAAATTTGAGCAACCTGATGTCAGCGTGTTTCACGAAGAAGATTGGGAAAAGATGATAGAGTTTATGATGGTTTATGTTCCGAAATTTGAAAAAGCCTTTAAAACACCGATTCAACAATTGGCGAGACGATAGCCCAAATGGGTCCTATATTTTTAACATTTCCTGATAGGCTACCCAACGTTAAGGGAAAGTTACTAAAAAACAGTAAACGCATCTTATCAAGGAAATATAATTGTATAAAATTGTAGTTTAAAACGAAGAATAATTTTTTTAATAAAATAATATATGAATTTAAAGAAACTTGAAAGTAGTTCAACCAAATTAGCCATTTATAGTTTACTAATAATGACAACTATAGGATGCTTAACGTGTATAGAAATTAGTTTTGATATACATATTTTTCCAACATCGAAATCGAGAAGTTCTTTTGCATTTTTACTTGGAATAATTTTTATTGTTTCAATTTCAACAACAATAATAAGTATTATGCTGAATGTCAAAAGAGCGGTTGAGTTAATTGAAGATTACACAAAAAACAAGGAGTAGCCAGTTCCATTTCTTCACTCGTAAAAAGGATTTTTAAGTGGTTTAGATAATGTTCGCTCAACTGAAGCTTCATGAATCAAATTTCAGGTATTTTTTTGAAAGTAAAAAAGTTAGATGATGATTAAGAACTAAATAATTGATCATAAATGAGATATAATCGATCTGAACGCCATAAATACTTTTGTTAGAATTTCAGAGAATAAGAATATCTCTGATTGAGCAGGTTGATTCTTGTAATCTCAAGCAGTTCCGAGTTGAAGAGGTAGGAAGGGGATATTGTCATATTTCGACATCATATCAATAAGAGGTCATTGAACGCAAAAGGGTTTCAAAAGCACGATTATTGAAATTTTAAGATTTACTTACTTAAGCCATTTGGTGGGTTATAGGCTATAGCTTTGATTGATAGGTTTTTATCGAAAGTCACCTAAAACGTCACCAGTTTTTCTTTTCCAATACGAAACTATTCTCAATATATGAAAACCCTTATTTGTTGTACCTATGTTGTACCAAGTGATTTTTTTTAGACAACTACTTTTTTAAGATTCAACATTTTTTAAATAAAAAAGCCCCTGAAAATCAGAGGCTTTAATTCGTGTACCAGGAGCGGGAATCGAACCCGCACGGCATTGCTGCCACAGGATTTTAAGTCCTGCGTGTCTACCAATTCCACCATCCCGGCAGATTGACTTTTACAAGACCAATCAACTTAGAACAAAAAAGCCGACTTAGGGTCGGCCTGTTGGTTCTGAGCGAAAGACGGGGTTCGAACCCGCGACCTCGACCTTGGCAAGGTCGCGCTCTACCAGCTGAGCTACTTTCGCATACCCTCTATTTAAGGGAGTGCAAAAGTATAACCTTACTTCTTTTAACCAAAAAAAAAGTGAAATAATTTTAACGGAATTATAAAATGAAAAATCTGATTTCGATTTTTCGCGTGAAAGTGAATGCGAACTGTTGCAAAGAAAAAAAATGAAATACTTCAAACTTTAAACAGAAATTTGCCCGCAACAAAAAACGTATGGGCTTTCGTTCTCTTCTTGCCAAACCCTTTGCTGCCTGGGTGGTTTCAAAACAAAAATCCTGGATGCGATTTCCGGCTCAAACTCAACAGGCTGTTTTTGAGTCTATTATCGATAAGGCAAAGGACACAACATTTGGAAAAGACCACGGATTTTCGTCAATCCGCAACCATGCAGATTTTGTAAAGCAGGTACCGATCAGAGATTATGAAGGACTAAAAGAATATGTGGAGTTAATTAAGTCTGGTCAATCGAATATTCTTTGGCCTGGAAAACCACTTTATTTTGCCAAAACCAGTGGCACAACCAGTGGCACGAAATATATTCCGATTAGCAAAGATTCGATTGGAAACCACATCAATGGAGCAAGAGATTCCTTGTTGAACTATGTGCATCACAGTGGCAAATCTTCTTTTCTGGACAAAAAACTCATTTTCCTTTCTGGTTCTCCGGAACTTGAGAAAACTGCGGGTATTCATACCGGAAGACTTTCGGGGATTGCCAATCACCATGTTCCTGGGTATTTGAGGAGTAATCAAATGCCTAGTTATCAAACCAATTGCATGAATGATTGGGAAGAAAAGCTGGATCAGATTATAGAGGAAACCATAAACGAACGCATGAGCCTGATTTCTGGTATTCCGCCTTGGGTTCAAATGTATTTTGATAAAATTCAGGCAAAAACAGGAAAGGAAATAAAGGATGTTTTTCCTGATTTTTCCCTTTTTGTGTACGGTGGTGTCAATTTTGAACCTTACAGAAAAAAGCTTTTTGATTCCATTGGCAAGAAGATAGACAGCGTTGAGTTGTTTCCAGCTTCTGAGGGATTTTTTGCATTTCAGGATTTACCCAATTCGGAGGGGCTGCTGTTGCTATTAAACTCGGGAATTTTTTATGAGTTTATTCCGGCAGAAGAATATCACAGCCAAAATCCAACCCGATTGACAATTGGTGAAGTGGAACTGGGCAAAAATTATGCGTTAATCATCAATAGCAATGCTGGTCTTTGGGGCTATAGCATTGGCGATACGGTTAAATTTGTAAGTAAAAATCCTTACAGACTTGTAGTTACCGGTAGGATTAAGCATTTCATTTCTGCTTTTGGCGAGCATGTGATTGGTGAGGAAGTTGAAAAAGCGATGAAGGAAACTTTGTTGTATCATCCTGAAGTTTCGATTTCTGAGTTTACGGTTGCACCACAAGTTACACCAGAAGAGGGCCTTCCACATCATGAATGGTTGATTGAATTTTCTACGCCACCAGCCAATTTGCCTGCATTTGAACGCAGGTTGGATGAAAGCCTTTGCAAGCTCAATTCTTATTATGACGATTTGATAAAAGGAAAAATACTAACCACTTTGGTTGTAACGTCATTACAGCCAGGCGCTTTTCAGGATTATATGAAGAGGCTGGGAAAGCTGGGTGGGCAAAACAAGGTTCCAAGATTGAGTAATGACAGGATTCTGGCGGATGGGTTGAGGCAGGGCTGAGGGATGGCAGTGAAAAAGTTATGAATTAATAACCCAAATTTTATAAGGATTTTTTGGATTATGGGATGGTAGGATAGTTTTGGTTGGCAATCAGGCTAAATTTCCCAGATCCAACTGAAAGGACAGTGCTTCTTCAATTTCCTGTTTATTGCTGGGATTTTCAATTGATCCATAAAAATTGGTTAAACGAATTTTGTCTAAGGTCCTGATTTGATGGCATAAAATGATGGATTCATTTGGTAGGCCAGAAGTACCTGCTTTTAAAAGTACCTCATTGGGATAAACAGTTCTACCAGGTTTCCTACTCGTGATGGGCAATACATTTATTGTGTTTAGCAATTGATTTACAGCGTTTTCACTTATAACAAGGACTGGTCTTTATTTACCTTGCTCTGAGCCGACAACCGGATCAAGATTTGCCTTGTATATTTCCCATTTTTTGAAAGTCATATATTTTCAAAATCAATATCCTGAAAATCGTCCTGTACAGACTTAATATCTGCCTGAAAAAGGGGATCGTTGGCAGAAAGTGAAAGTTGGGTGATCTTTTCCTGTTTGGAAAGCGTATTTTCCATTGTTACCCGAATGGATTTTTGATTTTTGAGGGAATCGGGTAAATCTATGATGATCCGATTGTTGGTAACTTCATAAATGTGTGAAACTTTCATTTTACCGGAATTTTAGAAAACAAATATCGGGAATAAAATGATAGATTTTTTTCATTTGTATGTCAACGATCGACGAGGTTTGCAACTATCGTCGATGTTTGGGGCTCTAAAGCAGAATTAGGATTTATTGGATTATGGGATGGTAGGATTATTTGCGGATTGAAATTCCGTCCGTGTTCGGTGTCTTTCAAATCAAAACTGTTTGTGTACACCTGAAAGTTTTCATAATTTTGAATTCGTTAAAGAAACTGCAATATGAGCGACCAGAAAGTAGATGACCTTGTAAAAGGAATGCAGAAATTGAAAGAGAAACTTTCAAAAGACCCTGTCGCAGCTAAAGCTTTTTTGCAACAAGCTGGAATTCTTACTGAAAAGGGCAATTATACACGTGCCTATAAAAACCTATGTCTCCCGCACAGGGCTGATACTAGGATTTCATGGTGCAGATAAAAGCACCGTTGAAAGAGTTTTGAGGGGAGAAGTAGAATTGAAGGGAAGTGAAAACTCATACGATTGGCTTGGAAATGGTATTTATTTCTGGGATAACAGCCCAAGCCGTGCTTTGGAATGGGCGCATGAATTAAGCAAAAGACCAGGAAGTAAAATTAAAGAACCGGCAGTAATAGGTGCCATTCTGGATCTTGGTTATTGTCTTGATTTGCTGGATTATAGAAATCTAAGTGCAGTAAAAGCGGGCTATGATTTACTTTGTGCTACAACTCCTTCTCTACCCAAAAACACTGGGAGATCGGCAGATCTTTTGAAAAGGGAACTGGATTGTGCCGTTATTGAAACGGTGCATCAATATAATAAGCTACAGGGTGAAGATGGGTTTGATTCAGTTCGTGGTGTATTTTGGGAGGGAGCAGAATTGTATCCGGGTGGTTTCTTTAAAGAGAAGGACCATATCCAGATTTGCATCCGAAAAACAGACTGTATTAAAGGTTATTTTTTACCTCTGGATAGGGTTTCCAAATAGGAAAATTGTTTGTCAACGATCGATGGGGTTTGCAACCATTTTCGACGTTTGGGGCTCGAAAGCAGAATTAGGATTTATTGGATTATGGGATTGCAGGATTTTTTTACCCAGTTGAAATAATACTTGCTATGGGATTTGCGGTTTTGGTTATCTACTTCATTGTTTTATCCAGGTCTGAGCCGGATTTTTTGAAGTATGAATTACTCCATAGATATTGATTCTATTTTTAATTTCATCAATTGAAAAATGAATCATAAATGGAAATTTGGGAATTGGTTTGCACCTGATATCGCTGTACCGGATTTGAAAATAGGGCTGTTTTGGCAGGCTGGAAATTGAATTTCGGATTGTTTTTCCAAACCGGATGCCCAATCCTTTTTGCTTTTCTTCATAGTAGTTTTTAGCCGATTCTATATCCACAAGGGTGGCTGAAGAAATGGAGATAGAAAATCTGATTCGGGCCAAGTGGATCAAATTTTGTGTTTCACTTGCTCCCAATCCAGCATCGTTTCGGGATTTATGATGGCATCGGCTTTCCTTTGTAAAACAATTTTCTGCTGCCATTCAGGAATAGCCAAATCAATTGCATCTCCATTATTGGTATCTACAAAATCGCCTTTTCGCCCTTCTTTAATGGCTAGACCAAAGGCAATGTCTTCTTCTTCGATTTTTGAAAGCACTTTGATTTTGGCCCCAATATTTTTTGCAAACTCAATTATCTGGGCAAATTCTTTTTCGGATCCGGATTGAATGACAGCTGTTTGCATTTTCTTTTCTTTTTTCAAAATTAAGTAAAATTCGTTTTGGGGAGATTTTAATTTTACGAGGTTGGTTAATATGAATTTGGTTGGGAACTATCGTCGATGTTTAGGTCTTCGTATCAGTCAACGATCGACGAGGTTTGGGGCCTTTACCTGGATTTCGGGAATGGATGGGATTGGGGTGCTAAGATGTTAGGCTGATGTTTTTAGTCCTTCCTTTTCGAAAAGGTTTTTCAATAATTTATCTTCTGTTAGAAAAAGAACAGACAGATCGGCTACCATTCGTGCAGACGCCATATGGATGGAATCAAGTGTTCTCAAGCCCTCTGCTCCATATAATTTCAAGCAATCAAGGGCTTGGACTTCAGTTTGAAGTGAATGTTCCAGCCAATGGAATTTGGTATAGTCTGCTTTGAATATTGCAATGAGCTGAACTGCAGTTTCATTAGATATCTCTTTTGTCCTTACCTTTTTCCAAACGGTAGATTCAAATTCAAGCTTGCTGATGTAACTGAGAAAAATTTTGGCAACCTTTTTCTCTTCAAGAAACTGGATTAATTCCTCAGAACCGGCCTCTGTGTGGTAAAGTCTAAAGAGGGATGATGAGTCCAGATATATTTTCATCTGCTTTGCCTACGCTCTTCCAAAAGAGTTTTGGTAAATGAACCGTTAAAATCTTTTAACAGTTCCCTTGCCTGGGCAAACCCAAACTGAGAGAGATTGAGACTTTCATCCTTTTCTTCATCAACTTCCGGAAAAACAACAATAACATCCAGTGGTTTCTCGGACGAAACTTCTTTTTGCAGCGTTAATACACCTTTAAAATATTGACCCTTTATCTGTACCATTCAGGTTTTGATTTTAAATTCAAATGTAGTTTTTTTTTCGATTATACTTATTGGGATTTGAAGTGTTGCCGCTTTATAGTTAGTAGTTTACACCTGAAAGGTTTTTTGATGTCTAATTTCAAACTCTCGAAAGACCTGTCAGTTGTTTGGGTGGTGGCTTCCGGATGGTGCGGCCCGGATAGAACGGAAAGCCCGAAGTGGGTTGGATTTGCGGGGAGGCGGACCCCGCTTTTATGCGGGATTTCGCTTTGTTCAACTTGGAGAGATAGCCGGAATTGTCCGCCCAAAATGCAAGATTGATCTTATGGATTGGGAGTGAAAAGTTTGTTTTTTAGCAAGCCCTGGCGGTAATATTGAACCTGGGCTGCCATTAATTTTCTGAGATTTTTGGGTTCGGCTTCTTGGTTTGGGGAAGTCCATTCCCATCCGTTTTCTAGTGAAATGGCATTCCAGGAAAGTGTTCCTGATGGGTGGAAAAGATAAAAATTCGGACCTTGGTAAACGATTGGGAAATCATCTCTTTTTGAGAAAACTGAAGCGCCTAAAACCGACTTGTTGATGGTGTTTAATCCGAAAAGGTCTAAAACAGAAGGCCTTATATCGATGTGGTTTACAAAGGCACTGGTGTCGGCAATTAATTTTTTGGAAGGGCAATACAAGATTAGTGGAACATCGTAACGGCCTTCTAAGGCTGCATATCTTGGATCGGCGTTTTGTTGGGTATGATCGCCAGTGAGGACAAAAAGTGTTTTATCGTACCATTTTTGTTTGGAGGCGGTTTTGAAAAATTCCTTTAAAGCAAAGTCGGCATAGCCAATGGATTCATGAATGGGCAAAGGGCCGGTTTTAAACTTGCCTTTTAAGGGATCTGGAATGGTATAGGGTTGATGGGAACTGACGGTGAAAACTGTTGCGGCAAATGGTTCAGGTTTTTTGCTGAGCTCAGCTGCCATGTTTTGAAGAAATGGGCCGTCAAAAATTCCCCAAAAACCATCAAAATCTTTGCCCGAATTTGGGTATTCGTTCATGCCATAATATTCATCAAAACCAGAAAGCCGGGCTGAAAGATCGAATGACATGGTTCCGTTTTTACCTCCATGATAAAATGCGGTTTTATAACCTTTTGAGCGTAAGATGTTTCCCAGGCCTTCCGTTTTGATGGAGACATATTGTGAGTGCATAAAAGATTCGTCCATCCAGGAAGGGACGCTGGATAAAATGGAAGGTGGGGCATCTCTGGAGGTCCGGCCACTGGAAGTATGATGTGGAAAATACAAGCCGGCTGATGCCAGGGAATCCAAAAAAGGTGAATAGCTGATTGGGTTGCCTTCCATTCCGGTGTATTCTGTGGAAAAGCTTTCCAGGATGATGATGACAAGATTATAGCCATTCAATGGGCCATCCGTTCCGTTTTTTCCAGGTTTTACAATGGATTTTAACTCGGAATCACTCAACCATTTGTCGTTTGGTAAGGCGACTGCTTCATTGGTTTTAAAAAGTAAAAACGGAGTATTCAATACACCATTTCCTGCTTCTGATTGTCGCAAAGTAAAAGCATCTCCAGGCAATAAAGGCTTAAGCTTTATAGAGTTGCGAATTAAAAAAACGGAGATTCCTGCCCAGAAAATCATGGCAAATAATGAGGCATACCATTTAAAATTACCTTTTTGGGGATTTTTCTTAAAGGATTTCCAGAGTGGAAAAAGTAAGGCAATCGACAATAATGTATAGGGCCAGAAGTTTACAAGCAGCTGTGGTGCCTGGGTTTGAATATCGCTGGAAAGATTGACCAAAACCTCAAAAGATGTTCTCCTTGTATTGAAGGCAAAATATGGAATATCGGCCATGTTGATGGCCAGAAAAACCCAATTGCCAGCAATGAAAAACCATTTTACAAATTCGAAATAATACTTGCCTTTTGGAAAAGGAAAAAGCAGCAAAACAAAGAATAAGAGATTGATGCTGAAAATGGTAGAAGAATCAAACCGCAAGGAAAGAAAGGTGAATTCCAGCCAATCGGTTGCGCTGAGTTTTGAAAAATTGGTCCAATAAACTGCTATGAAAAGCAGGCGCTGGATAAAATAGGCAATAAAAACAAATAGCAGAGGTCGGAGAAGCCACCTTACATTTGCAGGAAATATCCAGGCTGAAGACAAGTTTGATTATTAAATGAGCTGCAAAAATGAAGGAAATACTTGAAGAAGCGAATTGGCCATCGGTTTCAGTTTTGGTTGCAGCCAGAAATGAAGAAGAATCGATAGGAAAATGCCTGACTGCACTTCAACATCAAAAATATCCAGGTCAGTTGGAAGTTTGGGTGGCAAACGATCATTCTGAGGATAAAACGGCTGAAATAGTTGAAAGATTTTGCGAGGAATTACCAGGCTTTCAGTTGGTACAAGTTCCTGATTCTGATAGCCATGTGAAGGGAAAAGCGCTTGCTTTGGGATTGATGGCTCGGCAGGCCAAAGGTGAAATCTTTCTGGTTTGTGATGCGGATATGGAAATGCCCGAGGGTTGGATCTATTCTATGGTAAATGAAATGAAAACCCAAAACGTGGATTTGATCAATGGCACCACGACTACGAAAGGGGAAAGTATTTTTTCGATTTTGCAAGGGATAGATTGGTTGCTTCCACAAGGCACTTTTGCCTGGATGAGTCAGCTCAACATTACCTACACCGCTATGGGTAACAATATGGCCATTAGCAGAAAAGCTTATGAAGCGACAGGCGGGTATCTAAAACTTCCATTTTCATTAACAGAGGATTTTGAGCTTTTTAAACATGCCAAAGAAAAGGGTTTCAGGTTGATTCATTATTTTAATAGCTCGGTTTTGGGGTATTCAGAACCGGAAAAAACGGTTTCAGATTGGCTAACGCAGCATGTACGCTGGATGGTTGGTTTTATGCAGTTGCCTTTTTCTCAGCAGTGGGTTTTTTACATACAATTGCTGTTTTATCCTTTGTTTTTTGTTACGTTTTTATTTGAAAATTCGGTGGCAACAGGGCTTGTTCAGGGTCCTTTTTTACTAAAGATGGTGTATGAGGCTGTCCTTTTGGCTGTGGTAGGTAGGTGGAAATTCATCTTCTGGCTGCCTCTTTATCAGATAGTTTGGTGGCCATTTTATATGACCTGTTTTTTCAAATTTCATTTTTCGAAGACTATTGTTTGGAAGGATCGGGTTTGGGAGAAGTGAGGTTGATAATCAAAATCTTAAATTGCCTCAGAACATAGACTATTTCGGAATTTCAATTCAGTCATTTGTGTAGCCAGCTTTTGAAAAATTTAACCGTTTAGTTTTTGGGCTTTACATACCTTTATATTTTCTTTCTCACATATCATTTTGGAAAATTCATGTACACTACCTATCATTTGGACTCTGCGGAAGAATTAACTTCGGACATTTTAGACGGTATCAAGGCTATTTTTAAAACCAAGCCAATTACCATAATTGTAGAAGAAGACACATCTGATCTTGAATTATCTGATGAGATGAAATTGATTTTGGATGAGAGACTCCTAGAAGATAGGAAAAGTTATCTATCTGCGGAAGATTCTATAAATCAACTCAATAAAAAATATGGCGTTTAAAATCATTGTATCGCCAAAAGCCCAGACGGAAATTGAAGATGCAATTGATTATTATTCACGGTTTAGCAAATATGCACCTATCAATTTTATAAAATCTCTTTTACGGACATACAGAAATTTGGAAAATGGACCTTATTTTAAAATTCAGTATAGAAATATAAGGGCCATAAAACTATATAAGTTCCCATATTCTTTGTACTTTGAAATAGATGAAAATGAGAAAGTTGTAGCAGTACTTTCATGTTTTCACAACAAACGGAATCCAAAGAATCTGCCTGGGATTTAGGATAAGTAAACTGGTCAAAAAGCTGAAACGGTTTACCTAAATGTCGGTCTAAAATAGGTTTTTTATTATTCCAAATCCAGTACCACTTTTAATCCTTCTACTATTTTTGATCTGGCAGTTTTATCTTCGATAGCACCCAGTTTTTTTACAAATCGCTTATTGTCAATAGTTGTTATCTGATCTAATAAAACGTCAGAATTCTGAATTAATCCAGTTTCAGCTTGCAAATCATTCAGATTGAACCTCAAAATGTGTACTCCGGAAACAACTTTTGAGGAAATTGGAAGTACAGCAGTAGAAAAATGGACTACATTTAAAAGGTCAGATTGTAAAACCAAAACAGGTCGAATTTTACCAGATTCTGTTCCAAATGATGGATCAAGATTTGCCAACCAAATTTCCCATCTTTTAATATTCATAGTCTCCTTCCAGTTTTTCCATTTCCCCTAATACTTCCATAGAACTCAATTTTACCATCTTAGATTCCTTTGCCAACTGTTTGGCCAGTAGCTCCTTTCGTTTCATAGAATTAAAATAAGCGATGGCCTCATTAAAATAGCTATTTCTTGATTTCTGAACGTCTCTCCAGATGCTATCTGCTTCTGTTAGAATTTTTTCGTCTATTTTAAGCGAAATACTAGTCATAATAGATATGTAATTTACAATACCAAATGTATGTCTAATTATGATATCAAACAACGGTAGGTCTTAAAAATTATTTGACCATAAATCTAAGATTCAAGTGGCCTTAGGTAAGAAAAAAATCCCAACTTTGCCCCATGGCCCACACCCCGCAAACCATTTTAGAAGAATTGCAAAAAGGCGTTTACCGACCCTTGTATTTTTTGCAGGGGGAAGAACCATTTTTTATTGATCAGATTGTAAATTACATTGAAGAAAATGCCCTGGAGCCTTCAGAACGCAGTTTTAACCAGCTGCTCATCTATGGAAAAGACAGCACTATGGGTAATGTCATGAATCAGGCAAGGCGATTTCCGATGATGGCGCAACGGCAAATTGTGATTGTAAAAGAAGCCCAGGAACTGGCAGACCTTAACAGAAAAGACGGAGAAGAGCTTTTGGTAAAATATGCCCAGAATCCGCTGTCAAGCACAGTTTTGGTATTTGCCTACAAATATAAAAAACTGGATGGCCGAAAGGAATTACCAAAAATTCTGGATAAAAAGGCAACTCTGGTAAATTCAGAAAAGATACCCGATTACAAACTGAATGAATGGATTACATCTTTTCTGAAAACGCAAAAATTTACGGCAAATTCTTCTGCTGTTCAGCTACTTGCAGATCATATTGGCAATGATTTAAGCCGAATAGCCAATGAGTTGGAGAAACTAAAAATAAGTCTGCCAGAAGGATCTGAAATCACCAAAGAAACGATCCATGAAAAGATAGGCATCAGCAAAGATTTTAATGCTTTTGAATTTCAAAATGCCGTCGCCACCAGAAATTTAGCAAAATCAATTCAGATAGCACAATACTTTGTGGCTAATCCCAAGGCTTCCAACATCATCCCAAATCTGGCTTTGCTTTTTGGTTTTTTTGTTAAACTGCTGCTCATGCATTCCAATCCAAATGTGGGTGATGAAGAAATGGCAAAAATTTTGGGCCTTCGGTCTTCCTTTATGTTGAAGGATTACAAAGCGGCAAAGAGTAAATTCAACAGGCAACAAATCCTGCACATCATTCACCAGATTCGCCTGGCCGATGGCTATTCAAAAGGGATTGATTCAGGCGACAGAGAAACGGATGCCATTTATAAAGATCTTATTCTTCAGATTGTAAGGTGCTGATTTTAAGCTAAAAACACACACTTTACTTTAGTAGATCTTCATGCTTCGAATTCAAAGCTGCCGATTTTATCTGGCTTGAGTCTGCATCTCTTTTGGGTTTTGGCGCAGCTGCCTTTTTCTTCTTTTTGGGGAACAGATCTGAAATCCTATTAAAACTTTGGGTGAACAATACTGAACCTCCTTGTGTAGAGTTGTTGTTGTTCAAACCAGAAAGCACCAAATTCTGGTTGATCCTGTGAAACATTTTTACCCGCCAGTTTCCATTATTTGTCAATAAATATTCTAAAGTCCAATCACCAGCTATGCTCAAGGCGGAGGTTTGGTTTTGTGCGTTTGTAAAGCTTCCATCTCTGGTAAGCCTCAATTTTCCCTCCAGTAAGGTATAAGAAAACCGAAGCTGGAAATTGCTAATGGCAGATTGGCTAAGGCCGTTCAAATCAACCGAAACCTCCAGATTTTCATCAAACTCGCTAAGCCAGGAGCTTAATTGATTGGATACCAAGTCGCTAAAACTGGAATATGAAATATTAGAAGCCTGCACAAAATCACCCATTGGAGCAAACATTCTAAATATCATCAAACTGAAAACCTGACGGTTAAGCTCTTGCTCATCCGTAGCGATTCGGGTTTGAAAGGCCTGCACGTAATAATTGAGGTCTGAATTTTTTGGATAATCCTTTATTTCAAGACCCAAAACTATGTTTGGTTTGAGAAGCTGCTCTGTTAAACGCATGCTCACTAAAACTGGATATCGCCTTTTTGCCTCTGGTTTTTCCTGAATCTGGGGATCGCTTGCAGCCAGTGGAGCAAGGGAAGCATTCAAATTATACTCCGCCAAAATATCCATAACCCCCTCGAGAACAGGCCCGTTCCAGGTAATAGTACTACCAGGTTTGATGTCAAAGTCTTTATTTACCAGATTGTAAGTTGTAAAATGGTAGTCCCCTTTTTTGATGGCATATTGACCAATTACAGAAAACTCACCTCTGGTATCAATGGTCATTCTAATCTTGCCAGAACCATTGGCCCGGATTATGTCGCCTGCCTTTTTATCAAAAATAATTTCTCCATATGCATCTTCAGTCACATCCAGATCAAACACCATTTTAATTCCACTCAATCGAACCTTTCCCACTGAATCTTTGGGTGTATCCTTTCGTTTTCCTCGGTCTGTAAAGGTTATGAAAGACTCGCCAAGATCCTCATTTGTAGCACCATCCAGCGGGATGAAAATCTTTGTGCCTTTGTTGGTCACGGCATTTGCCTTTATAAAAATGTCATCAAATCCACCGGAAATTTTGAGATTACCTGTGCAGATTGCTGTGCCAAAATAGAGGCTTCCGGTTTTCTGAACCAGATTAAAGACCATAAACTGATTTAGATTTCCATCCAAATCCACTTTGAAATCTGAAAAATAGTTGTGTCTCAAAACCGCTTTGTTTAAAACCCCTATTTGTCCATTTTCATCTATCAGATTGGCGCCATTGGCATTGATTTCATTTCGTAAGAAGTTGATCTGGTGGTTAAAATAATAGGTGGTGCTTAGATAATTGATCTTTACCTGACCCTCCTTAACCATAAGTGACCCTTGGATATTTGGTTTCGAAAAAGAGCCTTGAACAATCAAATCTCCTGAAGCAAATCCTTTTAGATTGGAAACTGTATTGCCAAGGATAATTTGTAAGACATTAATATTTAAACGGTTAACCCTAGCCCGCATGTTAATGGGTTCCGATTCTGATGGTGTATAAAAGCCTGTCAGATTGATAATTTTCTGGTTTTCCCTCGTTAAATCACCATTGATTTCAAGATTTTTTTGAGCCTGGTTCCAATCGGCATTTCCAACAAAGTTACCAATCAGATATTTGTTATAAACCAAACTATCGGCGTTAAGGAAACCTTCAAAAAGTGGCGATTCGCTTAAATTTGTAATCGCAATTCTGGCGTTAACCATTCCATCTATATCTTCTTTCATGATTGGTTTAAGGGTAGCAATTTGAAAATTAGAAGCTTTTACCAATAAAGTATCTGTTTGTGAACCAGTAAGATATCCTTCAACCGAAAGCTTTTGATCTTCATTTGCTATGGTTACATTGTCAAACTTAATGGTTCCGGAATCTGAAATTTCAATTTGGTTTCCATTGTTAATTTTCCAAAGCCTTTCAACTAAAGAAAGAGCACTGTTTTGGAGTTTTATCCTTGTTGTTTGAGGCTCAAACAACACTTCTCCTTTTATGTCGGCTTTGTTAGTAGTTGCAGTTTGGTTTCCTAAAATTTTGAAATTGATTTTTCCTTCATTCCAAAGGCCATTAAACATAAGTTTTTCGGTTTCAATGTCCTGGTTCCAATTTTGCTTTTTTGAATAGGCATAAATTTCTGCAATTACATCTGGCCTTTCCAAAGTTTTAACCGAGGAAATATCAATATCAGTTTGATAAAACCGCTTTTCCTGAACCCTAAAACTATCAATATGTGAGTTGATTAGGGCCATTTCAGTATTACCGAAATCTAGTTGAGCATTTATTTTTGTATTTGCTGATACGTTGATTGGCAGATCCAAAAGATCCAACAAACGATCAATGTTTTTAAGGTTAATGTTAGCGTCTATTCCATAATCCACAGATTTTGAAAGTCGCTCACTCACCAGTTTATTCTGATTGTTTAACTTTCTGTTTTTAATCAACCTCCAATATTCATCCACAAGGTCGGTGGCATCCTCAACCAGTTTCTTGTATTTAAAACTTCCTTCAATTTTGGCGTCGGCAAGCTCAGAATTAAAGGTGAAGGTTTTCTTGTTGTCTATTATATGCGATTCAATGGAAACTTCATTTAAGTCCAATCGCTCATCTTTATAAAGCACTCTTAAGTTTTGTATCTCGCTTGTTCCTATAAAGTTATCAAAATCAAATCCAGTAAAGTGCATGGAAACTTCAGTCGAAACATCAAGTTGATCAGGTGTTAGTTTTAGTTGTTTAAAATTGGCCCTACCTAAAATTGCGTCAAAGTCAACAACCTCCTTTCCCTTGGCAAGATTTATATTCCCGCTGCCATTAAAAATAAGATGAGGATCCTTAATTACCAGACTTCCCTGATACTTTAGTTTTTGAAAATGACCTTTTGTTTTGATGTTGGCATAGTCATAACCCAGGACGCCAAGTCGATTAATTTGAGCATCCAGAAATAAGTTTATCCTGTTTGGTTCGAAGCCAGTACCTTCAAAGCTGCCATCAAGGTCAATTTTCTGCAGATATTTTTTTTGTTTGATCAATCTTCCAAAATCGAAGCTACTGGTTTTTAATCTTCCATTATATGTGGATGCCTGTAAATCATCCTTAATTTCCATTTGCATATCTGCATTCAGAATTCCAAGATCAGTTCTAAAAACACTTTTGGTTACAAAATTCTTAAAAAATCCTGTAAAAGAACCAGATACATCAAAAACGCCAAGCATGGAAAGATATTCAGCAGCAGATTTTCCTGCGTAAAATTCGAGATCCTGGGGATTTATAAATGACGGTTTAAGCCGCAAATCCATAAAAGTTTCATCTACTTCCGGCAGCCCTCGCATACTTAGATTTCCGGTTAAAAACGTGTTTTTCCCAGTGAATAGTTTAAACTTTCTGATGCGAAAATTATCAACTGTTCCATTGAATTGGCCGGAAATATTATATGTTTCAAACCAATCTTTCAGGGTTGGGGCAAAAAATGAAACGTCTTGTGAAGTAATTACAGAACTATCCAAATTTCCAATAATTTCCACTTTTTGATTAAAATTCGAAAAGTCGTCAACCGATTCATAGTTAAAGGCAAGGCTATCCCGGATATAACTATCACCCACTTTTGCCTCCAGCTTTTGGAAAAGCATATTCTTTTTTGTAAACCGGTAGTCGGTACTTAGCTGATAAATTTTCAGGCCAGTAGCAGCATCTACAGCCCTAAGTTTATCGGCAACCAAGCTTATTGTATCCCGCCTTTGCCAAAAGTTATTTACCAGGCCATTTATTCCCACCAACTTAAAATGGTAATAATCAAATTGATTAACCAACTTCTCTTCCGTTTCATCCAAATAGGCAAATGACATATTTTCAAGTTTGGCCTTGTCTATGGAAAAAATCTTGGGATTGGGAGACCTGGTTGTGTCGCCATCGTCTACCAATTCCATAATCCGGTCAATAAATTCGTTGATGTTGATTTTTTGTGTCTTACGATCCACCCGAACCTGGACTATGCCTCTTTTCAATTCAACCAGGTCAAGATTGATGTTGCGTTCCAAAAGAGCCGCCAATTTCAAGTTTACTTTCAGAACAGAAACTTTAATCATGGTTTGACCTTGAAGATCCTTAATTTCAACATCCGTAATTCTTGCAAAGTCAACCCAATCGAGGTAAAAACCACCTATTGTGCACTTAAAACCAAGTTTCTCAGAAACCTTTCCCGCCAAAAATTGAACTACGGTAGTTTGGGCCCATTGTGTTCGTAAGGCAAGAGCCAAACTTCCAAAAATCAGAAAAAAACAAACCGTAAGCCAGAGTGCCAGCCTTAAAAGGCGCTTCAGAGGATGAAGCGAAACAAGCGGAGGGGTTTGAGACAAATTTTTTGAGCTTGATTCATTCAGAATCAACCACAAAGATACATCCTATTAATTAATTACATGAAGTGAAACCCCAAATTGAGGATTTTTAACGACCTGAAAACCTACTTTGGAAAATTCAGATTTTAATCATTTAATTTCTCAGCCAGATAGGGAGAAAAAACCAGGTGCAATTTTACTGGAATCCAGGAATTCCAAGCCTTGGCCGGGTCTGTGGCATACCTATTGAATTGAACACCATAATCCCCATAATTTATAGATAGGTTGGCATCCAAAACCAGGTTTTTGCCGGTTTTTGCCAGTTTAGCTGGAAGAGAAATTGAACGGGTTGAATCAGCAAAAGTTATTTTTACCTGAAACAAATGAGTCGCGGAAGGATCTGTTCCTGGCATAAAACTTTCTCTAAAACCAGATCTTAAAACCTGATGACTGCTTTGCTCAATATCTAGTCGGATTATTTTCCCCTTTTCGGTTTTTATCCTGGGAATGCTATCCATAATTTTCTTCTTTTCCACATTGATATCAGATTTCAACTGATTGTCAATTAGTGTGTTGCTTGATAAATTCCCGGAAAAAAAACCGGCTACCAACCGCTCTTTTTCTAAAATTAAAGTTCCCTTTTCAGTTTTGATTTTACCCGATACTTTTTGGCCCAATTGGTTAGAAACTTCCCAGTCAACCTTACTGGAATCTGTGTTTAAAACCATTAAAGATCCATGATTTAATTTGGCAGCGGCTTCCGCCATTTCCTTGTATTCTGCCTGTAACGTGTTTTTGGGTTCACAAGAGAAAAGCAATATCCAACTAAAAAAAACCGGGCTGATTTTGCTAAAATTGAAATAATAAGTGTCCATTTTCTGGATGCAAAGATGGTGATAATCATGCTTGATCTTGGTTAATAGTATTTTATGAAATTTATTTTAAAGATTTTTAACAAAACCCTCTCAATTGATTGTCTAAACAACTCCCATGTTTTAGCATATTTGCACTCTTAAATTTATTGAATTCAACAATTATCAAATGAAATCAGGTATTTCAGATTTTATGCAAAAGCAAGTAGCATTTATATTTGTTCTATTATTATTCACAGCTTACCTGCCAAATCTTGCAGAAGGCCAGGCCTCAAAAGCCAGCGGACATGACATTAAATTCAAAGTAAAGGGCTACAAGGATTCAACTGCGATTATTGCGCATTATTATGGTGATAACCAATATATTCCAAAAGACACAGCCAAATTTGATGGCAAAGGAATTCTTCAATTCAAGGGTAAAAAAGAACTTCCTGAAGGTGTTTACTTATTGGTTTTACCCAAAAACAGATATGTTGAATTTCTGGTTGGTGAGCAATTTCAAACTTTAGAATTTGATACAAGTGATGCCATTTCAACCATGAAGGTTTTGGTTGGACAGGAGAACCAGATTTTTTACAGTTACCAGAGAACTATGTCAGAAAAGGCCAAACAAGCTGGGCCAATAAAAGCCAAATTAGGAAAAACCAAAAATGCGGATACCACAGCAACGCTTAAAAAAGAACTGGAAGCGATTGACAAAGATGTAAAAGCTTTCAGAGAAAAACTGTTTACTGAAAATCCTACTAGTCTGGCTGTTAAACTATTTAAAGCTGCGCAAGAACCAGATGTGCCAGAAGCGCCAATTTTAGCCAATGGCAGAAAGGATTCAACTTTTCAGTTCCGGTATTACAAATCTCATTTTTTAGATAACATTGATCTTGGGGATGACAGAATGGTTCGAACACCCATTTTTCATGGAAAAGTGGAGCAATATCTTACAAAATTGACCTTACAAATCCCAGATTCTATCAACAAAGAAGCTGATTATGTATTAAAAAAGGCATCAAAAAGTAAAGAGGTTTTTAAATATTTGGTTTGGTGGATAACCAATAACTATGAAAAAAGCCAGATTATGGGTATGGATGCAGTTTTTGTGCACATGGCCAAAAACTATTATTTAAACGGAAAAGCTTTTTGGGTTGACTCTGCTGTTGTCAACAAAATTAGAGACCGGGCAAAAATTCTTGATCCAATTTTGATTGGCAAAAAAGCACCCAATATGTTTTTGACCGATTCAGCAGGCAAACTTTTTACACTTGATGGTTTCAAAGCCAAGTCCACTATATTGTATTTCTGGGATCCGAACTGTGGACATTGCCAAAAGGAAACCCCAAAACTGTATGAGTTTTATGAAAAAAATAAGAAAAGAGGAATCGATGTGTATGCAGTTTGCATTGATCGAAAACCAGATGATTGGAAAAAATTCATTAGGGAGAAAAAGCTGAATTGGACCAATGTTTGGGATAGTTATACAGCCACTGACTTCAAAAATAACTACGATATTTACAGTACGCCAGTCATTTACTTATTGGATGCCAACAAGAAAATTCTTGCAAAACGAATTGGTGTTGAGCAACTTGAAGATTTCTATGACAACTATTTTAAAGATAAAATTGGAGGTGCAACCAGGGAGTAATCTTTTTTCAAAAGAATAAAGGCTATTTTATATTTAGGAAATTACAGTTTCTAATTCAGACAATTTGAAGGTAGGCATTCAAGGTATTGTTGGATCTTTTCATGAAATGGCTGCTCATCAGTTTTTTGGGGACCAGCTGATAGAAATTGTGCAATGCGAAACTTTTAGAAAGGAATTCCTTGCCTTAGAAACCCAACAATGCGATTGCATTGTGTTGGCCATTGAAAACACACTGGCAGGAAGCATTCTGCCCAATTATGCTTTGCTGGAAAAGTCTGAATTTCAGATAATTGGAGAAACTTATCTTGGGGTTCAACATTGTCTGATGGCTTTGCCTGGCCAGATTATTCAAGAGTTTGAGGCGGTTTTTAGTCACCCAATGGCTTTATTGCAATGTGAGGATTTTCTTTTGGACTATCCAAATATGAGCTCTGTTGAAAAAAGGGATACAGCTTCCAGTGCAAAGGAAATTGCGGATAAAAAATTATTAAAAACTGCCGCCATTGGTCCGAAGGGGGCTGCTGAGAGATTTGGCCTTGACATTTATGCCTCTAATATTCAGACACATAAATTGAATTTTACCAGATTTCTAATCATTAGTCCGGAAAAGGTTTTCATTAAAGATGCCAATAAAGCTTCCATAGTTTTACAATTGGCAGACAAACCAGGCGCACTTCAGCATGTACTTGAAACCTTTACGCAGTTTGAGATCAACCTTACCAAAATCCAATCCATTCCGGTGATTGGCAAGCCTTACACATATTCTTTTCACTTCGATTTGGAATGGAAAAGTGGCACGGACTGGCAACTGGCTATGAAAGAAGCTTCTCAAAAGTTGATTGATCTCAAAATTTTAGGGGCTTACAAGAAGGGCAATCGCTCTGATGTGATTTCAGCCTCACCAGTTTAAACACCCTCATTTCTTTCACCTTTCGAATAAAATCTAATTAGCATGATCCTGAAAGAAATTAAAGACGATGCCCAACTGGTAAATGCGTTTATTCAACTTCCTGTAAGACTTTACCAAAATAATAAATTCTGGATCAGGCCCTTAGATTCAGATCTGGAGGAAGTTTTTGATCCAAAGAAAAACAAACTATTCCGTCATGGAAACTGTATACGCTGGGTTCTGGAAGGTTCAAATGGAGAAACAATTGGTCGGGTTGCTGCTTTTTTTGACAAACGGCTTTTCAAACCTGGTAAACCTAAAGTTGGTGGATTTGGTTTTTTTGAATGTATTAATAACCAGGATGCAGCAAATGCTCTTTTCCAGACCTGCGAAAATTGGTTGAAAGAAAACGGAGTTGAAGCCATGGATGGTTCCATCAATTTTGGTGATAGAGACAAAAACTGGGGCATACTTTTAGAAGGCTTTGATAGGGAACCCAATTATGGAATGCCTTATACATTTCCATATTACAAAGATCTATTTGAGGGCTTTGGATTGCAGGTGTTTTACAATCAGCTAACCTTTCATCGGCCAGTTCTTTTGCCTTTAACTGAAAAACTGCAGGACAAATACGAAAGAATAAAAAGAGATCCATTATTCCGATTTGAACATTGGGATCCTAAAAGTCCAGAGATTTTTATTAAAGCATTTACTGAAATTTTTAACCAGGCCTGGGCAAAGCATAGTGGTGTAGCTGAAATGCCAGAAGCACACGTAAGGGCACTTTTTAATAAGCTTAAACCTGTGATGGATAAGCGCTTACTCTGGTTTGGATTTTATGGAGATCGTCCTGTTTGTTTCTTTCTTATGCTTCCTGAACTCAATCAGTTTTTTAAACATGTGGATGGTAAACTCGATTTGTGGGGGAAAATTAAGTTTGCTTTTTACAGATATTTGAAAGGCACTCATAAAATATTTGGGGTAATTTTTGGAGTGGTACCTGATTTTCAAGGCAAAGGTTTAGAAGGGGCCCTTATTGTTGCCTGCCGGCCAGTCGTCATAAAAACTGCATACCGGGATTTGGAAATGAATTGGATAGGGGACTTCAACCCCAAAATGATCCATTTGATTGAAGGTCTTGGTGGCGTTGTGGTAAAAAAACATGGCACCTACCGTTTAAATTTCGATCGGGATTTCCCTTTTGAAAGAGAAAAAATGATTTAGAAATCGTGGATATTCTTTCTGATTTATTGGAACTTGTTTATCCAAACCATTGTGCATCCTGCCTTGGTCCGGTTTCGGATTCTGAAAGTCCAATTTGTATACGCTGCCGTTTAGACCTTCCCGTTGTTATTGCCAAACCATTTTCTAACCACGAAGAGCTTTCAAAGAAATTCGCCGGATTGTTGCCCGTAAAACACAGCATTGCCTTTCTGAAATTCGAAAAAGGTGGTAGTACCCAAAGACTTTTGCATGCGCTTAAATATGGAAAGCGACCCGAAGTAGGTGTTCTCCTCGGCCGATTATTGGCGGCAGAATTGAGTGGTGCTGGTTTGAAACTCAATTTTGATTATATTCTCCCTATTCCTTTACACACCAAAAAGCTAAGAACCAGAGGCTACAACCAGGCCATGGCTTTTGCTGAAGGAATTGCCAATGGTTTCAAAACCGAAGCCAACGATTCCATTCTCATTCGTACCACTGCGACAGATAGCCAAACAAAAAAGGGTAAGCTCCAAAGGATTCTAAATGTAGGTGAGGTTTTTGGGATTCATCCTGAGAATCGGGAACTGTTAAAAGGAAAGCACATTTTAATGGTTGACGACGTGGTAACAACTGGTTCTACAATGGAAGCTTGCGCAAAATTGTTAATTCAGGAGCCTATAGCCAGTTTGAGTATTGCAACAATTGCGATGGCATAATTTGACCTGTTTAAGAAATACCTTAATTGGGAATTCGTTTGAATTTAAATCTTGGTATAATATAAGTAAAAAATTTATTCTTATTGGTATTATACCCAATAGTATCATCTCGGTTAATATGTAGTTTAACATTCTTGTAATCTTGCGATTATGCGTTTATAAGTTTGGTGTATCTACTAAATATTTGGCTTGGGATTCCTGCTTTTACTTTATTTTAAATATTGGAAAAATGCAATTATTGGTTATGCAAAATATTTTAATGTAACTCTTGACCAATTATTTATTTGCGGAGAAAAGATGTTTTTGAGAATTTAAATTTCCGGAGAAAATGCAATTTTTTAAATTACACCATAAAGTATTATACCTTTGCGTATAATACAGAATAGTATATGCCTCAAGTATCTCCTTTTCAATTTGGTAGAGTAGCAAATTCTCAGAATTTTATCAATAGAACTTTTGAAATTTCTAAGCTTTCTGCAAACTTTGAACAGGGGATTAATACAATTTTGATTTCTCCCAGACGGTGGGGAAAAACGTCACTGGTTTTTGAGGCCGCACGACGAGTTCAGGAAGAAAGAGATGATATTATATTCTGTTTTATTGATTTAATGACGGTTAGGTCGGAAGAGGATTTTTTGCAGAAACTTGTAAAGGAGGTTGTTAAATCTTCTTCCTCTTATGTAGAGGATTGGCTTAAAGCCGGTAAAGATTTTTTCAAGAATTTAATGCCTGTTTTTTCTATAGGTCTGGATCCTGGAAATGACTTTTCCGTAAGTCTCAACTGGGCAGAAATAGAAAAGCACAGAGATGAAATCATTAATCTGCCACAAACGATTGCCTTAAAAAAGGGTAAGAAAGTAGTGATTTGTATTGATGAGTTTCAAAGGATTCGAGATTACAAAAATGGACCAGAACTCGAATCTGAATTGAGATCTTATTGGCAGCACCATCAGGAAGTTAGTTATTGTTTATATGGAAGCCAACGACAACTGATGCGTCAAATTTTTTTAACTCAGAAGAGACCCTTTTATCGCTTTGGTGATATTATGTTTCTTAATAAAATTGATATTTCTCATTGGACTGTTTTTATACAGGACTCATTTCAGAATCACAATATTTCGATATCAGATGAGCTTGCGGCTTCTATTGCTGAGTTGATGCAATGCCATCCGTATTATGTGCAACAACTTGCACACACGGTTTGGAATAAGGCAGAAAGTGTGGTTACGTTGCAAACTATTGAAATGGCGATTCAGGAGTTGATACAGTACAATGAACTAGCATACTCAACCTGGCTGAATGCCCTTAGCCCTACTCAGGTAAATCTTTTGAAGGCCATATCAGATGGTGAAAAACAATTGACATCCACCCGGGTAATGAATGCCTACAGACTTGGCACTCCTAATAATGTCCGAAAAAACAAACAAGTGTTGGAGGATAAGGATATGATCAATTTTGTACATGATGGAATTGAGCTACTGGATCCCGGATTTGCACTGTGGTTTAGGCGATTGTCGTAATATTTTGGAAATAATATATATTGGTATTATACCTTTTGGTATAAGCTTCAATAATTATGCTATAAGAGTTTATAATTCAGGAGTTTAGTCGTGTAAAGTGTAACAGTATTGAACGTATTTTGAACAGTACTTTTTGTTTTTAATTTTCAAAAATAATCGGGCAGTAAAACTACCGGAATATAAGGTTTAGGTTTATTGAAGTAAATTAAAAAAACCGTAGCGCAAGGCACTACGGTTTTTGCAAATTGAAACTATGGACTAAAAAAAACCTAATTCTTTTTCTTTATACCTTAATCTACCTTAGGATGTAGAAAACGGTTGTTTTCAAGGATTTCACCATTTTCGTTCATGGTGTATCTTGACATATTTTCAGATGATGGACCACCTTGCACCGGATAATTTGGATTTTTCCGCATATAGGATGGCACTTCATTTTTCTTCAGATAATCGGGGTCGTCATAATTTGGTTTTGGACCTGCATTCGCACTGAGATTTCTCAAAGTTTCTGCCTTACTGATTTGCTTGGCAAAATCAGGTCTTTGTGAAACCAATTGGTCAACCTGCTCAAGTGGCCTGTCCACATTTTCAGGAGACTGATACATCAACTGGAAATTTCCATTTATATCCACATATTGATATTGCTCACCTTGTGGTTGAGCTGGTGCTTGTGGTTGGGCAGGTTTTGGCTGCTCAGGCATTCTCATTTCCTCCCTTTGCTGCGGTGGCTGATAGGTAGGTGTCTGCTCCTGAGGTCTTTGTGGCTGCTGATAATCTGCTGCCACTTCATACGGATTGCGTTGGGGAGCTGGATTATAAGTTGGTTGCGTAGAAGGCTGTGTTCCAAAACCTGGTGGCAAAGGTTCCACTGCTGGAGCTGGTGCCTGGCTTGGTCTTTGTTGATGACCAAAATGAGTATCCACTCCAGAACGTTGAGTCAATTCTACAACGTTATTGTTTTCGCCAAAAATGGATTCTTTTACAAAACCAGTGGCAACAACCGTTACCCGAATGGCATCGCCCATTTCCGGGTCCATGGTAGTTCCAAAAATCACATCGGCTTTTTCACCAGTTCGGTCCATGATAAATTCAGTAATATCATTGAATTCATCCATGGTTAATTCGGGAGCGTGGCCATACGTTACTGCAAGCAATACTTTGGTAGCACCTTCTATTTCATTGCTGTTTAAAAGTGGAGAAGAAATCGCCTCCTGAACTGCTTTCAATGCTCGATTGTCGCCTTTTGCCTGGGCAGAACCCATTACTGCGGTTCCTGAATCTTTCATAGTAGTTTCAATATCCTTGAAATCCACATTGATAATACCAGGAACTGTTATAATTTCAGAAAGACTTTTTGCTGAAGTAGAAAGCACATGGTCGGCCTGTGCAAAGGCCTGATTCATAGCTAGATTTCCAAAAAGCTCACGTATTTTATCATTCAAAATTTCGATGACCGTATCGCAATACTGGCGCATCTCGGCAGTTCCTTTGTCAGCTGCCTGATTTTTTCTTGGGCCTTCAAACCGGAATGGTTTTGTGATAATTCCAATCGTAAGGATTCCAAGTTCCTTTGCAATTTTTGCAATTACAGGTGCTGCACCTGTTCCGGTTCCACCGCCCATTCCAGCTGTGATAAACACCATTTTGGTGCCATCGTCCAGCATTTCACGGATGGCTTCTTCGCTTAAAATGGCGGCTTCTCTTCCATTTTCAGGAATAGACCCTGCACCCAATCCACCCAAAAGTGAACCTCCAAGCTGAATTTTACTCGGCACTGGACTGGTGAACAGGGCTTGTGAGTCCGTGTTGCAAATTACGAATTCCACATCGCGGAATCCCTGGTTGTACATAAAGTTGACAGCGTTGCTTCCGCCACCGCCTACTCCCACAACTTTAATGATTGACCTTTTCTGTAGTGTTAGGTCAAAGGAATATGCTCTTTCTTCCATAGTATTTTATTGATTTTGATTGAATTAGATTTTTTTCCTGGTATATTTTTTCTATAATAATTTCATCCGCCATGGCGGATTTTTTATGACTTGTTTCTTTTTGCTATAATAATGTCACCTCTACGAGGTTTTTTTAACGGCTTTTTCTCTTTGACTACTGATTCCTAAATCCTGATTCCTTTTGAATTTTTACTTAAAACTTTGAACTCAGAACTTTAAACTCTTCACTCTAAACTCCCTAATAATCATTCGACTTAATATCATCATACAAATACTCCCTGGTTTTGGCAAAGAGATTTGAAAGCAAATCTGCCGGAGACCTTTTTTCCTTTTGAGGCTCTGGTTTTGAGTTGCCAATCGGTTTGATATGGTTTTGTTTTCTAACCAGATTGTACTGATTTTCACGTTCATCCACACTTTTGAAACCAGCCATAACCAGACCTAGCGCTGTTGAAAACATTGGATTTTTCATGGCTTCCAATTTGCTTTTGCCCAAGTGCTCAGTTGGGTAACCAAGGCGGCATTCCAAACCGGTTCGCATTTCAAAAAGTTCCTTTAAGGCATTTAACTGGGCACCTCCACCCGTTAAAACTACACCCTGGCTCATTTTATCAACGAATTTTGAAGAAACGATTTCTGCAAAAACGATATCGATAATTTCTTCCATTCTTGCCTCGATGATATAGGAAAGATTTTTAACCGAAATCTCTTTTGCCGGCCTGTTTTTCAAGCCTGGAATAGAAACAATTTGATTGCTGGCAGCCTGAGAAGCAAGGGCAAAACCAAATTTAATCTTCAGTTTTTCAGCATCCTGAGGAAGCAACATGCAACCAGTTTTGATATCATTTGTTACAATAGAACCGCCAAATGGAATAACTGCGGTATGCCTGATAATTCCCTCATAGAACATGGCAATGTCAGTCGTTCCCCCACCGATGTCCACCAAAACGACACCCGCTTCTTTTTCCTCTGGCATAAGCACTGCCATGGAACTTGCAATTGGCTCAAGAACAATGTTTTCAATTTCCAGATTGGCCTTATGGACAGAGCGCAAAATGTTACTGACCGCATCGGTTCTTGCCGCAATGACGTGGAAATCAGCCTCTAAACGAGAGCCAACCATACCCACAGGGTCTTTGATGCCAAATTCATTGTCAACATTATAGTCCTGAGGCATCACATGAATAATCTGCACACCGGGAGGCATAACCAGTTTATACATGTCATTGGTCAGGCGTTCCACATCCTCCACGCCAATCATATCCTGAGGGTTGTCCCGCATGATGCTGCCTTTGTGAGTAGAACTCTTAATGTATTGACCAGCAATTCCCACATTGACCACTTTAATGTCCACCATAGATTGCTGGGAAGCATCTTCTATGGCTTTCAAAATTCCTTGTGTGGTTTTTTCAATGTTGGTTATCAGGCCACGTGTAACACCTTCAGAGTTGCAACGACCCATACCGAGAATTTCAAGACGACCATGCTGGTTCATGCGGCCAACAATGGCGCAGATTTTGGTGGTGCCTATGTCAAGTGCGGCGACGATTTTGTCTTTGTCCATAATCTATTTTCTATGAGGTTTTTTGGCAAACGATTTGATTTCTAAACTTGATGCTCACTTTCTGGTAACTCGACCAGCCTTTTACTGGCGCAATGCGCTCGTAAAAAGCCATAAGTTTCTTGAATTTAGCTTCAATTTCTATTGGTGTTCCGAATTCTATAAGTTGTTGACCTACTTGTGGATACAGCGTAGCTTCACCGTTTTGGTCTAAATAAATATGTGAGATTTGTGCTTTCCAAAACGGCTGGTCTTCAATAAATTGAACCAGTTCAATGATTTGTTTGGCACTTGAATCTTCTTTTGAATGTTTGTAGGCCAGTTTTCTTGAACCTGGTCCATCAATGGTAATTACTTTGGAAGCATATTTTTCTGAAGTAGGCAGCACTTCACCTTCAGAACCCAAATAAGTATCGAGGTCAGAACCACCTGAAATAATGCGGGCAACGGGCTTCACCAAAAACACCCGAATGCTTAAATTTCCGTTCAAGTCATGGGAAACCTGGGCTTTTTTCACAAAGTCGATTTTCTCGATTTTCCTTTCCATTTTGTACAAGGATACCGAATCAAACCATCGCATATGCACCATGTTGTTTTTACCCATTGTGATACTCGATTCTATTTCAGCAGCATTCACAAAATGATTCTCAGCCTCGTTTTCTATCTGAATATCAATCTTGTTTACCACTTTACTGCGTTGTCTTTTTCCTGCAAAACTCCACAACGAAATGGCCAGGACAGTCAATATGATGCCTTTCAAAACCGATAAACCAGTTTTTAGATTTAGGCCATTCAATATGTCTGTCCAGTGTAATTTCATGCTTCTACAGTTTTTGAGCGTTCAGAAAGTGCATTTGCCAAAGGTTGAACCATACGGTCGATATCACCGGCGCCAAGAACTACAATTACCTGACAATCAGAATTTACCACCTGCTCAACCAATTCTTCTTTTGAAACAATAGCTTTTTCGCTAATGTCTATTCTGTCTAATATCAGTTTGGAGGTAACGCCTGACATTGGCAATTCTCTTGCAGGATAAATGTCTAACAACCAGAGTCTATCGGCTTCGTTCAGGCTATGGCTGAATTCCAGAGCGAAATCTTTGGTTCTGGAAAAAAGGTGCGGTTGAAAAATAACACCTAACTTCTTTTCAGGAAATAGGGCTCTCATAGATTTTAAAGCAGCTGAAATTTCCGTGGGATGGTGTGCATAATCGTCCACCAAAACCACACTTGAATCTTCATATACTTTTTCAAATCTGCGCTTAACACCTTTAAAACCAGGTAGGATTTCTCGCAATTTGTCATAAGAAATTCCCAAAGCATTGGCAACTGCAATGGCAGCTATTGCATTTTCAACATTATGAAAACCAGGCATTGAAAGGTGAAATTTGCCATAATTGGCCAAACCTTCTTTTAATTCAAAGTCAAAACCGAAACCATTGGCGGCCACATTATCAGCGAGAAGCTGACCATCGCTTAAGCCATACGTTTTGGCAACCACGCCGGTTCTGGTTTCAAATTTTTGTTTGATGTTGTTCTGCACAAACAACTTACCCTCTCTTTTAATTTGGCCGATGAAATCTCCATAAGCCTGTTTCATGGTTTCATCGTCCCCATAAATGTCCAAATGGTCAGAATCAGTACTCGTAACAACGGCAATATTTGGAAACAGAGTAAGGAATGAACGGTCAAATTCATCGGCCTCTACGACCATAACGGTATCGCCTATCAGCTTGTCACTGAGTAAGAAATTGGTTCCATAATTTGAGGTGACGCCTCCCAAAAAAGCCGTGCAGCCAAGCCCGGCCTCTTTGAGTAAATAGGCAATCATGGAAGAGGTAGTGGTTTTCCCGTGTGTTCCAGCAACGCCTACGGTAAAGCAGCTTCGGGAAATCAATCCCAAAACCTGGCTACGCTTTAATATTTCATATTGAGCGTCCTTAAAAAAGGCCCACTCTGCATGATTTTTAGGAATTGCCGGGGTAAGCACTACCAGAGTTTGTTCCTTATTTTCTTTTACAAATGCCGGAATCTGCTGCACACTGTCTTCAAAGTGGATTTCGATGCCCTCATTTATCAACGATTCTGTCAAAGGGCTTGGCGTTTTGTCGTATCCACCTACCCAGAATTCATGTTGTTTAAACCACCTTGCCAGGGCGCTCATACCAATTCCTCCAATGCCTAAAAAATAGACATGTTTAAATTGGTGAAGGTCCGTGTTTGCTAGGTTTATCATGCTTTAGCTATTTCAAAAATCTGATTGACAATATGTTGTGTTGCTTCTGGTCTGGCCATGCCATGAGCTGCCATACCAAACAATTCCAATTGATTGGGATTTTGAAGCATTTCTATGACGGTTTGGGTTAGCAATTCTTTTGCATCGGTATCGGCAATCATTTTGGCTGCGTTTTGCCTTACAAGTGTCATTGCATTTTTGGTTTGATGGTCCTCAGCCACATTTGGACTTGGAATTAAAATGCTGGATTTGCCTGTCATGCATATTTCAGCAAGACTCAATGCACCTGCACGGCTAATCACCAAATCAGCAGCAGCGTAGGCATAATTCATTTCCTTTATAAAAGGTTGGGTGATGAATCCAGGGTAATAATCTTCTTTCAACAATTGCTCTGCTTTGGAAGCAAAACCAGTTCCGGTTTGCCAAATAAGTTGATATCCTTCACGTTTCCAGGCTTTTAGTGACTTGGCAACCGATTCGTTGATGGTTCTTGCACCCAAACTGCCTCCCATCACAAAAATGGTTTGCAATCCTGGCTGCAATCCAAAATGGGTGATGCCTTCGTATTGACTTATCTGGCTTTGCAACAAATCTTTACGAACAGGGTTGCCTGTAAGTTTTAACCTTTTGGCTGGAAAATATCTTTCCATTTCAGAAAAAGCCACGCAAACTGATTTGGCACTTTTCCCTAATAATTTATTGGTCAGTCCGGCAAATGAATTTTGTTCCTGAATCAAATATGGAACACCCAAAACTCTGGAAGCCAACAATAAAGGCAAGGAAGCATAACCGCCAACTCCAATAGCAACATCAGGTTTGAAAGACCTGACCAAAGCCATTGCCTTTTGCAGACTGCTGAAAACTTTAAATGGAAGGCTAAGGTTGCCAGGTGAAAAACTACGCTGTAAACCTGCAATTGGCAAGCCCACAATTTCAAAACCTGCTTCAGGCACCTTGGTCATTTCCATTCTACCTTGCGCACCCAGAAAAAGGAACTCTGCATCCGGCCTTCTGCGCTTAATTTCCTGCGCAATCGCTAGTGCCGGAAAGATATGTCCTCCCGTTCCTCCACCTCCAATCATTATTTTAAGCGGCTTGTGGTTCACGGATTACGTTGCCTTTAGAAGGTGGAACACGATTTTTAGAAACAGAGAGCGAACCTGAAATTTCGCCCCGACTGACAGAAAGGATAATCCCGAAGGAAATGCCTGTAAATAAGAGAGATGTGCCGCCCATGGAAACCAAGGGCAACGGCTGACCCGTTACCGGAACCAAACCAACGGCCACTGCCATATTGAGCATAGCTTGTATGGCGAGCAGAAAACTGAGGCCCGCTGAGAGCAATCCACCAAATGCATTGCTGCTACTTGCTACGGCCATCATGCCGCGGTAGAGTAAAACGAGGTATAAAAAGAGTACCGTCAGGCCGCCCAACATGCCATATTCCTCAATTATGACTGCATAAATAAAATCTGAATAGGGGTGGGGAAGGAAGTTTTTCTGGTGACTTTTACCCATTCCTCTACCAACAATGCCACCATTTGCAATGGCAATAAAAGATTGTTCCGTTTGATAATCAAGTTCTTCCCTATCCAAAAAGCGTTCAATCCTGGCAAAAGCTGTTTTTCCCCTGGAACCAAAAATCATGGCAACAGAACCAGCCAAAACGCCAACGATGACCAGCATGCCCAAAAACTTCATTGGTACCCGGCCAAAGTACATAAGCAACAAACAAGTAATCAACAACATAGCAGCCGTTGATACATTTGAAAGGGTAATTAATCCGCAAACAATGCCAGTCCAAACTAGAATTGGCATGAGCGTTTCCTGCCAGTTGGCTGCAGTAATTTTGGCCTGGCGCTTTGCCAGCATGGCCGCCACGTTTGCTATCAAAGCAAGTTTCGCTAAATCAGAAGGTTGGAACTGCTGATTGATAAAAGGAATAACAATCCAGCGTTTGGAATCGTTAATGTTTGGTCCAAAAAAGTAAGCAAAAAGTAACAACGGAATGGCCACCAAAAGGCCTAAACGTGACAGCTTAGAGTAATATCGGTAATCCAGTTTGTGTGCATAATACATGCCAACCATTCCCAGAATCACCAAAGCCATGTGCTTCATCAGATAATGCTCGGTGCTTTCCATGTATCGGTAAGCCAAAGTTCCCGAAGCTGAGTACACAGCCAGAATACTCAATAGGGAAAGCGAAATCACAACGGCCCAAATGATTGGGTCTCCGTGCAAATTTTGCTTCATCCAATTTTTGAAATCTTCTGCCTGTTTCATTTTGATCCGGTTGGGATTTTGTTTAACACTTTTATTTCCAACTCTTTAACAGCTGCTTTAAACTGATTGCCCCGGTCTTCGTAGTTTTTGAACAAATCGAAACTTGCACATGCAGGTGAAAGCAAAACGGTCGAACCGGGTTTTGCGATACTGAATGCCATTTTCACCAATTCGGTTACAGAAGTTGTTTCTGAGATGGTCTTAACTTTATCTTTAAAATGAGTTTTTAACTTTTCATTGTCAACACCCAGGCAAATCAAATCGCTGACCTTGCTTTTTACAGCTTCGTCTAACTCGCTGTAATCGTTGCCTTTATCCACACCTCCTGCAATCCAGACGATTGGTTCTGAAAAAGCAGAAAATGCATGTTTTACAGAATCTACATTGGTGGCTTTGCTGTCGTTTATAAACTGGACGTTGAAAATTTTAGCCACTTTTTCGCAACGGTGCGGGGCATTTTCAAAATCCTTTACGCCTTCTCTAATCAAATCAGAGGAACCGCCTGCAAGACTTACCGCTGCAATTGCCATCATTGAATTCAACATGTTATGCTCTCCCTGAAGTGGAATGTGCTGCTGCGGAATCATGAAAGATTTGGCATCCAGATTGAAAACCAAAGAATCTTTTGCCAGAAAAGCCACATTGTCCCCACCTGCTTTCATTCCTACAGAAACCAGGCGACAGTTTGAATTTCTATGGCGAATTCCATCGGTAACAACTTCATCAAACTCATTGTAAATCAGCGTTTGGCTTTGTCCCATATTCTGAGTGATTCTGAATTTGGAATCGATATAATTCTCAAATTTATAATCATACCTATCCAAATGGTCGGGCGTAATGTTGGTCAAAATACCCACATCTGCCCTGAAATTAACCAATCCATCCAACTGGAACGAACTGATTTCCAGTACATACCAATCAAATTTATCTTCAATCACCTGTTTTGCAAGGCTACTTCCCACATTTCCAGCCAAACCTACATTGAACCCACACTTTTGCATGAGGTGATAGGTCAATAGCGTTGTGGTAGTCTTTCCGTTACTGCCAGTAATCCCTATAAATTTTGCCTTGGTATATCGGCTGGCAAACTCCAGTTCATCAATAACTGGAATTCCTTTTTTAATAGCCGCTTTAATCAAAGGTGATTTCGAAGGAATGCCCGGAGACTTTATAATCTCTTTCGCAGTCAATATTTTATATTCAGAATGCTGATTTTCTTCAAAATCGATTCCAGCTTTTTCCAGTTCAGCTTTATAAATCTGGCCGATAGCTCCTTTGTCAGAAACAAAAACCGATAAACCTTTGGCTTTTGCTAACAGTGCAGCTCCTGTTCCGCTTTCCCCTGACCCGAGTATCACTAAATCTATGCCCATTATCTTAGTTTTAGGGTTCCAAGGGTGATGGCTGCCAGCATAAGGCCAACAATCCAGAATCGGGTAACAATTTTTGGTTCTGCAAAACCAGACTTTTGATAATGGTGGTGCAAAGGCGACATTTTGAAAATGCGACGGCCTTCTCCGTATTTCTTTTTGGTGTATTTGAAATAAGCAACCTGAATAACAACTGACAGATTTTCAACCAGAAAGATGCCACAGAGGATAGGAATCAGAAGTTCTTTTCTAATGGAAAGCGCCAGGGTTGCAATGATTCCACCAATGGCAAGGCTGCCTGTATCACCCATAAAAACCTGAGCTGGATATGTGTTGTACCACAAGAAACCAACACAGGCGCCCACAAAAGCAGAACAAAAAATAACGAGTTCTCCAGAGTTAGGAATATACATAATACCCAGATACTCAGAGAAAATGGTATTTCCTGAGATGTAAGCCATTATGCCCAGTGTAGAGCCAATGATTGCTGAAGTACCGGCAGCGAGGCCATCTATTCCGTCTGTAATATTGGCCCCGTTGGAAACCGCTGTGATGATGAAAATAACCACCAGCACATATACCAACCAAGTAAAATCATATCCTCCAAATTTCCCAAACGTACTGTAATCCAATTCGTTGTTCTTGAAAAATGGAATGGTTGTTAGGGCTGATTTGATGTCTGTGTAACCAAATGAAACATCAGCCATGTTATCCAAACGTTGGGCAAATTTTTCACCTGGTTTCACTTCCAGTTCCAGATTTTGGTCATGGAACTCTCTTATTTTCACATCCGGATGAAAGAATAATGTTAATCCAACGATTAGGCCAATTCCGATTTGACCGATTACCTTGGAACGTCCTTTTAAGCCTTCTTTATTTTTAAGAAATACCTTTATGTAATCATCCAGAAAGCCAACAAATCCCAACCAAAGGGTGGTTATCAACATCAAAATGATATAAATATTATGGAGCTTGGCTAGAAGCAAAGTCGGAATCAAAATGGAAGCGATGATGATGAGGCCGCCCATAGTTGGGGTTCCTTGTTTGGCCTTTTCGCCCTCCAGTCCAAGGTCACGAATGGTTTCACCAACTTGCTTGTACCGCAAATATTCAATCAACCTTTTTCCAAATACTACAGTGATTATCAAAGAGATAATCACGGCAGAAACTGCTCTGAATGAAATGTAGCGAAAAACACCCAAGCCTGGAAAGTCTGTAATCTGGTCTAGGTATTGGAATAAATAATACAGCATCAGTTCAAGATGGGGTTTTGGGTTTCCAATACTTTTTCTCTGTCATCAAAGGGATATTTCACTCCTGAAATTTCCTGATAGGTTTCATGGCCTTTGCCAGCAACCAATACTACATCATTGGTTTTTGCCATGGCAATTGCCTCACGAATAGCCCCTTCCCGGTCTTCAATAACGGCAACTCTTCGTCTTTGGCTCAATGGTACTCCATCCATCATTTCCTGAATGATGTTTTTGGGCTCCTCGTTTCTTGGATTGTCAGAAGTTAAAAAAACCTGAGTGCTTAATCGACTGGCCACTTCAGCCATCACAGGTCTTTTTGCTTTATCTCTATTGCCACCGCAACCCACCACAGTTATCAGATTTTCACCTGGAATCTGCATTGATTTGATGGTTTCCAATACATTTTTTAGTGCATCAGGAGTATGTGCGTAATCAATTATTGAAACGGCGCCATTTTTCAAAAGAATCCTTTCGAACCTGCCTCTTACGGGGTTAAGTGCAGAAAGGGCCAATAAAACCTCGTCTTCATTTTCACCCAGGAGCAATGCTACACCAAAAACAGCAACCAGATTATAGGCATTAAAATCCCCCACCAATCTGAACCAGACTTCCTTGCCATTAATTTCCATGTGCAGGCCTTCCAAGGTATTGGAAAGCACTTTTCCCCTGAAATTTGCGCCTGTTTGAAGTGAATAGGTTTGGATTTTGGCAGCTGTATTTTGCACCATCACCTTGCCTCTTTTGTCATCCACATTCACCAGACTAAATGCTTTTGGCGATAGATTATCAAATAGTAACTTCTTTGCAGTTATGTAATTGTCAAAAGTTCCATGGTAATCCAAATGGTCATGAGATATGTTGCTGAAAACAGCGCCATCAAAATCCAGACCTGCAATTCTCCTTTGATGAATGGCATGAGAAGATGCTTCCATAAAAACATGACTGCAACCAGCTGCCAACATTTTGGACAACAATTCATTCAATGAAATGGCATCTGGTGTGGTATGGGTAGATGGAATAATTTCTTCCCCAATCTTATTTTCAACTGTAGAAAGCAAACCGACCCGATATCCCAAATTCTGAAACAACTGGTATAACAATGTAGCCGTTGTGGTTTTTCCATTGGTGCCTGTTACTGCAACCAAAGTCAATTGCCTGGAAGGATTTCCATACCAGTTTGAAGAGATAATACCCAGTGCTTCAGCAGAATCCTGAACCTTTATCCAGGTTACACGTTGGTCAGTTTCAACCCGGGATTCTTCAAAAATAATGCTTATAGCACCGTTTTCAATGGCTTTTTCAATATAATCGTGGCCATCAGTTTGCGTTCCTGAAACGGCAACAAAAGCAAAACCTGGCTTTACCAATCTGGAATCCAGGGCAATACCTGTCAATTCCAGTTCGAGAGAACCGGAAACCCTGCTTAGGGTCACATTGATGAGTATTTGCTCTAAACTTTTCATCCCAGAGTTACCATAATTACGCCTCCTTCTGCCATTTGGCTATTTGGTTTTGGATTTTGGGAGGTTACCCGCCCTCTGCCACTGGTTCTCACCCTGTAGCCAAAATTTTCTATTAAATAAATCGCATCACGAAGGCTCATACCTTTCACATCAGGCACTTTTCCTTTTTCCAATAGATTGGATTTCCAGTAGATGGCCTTATTGGAAGTCATAGAGCCAACCCATTCTGATTTGGATTCGCCTTTTTCGTAATTGCTGATTTTTAGCTTGTTACAGATTTCGTGCAGCTCTTCAAATTTTCCTGCACCTACTTTTGGCACATCCAAAGAGCTTTCCTTCTGAGCCAGGAGTTGATGCATTTCCACATCGTTGGCATAAATTTTATCCGCAATATCCTTGAAAACCGGTGCCGCGGCATCGCCTGCCATTAAACCCAATTTTGGGCTATCAACTATTACAATGGCTGAATACTTGGGTTTGTCAGACGGGAAAAAGCCAGCAAATGAAGTGTAATAGGAATTGTCTATCCACTTATTGTTTTCAAACTTATGCGCCGTTCCTGTTTTTCCGGCAATTTTATACAAGTCAGATTTGATTTTGTGGCCGGTACCTTTTGGATGCTCCACGACCGCTTCCATCATTTCCTTCAAGGCAGCCAACGTTTCATCAGAACAGATTTTTTCTCTGATAACCTTAGCCTCAAACTTTTTGGCGACTTTGTCATTGGACCTAACTTCTTTAACAATAATGGGTTGAACCATTTTGCCTTTGTTGGCCACAGCATTGTAAAAAGCGAGCGTTTGAAGAGGGGTAATTTCACATTCATAGCCATAGCTCATTTTAGACAAAGCAGCATTGTTCCAATGCTTTTTGTCAGATGGCAATCTGAAAAATGGCCTTTCGGCACCACGGATTTGAAAGTTGAGCGGTTCGGCCAATCCGAAATTTGTGATGTGTTGTAAAAACTTTTCAGGTTGACTTTTATAGGTATTTAAAACCAGTTTAGCCACCGCCACATTTGAGCTTTTTGCAAATGCATCTTTCGCTGAAATTCGACCATAAGCATGATTGTTGGCCTCCTTAATCCACTGGTCTTTCGCAACTTGAAGCTTTCCATTTCCTGTGTTGATGGTATCTTTAAGCTTAATTTTTCCATCTTCAAGCAAAGCCATGTAAGATGCTAGTTTGAATGTTGAACCTGGATAATGCTTCCTGCCTACCGCATAATTATACTTTTCAATATATTTTGCCATTGGGTCCATAGTGGTATTTGGCTTCTCCAAACCCAGATTGGCAATTGCTTTTATCTCACCAGTTTCCACCTCCATAACCACCACACAACCGAATTGTGCACGGTATTCACGCAATGCATTTAGTAAGGATGATTCTGCAACATCCTGAATATTAACATCTAAAGTAGTTACAACATCAAAACCATCTACTGGCCTGATTTCGGTTCCATCAAAAATCGGCCTTGAAACGCCTCCGCCAATTTGCTGATAGGTAGCCTGGCCATTTGTTCCAGCAAGCATTTGGTCAAAACTTGCTTCCAAACCTGCCCCAAAGTGGTCTTCATTTATAAAACCAACCGTTCTGAACGCCAGTTCTTTAAAAGGATGAAATCGCTTATAAATTTTTTCGAAAATAACGCCCCCCTTATTTTTTCCTTGCCTGAAAATCGGCCAGGTTTTCATTTCCTGCTGGTCTCTATAGGTCAGCGAAAAGCCGCGACTCAGGTAAATGAACTTCTTTTTGTTGTGACGGGCATCCACCAAAAGGTTTCTGTAATAAGACGCTGGATAGGTTTCAAACTTTTGAGAAAGCAGAAGTGCCAAAGAATCAACACCTTCTTCGAAAATTTTTGCCAGTTTTTTATCTTTTCCATTTGAAATAGAGGGGTCGAAACCTAGGCGATACAAGGGCAAAGAGGTCGCCAAAAGTGAACCATCTACTGCATAAATATTGCCTCTGGTAGCTTTTACCACCTTTTTGGTAAAGGAACTGGATTTGGCCCTCCACTCAGCACCATCAACATATTGAATATGAAAAATCCGATACGCAATCGCAATAGCGAATAAAGAACCTATCAAAAAGACGGTTCTTACGCGAATCAATATGGATTTTTTTACATTCATTAAAACTAACCTCTTTTACTGATTACTAACTCCTGGTTCCTTTTAAATTTTTACTTCTTACTTTTAATTTATTCTTTTACTTCGTTAACCTTTTGAGGCGGAATCTCACTTTCTTTTATTCCTAAAGGTTCTACCATTTTGGCAACTTCTGATTGTTTGCTGTCGTACATCAGTTCAGATTTTTGGGTGGTATAATTTACCCGCAAGTCTTCCAGAAGCAGTTTGGCTTTATTTAATTTTTGAATGGTTCTATTGCTTTGATGGCTCACACCTATGTATAAGAGGCACAGAAAAAAACAGAAGGCGATTTTCGGCAAATGTTGCGCTGGAATCCCTTCTCTGAAAAGGGTTTCAAAACGAATGCTTCCTTCTAACCAGGAAAAGATATTGGGTCCGCTTTTTTTAGGAACATCAAGTTCTTCTAACGGAGTTCTTATGGTGTTGCTGGCCATTTTTTATCATTAATAAGTATGTTTCAAATTTGCTTTCCAGCTCCAATTTCCTGATAATCAACAAACAGAAGCCTTCTATTTTATTTTTTTTGTCCGTTTTTTTCAGCAACTCTGAGTTTGGCACTTCGGGCTCTTGGATTTGCCAGTACCTCTTCAGGTTTGGCCTCCAATGGCTTTCGGGTAACTGGCTCAAATGGCCGAATGATATTTCCATACAGGTCTTTTTGAAGATTTCCTTCCAAATTTCCTGCTTGTATAAAGTGCTTCACCATTCTGTCCTCGAGGGAATGGTAGCTCATCACCACCAATCGGCCTCCTGGTTTCAAAATCCTGTTGCATTGCTCCAAAAGATTAGCCAGAACGTCCATTTCCTGGTTTACCTCTATGCGCAATGCCTGAAAAACCTGTGCCTGGTATTTGAATTCCTTCCCCCTTGGCGCAAGTGGCGTTATCACTTTTTTCAATTCCTCAGTAGTGCTGATTTTTTGCTTCGACCTTGCTTTGACGATTGCCAGAGCAAGAGTTCTTGCATTTTTCAGCTCACCATACATGCCCATTATTCTGTGCAGTTCGGCTTCCGAATAGTTATTTACCACATCAGCAGCCGATTGGCCACATTCAGGGTTCATGCGCATGTCCAAAGGTCCTTGCCAACGGGTGCTAAAGCCCCTTTTTGGTTCGTCTATCTGGTGCGATGATATTCCCAGGTCGGCTAGCAGTCCATCTGCCGGACCCACCTGATGCAGTTTCAGATATTTTTCCACATGCTGAAAGTTGGCCTTTATAAATACCAGATTTGGATGTGCAACCATTTGGTTTTTAGCATCTTCATCTTGATCAAATGCATATAAAGTTCCATCTTTCAATTGGTTGAGAATAGCATTGCTATGCCCGCCTCCACCAAATGTGACATCGATATAAACACCGTTTGGTTTGATATCGAGCCCCTCCAACGATTCCTGCAGCATGACCGGATTGTGGTACATGCTTTAGTTCAGGTTTTCAGGTTTTTTGGGTACATCAAATATTCCTCTGGCGATAGGTTGCAACTTTCCTCTTTCGGTCATTGGGGTTAATGATTTCTCATAATCCTCTGCATTCCAGACTTCTATTTTGCTTCCTACTCCAGCCAGGATGACATCGCTCGTCAATCCTGCGTACTGTATCATTTTTTTATTCAGGCTAAACCGACCTACACCGTCCAACGTTTCTTCTGCCATTCCATAGGTGAAATCACGGATGAATTGCTGTCCTTCTTCATCGTATTCAGAAACATTGGCAAATGATTGCAAACGCTCCTCCCATTGGGCCATGGTGTAGATGGTGAGGCATTTTCTAAAACCTAAAAGGATTACAATTTTCTGTTCAGCAGCATCAGGCAACCTGGCTTTGAGCCGGGCTGGGAGCACTATTCGCCCCTTGGGGTCCATCTTGCAATCGTATGTGCCTGAAAAGGTGATCATTAAACTTGTAAACGTGGTCAATGCTTGAATGCTCACTATCCCACGGGCCAAAAGTAGTAAGGGATTTTCAAAGTTGTACCACTTTTTGACATTTTTTTCCACCTAGCCCCACTTTTTATTAGAAAAAGATTAAAAACACTGGATATATGAAAAAAACGGGGTGAAAAAAAGTTTGATTTCAGGTTTCATTCCCACTTTAAAACACTACATAACCATCGTTAAATGAGATATTTACAAGTGATGTAAAGGTAAGAAAAGACAATGAAAAGGCAAGGTGGGGTAAAAGGGAAGTGAATTGTGTAAGTTCAGTTTTGAATTTGAATTTGAATTTATTTTGGTTTCCTCAAAGTGGGGAAGCGCATCCAATTGTCCGCTAAAAACAGTTGTATTATATCTTAGGAAAATTTTGCATTTTTGAGGTTTATTAAGGTCTTAGGAAAAAATCTAAATTTGAAAAATGACCAAACAGGAACATATTGAACACTGGAAAGAAAGTGCTTTAGAAAATTGGGAAACAGCGCTTTACTTAATGAAGGGCAACCAAAACCTATTTGCCCTATTTGCATTCCATTTGGTAATTGAAAAGTTATTAAAATCTCATTGGGTAAAAGACAATGAGGGAAATACCCCACCAAGAATACATGATTTGCCAGAACTTTTTAATAAAACGGACCTTGAACTCGATTTTGACCAATCCGATTATCTGGGAACAATAAATTCATGGAATATTGAGGGGCGATATCCGGATTATAGAAAAAAAGTAAATCAAATGGCTACTCAATCCTATTTGAAATATCATCTTCCAAAATTAGAAACTTTGAAAATATGCTTACTCGAAAAGCTTTAGGAGACAGAATAGACTCTTTTCTAAAAGCCCTTATTAGCAAAGGTTTACATATAGAAAGAGCTGTATTATATGGATCTTATGCCAAGGGAAATCCACATGAATATTCAGATATTGATTTGGCAATTTGGGCAAAAGAGTTTGCTGGCTTTTCTTTGACGGACATCGATTTATACATTGTGCCATTAAGGGATCATGCCAAAATATCAGTTAGGCCATATAAATCAGGGACAAATATTGATGATGATCCATTCTTGGAAGAAATTTTAAATACAGGTAAGGAATGGACTGTTCCAGGTTTAAGTTGACCATCATTTTATTTTTAAGAGATGAAACAAGAAAGGAGTATGTTGATACTACGGAATATTCACCTTCTAATGAAAAAGTCTGGCTATTCAATTTCCAAAACTGAAAATTGACTCACCAGACTCTTTTTGGATAGAATAATTAACCTCTATTCTACCCCCAATCTATCCAAGGCAAAGGCATAGTAAAAAGCTATGTCCTTTAATTGATCAAATCGGCCTGAAGCGCCACCATGGCCGGATTTCATATTGATGTGTAGTAAAACCAGGTTTTGATCAGTTTTTATGGCACGGAGTTTTGCCACCCATTTAGTAGGCTCGTGAAATCCAACCTGGGAGTCGTTCAATCCGCCTGAGGCAAGGATATTTGGATAATTTTTCTTCTCAATATTGTCATAAGGCGAGTAGCTTTTCATGTATTCAAAATCTGATTTTAAAGCGGGATCTCCCCATTGCTCATACTCTTGAGTAGTGAGCGGCAAGGTTTTATCTTGCATTGTGTTGATCACATCCACAAATGGAACCAAGGCCAAAACCGCCTGAAACAAATCCGGCCGCATATTTACTACAGCACCCATCAATAAACCTCCTGCACTTCCACCCATGATGGCAAGTTTGGAAGGCTGCGTATATTTTTGATCAATCAGATGTTCGGCACAGGCAATAAAATCTGTAAACGTATTTTTCTTGTTTTGTAATTTTCCATCTTCATACCATTCTTCTCCCAAATCATCACCTCCTCTGATGGAGGCTTCAGCATATACAAACCCCCTGTTTACGAGGCTGAAAATATCGGAATCAAAATTAGCTTCTGTTGGATAACCATAAGAACCATAGGAATATAGTAAGGTTGGATTGCCTCCGTTTTTCTGTAAATCCTTTTTATAAATCACTGCCATCGGCACCTCTTTTCCGTCTTTGGCTTTTGCCCAAATACGCTCCACGGTATAGTTTTCGGCATTGAATCCTCCAGGAATCTCTTGTTCCTTCAATTTCATACTTTTATCTTCAATCAGGTCATAGTCAAAAGTAGATTCCGGCCTGTTCAATGAACTGTAACTGTATCTGAATTTAGTTGAAGCATAATTTCGATTTGTTTCGGAACCAATCACATATACAGGCTCAGGAAAGGTTACAGTTTTGGTTTCCCCATTACTCAGATTTCTTGCCTGGATAGATTTAAGTCCTTGCTTTTTTGTTACATAAACCAGGAATTTCTCAAAGACGTTGATGTTTTCAATTTTCGTATCAGCCTGATGAGCAACGATTTCCTTCCAGTTTTTTCGGTTTTCAAAACCATTTAATGGTGCCTCAAAGATTCTTCTGTTTTTATGTTCCTTGTCTCGCTCCATCACAAAAAATTTTTCTTTGTGATGGTCAACTATATATTCTACATCCTGAATTCTAGAGGTAAAAAGTTCAGGTTTTGAATCAGGCTTATTTGCATCAATCAAACGAACATCCGAAGTTGTAAAACTTCCACAAACGATTTGAATAAAGGCTGAACTTTTTGTTTTTTCAAGCCCAACTTCAAAAAGCTCATTTGGTTCGGCAAAAATCTGTTTGTCAGCACCTTTATTTCCTATCTGATGGGTAAAAACTTGGTCTGACCGGAGAGCAGCATTGACTGTTGTATAAAACAAAGTTTTGTTATCATTAGCCCATTCTACCCCCTGAATACCTTTTATCATATCGGGCAACAATTGTCCAGTCCTTAAATCTTTAAAATACAAATCGGTTTCAACTGAAGAACCGGTTAAATTATAGCTGTAAGCCAATGTGTTCCCATCAGGACTTACCTCCGATCGGCCAACAATGAAAGTAGGTTTTCCTTCAGCCTCCTTGTTGAAATCTATAATAATTTCTTCTGGAGATTCCATAGAAGTTTTCCTTCTGCAAAACACATAATACTGCTTCCCCGTTTCGGTTCTGCCATAATAAAAATAGCCGTTTTCAAAATATGGAACCGATTGGTCTTCTTCCTTAATTCTTGATTTTAACTCTGTAAACAACTTTTCCTGCAATGGCTTGGTATGCGCCATAACCGTATCGGTATAGGCATTTTCCGCATTGACATAGTCCAAAGTTTTTTGGTCTTTTGGTCTTCTTATCCAGTAATAATCATCTACCCTTGGGGTGCCAAAATCGTCAAAGGTTTTTGGAATCTTTTCGGCAATTGGAGCGGATGGAAAATCGGTTTGCAAACTCATTTTTTTGGAATTGGTCTCTTTTTTTTCACCACAAGAAAAGAGGCTGGAAAGTGAAAGCCCTAGCAAAAGGCAGGAATTGAATTTCATAAGTTTGAAGATGTATCGATTTCCAAATGTATTTTTTAAAAATCTAACTTCAAACGTTTCATCTTCATTTTTATTATTTGCCAGAAAAATCCAGTGTAAATAAGGGGGTGGATAATGGTTTTTTCTATAAGTGATCTTATTCTGAATTCAAGTTAATTGTATTGCACACTACCATAGTAGATATTAATACCATTGTCTCTCTGTAATAATTGTATTCTGTATTGTTGCATGAATTAAAAAAGTCGTAATAATTTTTCTTTCTATTGGTGTATAATGACAGATTATTCAATCTGAAAAGCCTGAATTTTATCATTATAGGATTTCCATCCATCAGCAATTGCAATCATATACAAGAGAATTCTTTAAAAATCACCTAAAACTCTTTAGGTCAAACTCCATGCTTGTAAGTTTGTAATTCATATTAAGTTTCATTACAATACAATGCTTACATTTTCAATTACAAGAGTAGCGAGCCTAAGAGGCATCGGCAAGCCTTACAAATTTTTGGTGAAAAACGGATTTACACCAACTACTGCTACCAAATTAGCAAATGGCGATGTTGAATATCTACGAATTGAATATTTAGAGAAATTGGCAACTCTTTTGAATGCCACTCCAAATGATTTTTTCGAATGGACCCCAAGTTCAAGATCTGAAGACAAAGCTGATCATCCTTTAGCTTCTTTGAAGAAGTCTGAATTGGTTGATTTAACTTCAACCTTAAGAGGTCTTTCAATGGAAAAATTGAAAGAAGTAGAAGCGCTTTTGGGTAACATGAAATAGTGTTTCAAAACATTTAAAAACAAAAAAACCGTCTTTAGGACGGTTTTTTTGTTTTATGACAAATCTGATTTTTTATGCCAGAATTCTTACCGGATCTTCTAGTAAACCTTTTAAAGTTTGAAGAAAAGCTGAACCCACTGCACCATCTACAACGCGGTGGTCACAGCTAAGGGTAACTTTCATTACGTTTGAAGCTTTAAACTGGCCGTCTTTTACAATTACCGTTTCTTTTATGCCCCCTACTGCGAGAATACAAGCATCTGGCGGATTGATAATAGCAGTGAACTCATCTATACCAAACATCCCAAGGTTTGAGATTGTAAAGGTAGAGCCTTCCCAATCTGCAGGTTGCAATTGTTTGTTTTTTGCTCTGGCGCCAAGGTCTTTTACTGCTGCTCCGATATCAGAAAGCGATTTGGTATCCGCAAAACGTAAAACAGGAACCAATAAACCTTCGTCAACTGCTACAGCAACGCCGATATGGATATGGTGGTTATAACGGATTCTGTCTCCCAACCAACTTGAATTTACTTTTGGATTTTTTCTTAGTGATGCAGCTACCGCTTTGATAACCATATCGTTATAAGAAATTTTACTACCGGTAAAGTCAATTATACTTTTTCTGGCTTCCATGGCTTTGTCCATATTAATCTCCATTGTGAGATAAAAATGTGGAGCCGTGTAAAGACTTTCTGACAATCTCCTTGCGATGGTTTTTCGCATTTGAGAAAGTGGAACATCTTCAAATGATTCTGTGAAAGAAGCCGATTTACCCGTTGAGGCAGGTTTTGGTATTGAGGACTGCGCCTCAGCAGGTTTTGCAGATGGCGTATATGTTTCAACGTCTTTCTTAATAACCCTTCCATTTTCACCTGTTCCTAAAATAGCAGAAATGTCAACACCTTTTTCTTTGGCAATTTGTTTTGCCAATGGAGAAGCTTTGACTCTTGAATCAGAAGAACTGGCAACTACCGGAGCCGCCATTGAAGTAATTTCAGTCATTTGTTCAACAACTGGTGCAGCCGAATGCACTGGTTTGTTTGATAACAATGGCGTGTAATCTGTGCCGGCATCACCAACTATAGCAATAATAGCATCAACCTGAACGGCTTCTCCTTCAGCAAGACCTACATAAAGTAGTGTGCCTGTTTCATAACTTTCAAGTTCCATAGTGGCTTTGTCGGTTTCCACCTCAGCCAAAAGTTCGCCTGACTTAACTTTGTCTCCTACTTTTTTATGCCAGGCGACAATAGTTCCTTCGGTCATGGTATCGCTCATTTTTGGCATGCGGATTACCACTGCTGGAATATTGGTTGATACTGCGGTTGCAACTGGTTTTGGCGTTTCTGCGACAGGCGCTTGAGCAGCTGCAGCAGCCTGACTTCCACCAGATTGACCAGAAAGTAAGGCATCAAAATTTTCACCTTGTTTTCCAATAATGGCGATAACTGCATCTACCGGAACTGAATCTTTTTCTTTAACTCCGATAAAAAGTAAGGTTCCGGTTTCGTAAGATTCCAGCTCCATGGTTGCCTTATCGGTTTCCACTTCCGCCAGTATATCGCCTGCTTTTACAGAATCTCCCACTTTTTTGTGCCATGCAGCTATTACACCTTCGGTCATGGTGTCGCTCATTTTGGGCATTTTTATGACTTCAGCCATTTAGATTACGCTTTGGAAAAGAATAATAAATTTTTTCAAATTTTGTTTTCGGACCGCGAAGGTAAGCAGAAAAGCTTTCTGTGAGATAAAGGAGTAGAAAATGGCATCACTTCTTTTTTTAGAATCTTGGATGAAAGCCATTTTGAACTCGTATTTTCCCTGGTTTTTCACTTTATCTTTGCAGCAATATTTTTCGATTTCTTTATGAAATTCATACTTGGCTATTTGATATTTTTTGTTTCTTTTTTGGTTTGCAAAGCACAATACGTACCTGAGCCAAATCGAAAAAAAGATACAACAATTTATGTTTCCTCTACACAAAAATCGGAGGAAAAAAGGAGTAGAAAGTCGGGATTTGATTCTGAGCGTTTGGTTCCGGGAGGAAATTTTGCATTGAGTTTTGGAAATCCGTATTTTATAGACGTTTCACCTTCATTGGGTTATATGGTTACCGATGGTTTGTTGCTTGGCTTGGGAGGGACATATATTTCTTCAGGTGGCACAAGTGTATTTGGTAAGTATAGCTTTAACATTTATGGAGGACGAATTTTAGGCAGGCACAAACTTTTTGAAAACTTTTTTGCCAATGCAGAAATTGATTTTCTGAATTCACCTACTATTTCTTCTATCTCTAATGATGAAAATAGAAAGTGGTTCGTCTCCCCAATGGTTGGAGGTAGCTATGTAATGCCATTTGGAAAAAGAGGAGGTATTCAGGCTACTTTGCTTTATATTCTCAACTATAATGACACCGTTTTTTCACCATATCCTTCTCCGTTGGTGTGGCGCATGGGTTTCTTTTTGTAAGGGATATTAAAGGTATCCATAACCCATTTTTAAAAATCTTATTTTTATTTGAGAAAGGATTGCGGCCAGGATGGTAGCGGATATCCTTTTTCTTTCTTTGGCTTTTGAAAAGAAAGAAAAAGATAGCAGCGGATTACTTGACCCGATTTATCGGGAGCCTGAATTGCCCGCCCAAATGCATTTTTAAAAGCTGATTGAAATTTCATTCCTTGGATCTTTTTGAAAGGCTTCAAATTATTCAACACTAAAAACCGGGCATAATCCCATATTTGCGGTTCATTTAAAACTACATGTCTCAAAAAATTCGCTTTGCTGTTGTAGGCAGCGGGCATATAGGCAAACGCCATGCCGCAATGATTAGCCAAAATCCTGAATCTGAACTGGTTGCAATGGCTGATGTGAATCCTGCCCTGGCTTCTGAAATTCTGGAAAAATTTGATGTTCCTTTTTTTAACTCGATTGAGGAATTGCTGGCATCGGGTTTGGAATTTGATGTGGTCAATATTTGTACGCCAAACAATTTCCATGCGCCTCAGTCAATTGCGGCACTGGAAGCGGGAAAACATGTGGTTGTTGAAAAGCCAATGGCGCTGACCAAAGCCGATTGCGAAGACGTAATTTACAAATCTTTGCAGGCTGGAAAGCTGGTTTTTTGTGTGATGCAAAACCGCTATTCGCCACCTTCAGTTTGGCTGAAAGATGTGCTGACTAACAAGCGATTGGGCGAAATTTACCATGTGCAGATTAACTGTTTTTGGAATCGGGACAACCGATATTACAAAGCTGGTGGTTGGAAGGGCAGCCAAATTACAGATGGGGGAACGCTTTTTACGCAGTTCAGCCATTTTATTGACATTATGTTTTGGTTGTTTGGCGACATTTCCAACATCCAGGCCAGATTCTATGATTTCAACCACAAGGATTTAACGGAATTTGAAGATTCTGGCGTGGCGCAATTTGATTTTACAAAAGGTGGGACAGGCAGTTTGAATTTTTCAACTTCAGTATATGACACCAATTTGGAAAGTTCTATGACCATAATTGGTGAAAAAGGTTCTATCAAAGTGGGCGGTCAGTATATGAATGAGGTGGAATATTGCCACATCAAAGATTACACGATGCCGGAATTGCCGCCTAGCCTTCCGCCAAATGATTATGGGCACTATAAAGGTTCGGCTGCAAATCACCATTTTGTGATTGAGAATGTTGTGAATACATTGAAGGGCAGAACTGTAGCTACAACGAATGCCCTTGAAGGACTGAAAGTTGTGGAAATAATAGAGAAAATTTATGCTTTAAAGGCTGGGAAGTAAAAGTCCTTTTTCTTTTTATTTTAAGAAAAATTAGACTGCATGTGTTCTATTGTTTTTTCCTGAGATTATGTCAAAGGCAATAGCTTTCTTTAAGTTTTCCAGCTCTTCATAATTTGGTGAAATAGCCCAGTTTACTTTTTCTAAGGAATTAATAGGCAAGTTCATTATCGTTCTGGAAATTTCGATTTCCTCAACCCACATATCTTTTTCTTTGGCCTGGTAAATAACTTCGGCCCAGCTGAATTCAAATTTCTTGCAAATGAAAAGGATATCGGAAATGTCTTTTGGCTCATTTCTACTGAGGGCAGAAAGTTTGTTTGAAAGTATATTTTGCCAATTGTCTAATCGGTGGAAAAGTTCGCATTGTTTTTTTTCTCCAAACGAATAAGCCACATCATTTATCCACTCCAATTTTAAACTTACCTCATTTTCAACAATAAAAATTCTGACAAAGCTTTGATCTAGGGTGGATATTTCGAGCTTAAATTTGGCTGACAGGTGTTTGATGATTTTTTCCACCTCTTTCTGAAAATCAGGATTTTGATTTGTGAAAAAATCCAGATCATCTGAAAACCGATGTTGTAAATATTGTCTGCTTAGAGCAGTTCCTCCAGAAAGGTAAAATGCCTGGTTTACTTCCTCAATATGTCGAAGCACCTTGTCCTGTAAAGGATAGAGTTTATGGTAATAGTAATGCTGCTGCATATTGATAACGGCTCTTTAAAGAGGCAGGCCAAAGTCTGTTTATTACCTGTTCCTTTAAAACATCGGCTAGTTCTTTTGGTGAAAGAATTGCCCTTAACTGGTACCAGGAGCAGGATTTGACTAGCGAAACGAGTAAATTTATTTTCTCATCATTTAGTTCGGATTGAGATAAAATCAATTCCAATTCCTCCTTGGAAAATGTATATTCATTTCTTACCCGTTGAAGGATTTTGGTCCTGAGTTCGCTATTGATTTCTGACAAGGCAAAAAATAATTAATTCCAAATTTAAATCATTTTGGTTTGTGGAAGTGCTATGGGAAATGTAGATTTTTAAAATATTTATTCGGCATTCTGAATTTAGCAGCCTTCTCCCAAATCTTTACTTCATTTGTCCTTAGAAAAATAACCATACCAAAACGTTTTCATGAAATTTAAAGTACTTTTTATTTACCTGATTGTCTGGCATATAGCCAATTCTTTTGGCCAAAATCTAAATGACCCTTTTATGAGTGGATTGTACAACCAATTGCACAATTCACCTCAGCAGGAAAAGTATAAAAAAATTGCGCCCATGCCAATAGGTTGTGTGTATTTGCAAAGAGCTGGAGAAGGGGAAAAGGAAATGCGACAACATTTTCGGATAATGAAGGAATTGGGTTTTTCGGCTTTAAAGCAAATCATGACCCGGCCTGGAACTACAATTGAGCAGGTTCAATTGATAGCTTTGGAAGAGGGTATCAATCCTTTTTGGTATGGCGATGGAGGTTGGGAGGAAATCACACCTGAGCTTCTTAAAAAATTGAAAATCAATGAGAAGCTGAGCATGGCTGAAATCAGGGAAAATCCAGCAATGATGGCCTATCAAAAAGAAGTACTTCGGAAAAGGATTTTGAAAATTCAGGAATTTGCCAAAACCAGTGTTGATAAAAAGGGTCCAAAAGAAAGAAGTGTGGCGTTTGAGCCTGAGGTTGGCCCAAGAGGATTTGACCTGAGCGATAAAGGAAAAACACTTTTTGTGGAATGGGTGAAATCCACTTACAAAACGATTGAAAAAGTAAATCAGGTTTGGTGTCAGGATTATGTAGGGATTGCCACACAAGGTGAGCCATTTAAAGATTGGGCTGATTTTGACAAGCGCTGGGAAAGTTTATCGAACAATGAGTACAAGCATCTAGCTGATATACTGAAGTTTAAGGCTAATCATGGAGTTGAAGGCATTAAAAATACAATCAAAGCTTTTCAGAAATTTGACAAGGATGCAGTTTTCAGAGGCGGTGGTGAAATGAGCCTTTTTTATCCCCATGCCTGGTGGTGTGTGGACATGGAAGCTGTTGCAAAGTGCATGGATTCAGCAGGTTGCTTTTATCCGAGTATGCATTTTGCCTGGCATTATGACGAGGTTGGGCATGAATTGACCCGACCGTTTTACATGCAGGCATCCCAAATGCAGGATTATTTCAAAGGTGGTTGGTCGGCAGCAATAGAAGCAACCGGTGGTCCGCAACAATTCAGCGGAGGAAAAGGCGGAAATGGTTTTACAGCTGATAGTGGAACCATGAGTCAGTTTATTTATTCGCAATTGGCTGCTGGTTTTAAGGGTTTTGGCTTATGGACATGGAATGCCAGAGATGCCGGCTGGGAAGCTGGAGAATATGCTTTATTAGATAGAAATCAACAGGTTACAGACCGGGCCAGAAAAGTTGGACGCATTGGCAAAGCCATGAATAAATACAGGGACGAATTGTGGGCAGCCAGAAAAGAACCTGTTGTTGGGCTTTTAATAGATTGGGACAACGATGCCATGTGGGCAGCGATGACGAAAGCAGGTCGGGATAGTTTTAAAATGGAAGGCGTAAAAGGAAGAATAGGGGCAGCCAGGGCTTTGATGAATGCCAATATTCCATTTGAATTTGTGAGCAAAACTGATTTAATGCGTGGTTTAGGGCCTCGCTATAAAGTGATTATGGTACCGGCTTTTGTCTCTTTGGATAAAAAACTAATGCCTGTTTTTTCTGAATATGTAAAGCAGGGTGGCCGCCTGGTGATGGATTTGCCCGGGGCTTATTATGATGAACAAGCTGTCTTGGTTCCCACAGGAAAAGGTTCGGCATTTGAACAACTATTTGGGGTTTCGTTATCTGATTACCAATATTCTGGAGTGAACAGAACCTGGACTTTGGAAAATCAGAAGCTGAGAGGGTTTACTGCAGATTTGTTACCTACTTCAGCCCAAACTTTGGTAAAATACGGAAATGAAAATCCAGCCATTGTGGAAAACAAAGTTGGAAAAGGTTCTGCAGTTTTACTTGGATATGAGGCTTCTATTTCTTGTTTCAAGCCTGGACAAAATGTTTGGGAGCAAAAATTTATCAAATATGTACTAGGAGAAAATACTTCACCTTATGGCTGTAGCAATGCCTTGGTTTACAGATTGGGAAGCAAAACTGCTGATCATTATTTTGTAATCAACGATGGAGAAAAAATCCAAACGAAGATTGATTTTAAAAATTACAGCTACAAAAAACTTAGCGATGCCGTAACCGGTGAGGAGTTGCCAATGGAAAAGGCATTTACGGTAAACTCCTTTGATGGAAGGTGGATTAGAGCGGCGAAGTAATGCTTGAAAAGATTAGTTTCAATCTTATTTTATCCTTACCTGGAAATTTGTCGGATTCATACTTGTGTGCAATACCGCAAAAACCAATATTAGCTTTTATTTTTTATCTATTTGATAATAAATGAGATAAGGAAATTTATCCATTGGAATCCCTCTAAAATCTCCGAATCTTTTTACAAAACCATAAGGCGTGTTTTGAATGGATTTTAGGGATAAACGAAATGACTTTAGAAATTGTTTGCCGAGGCCTTTGGTTTGATTTTCGTACCACAAAGAAGATTCCCTTATGTCCATTTGGGCTTCTTCTATGATTAACATTTTCATTTTACAAATCGCCTTCTAGCTCTTTAAGCGCAACTTCAATATCTTTAGAAATGGTTTTTCCTGTATTGAATCTATCAAGTCTGGTCTCAAGAATTTCTTTGTGCCATTCAGGAACAACCAATATTTTAGATTCAAGTTCTTTTTTAATTAACTCCCAATCTTCGATAGGTATGAAAACCCCACTTGGCTTGCCTTTGCTATTGGTTATGTATTGGACATTCATTTTTTAAGCACTAATTCCAAAAATAGAAAAAAATGAAATGATAATTTAAAGGACTTTATTGATATTTAGTTTTGACTTCTCTTTACCTACAAATAAAACACCATTTCCACCTTCTTTCCCTGGTCTTCAAACTTTAGCACATCTGAAAGGTGCTTCATTAAGAAAATTCCTCTGCCGTTGGGTTTTAGGATATTCTCATTGCTGGTTGGGTCTGGTAAGTAATTGTAGTCAAAGCCTGTACCTTCATCCTCCACCACAAAACTGATTTCAGTTGGGTTGGAAGAACAAGTAAGACGAACTATTTTTTCTTTGTCGTTGTCGTTTCCGTGTTGTATGGCATTGTTAACAGCCTCAGTAATAGCCACAAGGATATTGCCATAGAGGTCATCTGAGATGTTGTACTCATCCCGGCTATTGTCGATAAAACTTTCGACAATCTTAATGTTATCTACAATAGAAGGAAACTCAATTGTTACTGGATTCATAGTCCATTTTCTTGTATCGATTCAAAATATTTATCGAAGGCTTCCTGATACATTTCTGTCAGTTTCGGAGTTCCTTGTTGCAGCTGTTCTTTTTGAGATTGGCTTTTGCGAAGCAACTCCTTGATTTCGGCTGGCAATGTAATCCTTTCTTGCGAATTAGGTTTTTCTGCTTCCCTTCTTTCATCTTTTTCTCTTTCCATTAGCGCTTTTTCACTTTCTAATAAACGGGTAAGAATTTGCTGTTGGCGCATTATGGTCTCAGGAGTGAGCTTTTTGTTGAGCAACTCCCGCTCTGTTTTTTCCATCTGGGCTTTCACATCGGCTAATCCACCTGGCTTGTCTTTACTTTTTTGCATAGACTTTTCCATTTCGGCCAAGGCCCTTCGCAACGCACCCTGTTTTTGAGCCATTTGCGCAAGTTCTTTACTCATTTGACTGCCTGGGGTTTTTCCATTTTTCATTTTGGAAATCTGTTCGTTCAATTGTTTTTGCATTTGGCTCATGCCGCCTGGTTTTGGTTTTCCCTTGCCTGGTTTTTTGCAGGCTTTTCCCCCTGGTTTACTTTGTGCATCCTGTTGCATTTGCTGTAAGGCGTCCTTCAGCATTACTGTCAGGTTGTTTATGTTAGTCATTGCCTGCTGGCCTTTTGCAGATGCAATATCCGGACGGCGGGCTTTTACAAATTCTACCGATTCATCAATGGCATTGCCCATTGCGAAAAGCTCCTTCATTACAAAACTTTGAATCTGAGGAGCTCTTTTTGCCAATGCTTTTAAACTGTCTTTAATAATTTCTGAATCGTCCTTAATTTTGATTTGCTTCTGGGTAAGTGCCAGATATTTAGGGTCTAACTGGTTAACTTTCCCTACATCTTTATATACTTCTTCCTGATCAAAAGAGAGATGCAGCAGGTTTTCAATGATGTATCGAAGGTCGCCAATGTCTTCCTGTTCAGCACCACCGCCTTCCATTTGGATTTGGGTTTCCTTCATTTTCTGCGCCATTTTCTTCATCTTTTTGGCTGCACTTTTTTGCGGTTTACCAGCTTTCTGCGGTTTACCGGCTTTCATTTCTTCTGAACTTTGTTTCTGGTCTTCTTCTACTCCTTTTTCTTCTTCTTCACCCGTTTCCAGATTGTTTTTATCCTCCAGGCTCTTGTTAATTTCTTTCATCTCCTTCACATCCTCCTTCACTTGTTTGAACAAATCGCTTAGTTCTTTTTGTTTTTCCTGGGCCTCCTGTTTTTGGGCATCGGTTTGTTTGTCGCCCTCCTTTTCATTCTTTTCGCCTTCTTTATTCTGTTCCTCAGCCAGTTTGTCCAGGTCCTTTATAGCCTTGTCCAGCTTCTCCTCTACTTTTAACTGTTTGAGCATTTCCATTGCTCTATCGAGTTCATTCTGGATAAATTCGTTTTTATCCTGCATCTTTTCAAATGCATCCTGAAGCTGGTCTTTGTTCTGGTTTTGTTGCTCCATCAATCGCTCCAGCTCTTTGAGCAGTTCTTTGGTTTTTGGGTCCAGAATTTCTTCAAGCATTTTGTTGATTTGCTCCTGTTTGTCCAGCATTTCCTGAGATTGGAGTTTGTTTTCCTCCTTGTTTTTCAGGGACTTGTCTGCTTCTTTTTTCAGTTCTTCTATTTGTTTGAAAAGGTCTTTTTGCTTTTCAACATAGTTTTGAAGTTCCTTTTTGTCTTGCCAGTTGAGTTCCTTTTTACCCTTGAGGTCTTCCATCATTTTCTTGGAATTCTTTTCCAGGTTTTCGGTTTTCTTTACCAAATCTTCCAGGTTTTCCTCGTTCTTTTTATCGAGTCGGTCCACTGATTCGGCCACCACATTTTTGGAAGCATCTTTAACATCAAAAATCTGAGAGCTGGTTGATTTTGGACCAGATACGCCATCATTATCCCAAACCTTAAAGCTCAGAATAACACCTTGTTGAGAAATGATAGCAGCTACCTTTCCTTCCGGTACATAGGCGAAGTCCTGATTCTTTTCCGACCTTGAAACTGAAACGGGCGCTTCGGCCAAAACCTTTTTTGTTTTTGGGTCCTGAATGATGGCCGACAATCTGGAAAAGCCATAATCGTCCGAAATCCGGCCAACAAAATATTGTTTTGAAAAGGAAATGGAATCCATAATGGCATTGGCCTGGATTCTTGGAAATTGATCTTCAATTACTTCTATCTGATAATTCAGTTTTTGGTCTGGCTGGTTGAGGGCGTTTTTTGAATTGATTTGATAGTCTAAGGCAGCAAGTATTTTTTTAGAATAATTGAACTTGCCTTCTGAAGCCACATTAAATGGCACCAAAGCATCGGCACCAAAACCTATTTTTAAGTCATTCAGATTTTCTGTTTCGAGATTCCACTCTACCAAACTGCCTTTGGCTATTTGCAGATTGCCTTCATTGTCAAGGGTTTCTGCTGTTCTTTTTGTATAGGAAGGAGGGGTAATTTTGATGGAAAGTTGTTGAATCTGACCTGGTGCCAACACCTCAATTTCGGTATTGGGTGATGAAATATTGCCGGAAAAAACAGAAACAGAATGTTTTCCAACATCCAGATTTTCAATAATTTGGGAGAATTGGCCCGATTTGCCTTTGGTCATTTTCACGGTACGGCTGCCAATTTTTACGAATAACTGTTCTGGCATAGCAGGACCGGTTACCGAAGACTTGATTTCTAAGTTCTGCGTGGCAAGTATTCTGGAGGGAATCTGAGCCAGATGAATGTCAAAAGGGGCTGGTGGCAGATATTGCTGGCTCACATGGACCAGGCGGTTGCTGCCTTCTTTTACAAAATCATAAAAAGCGAAAACAAGTACCAAACCTGTGAGCGCCAAGGGAATAAGTTTGGTCCAAACCGATTTGGGAATAGAAACTGAAATCTGAGATGGAATATTAAACCTTGAAATGACGTCCTGTTTTTGCGTCAAACTATAAGAAACCAAGGAGCCGGAGCCACCTTTTAGGCTAAGTCCAAGCAATTGCAGGTAGTTTATGAGTTTGTCATCCAGGTTTTTAACTCTCCCAGATACGGTTTGGGAAAGGACAGAATATTGGTCTATGGACCTGGTATTCTGTAAGTTCCACCACGGACGGGCTACCCAATACCAAAGGGCAGCCACAATGATTACTGAATAGGCGAGTAAAAAACCAAGTTTAAGGCTGGGGCTGAGGTAAAGAAAATACTCCAGCAGGGCCATAACCGGGAAAAACAAAAGTGTGGCAGAAAACAAACCTACACCCAACTGGAGCGCAACCTGCAAAATGCGCTTTCTTTCAAAGCGACTGATATCCTCCAGAATTTTGTCTTTCTGCATTTGGGTTGTAACCTGGTTTTTAAACGGTTTCTGAGAAAATATTCACTGCTTCTACCCTCTTTATTTCGGGAAAAGCCTGTCGGATGGCATCTTCTACGCCTGCTTTGAGGGTCATGCTGCTCATGCGGCAATCGCCGCAAGAACCTAGCATTTCTACTTTAACCACTTGGTCTTCAGTGATTTCCAATACTTTAATATTGCCTCCATCTGCCATGAGATATGGGCGGATGTTGTCAATTGCTTTTTCTACACTTTCAATAGATATCATTGTTTGCCTGAATAGAGCGGGGCGAATTTAATGATTATTCGGATACCAAGTTTTAATAGAAAATAGTTCCTAAGCACAATTTAAGAATTGTTAAGAATATTCTCTTTCATTGCCGTACAAAAATAAGGCCAAGATGGGGGTAGGATTTTAGGAATCAGGAATTAGGATTCGGGTAAAAGGCAAAAGTTTTAACTCAAAATTTAAAAGAGGAAAAAGTAGCCTGCTCTTCCTGATTTGAAATCAGGAAGCTTTATCGTAGGATTTTCAATCCGTCAACACTACTTTTTTAAAACTTCTATACTTTTACCCGATGGGAGAAACGTATCGGGTTTATGACCCAGGCGGTGTCTATTTTCTGCTCTTCCTGATTTGAAATCAGGAAGCTTTATCGTAGGATTTTCAATCCGTCAACACTACTTTTTTAAAACTTCTATACTTTTACCCAATGGGAGAAACGTATCGGGTTTATGACCCAGGCGGTGTCTATTTTCTGCTCTTCCTGATTTGAAATCAGGAAGCTTTATCGTAGGATTTTCAATCCGTCAACACTACTTTTTTAAAACTTCTATACT
>JBIPOE010000139.1:0-4966 GCA_044379485.1 Catalimonadaceae bacterium
TGAATATTGCTACAGATATAACAGGAACCGAATGAAGGAGGGAATCTTTAATAACCTAATGCAAAGAATGATGACCTGGCCACCTAAAACCTATGCACAGATAGTAGCCTAAACGCCTAATTCAATAGAATTAATCTAAAATTACAATTCTTGTAATTTTTAGAAAACAGAAACAATTTTGTGACGTAAAATATAGAAATTTATGAAAACCAGACTTTCATTCCATTCTCTTGGGATTTGTATTTTAGTTTTTATGATGTTGAGTTCCTGCAGCAAGGACAGCGATAGCCAAAGCCCTTCAAGCGAAAAGTTACCTCAATTCAACAATCCAACCAGCAGCCCGGTTTCGGATATTACTGCAAATTCAGCGCGGTTTTCTGTTACCATTTCAGGTGATGGCGGTTCGGCTATCAAAGTTAAAGGCGTGGTTTGGAACACCAGTCCTACTCCAACTGTGGCCTTGAGCACTAAAACAACAGACAGCAGTGGCACTGGAAATTTTATAGCATTTCTTAGCGTTTTGCTACCCAATACCAAATATTATGCACGGGCCTATGCCACCAATGCAAATGGTACTTCTTATGGATCGGAGTTTAATTTTACCACTGAAAATATTGCTGCCAATCTTCCGGTTTTTAACAATCCTGGATCCACTCCAATTTCTGGAATAACAGCTTCCTCGGCAAAATTTGCTGTTAATATTTCATCTGATGGTGGTTTTATGATAACCGCCCGGGGTGTATGTTGGAGTACCAGCATTGGTCCAACTGTAAACCTAATTACCAAAACTTCTGATGGAACTGGAACAAGTAGTTTTACTTCTAACATAAGTGGCATGGCTGCAAATACGCAATATTTTGCAAGGCCCTATGCCATCAACAGCAATGGAACCAGCTATGGAGATGAATTTTCATTTACAACATTAACCACTACAACAGCGGTAAGCAGTATATTCAATCCCAACCTGACGTATGACACAATTAGTGACAACGATGGCAACACCTACAAGACCATTGTAATAGGCACGCAAACGTGGATGGCAGAGAATCTAAAGACCACAAAATACCGGAATGGAAATGTTATACCAACGAATCTGAGCTATACTATCTGGCAGAACGCCACCATAGGCGCTTATGCGATATACAACAACGATGCAGCCACCAATACGACATATGGAAAATTGTACAACTGGTATGCAGTTGTCGATAGTAGGAACCTGTGCCCGGTTGGCTGGCATGTGCCTTCGGATACAGAATGGACGACCTTAGAAAACTACCTTGGAGGTGCTTCTGTTGCCGGTGGCAAGCTAAAAAGTACCTCAACACTTTGGACCACTCCCAACACCGAAGCAACGAATGAAAGCGGCTTTTCAGGCCTTCCGGGTGGCTACCGTTACAGTAATGGAACTTACAACGACGTTGGCGACTACGGCGCCTGGTGGTCCTCTACGGAGAACTCAACTACAAACGCCCGGTACCAGTACCTGTTTTACAGCCTTGGCAGTTCCTTACGGAAGTTCGACTACTATAAGCAAGGTGGCTTTAGTGTCCGCTGCCTCAGGGATTAAAAAGACCCTCCCGCCAGGTCGGGATCTTCGATTTGGTTATTTATCCCTCCCGCATGATGCGGGATCTTCGATTTGTCACTTTTATTGTCAAGTAGAAAGCGGTCGATTTATTTTTGACCAAGGCAATAATGAAACTGCACAACGAACTGCCTGTATATAAGGCAACTTACGATAAGTTGCTTGAGATATTTCAGCTTTGCCGTGGGTTTAGCAGGGAGTACAAATTTACTGTAGGAGAAAGCCTGAAAAAAGAAACCATAGATTTGCTCACGCTTATTTTCAGAGCCAATAGCCGCACAGATAAGGGAGAGGTGCTACAGTAAGCCAGAGAAAGAATTGAAGTAATCCTCTATCCCGAGAGTTAGGTTTTGCCGCTCTCCAGATTGTATTAAAAATGCCGAGTCTCCGATCCGATGATACGGAATACAATTCTTTCACACACAGCCCAGATAAAATCATTTTTACCAACCCTAAACCTTTACCAATTATTACCTTTCCAAAATTTTAGCAAAGCGAATCTCCAACCACATATAATGCCGATTTGAAATCGGCCACATTACATACGAGCCTAATAATGTCTGAACTGGATATATTTTTCAGGCTAAGGAATTGAGTTGTATCAATGCTGGCTAATTTTAAAAATCACCAAACAAATATCCAGGATATTCATTTTTAAGTTCCGAATCTTACAGCTCTCCGGCTTTTCTATAATTACTAAGGCACTCACATATGCGGACAGAAAAAAACCAAATAGTGACTTTCCAGTTACTTTTGTGCGATGGTTTTTAGTAAAAATGGTTCTGGGCTTTTTTTGATAGCGCTATTTATTGGGTGTTTCTCCGCAAAAGGACAGCAATTGAAAGGCCAGATTACGGATGAAGAAAACCGCATTCTAAGTGCTGCCTGGGTTTCCTGGCCAGGATTGACTGAAAAGGTGAAAGTAAATTCAAAAGGGGAATTTGAAATAACCAGACCAGATACTATTGAAACATTTTTAGTAGCTGGCTGTAAAGGTTTTGAATCTGATACTTTTCTGGTTGGTAAGGAAACCATGGTCTATATTGAGCTTACCCGTCTTGCCAAATCTTTAAATGAAGTTCAGATTTTGAAAAGGAAGCAAGGCAGTTTTATTTCCGATTCCAAAGCTGAAAAGACTGAAGTAATTACCCAGAAAGAACTTACAAAAGCTGCTTGCTGCGACATGGCGGGCTGTTTCGAAACCCAGGCCACTGTGCAACCACAAACAACAAACGTGGTTACCAACGCCAAAGAATTGCGGATCCTCGGTCTTTCTGGTGTTTACAATCAGGTTCTGATTGATGGTTTGCCTATGATTCAAGGTTTAACTTATACCTATGGAATCAGCAGTTATCCTTCTGCCATTATTGATAAGATTTATGTGGCCAAAGGGGCAAATTCTGTGCTTCAGGGTTTTGAAGGCGTGAGTGGCCAGATCAATGTGATGACCAGAAATCCTGAAAAGGAACCAAATGTTTATACCAATGCCTACATCAACAATTTTGGTGAATGGCACCTGAATGCCAATTACAGCGGTTTTTTAGGTAAGGAAAAGAAATGGTCAACCTTGGTCGGTCTTCATGCTGTGCAACCTGCCAACCGCAGAGATCGGGATCAGGATGGTTTTTTAGACCTGCCTTTGCTTAGCCGCTATTCTGTTTTCAACCGTTGGAATTATGGAAAAGAAAACGAAAAGGGATTTTATACTCAGTTCAGTTTTCGGTTTACCGATGAGCAACGCATTGGCGGGCAGCGTAACTTTAATGCCAATACCGACAAAGGAAGTACCCGATCTTATGGCCAAACCGTAAACTATTCCCAATCTGAGTTGATTGGCAAATTTGGTTACCGGTTTTCTGCCATGCATTCCATTCAAACTCAGATTTCTGGTCTTATACAGAAGCAGGATTCCTATTATGGAACATTGCATTACAAAGGTTTACAGCAAAGTGTTAATGCCATTCTTCAGCACCAATGGAATTGGAACGAAAAAAACTCACTTACCTGGGGTGCCAGTTTTCGCTACCAGAATTTAAAGGAAACGATTCATTTTATGGATACCATACCGAAAAGAAGTTACGCAGGAGAATATCAAACCAATCTGCAGGTGCCAGGCGTTTTCGCTGAGCATACCAGCAATATCTGGAAGGATAAAATAACCTGGATAACCGGAGCCAGAATGGATTGGCACCAAACCTACGGCCCGTATTTCACACCCAGAACCCTGATTAAATATGAGCTTTTTCCAGGCCACATCATCCGAAGCTCAATTGGCACATCCTGGCGACAAGTGAATTTGTTCGCCGAAAACATCAACCTGATGGCAAGCTCCAGAGACGTGATTTTTGAAGAAAAGCTGAAACCCGAACAAGCTGTAAACTGGGGTCTTAACTACACCCACATCTTTGAAAAGGAGAAGTTTTCGGGCAGTATTTCTACAGATTTTTACCAGACAAGTTTTCAAAACCAATTCTTTCCTGATTTCTACAGGAATTCGCAAAAGGCGTATATCCGCAACTTTACAGGCACTTCGGCTTCCAATGCTTTTCAAATAGAAACGAATATAAAAGCCCTTGAGGTATTTGAAATTAAACTGGCCTACAATTATGTAGAGGTATATCGAATTGAAAACGGCCTTAAAACCATTTTACCTTTCAATCCTGAAAACAGAGTTATGACTTCACTTTCTTACCGACCTACAAACGACAGATGGTATTTTGATGGCAACATCCATTGGTATGACAAACAACGACTGCCAGGCACAGAAATCAACCAGGTAGGAACGGTAGGGCCAGAGTTTTCAAAAGCCTACGCTATTTTTAGTGGGCAAATCACCCATAAGATCAAACAGGTGGAGATTTACGGAGGGGTGGAAAACATTTTTGATTTCAGGCAACTTCAGCCCATTGTGGGTTGGCAAAATCCATTCGGACCCAATTTCGATACCTCCACCGTTTGGGGACCCACCCGTGGCAGGGAATTTTATATCGGTTTCAGGTGGAGGCTTGAAAAGAAGAAAGATTCTTAAACCTTCTCTGCTTGGGTTCGGTGTGTCACGAAAGCAATACAATGGTTGCAGAAATAGCTGCTTTGGTCATTTATATAATCTCTGCCTGGGTTCAGTGATATAAATCAAAAGTGTTATTGATTCGTGAAGACACGAACCTAGGTTGGGTCATTTATATAATCTCTGCCTGGGTTCAGTGATATAAATCAAAAGTGTTATTGATTCGTGAAGACACGAACCTAGGTTGGGTCATTTATATAATCTCTGCCTGGGTTCAGTGATATAAATCAAAAGTGTTATTGATTCGTGAAGACACGAACCTAGGTTGGGTCATTTATATAATCTCTGCCTGGGTTCAGTGATATAAATCAAAA
>JBIPOE010000140.1:0-4953 GCA_044379485.1 Catalimonadaceae bacterium
TTCCAGGATTGAAAATCAGCTACTTACAAAATGGTATCGAGTGCTTTTTCGAATATTTATACGAAAATTATAACAACTTCTTCGAATATTTATATTTCTGAGAGGGTCAGCTGCAACTTGGGTTAAGTGCACGACTTTTACGTGTTTTTAAAGAAAACCCGTGCACTTAATTTCTAAAAATGATTTATAAACTCTTGAAAATGAACCAGTAATGACTTTTTCAACAGCCCTTATTTATTATGAAACAAAGGTATATTGAATTAAAAGGCTGGAAATGAAATTGATATTAGGAAATCCAGACCAGTAAATTAATAGTAAAAGCCAATGCCTAAGCGCAATTGAGTAGAAGAAACTTCAGAAACCACATCAGGCATTATGGCTGGCAAATAGTTATAACGGGTACTCCAGAAACCATAAACCAGGGCTGCGTCCCAATACCAGGTTTCATATCTGCCTCCCATTCCACCGGTGATATAATGGGCATCGCTGTGGGCATTGTTTTTAAATTCAGACCCTGATTTTAAAGCACCTGGCATATATGCATAACCAGCTCTGAACCGCAAATCTTCAAACCTGAGTTCTCCACCAGCTTTAATGTTCAGGGTTGATTTGTATTGATTTTTAATCACATTGTTTTCCGGACCGAAATTGTAATTGCCATCGCCTTCAGTTAGTTTGGTTTGGGATAAATCTGTGTACTCCAGATCAATTCCAAACATACCAGCTTTTCCAGCAACGTAAGTAGCTCCAAATCTGTACTTTGCCGGAATTCGCAATTTCCAGTTAAAATCGTCTGGAAATTTGAGGCTTGATGATTCGGCCCCAAGTGTAATTCTATCTGCCTCAGGAAGGAGATCATTGTACCAATAATCAATGTTGTTATAGTTGGCATTCATCTTCGCATCAAAAACTTCATTTCCGTTCAATAAGGTTGGCAATTGAATGGAAGCTGCCAGTCTGAAATTGTCATTTATCTTTCCCAGAATTCCAACATTTCCGTTTATACCACTCATGGTTTGTTTAATGGACTTTTGAACATTGAAGTTAAAGCCTCTAAACTGCTGAAAATATGCATTATTAGAACTATTTGGATCGGCCAATACATTAATTAAAGTTTCTTCATAGTTCAAATCCAAATTAAAAGAAGATGTTACATAACCAAAACTTGCACCAATATAAATCTTATCATTAAAATTTGCTGAGTACCCAAAATTCCAGGAACCCTGTGAAAGAGTTTGATTCCAGGCACCTCGTTTGGTTACGTCGCCTTTTGGAATAAACGAGGTAAAATTTTTAGCTGAATCCTCGTCTAACACAAATGAATCATAAAACAGATTTAATTCTGCGGGGGAATTTGGATTTCCAATCACATCACTCGGAAAAAGCCCAGGCGTATTTACCTGGCTAAGATAATAATCTATAATTGAGTTATCCACTATTCCTCCGGTTCCTGAAAATACAGGCGTAGTTCCTTCCCAATTGGATTTCCTGTCAAAAACAGCCATTCGGTTATAACTAATTGTAAACGTACCTCCTCTGAAACTTCCTGGCTCTATGTCATCTTTGGGGCTGCACAATGCCAATGAAAAACTGCCAATTGGTGCCCTGCTTTTGCTGGCCTCTACATCAGAACCTTCAAATGAATTTTGTGAGGTGTTTAAAATTGGCATCAAACTAAACTGGATTTCTGATTTCCGCATCAAACCAGGTGCTGCTGGATTTGTTCCCTGAGCGGTTGCATCTGCCCCCATTGCCATTTGCACGCCACCCATTCCCATACTTTTTGCTGAACCAAAAATTGAGTTCTGACCAAACCTTAAAGCATTGTCATAATAACCTTGAGCAAAAGCTGACCCAATTGACAGGCATAAAAATATCAGCCAGTTAAAAATGTTTTTTACTGATTTCATGAATACATTAAATGTTATAGTTTTTATCGCCTTCTCCCTGTAGTACCACTACCTGAACTACCACCACTTCTTCCGCCGCCACTACTTCCACCACCAGAATTAGTATTTCCTTTACTTCCACCTCCAAAATTGGTATTGCTTCTGCTTCCACCACCAAAATCTCTTTGGCTACCCCAATTGTTGTCATTTCTAAAACCTGAATTCCGGTTTGAATTGTTGTTGTTTTCTGTTGGCTGCGGGATTGGTTGCACCACTTGGGTCGATCGCTCTCTTGGCCTAAACACTTCTCTTTGAGTTGGCTGAGATTCAGGATATGCGTTTACCGGTGGATTTGGTTGATTACCTGGATTGTAGTCAGCGGGATTATTTCCAGCTCTATATCTGGTTGGCACCTCGCTTTGTCTTTGTCCGGCATTTGGATTCCTTTCTACATTTTGATTGTCTGGATTTGTGTTTGCGGACGAACGCTCTGGCTGATATCGGATTGGCGCATTTCTATCCGGAAGTGGCGTTGCATTTCCATCATTAACTGCCTGTCTTCCACCAGGATTTGTGGTACCATCTTGTGTTTGCGTATTCATTCGTTCACTTCTCCCTGTGGTGCGACCCTGACCTGAGGGTTGATTTGGATTTAACAATCCGCTTGAATTCGAAATGGGCAAATTGGTTCTTTGTGCTTGTTGTCTGCCATTGTCAACATTGTTGTTGTTGTTCCAATTTCCCTGGTTGCTGCCTCCCCAACCATTGTTTCCATAATATGGACTCGCCCACATGGGTCTGTTCCATGGATTGTTCCAGGGGTTATTCCATGGATTGAAAAATGGATTATATCCAAAGGAAGGCCCCCAAAATGGATCGTAAAATGGGCTGTAACCCCAGGGAGAACAAAAATTATTATATCCAAAGCCTAAACCAACGTTCCAACCAGAGTTCCAGCCAAAGCCTGAATTCCAGCCGATTCCGGTATTCCATCCAAAGCCGGGATTTCCCCAGCCGTAGTTAAGGCCAATGGAAGGCCCGATGATGCCAAAATTAGAATTATACCCAAAACCAATTCCTACACCCGGACCACCGAAGCCCATGCCCATTCCGCCAAAGCCCATACCCAAACTTGTGTAGGGGGAAAACAAATTACTTCTGAAAGGAGAACGATAAAAATTATCCTGATCGTAGTAATTGTTGGTTATGTAGGTTGAGCCTGAACTGGATTGCGAACTGGAAGATGAGGAAGGTTGAGATTGATACTGATTTGATGAAGCGGATCCAGATGCCTTGTAATCTGGATTTACATAATCCGATGAAGCTGCGTTTGCATTTGGATTGGCAGTGTTTCTTTCATTAAAATTGTTCTGGCTTTGGGCTGGATAGTTGTTTATGCTTCCATTGTTGTTGTAGTTGTTTGGATAGTTGCCAGTGGAATTTGGTGGAGCTGCCTCTGGCTGGTTATTTTGGCTAACATACGATGCTTTCGTTTTATCATCTGAATTGAAATAGGCATCGTCCCATTCCGGATGCGCAATCTGAGTTGAAGTGCATCCAGACAAAGTAATCAGGGCAAAAAGTATTGGAAAAAATGCGGCAGAATTTCTATTTTTGGCTACCATGGTCTTTCTGGTTAAAAGTGTTGCAGAAATAATTCTGAATTAACAGACGTAAAAATACAACCAAAGTTTAATCATTTGATTAAAATAGGCTAAAATCGCCCTCTTTTTAACATTCTTTTAACAACGCTAACAAAGGCACAATGAGCAAAGGACTTCCAAAACGGAGTGAAGACTATTCCGGCTGGTATAATGAACTGGTAAAAAAAGCAGATCTGGCTGAGAATTCGGCAGTTAGAGGCTGCATGGTTATCAAACCCTATGGATATGCCATTTGGGAAAAAATGCAACAGACCCTTGACCGCATGTTCAAAGAAACCGGACATGTGAATGCATATTTTCCAATTTTTATTCCCAAAAGTTTATTTGAAGCGGAGGAGCAAAATGCAGAAGGATTTGCAAAAGAATGTGCGCTCGTTACCCACTACAGATTAAAGGCAGATCCAAACAACAAGGGAAAACTGATTGTAGATCCTGAAGCGAAACTGGAAGAGGAACTTGTGGTGCGGCCAACTTCTGAGGCGATCATCTGGAGTACATATAAAAACTGGATTCAATCCTACAGGGATCTTCCTTTGCTGATAAACCAATGGGCAAATGTGGTGCGATGGGAAATGCGGACCCGCTTGTTTTTACGAACAGCTGAATTTTTGTGGCAGGAAGGCCATACCGCCCACTCTACCAGACAGGAAGCCATTGAAGAAACAGAAAAAATGCTCGGCGTATATGCAGATTTTGCAGAAAACTTCCTTGCACTGCCTGTAATCAAAGGCATTAAAACGCCAAACGAACGCTTTGCGGGTGCATTGGAAACCTACTGCATTGAGGCTTTGATGCAGGACGGTAAGGCCCTTCAGGCCGGAACTTCTCACTTTTTAGGACAGAATTTTGCCAAGGCTTTTGATGTAAAATTCACCAATAAAGAAGGCACTTTGGATCATGTTTGGGGAACTTCCTGGGGCGTGAGTACCCGTTTAATGGGTGCCCTGATAATGGCCCACTCTGATGACAACGGCCTTGTACTTCCTCCAAAACTAGCTCCATATCAGGTTGTTATCGTACCTATTGTTTTTGGCGATGACAATACAACTCTTTTTGAAAAGTGTGAAGAGATTAAAAAATCGCTTGAAAAAGCGGGCATTTCAGTAAAACTAGATGCCAGAGATACACACAAGCCAGGCTGGAAATTTGCGGAATATGAATTGAAAGGTGTTCCTGTTCGTTTGGCCATTGGAAATCGTGATTTGCAGGCCAATCAAATAGAACTTGCCAGAAGAGATACTTTAAGCAAGGAAACGGTTCCTTTGGATGGTTTGGTAGATCGGGTTTCAGACCTTATGGATGAAATTCAGGAAAACATTTACAAAAAGGCTTTCGATTTCAGAGAAAAGCAGACCATAAAAGTAGATGACTATGAGACCTTAATGATACGGCGACCACCG
>JBIPOE010000141.1:0-4898 GCA_044379485.1 Catalimonadaceae bacterium
ACCTCAAAATTCAGGAAATAAAACGAACAGCAAAAGGTTTCCGAAACCAGGACAATTTCATCACTACAATTTACCTACATCTGGGTAAACTCAATTTTCATTTCCACTCAATGTAGCGAAGAACCAATAATTTTTAAATTTGTACGATGCTGGGAACCATAAACTTCAAAAAAGCTTATATAGACATAAGAAAACTTGAAGATTATTGTTTAAATGAGTTTCATCCTTTTGGTAAAGACAAGGCCAAAGTCTTTAAGTCTCTTCTGGGTATTGAAAGCAAAGATGCTGAATTGCTTAGAATTGCCATTTTAGATGGATTAGGGGAAACCGATATTATTCTAAAGGAAAAAGATAAATTTGGACTTCGATTTTCAGCAATTGTAAAAATTCGTATATTTGAAAAAGAAGCATTTGTAACAACAGGTTGGATTATCAAAACTGGAGAGGATTTTCCAAGGTTGACAACCTGCTATATTAGTAACAAAACCAAATGAAAAGAGAAGCCTTAAACGTATTAGATACTGTCGCCATTCTTAAAGATTTGCCAGAAAAAAAAGTGGTTTTTGGCCAGGTTGGGACCATTGTCGAAAAACTTTCCGAGGAGGTATTTGAAGTAGAGTTTGCAAATAAACTGGGAGAAACAATTTCCGAGTTTGCCGTGAAGGCTGAGGATCTTATGCGCTTACATTATTCGCTGGAATATTCGGAGTAAAAAAACTCCGTCCGAATTCCAGTCTAATGGAATGAATTTTAATTTCCAGATAAATAATTGACATATCATCTGTCCAAAAGGGCGTATTTCCTTAAAGCATAATAATTCTTGCTTCCTGAATGTCAGGTTCTAATTTCGCGGTCTGTTTTTACCAAAATGAATCAAACCTTAAAAGTCCTTGTACTTGTATTTCTTGCTGTACAATTTTCAAAAGCTCAAACACCAACTGAAGAAAGTGGGCGAAAAAATTTCACCACATGGCTGGACAAAAAACCAATTGAAACCATATCTGCTGTCGCCAAACAGGTAATAGCAGTAACCCCATTTACGTATAAACTACAGTTTGAAAAGCCTTTAGAAAAGTTTGATTTTATCAAATATGTGGACTTTGGACGCACTTTTGGTCTTGGGAAAGAGGCAATAGCTTTTGCCCTATCTGAAATTCAAGTTCAAAAAGATACATCTATTGTGTTAGAAATCAGCCATAACGACGGAATTTGGGTTTCTGTAAATGGAAAAGAAGTTTTTCAGGCAACCGGGCCCAAAGATTTTAAAGCTATTGCCAGAGAACGAACCATAGAATTGATGAGTTCGTTTAAGGTAGATTTAAAAAAAGGATCCAACTCTATAGTGATCAAATCTGAAACCAAAGGAAAAGAATGGTTGGTTTATCTGCAACCAAAAAATGCAACGATTGAATTTTCTATCGTACAGGACATAGGATTGGGCTTAAGCAAAATGCAAGGCATAGATCCTACCGTTTCTGCAATTTCAAACTGGTTGGTTTTAGGACCGTTTGCCCCAAAAGCAAATGGCGTTTCCGCAATGTATGGACCTGAAAATGAGTTTACGATTGGTAAAATTTATGATGGGCTTCAAACCAAAACTTCCTGGACCATTCCAAAAGTTGAAGTTTTGACCAACGTGATGAATCCACACCCACTTTGGGGAACACTTTATAATTACAATTACCACACGGCAGGTTTGGCCTGGTCTATGGCGCATCTGGGTAAAACTTCTGGCAACCAAAGCTTTGTGGACTTTGCAGTTCGCCATTGTGATTTTATGCTGGATGCGAGACCGATGGTGAATTATCAATACAACCAATTGCATGGATTCCGGTCTGTGCAACACCATTTGATAAACACACCTCTTTTGGATTTTACGGCAGCGCCCACTTTGCCTTATGCCTACTTATTGGGTGGAAATTTTCCTTTGGCCCGAAAAGATGATTACGCCAAACGAGTGGAAGAAATAAAATCCTATCTCAAAAAAGATCAGGTTCGGCTTTTGGACGGAACTTTCACCAGGGAAACACCGGAAAAAATGACAACCTGGGTAGATGACATGTTTATGGGCATACCATTTTTAGTGCATGCAGGATTGGCTGCCACTTCAAAAGAAGAAAAAGAAAATTACCTGAACCAAGCCGCTAAACAGGTATTGGGTTTTAAAAAACAGGTTTTTGATTCAAAAGCAAGCCTGTATCACCATGCTGCTTATTCGACGAGACCTTCTAACATTCCATTCTGGAGCAGGGCAAATGGCTGGGGCATTTTTGCAACTTCTGTGGTTTTGCAAAATCTGCCGAAATCGCATCCTGATTACAAAACGATTATGAATTTCTACAAAGCCCATGTGGAAAAACTGGTGAGTCTTCAGGACAAATCGGGTTTTTGGCACCAGATTCTGAATGATACCAGCGCTTATCTGGAAACATCTGGTACGGCAATTTTCACCATGGCCATTGCACGTGGATTGAACGAAGGTTGGTTAAAGGGCGCCAAATATGAAAATGCCGCGAAACAGGGATGGAAAGCCATAGCCAGCCAGATCAATGAGTTAGGCGATGTATATAACATTTGCATCGGTACCATGAGCAGCGATGATCCAAATTATTACAAAAACCGACCGCTTGTGAAAAGCGATTCCCATGGTTTAATTGGCGTTTTTTGGGCGGCTATGGAATTGCAGAAGTTTTTGGATGGCAAGACGGAGAACTAATTTTAAGGAAAATCAGATTTGAAAAAATTCCAACTCTGACTATCCGTTTAACAATTCCAGGGCTGCTTCCGGATTTTCAACTTCAATAATCAATTCCCTGTATTGCTCATCTTTTAGCTCAACAATGATGCAATTTTCTTGGTTGGCCACATCCCAGAAATCAGGCTTGGATTCTTTGTAAAATGTACCTGCATTCAGGACAAATGGGATTGATGTGCCAGGAAAACGCCATCCTTTGAAACCAGAAATGGAATCCAAATCCCTATGAGCCCGCACAATATGGTCTAATGGAATGGTTATCTGATTTTTAAATGCCCAGAGCTTGTGTAAACCCTGTACTTCAAAAATAAACTGATCACCTTTTCTTTCTATGTTTACCATTGGTTTTTCATTTCAATTAATTGAACAAATGTAAAGGAAAAGCATAACAAAGAGAGTACTTGGTCCAATTGAAATGGATGGGTTTAACTTTTGTTTTTTTCATTCGCCATTGTTGTTGTTTTTACTTTTGTAACAACAACAATGGTGAGAAAAAAAACTACTGAACGATCAGTTTGCTTTGTTGCATTTCGCCAAGGTTGTTTTTGAACCTGACAAAATAAATTCCTTTCTCAATAGATTTCAAACTAAATGTATTGAAATTCGTAGGATTTAAAAACACTTCCTTTCCCAGACTATTAATCAGTTGTAATTCTTCAACTTTTTCTAAACCCGATATTTTGAACTGCTCATTTGCTGGATTTGGAAAAATATGAAGCTTTGGCCTTTCATTTAATTTCTTGGTAGAAGTAGTAACGTTAAGAACTGAAATAGAAGTATCTGTTCGATTTTGTCTTGAAATTAAACAATGAAACACTCTGCCATTAAAATTAGAATCTGCGGGAATGGTTATGCTTAGTGTATTTGTTCCTTGCCCGAGATATGTATTTGAATTGCTAATATTGGTAAAGGCATTTCCTGATTTGACTTGCCAATTAAAGCTATTTACCGTGCCCATGGTTTGAACTTTTAACTTGGCTAGTATTCCATTCGCACCTTGACCAGTTCCTGTAATAGGCGTCTGGATTATTTGAATGCTATTTCCGTAATACAAATCCAGAATTTCTTCATAGCTAAGCGCCCTTGACCAAATGCCAATATCATCTAATTTTCCAACATAATATTGACCTGCCGTAACTGTGGATCCAAATATCACACTAACCTGATTTACTGTGTTTAGTTCTGTTAAAATGTTAAATGTCCGGCTAATGTCTGTAACCAAATCTCCATTCAGATACAATTTAACAGATTCAAGGCTTGGACCATTTGAAGGAAAAAAACTGATTACATAATGATTCCAGGTTCCTAAAGAATTATAGTTGCATGCCTTGTATGCTGTGTTGATGTCCAGGCCAGGTTGGTTATTGTCCATCATTACAGCCCCAAAACCGCGACCTTCATTGTTTTGGCCTGAGCCTCCCCAGGCAACCATTCCCAATTCATGACCATGAATATGACCATTTGGTAAAATTGCTGTATCACATTTGAACCAAAAACTAACAGTTCTTTCATCGTTTCCCAGAATGCCTGCGAAGGAGGTCGTAATGTTGTTGTTTACCCCATTGAAAAAATAAGCTTTTCCTGGTTCATCAAACCTATCGGTTGTGAGCGTGGCATTATTAACTGTCCCGTCATGTCCATTAAAACTTTCATCAATAGCATTTCCATTAAAAGGCCACCAACCTTCAAGGTTATCAGTCGGTAAATAACTTTGAGCCCTCAAAACAGAAGAAAAACAAAATAGGAATAAAGAAACGGAAAGAAGTAGATTTTTTATACTCAGAGTTTTCATATTGTTTTAATTTTAAACTTCAATTATGAATGGCAGGAGGCAAAAATTTCCTGCAACGATTGCTTTCCTTTTGGCAGAGATTCCCAAAAGACAAGAAAATTAAATAATTTCTCTTATATCTATTCGGGAAAAGTATCCGGACTTTCTGATACCATTTATTTGGGTAGATAATGAGCCTGGGCATTTTTTACCCTGGTCTGTGATTCATAGACCAAAGAGAAAAATCTGCCAGAAATGTGGCGAAATTCAAATCAAGTCTTTTTCAAAGTTCCTTGAATGCTACACTTGATTCAAAAGATGCTCGATTTCCATCATTACCCTTTGGATTCGATTTTGAGCAACGCCAGCCTT
>JBIPOE010000083.1:0-15656 GCA_044379485.1 Catalimonadaceae bacterium
TTGCTTTGGTCACCTGAATTGATTCTAATTCCATATGAAGGCTGAAAGCTAATGAAATTTCAAAATAATGATGAACTGAAAGCAGTAACCCGGATTTGTTATCAGGACTTAGTTGTGAGAGGCTAACCCCGACAGCAAACCTGTGCGGGGCAGGTTTACAAAAAATCAGCACCTTTTATTTGAAATTCGCAGCCTCGCTACGGATACAGAAAAAAAGGCGACAAAGCTTCTGATTTGAAGCAGTTTAGAATCGGAATAACTGCCCAGCCTGCAGAAGGGAATTTTATAATGCGTTTTCTGGCTTTATGACAAAATAGCCAGAAATGCCACCTTTGAAGAGCACCCAATGATGAATAAATAATCCTCCAAAAAATCATTCTGTTTTTCTTTTGTTCAGGAACTGATGCAAATCAACTTTTCTTGAATTCATTATCAATTAAAACAGATTATCAACAGGTAAATTTGGGAGGCTGGAATTTTTCAAGGAAAAATTTCTGCACCATTTTTTCAACCCTATTCTAAAAATTCTTATGAACAAATTAGTAGCTATCCTCATGGTTCTGGCATTTTATAAAGCCAATGCCCAAAACTACCGCCTGACTTTTGCTGCCACCGGAGCTTCCAACAGCATAGATTCAATCCAGGTCCGGAATCTTACCCAGGGAACCGCTTTAACGCTTGCGGGAACCGATACATTAAACTTGCAAGGAGTTCTTGATGTGCCAAATACATTCAACAGCACCAATAAATCACTTCGAATCTATCCCAATCCAATGGGCCAAAAATGTACAATCGAATTCGAAGCACCTGAAACTGGTCAGGCAAACATTGCTATTTTCAACACTTCAGGAAAAAGATGCATTCATTCCGACCTGTTTTTAGAAAAAGGTCAACACACCTTTCAGTTGAATAACCTGAATGAAGGGTTGAATCTTCTGGCAATCAGTTCTCCGACATATTTTTTCTCGGAAAAACTAATGAGCCAATACATGGGAAACGAAACGGCAGATATTTGTTTTTCAGATGGCAAACCGCTTACAGACAAAGGCGCCAGAATCAGCACCACCGCAGCCAATTCTATGGGCATGCAATACAATGATGGAGAATGGTTGCTGATAAAAGCATTTTCAGAAACTTATTCTTCTGTTACGACAATTGTTCCTTCGGCCAGCATCCTGATTCCAATTACTTTTTTTGACTGCACAGATGGAGAAGGCAACGACTACCCTACCGTTCAAATCGGTTCTCAGGTCTGGATGGCTGAAAACCTGAAAACGACAAAGTATAGCAATGGTTCTGACCTTCCTTTTGTTCCAGCCTGGGCCGATTGGGAAAATCTTACGAGTCCCGGATATTGCTGGTACAACAATGATGTGCATTACAAAGATTCCATTGGAAGCATATACAACTGGTACACAGCAGCAAACGCGAACCTCTGTCCTACGGGTTGGCATGTGCCATCCATTACGGAATGGGGCATTTTGAGCACCCACCTCGGAGGCGCTCAGGTAGCAGGAGGTAAGATGAAGGAGGTGGGAACAAGCCGATGGAAATTTCCCAACCTGGGTGCCACCAATGAAAGTGGGTTTACCGCAAATCCAGGCAATTATCGCCATTGGGATGGCAACTTTCCAGGAATTACCAACGCTGGCAATCAAATGATTTGGTGGGCAGCAGAAGATGGGGGCAGTGCAGAATGGGCTTACAGTGTTAACCTTTCAAATGGAAGTGCCAGTTTTGACAATGGAACCAGTTTTTCAAAGAAGACGATGGGCTATTTTGTTCGATGTTTGAGGAACTGATGGTATCCCTTTCTGTTCATTTGGGTTCCAATTGAAATTTCAGAGTGTTTGTCTGATTTAAAAATGGTTGGCGAGGTGTTTTCAGAATTTGATGGTAAAACCATTCAGCAATACCGCTGTCCCGGATATTCCGAGGGGCATCCCGTACGATAGATATAGTGGATTTGTAATCCACACCTACTGCCAACTGAGTACAAACATTTATTAGGCCTTTCAAAACCAGGTTTTGAAAACAAATCCCGCTGTCCCGGATGTTCCGAAGGGCATCCCGGACGATAGATATAGCGGATTTGTAATCCGCATATGCTGCCAACTGAACATATGCATTTTTAGGCCCTATCAAAACTAAGTTTTGAATACAAAACAACGAAGTCTGAGACTTCGCCGAACAGAGCCATACCGCAGTCAATGTTTCTAAACGAATCAAAGTTAAAAGGAAGTTAGGACTGTTTTTTCTATATTTGCATCAATGAAAAGCTGGGAACCTTTTATTGTGATTGATTCGGAAATTCGGTTTGGTAAGCCCTGCATTTCGGGTACGCGTATCTCTGTGGCTGATATTCTGGGTTTTCTTGCCTCCGGTTTGACTTACGAAGATATTATTTCAGATTTCCCGCAACTTAACAAAGAGCAGATTTTGGCCGCACTTGCCTTTGCGGCTGACAAGGAATCTACTACCCGCATTATTGCTGCATGAAATTTCTTTTGGATGAAAATATCTCCAGAAGAATTATTCCACTTCTTGACGATTCGCTGGGAGAAATTACTTATTTATTGTCACCTAAAACCCCGCTGTCCCGGATGTTCCGAAGGGCATCCCGGACGATAGATATAGCGGATTTGTAATCCGCATATGCTGCCAACTGAACATATGCATTTTTAGGCCCTATCAAAACTAAGTTTTGAATACATAACAACGAAGTCTGAGACTTCGCCGAACAGAGAAAATACTTCTTTGATACGAACACGAGGCAGAGATACAGTTTGGTTTATAATTTCTGTTTATTAGGACCTGTTTCATTGCTAGATTGCCAACTCTAAACCTGGTTTTGTTTGATAATGCTCCTTCTACGATTAACCCTGTTTCTAATACCGTTTTTTGGTTCAATCAACCTGTTTGGTCAGGTCTTTTTTAAGCGATTGAATGTACCCAACCCAGGAATCAGAAGCCGGATCCTTGGGTTGAAGGGAGGAGAAATAGCCTTGCTGTCCAATGACAGTATTTTACTCCGGTTTACTGCTTGTGGTGCTTTGCAAAAAGGCTTATCTTATTCTTTTCCAGGTCTTAAAATTTTGAGCGGTACAAACAACATAACGACCCGTACGTTTTTTAAATTGACCAGCAATGGAGGATATGCCTTATTGAATAGGGTAAAAAGAAACCAGAAAAACCAGGCGATGCTTACAAAGCTGGATAGCCTGGGAAATGTGGTGTTTTCATTTGTACTAGATGATAATGTATTCGAGCAATACCCATATTCTCTGGATCAGGATCGGTTTGGGAATCTTTTTATTTACAGCAATTTAGGTCGCATTGGTGGTGGAGAACCGTATAACAATCTCAGCAAATTTTCTCCGGATGGGATTCTATTATGGAGTAGGTCTTACAATCGTGGCTGGTCTTATGGCGAAGGCTTCTGTACTACGGATAACGGTTTTTTGTTTCGGACTGGAAATACCCTTGTTAAAACCAATTCAGATGGCGAAGTGGTATGGACCCGGATTTTCCTGGTAAACGCTACTCCATACGTACTTCCATATGAGGGTGATAATGGATATTGGATTCCATTGAATGTTTTTTTTAATCAAACCGGTCTGTACAGTTGGTATATGGTTCGTGTTTCGAAAGATGGCCAGCAAGTCCTTGAGAAAAGAAAATTCCAAATGAATTTGACACATACGCCCTTTAGGAAAAAGAAAGATGGAGGTTGGATAAGGGCAGATCAAATCCAAAGGATTAGGTTGAACGGACTGCCACAGCTCAGTGAATATGACCAGGATTTTAACCTTATTCGCAGCAACGTTCTCAATTTGGTAGACTACCCGGAAACATTGGCTCCGGTTGACCTTCAGGTTTTGGAAGACGGATCTGTTTTGATGGCGGGCAGATATTTTAATTGGAATGTCTTTCTCAATGGTGAATCCCTAGTATTAGCCCGTACAAATCCCCAATTGGGAACTGGTTGCAGCGATTCCTCTACTGTTTATCAAAATTCAAACGACAGCCTTGCGCTCAACAGCCAACTTGTTCCGACAACAAGTTTTCCATTTTCCTGGAATCTTGTTCCACAAACAGCGACCATCCGGAATGTTACTTTTTCGGATACAACGTATTGCGGAAATCAGACAAGTCTGGATTTGGGAAAAGATACAAGCTTTTGTGAAGGAGTACCTCAAAAACTGGCAAATAAAACTGCCATAGCTTTTAATCAATACATCTGGTCAAACGGAAGCCAGGCAAAAGAAATCACCATTGATCAACCGGGAAAATATTGGGTGCGGGCGATAGACAATTGCCAGCTGGACACCCTGGTGGATACCGTTCAGATCAAAATTCGAAAGATTCCCGAAATCGGGATTAGTCGAACAAATATTTTTTGCGGTGATGAACCGGTTAGGCTTGTGGCCAAAATTCCCGATGCCAAAATTCGTTGGCAGGATGGCTCTACAGATACGCTTTTTTTAGCAAATGCACCTGGCGATTACTTTGTAGATGTGGAAGTTGGAAATTGCATTAAGCGATTTGAAACCCGTATTTCCGAATGTGAAAAATTGGAGATGCCAACTCTTTTTACCCCAAATTCAGACCCATGGAATGAAATTTTTGAGCCAAAACACATACTTGGAATAGCAGAAGCATCCATGGAAATTTATAACCGATGGGGAAAAAGGATAGCCGTTGTAAGCGATCTGAAAAAGGAAGGATGGAACGGAAAGGGACACCCGGATGGCGTTTATTTTTGGGTCATATCCTTCGTGAACAAAGATAATGTACGCAAAAGACAAGTCGGGCAGATCGTATTGATGGATAGCAGATAGAAAGAAAACGGAACCTGATTTACATCACGCTCGGTCTGGCCTGGGAATTGCGTAGAGGTTTTAGGATATTAAATAGGGCTTGCTGAAAAAGTAAGCCTGTAATTCTTGTATTTTTAACTCGCTAATTTTTAAGCTCCTCTCCTCTGGAGAGGGGTTGGGGTGCTTGTGCGCCTTTGGCGTAAGGTTAAAATAGGAAATGCAGCAGCAGAAGTACGAATTATATAAATTTTGTGTGCAAGGTTTTTAAGAATTAAAGCTAAAACCCATGCACCTGATTCCTAAAACGCGGCCTTATTTAATTGCTATAAAACTTGTTATTCTTTTTTCAGTAGGCCCTAAATAATTTGCAGATATTCCAAAGGGCATCCCGGTCGATGGATATAGCGGATTTGTAATCCCCATATGCTGCCAACTAAACATATGCATTTTTAGGCCCTATCAAAACAAAGTTTTGAATCCACAAAAACGAAGTCTGAGACTTCGCTGAACAGAGGTACTTGATTTTTAAAAAACCAGTGCTTCTTAGATGACCAAAATCATAAAAGTTCATGCAAATAATCATGAATCGTTTTTGATAAAAATCTGAATTTTCGAAATAAGGCCGGTCTCGCTAAATGCCTGACCTGAAGGAGAACATTAAGGTAATTTTTATAAAATAAGACCTTCGAGTTCCTTGTCTTTTAGTTTTTATCTATCGTTCTTTTTAACCCTATTTCTATGTATAAAAATCGCTTTGACGCAGCCCAGCAATTGCTTCCTTATCTGGAGAAATACAGAAAAGAAGACGGTGTCGTTCTGGCAATTCCGAGAGGCAGCGTCCCCATCGCATATCTCATTTCCCGCCATCTTCATTTTCCCCTTGACTTAATGATGACCAAAAAAATTGGCTATCCGTGCAACCCGGAATTTGCAGTAGGTTCAGTAAGTCTGATTGGCAGGATTCTGGACCCGGGAAAGGATATAGATTCAGATTACATCAATGAGGAAACAGCCCGCATTCGTGAAATTCTTCATGACCAATATGAACGATTTATGGGTAACCAAAAACCGGTTTCGCTCACCAACAAAACGGTAATTCTGGTAGATGATGGCATCGCAACAGGATACACAATGCTGGAGTCCATACAAATGGTTCGGGACCAAAATCCAAAAAAAATTGTAGTCGTTGTTCCAGTTGCGCCTGCTGAAGCGGCTGATTATTTCAAATACAGAGTGGATGAATTTATATGCCTTCACCAGGCAAGGGATTTTAAGTCGGTAGGCCAGTATTACAAAGATTTTTCACCGGTTACAGATGATGAAGTAATCTATTGGATCCACGAAGGACAGCATCAACCTAAATCATAAAAATAAGTGAAGACTTCACAGATTTTTCAGCCAGCTAAAATCCAGAATAACCTTTTGGAATATGAAAGCACATTCAGCAACTTTTCCTGGGAAACGGAAGCCAAATTTCTCCATGGATTGCCGGATCATCAGGGCATTAATATTGCCTATGAAGCCGTTGACAGACATGCCGATAACCAGATCCGGAATACCGTTGCCCTGCGTTGGATACGAAAAGACAGAAGTTTTGAAGATTTCACCTATGGTGAACTCAAAATCCTGACTTCAAAGTTTGCCAATGTGCTTGCCCATTTGGGTATTAGAAAAGGAGAAAGGGTATTTTCTCTTCTGGGAAGAATTCCCGAAATGTATATTTCCGTACTCGGCTCTCTCAAATCCGGAGCTGTTTTTTGCCCGCTTTTTTCTGTCTTCGGACCGGAACCTATTTTTCAAAGAATGAGCAAAGGTGAGGCCAGGGTTTTGGTTACAACACTGGCCCAATTTGAGAAAAAGATAAAACCGATGCTGGAAAGACTTCCCGAATTGAAATACGTTTTGATTACTGATTCAGATATAAATCTTTCAGAAAAGGTGCTGTCACTTCCTTTATTGATTAAAATTGCTTTCCCCATTTTTCATATTCCACCCACCGACCCGGAAGATCCCGCCCTGTTGCATTTCACCAGTGGAACCACCGGCATGCCAAAAGGTGCGCTTCATGTGCACAAAGCCGTTTTAACCCACTATACAACAGGCAAATATGTCCTTGATCTCCATCCCGGCGATATTTTTTGGTGTACTGCCGATCCGGGTTGGGTGACAGGCACTTCCTATGGAATCATTTCTCCCTTGGTTCATGGTGTTACCAATATTTTTGATGAAGAAGAATTTGATGCCATGCGCTGGTATTCCATTTTGGAGGAACACAAAGTAAATGTATGGTACACCGCACCTACTGCCTTAAGGCGGTTGATGCGTCTTGACTTTAATCTCTATGAAAAATATGATCTTTCTCACCTTCGGCAGATCCTGAGTGTAGGCGAACCACTGAATCCCGAAGCGGTTTTATGGGGAGAAAAGACCTTTGGCTTTCCTATTCTTGACAACTGGTGGCAAACCGAAACTGGAGGAATAATGATTGCCAATTACCCTTCCATGAAAGTGCGTCCAGGCTCTATGGGAAAACCCCTGCCCGGAATTGAGGCCGCAATCGGAGAGTTGACCGAAACCGGAATCCTGATTCTGGAGAAGCCAAACCAACAGGGGCAATTGGTTTTAAAAGCGGGATTTCCGTCACAATTCCGCACCTATCTACATGAAGAAGAGCGGTTTAAAAAATGTTTCCGGGATGGTTGGTACATCAGTGGAGACCTTGCCAGAAAAGATGCAGATGGTTATTTCTGGTTTATAGGCCGGGCCGACGACATCATCAAAACTTCAGGCCATATGGTGGGTCCGTTTGAAGTGGAAAGTTGCCTTATGGGGCACCCGGCAGTAGCAGAAGCGGCAGTTATTGGAAAACCAGATCCTTTGATTGGAGAATTGGTCAAAGCTTTCGTGGTTTTGAAATCAGGCCAAATTCCAAATGATGCGATGAAACTGGACATCATTGCCTTTGCCAGAAAAAAACTGGGACCAGCCGTGGCCCCCAAAGAAATCCAGTTTGCCGATAACCTGCCAAAAACCCGAAGCGGTAAAATACTGAGACGACTTCTGAAAGCTAAAGAATTGGGCCTGCCTGAAGGCGATCTTTCAACTTTAGAACAATCCTGAATTCAACCTGAAATGAAAAACAATATGTCCCAATCTTTACAAATTACAAGAGAGAAAGGTGTGTTCCTTCTTCTCCAGATGATGCGAATCCGCCGTTTTGAGGAAAAGGCGTCGGAGATGTATACCAAAGCAAAAATCAGGGGATTCCTGCACTTATACATAGGTGAAGAAGCTGTTGCTGTGGGAATTACGGATTTACTGGGTCCGGAAGACAATATTTTAGCTACATATCGGGAGCACGGTCATGCTTTGGCCAGAGGAATTTCTGCCAACCAAATCATGGCTGAAATGTATGGCAAGGTGGAAGGATGCAGCAAGGGACACGGAGGATCAATGCACTTGTTTGATGCAAAAAAGAAATTCTATGGTGGCAATGCCATTGTAGCCAGTCATTTGCCCGTTGCAGTTGGCCTTGCTTTGGCAATCAAAAAACAGGAAAAAGCAGATCTCACAGTTTGTTTTTTTGGAGAAGGCGCCATGGCCGAAGGCGAATTTCATGAATCCATGAACCTGGCTGCTTTGTGGCAATTGCCACTGCTTATGGTCTGCGAAAACAACCGCTATGCCATGGGAACGGCAGTTCAATTCACACACTCAAATCCGGATATCGAAGCAAAAGGAAAAGTCTATGGAATTGAGTCTGCAACCGTCGATGGAATGGATGTGTTGTCGGTTAGATCTGCTGCAGAAAAAGCCATAGAATACATCCGGTTGACAGGGAAGCCATTTTTTATGGTGTGCAATACCTACCGTTTTAAAGCCCACTCCATGTTTGATGCGGAATTATACAGGGATAAAATGGAAGTAGAAACCTGGAAAAAGCTGGATCCGATTCCAAAAATGCAACAGTATCTGCTTGAAAATTTTCAATTCACAAAATCTGAGCTGAAAGACCTTGAGTCTGCCTGTGAGCAAGAAGTTCAACAAGCGGTAGATTTTGCGGAGGCCGGCTCATGGGAACCCGTAGAAAACCTTCAGAACTATGTTTATTCACTCAAAGAATAAAAACCAAAATAAATTGTAAAGAGCTTAAAAACAGCTCTTTTCTTAACATTTAATCCTAAAAAAAACCATGGAAAAGTTAGATTTATGCCAAAGCTGTACCATGCCTCTCGATTCAGAGGCACTAAAGGGTACTGAAAAAGACGGTTCTAAAAGCAATGAATATTGTATGTATTGTTATCAGAATGGCGCATTCGTCAATCCAGATATGTCCTTTGTTGAAATGGAGGGCGTACTGAAAACCCAGATGGGAAAAATGAACATGCCACCCGGTTTGATCCAAAAGTCCCTGGATACGTTGCCCCATCTGAAACGCTGGAAGGGCGATCCCCATCTTTTGTAAATCTACAATTCAACCCCAAAATCAAAAGAGAATGGCAAAAATTACCTACCGCGAAGCCCTCAAACAAGGATTAAGAGAAGCCCTCAATGCTGACCCAAAAGTATTCCTGATGGGAGAAGACGTGGGGCGCTATGGCGGTGCTTTTGCTGTGAGTAAAGGTTTGTTTCAGGAGTTTGGGCCTGATCGGATTATGGACGTTCCACTTTCAGAATCAGGATTTACCGGGGCTGGAATTGGGGCTGCATTGGGTGGAATGAAACCTATTGTGGAGATTATGACGGTCAATTTCAGTCTGTTGGCTATGGACCAGATTGTAAACAATGCCGCCACACTGCTGCACATGTCGGGTGGCCAGATTCATGTACCAATCGTTATCCGGATCAGTTGCGGAGTTGGCAAGCAACTTGGGGCGCAGCATTCCCATAGCTGGGAGCCCTTGTTTGCGCATATTCCAGGATTAATTGTGATTTCAGCAGGAACCCATGAAGATGCCAGAGGAATGTTACTGACAGCACTAAAAAGCCCTGACCCTGTCATACTTTTCGAATACACCGGCTTGTTAAATGTGGAAGGCGAACTGCCGGAAACTGCCATAGAGGTCGATATTACAAAAGCAAAAATCCGGAAAGAAGGAAAAGATTTATCCTTAATCACCTATGGTTCAGGAGTGATAAAAGCTTTGGAAGCTGCGGCAGATCTTGCTGTATTGGGTATAGACATTGAAGTATTGGACCTTCGTTCCCTTAGGCCATTGGATGAAGAATCCATTTTTACTTCTGTTCAAAAAACACACCGGGTTTTGATTCTGGAAGACGCCTGGAGGTCGGTGAGTATCTCCTCTGAAATCTCAGCCAGAATCATGGAAAATGTGTTTTACGACCTGGATGCTCCCGTTGAAAGGCTATGTGGATTGGAAGTTCCCATTCCGTATCCCAAACATCTTGAGGATGCCTGTGTCCCGCAAAAAGAACAAATTGTTTCACAAATCAGAAAAATGCTCAGCAAATGATCGAATTCAAAATGCCCAGTCTGGGTGCCGATATGGAAGATGGCACACTGATAGAATGGCGGAAAAAGCCAGGAGATTTGGTAAAAAGAGGCGATATCATTGCCGAAATCGAAACCCAGAAGGGATTGATCGAAATCGAAATCTTTGAAGAAGGCAAGGTAGACCAGTTGTTGCTTCAGGTGGGGGACAAAGTAAAAGTGGGAACGACAATTGCCACAATTGACAATGGCCCTGATTCTCAACAGATTCCCGAATCCATTTCAGAATTACAAAAGCCCGAAAAACCAATTGAAACTCGCGGGCCTTTTCAGGTCCAGCCAATTGAAACACCAGCGCATCGGATTAAAATTTCTCCCCTGGCCCGCAGAATGGCGGAAGATTCAGGCATTCAGATGGGTGACCTCACCGGCACGGGAGAAGGCGGGGCCATCACCAGAGAAGATGTTGAATTGGCCATTTCTGCGCAAACCAGTAAAACCGAAAAACCTAAATCCCCGGTAGATCAAAGTTTGGGAATTCGGTTGGCGGTGGCCGCAGCCATGGCAAAATCGAATCGGGAAATCCCACACTACTATCTGGAATCGAGGATTGACATGCGAAATGCTCTGGCATGGTTGTCGGAAACTAACGTAAAACGAAGTCCGAAAGACCGGTTGTTGCCAATAGTTCTATATATAAAAGCGGCGGCTTTGGCTTTGAAACAATGTCCTGAATTGAACGCCGAATGGAAAGATGGACTTATTTTAAAAAAGGAAATCAACATCGGATTTGTGGTTTCCCTTAAGGCGGGAGGCATCATAGTTCCTGCCATCCATAATGCGGATCAAAAAAGTCTGGATCAGCTTATGGCCGACCTGAACGACCTCATTCCCAGAGCAAGAAACCTCAAATTAAGAAGTTCCGAATTGAGCGACTCTACTTTCACCTTAACCAGTGTAGGAGAAAGCGGGGCCGACACCCTATATGGCATCATATATCCACCACAAACCGGCCTGATCGGAATTGGAAGAATATCCGAACAACCCTGGGCTGAAAACGGGATGCTTGATGTTCGCTCCTGTGTTTCTGTCACGCTTGCTGCTGACCATCGGGCAAGCGATGGACTCTCCGGAAGTCGCTTTCTGTCAGCCTTTAACCAATTTCTACAAAAACCAGAAACAATATGAACAGAGAAGAATTGCGCACGAAAATTTGCGGGCTATTAAAACAAATTGCACCTGATACAGAACCGGAAGCCCTGAAAGATAATGACAAAATCAGAGAGGTTCTGGGAATCGATTCTTTTGATGCTTTACAATTTATTGTTGCACTCGATGAACATCTGGGTGTAGATGTGCCTGAAAAGGACTATGCAAAAACAGATACCTTAGAGCACTTGCTAAACTATCTGGTGGAAAAAATTCATTAAATATTTTGAATTTATAAAAATGTGAAAAACAACAGGCCTTCGAAATATTAAAAACTTAAAAATACAATTATGAAAACCATATTGGTACCCACAGACTTTTCTGAAAATGCTGAAAATGCACTTACCTATGCTTGTGAATTCAACAAAGAAATTAAGGCAAGAATCATCATTTTTCATTCTTACCATATTCCGGTTCCAGCCGATGAATTTGCCCTTCAGGCAATATCCCTAACCCAAATTGAAGACTTAGCTTATAAACAGTTGAATGAAACAAAAACCATTTACGAGAATGTATACCCCGCAATAGAATTTGAAGTAGTTGCTTCTATGGGAATGGCTTCAGATGTTATTGAATTACAGGCAAAAAAAGACCTTGCTGACCTAATAATTATGGGAACACATGGGGCGGGAGGTTTAAAAGAATTCTTATTGGGTACCATTGCTGCGACTGTCATGGAAAACGCCAGCGTACCCGTTTTGGCAATTCCTGAAAATGCAGTTTTTAATGGCCTGAAAACAATGGTCTATGCCTTAGATTATGGCCCTTATAACCAAAGAAATCTCAACAAGCTGGTTGATTTTGCAAAAACCTACGAACCAGAAATAATCATGCTTCATTTTGTAAAAAGTGAAAGTGAAAGGACTTCAGGTGAATTAAAAATTAATGAGCTAAAAAACCACGTAATGCATGTAAACAACTATCTAAAAATAACGACACACATGGCTGTAAGCACGGATGTATATGTAGGTATGGATGCATATATGAAAGAGTTTAAACCTGATGTAATGGTTTTGAGCATGCGGCATCGGTCTCTATTCCAAAAAATATTTGACAGAAGCCTGACCAAAAGATTGGCCTACCATAGCCATATACCTGTGCTGGCTATGCATGAATCCGATTAGCCAAAGCCTCAGGGTAGAAATCAATGTGATTTTTTGTTTTAAGCATTCCTAAAATACTGAAATGGTATTTATAGCCTCTTTTAAAAATCTCTTTTAATTCATAATGAAGCCTGGTTTACAATCAAACCTCATGAGCTTAAGCTTGATTTTGGCTTTGCTCTATTTTGGGAAAACGCTTTTCATCCCATTAAGCTTTGCAACCATTATTAGCCTGGTCCTTTACCCGGGATGTAAGTGGATGGAAACCAAAGGAGTCAACCGGGATGCAGCCACCGCGATTGCCATTGCAACTGTAACTTTTTTTTTAGGCTTGATTATTTATGTGCTCCTTTTACAATTGTCTAAATTCTATCAGGATTGGGCCTCCATTAAATCAACCAGTGCCGATGCATTGGCCCAATTAAGCTCCTTTTTAACGGAACGATTTGGATTTAGTGTTTCAAAACAAACCTCCCTTTTAAAAAACCTGATTGACAACTCAGGTTCACAAATAGTGGAAATTATCCGTGGCACGGCCTATTCTCTTTCCGATTCCTTTTTTTTCCTGGTGATGATATCGATTTTTTCAGGCCTTCAGCTCTACCATAGGCGGATGTTGGTCAATGCTCTTTTTCAGATTTTCCCAAAAGAGAAAAAGGAAACGATAAACGGCATTTTATTGGGGACAATTGATGCTTTTTTCAATTTTGTAAAAGGTATGGCAGCTGTTTATTTAATGGTGGGACTTCTGAATAGCATTGGCCTTGCCATTCTAGGCATTAGCCATCCTTTTATATTTGGGTTTTTGGCCTCCATTTTAACCTTTATTCCATACTTCGGAATTATGATTGCCTCTCTCCTACCCATAGCTGCTTCCTGGATAGAGTTTCATTCTGTTTGGTATCCATTGGGCGTGATTCTGGTTTTTTCTGTTGTTCAGTTTCTGGAAGCTTATTTCATTTTTCCTTTTGCTGTTGGCAATCAGTTAAAAATAAACACCTTCGCCATTATCATTATGATAGTTCTGGGCGGTATTTTTTGGGGCCCGGCCGGAATGATTTTGTTCATCCCTTTAACCAGTATATTGAAGCTGATTGCGGATCGAATCAAAGGTCTGGAATTGCTATCCATACTTTTAGGAGATGGAAAGACCAGGTAATTCAGTTTAGAATCTGATTATCTTAATTTCTTCAATTTTCGGAGCACCACTTCTCCATGTCTGATATTTAGGGCCTACTAAAAAATCCTTACATAATTTAGCATTAATTGGTTAGGTTATATTTTCATCAGCAATTGCAAGTCTCTTTGAGTAAAAACGATTCAACTTGTTATAAAAAAGTCTGTATAACCAATTAATCCTGCTTTTTAGAAAATGTATTTAAACCTTAGTAGCACTTAGTTAGCATGTTGGCCAACCTTATTACCTTATTTTGCAAGGCGTTGAAAATAAGGTAATAAGGTAATAAGGTTTAAATATTGTGTATCATGTTTCTACTAAGGTTGAATGCGGATTTAAAAATGATTTAAAAAATCCTGGTTAAAATCCTTCAAAAATTGATGGCTTACTTTTTCAGTAGGCCCTACTTAAAGCTTGAATTTGTCTTTTTGATGGACCCTGAATGATTTAAGAAGTTTAACTGAAGGATAACAGGCCAGCTAATCGCCACTTTGTCTTTTGACCAAAACTGACAAAAAACATATTTGATTCTGAGTTTTCTCAGTTTTTCCTACTGTAAATAACTCTACATTGGAACTTCATAAATCAATCCTATTTATGTCAAACTCCTTTATCATCCCATTTTCAAAATTGAGCCTCCGCGATTTGTCGGAAGTAGGCGGTAAAAACGCCTCTCTTGGCGAGATGTTTAATCAACTGACTCCTTTGGGCATTCGTGTACCAGACGGTTTTGCTGTTACTTCAACAGCCTACCAGCATTTTCTGGCTTCAAACCAACTAAACAAAAAGCTGACCGAGCTGCTAAGCCAACTTGACAAAGACCAGCTTAGCAATCTCCCTGAAATTGGAAAAGCCTGCCGGGATTTGGTGGGCAAAGCAAAAATGCCAGAGGATTTAATACTCGCAATTGTTAAGGCCTATGAAGATTTTGCCAAACAACAAGATGAATCGTTTTCTGTGGCGGTTCGAAGTTCAGCAACTGCAGAAGATTTACCAACGGCTAGTTTCGCTGGTCAGCATGAATCATTTCTGAATATCAAAGGAAAAGAAGAGTTAATCAAAAGTTGCCAGGCTTGTTACATTTCCTTGTTTAACGATCGGGCGATAAAGTATAGAATTGACAATGGGTTTGAACCCATGGATGTGGAACTTTCCATCGGCATTCAGAAGATGGTACGTTCCGACCTGGCTTCTGCCGGGGTTGCTTTTACAATTGACCCGGAGAGTGGCTTTAAAAATGTTATTTACCTGACCGGAGCCTGGGGATTGGGCGAAAATATTGTGCAAGGAGCGATTGATCCGGACGAATACCTTATCTTCAAACCTACCCTGAAAAAAGGCCTGCATGCCATCCTTAAAAAGAAGGCAGGTCTGAAGGAAAAAACCATGATCTATGCCCAGAAAGACAGCAAAGGACCAAAAACCTTGAACGAGGACACAAGTCTGGACAAACGAAAACAATTGGTTTTGACAAATAAAGAGATTCATCAGCTGGCAAATTGGTGTCAGTTGATTGAAGACCATTATAAAGGACCAATGGATATAGAATGGGCAAAAGATGGAATTGATGATTTGATTTACATCGTTCAGGCAAGGCCCGAAACGGTTCAAAGTCAAACTTCTGGTAAACTGGCCAAAACCTTTACACTAAAAACCAAAAGCAAAGAAATCTGTTCTGGTAAATCCGTAGGGCACAGCATAGTAAGTGGCAGGGCGTGCGTAATCAATTCTCTTGCCGATGCCGGAAAATTGCAGCAAGGAGATATCATTGTTGCAGACATTACCAATCCGGATTGGAATGCCTTATTGAAAAAAGCTGTCAGTATTGTAACCAACAAAGGAGGCCGGACAAGCCATGCCTCCATTGTGGCCCGTGAACTCGGTATCCCCGCTGT
>JBIPOE010000084.1:0-15533 GCA_044379485.1 Catalimonadaceae bacterium
GACGCTGCTCTACACTCATTTTGTATGTCTCTAATTTTGCCATTTTTTCCCGTTTTTTTTAAGTTTTTTGTTCTCATAAAACGGTCAACTTATTTCAGGCTCTGACAGGCTATACCGATGTTCACAGGTCTTCAACACGCCACGGCGGTTACGGAACTGTATTGACAAATATCGGCCCTTCAGGCCTTTTAGGAATTTTTGCATTAAAAGCCCTGAATGGGCGAAACATTGAATGCTCATGGGTTTGGAAGAAAACATAGGTCTGCAATACGCAACGGCGGTCAGGGCCATTTGCTGGTGAATATCGGAAATTCTGGCCTGGGGAATAAACTACCATTGCGGCCAGAGGCCTGAAAATAGTCCGAACGAGGCAAGGAGCCTCGCTCGATTGGACCCAGGCAGAGAATAAATTACTATTGCGGCCAGAGGCCTGAAAATGGTACGAACGAGGCAAGGAGCCTAGCTCGATGGGGGTTTATAAAGTAGTTTGGATGGGTGCGTGGGACACTCACCTGGGCATGGAATAGGTTGGCTTGAAACTAATTATACTTTTTTTTGAGGTTCTGGAATATCGGATTTAGTTTTCCGACCTAGTTGAACGTTGTTTATTATTTTTACCCTGTCATGATTTTAAGTCCTCATTTTTCTCTTGCTGAAATGCTTGAAAGCCAGACTGCCCTGCGATAGCCCCCAAAACAACTCTGGGGTTAATACTGGATGCACCCATTACATCATTATTGAGTTGTTTGAGGTAAACACCCACTATCTGATCCCAAGGAATCTGCTTTGCAAGTACCACCCAGCGATTGTAGAGATCCAGATGTTTTACAAATGGGGTTTCAAATCCTTGAATGGTAAGCTGTGTTAAGCTCTGATAAGGTTGCTTGGATGCACGGGTTTTGGTCGCTACTGCCATAAATGCTTGCACTTAAAAGCCCAAACATATATACCAATTCGCTAATCTTCAAATCATTATGACTTTTTCAGCAGCCCCTATTTAATAGTTCAAAAAAAAGAGACGGATTCCTGGTAAATGAATCAAAATAATGCCTGAAAATCCAGTTAAAATTTCTATATATATGGTTTACTTATAGCTTTTTCGTGAGTTAGGAAATAGATTGATGTATAAATTTCTGAGGAGGAGTGTCGGATAAATTCAAGGTTTTCAGCCTATGAATCTATTTCGCATTGAAATCACAGATTGATTTACATAACCATTTCAAATGTAAAACAGAAATTTATATAGCCAAATTTGCCAGTAAATTATGAGCTAAACCGTATATTTTACAGAATAACATTTTTAATAAAAAAATAACTTTTTGCTTTATTTTTGTTGAATAACTTGCCGAAAATTTATTAATTGATTTTGACTCCATTCAGGCAGTAGGCATCAGAAAGTTGAGGCTAAAAAGAATTTTTGAAAAGTGAATAAATTGAGAAAGTTGAATGGTCCATTATGAAAAATATTTTCAGAAAGTTAAAAATCAACTTATTGAAGATTTACCATGCCAGGGGTAGTGCACATGAAATTGCTCTGGGTGCAGCCATCGGTTCTTTTTGGGGCGTATTTCCAACCTTTGGTTTAAGTACAGTGTTTTCATTATTGCTGTACCGGATATTACGCTTCAATATAGTAGTGGCTATATCGGCTTCTTTTATTTCCAACCCCTTGACAAGTCCTTTTTGGCTTGTTTTTAGTTATAATATTGGCTTGTTTTTCACAGATGCCAAGGATTCTTTTAAATTCGAGAAATGGTATGAGAATTTGGGAGAATTAGGATTTACCATGCTTATTGGCTCGTTATTATTGAGTTCAATAACAGCACTTGTGGTATTCTTTTTAACCAGGTTTTTTGTAAAAAGAAAGCAAGAAAGAAAATATAAAACAATGGGAACTTAAACATGGAAATTACAATAATTGGATTTTCACTTTGCGCAATTGTTATTTTTTTCAGTGGCACGAAATTAGCGCAATATGGTGACCAAATGGCCGGGCTAACTGGCATGAGTAAGGCATGGTTTGGATTGATTATGATGGCCTCCGTAACCAGCCTGCCAGAGTTATTTGTTGGTATTAGCTCTGCCAGTATTGTAGGTTCGGCTGACCTGGCGGTTGGAGATGTTTTGGGAAGTTGTGCTTTTAATTTGGCAATCCTCTCTCTCTTAGATGTTTTCTCCAAAAAAACAGCTATTTTCTCAATTGCTTCTCAAAGCCATGTGCTTGCAGGAGCTTTGGGTATTGTGCTTTTCTCATTTGTAGGGATAGGTTTATTTTTACCTTATTCTATCCAACTTATTGGTTGGATAGGAATAACCAGCATTGTTTTTATTGTAATTTACCTTATTTCAATTAGGCTGGTTTATCAATATGATAAAGACAATCCAACTGAGGGTAATCCGTCCAGAAAAGATGAAATACAAAAAAAAACCGATTTAAAAAATGTTGTTTTCTGGTATTCACTAAACGCACTTTTGGTAATCGGTGCTGCCTTATTCCTCCCGCATTTTGCGGAAGAAATTTCAAATCAAACCGGCCTTCAAAAATCATTTATAGGAACCCTGTTGTTGGCAGCTTCAACTTCGCTGCCAGAAGTAGCTGTTTCAATAGCGGCAATTAAAATGGGTGCCGTTGATATGGCAGTAGGAAATCTGTTAGGAAGCAATTTATTTAACATTTTTGTATTGGCAATTGATGATTTCTTTTATACCAAAGGGCATATTTTGGTAGATGCCTCTGATAATAATCTTGTCTCAGCTATATCAATTATTACGATGTCGGCTATAGCTATTATAGGACTTACTTACCGTTCTAAAACCAAGCCTTTTTTTCTTGCATGGGATACCTTTCTGATTTTGATTATGTATATTTTTAATATGGTGCTTCTATTTCAATTACAATAATAAACTGCTCCAATGCTGCATTTAAAAGTATGGAAATTTCTTGCAGGGCTTGGCTTTTTCCTATACGGAATGGGCCTTTTGGAAACGGTGCTGAAAAATGTTGCCGGTCGCTCATTCAAATTATTCCTTAAAAGAAATACCCAAAATGTATTTAAAGCAATTGTGGGTGGCACTGTTGTTACAGGCATTTTCCAAAGCAGTACAGTAGTATCGCTCGTTGTTCTTGCTTTTGTTGAAACCGGTATCATCACGTTTAGAAATGCACTGGCTGTAATTCTTGGCGCCAATCTTGGCACTACTTTAACCGGATGGCTCGTAGTGATGCTGGGGTTCAAACTCGATATAGTAGTCTATACGCTGCCCGTAATTGCTATTGGCGCATTGGGCGTCTTTGTTTTCGAAAAGTTCAAAAAAACACGCAATCTCTTATCCTTATTGCTTGCCTTAGGTATTTTGTTTTTAGGGTTGGGATATATGAAAGAAGGCGCACAACAATTAGTAGAAGCATTTGATTTGACCCCATACCTGCTACACGGGACTTTTGTTTTTGTTGTTATTGGTTTTGTTCTTACCTCCATCATTCAATCCAGCTCGGCTGTGGTGGCCATAGCTTTAACTGCGCTTCATGCCAACGTAATAACTTTCCCATCTGCTGCTTCCATTGTTATTGGCGGGGAGGTGGGAACTACTCTCACCATATTACTATGGGGGATAAAAGGTTCAGCAGATAAAAAGCGAACTGCATGGGGAAATTTTGGGTTCAATATTTTTACTGCAGTAACCGCCTACATTACACTTCATCTGCTTATTTTTTTCTATGAGGGCATGAAGCATATTCAAGACCCTCTGGTTTCGCTGGTTCTTTTTCAAACTTCCATTAACATACTTTCCATAATTTTATTTATTCCCTTCCTGAATTCATTTTCAAGCCTATTGGAGCGGATTTTTATTTCAGGCAATTCTAATGGTAATTCATTCATCAGCAAAAACCTTCCGCTGATGCCACTGCTCGCAACTGACACTCTTAGAAATGAAGCCCTATTTCTTTTGAATAAAACACTTCTTTTCAGCAAAAATATATTGTGGATTGAGCAGCCACAGGGCGATGGGTTTTTAGAAAAAATTAAATCACTTACATGGTCCGATGCTAATGTAGAAGAAGATTACAATCACTTAAAACAAAAGGAGGGGGATATTTTGGGTTACTATGCCGACATACAAGAAAATAATTTGGAAAAACAGGATGCAACCATACTGTTAGAATTTGTAAGTGCTGCAAGGCAGTCTGTTTTCGCTGCCAAAGCAATTAAAGACATAACTCACAATCTTAAAGATTTTAAGGAAAGCGGGAATGATATTTTGTTTCAGCAGTATTTAACTATAGGAAGCGAGTGGTTTGAATTTAATTCACAGATCATTAACTTGTTGAATTTGTCTGGAAAAAATGAAATTTATATTGGAATAGATAAAGCATTAAACGCTGCTCTGGAAAACGAGGAGAATCACAAAGTCAAGGTCTTTTTATATCTTAAAAATGGGCAGGTGAACGAAGTGGAAGCTTCCACAATGATGAATGTGCATCGTGAACTACTCTCTTGCAAGAAATCGCTCTTATTAGCATTATATAATTTAGAAACAAAAGTATCAACTAATTAAATTTTAAGACTTAATGAAAGGTTCATTCAAACTCGGAAATATTACAGGCATTGGAGTATTCATTCACTGGACATTCTCCATACTTATTGCTTATATTATTTTTAGCAGTTACCATGCGGGGCACGATACAGGCAGGATTGGCTGGATAATTTTGTTTGTTTTAAGCATTTTTGTTATCGTTTTTCTGCACGAACTCGGACATGCTTTGGCAGCAAAACGATATGGTATTAAAACCAGCGACATTACCATCTTACCCATAGGTGGCGTTGCTCGTTTAGAAAAGATGCCCGAAAAACCCATGCAGGAATTTGTAGTAGCCATTGCCGGTCCTGCTGTGAATATCGCTATAGCCGGTATTATAGGATTTTTTATTACAATACCTCCAGCAAACGAACTCCAACTTCAATTAACTGGGGGTGTGAACGGTACTAATTTCTTTCTCAATTTTTTTGTTGTAAATCTTTTTCTGTCAGTTTTCAATCTAATTCCTGCATTTCCAATGGATGGAGGCAGAGTTCTCAGGGCGCTGTTGTCACTAAAATTCCAGCGCCATACCGCAACTTTAGTAGCAGCTCGCATAGGACAAATACTTGCACTTGGCTTTATTTTTATTGGATTTTCTTCCAACCCGTTTTTAATTTTCATTGGTTTGTTCATCATTCTTGGCGCACAAGGCGAAGTGGAAATGACCAAATCCGGATTTATAATAAAAGGTATAATGGTAAAAGACATCCTGATGAAAAATTATGAAACCATCGAAGAAAACGATACCATTGAAACTGCTGTAAACAAATTGCTCAACGGACAAAGTAAAACGTTTGTAGTCACCTCCGACAAACATCCCATTGGCTCGATTGGCAGAGATGAGATAATTATAGCACTTTCAAATAGCGGTAAACAAACTATTGTTGGTGCTGTTGCAAGTAGAGAACCGGCAAGGCTAAACGCCAATCAATTATTGGAAGAAGTTTATCCTCTATTGATATCGAAAAAAGACTCTTTGGCTTTCGTATATGAAAACAAACAAATTATCGGGGTGCTTGATTTGGAAAATATTATGGAATACATCATGGTAAAAGAAGCTATCACAGGACGCTCAAAATAAATTATGAACTACCACCTTTTGCCCATATCTGAAATCCAGGAATTGCTTAATACAAGCAAGCAAGGATTACATATTACAGAAGCCGAAGAACGGTTGAAACAATATGGAAAAAACGAGTTGATCGAAAAAAAGCAAAATTCGCTTCTGATACTTATTCTCAATCAGTTTAAGGATGTGATGATTTTCATTTTGCTGATAGCAGCTGTAATTTCATATGCACTTGGAGATGAAAAAGATGCCGTTGTTATTCTGATTATTGTAGTGCTAAATGCTTTGATCGGTCTATTTCAGGAATACCGTGCTGAAAAAGCAATGGAAGCATTAAAAAAAATGGCTGCTTTCAATGCCATAGTCCGAAGAGGGGGTAATACAATCCAGATCCCTGCCTCTGAATTGGTACCTGGCGATGTGGTTATTCTGGAGGCTGGCATGTCTGTTCCTGCTGATATAAGACTTACCGAAACACATGCCCTGAAAATCGAGGAAGCCTCATTAACAGGAGAGTCTAATGCAGTTGAAAAAAGTACAAAAGAAATTATAATTGAAAACCCTCCACTTGGCGATCGTTTCAATATGGCCTACAAAACCACCATAGTTACTTATGGTAGGGGAGAAGGAGTAGTCGTGGCAACCGGAATGCAAACCGAAATTGGCCGTATTGCTCAGTTGCTTCAGGAAGATGAAACAAAAACACCTCTCCAAAGAAGACTGGCAGATTTTGGAAAAAGGCTATCCATTCTTGTTGTTATTATTTGTGCTATAATTTATGGGGCTGGCTTGTTTCGGGGAGAAGATCCCGTCCGGATGTTGCTTACGGCCATTTCTGTTGCGGTTGCTGCCATTCCGGAAGCTTTGCCAGCGGTTATTACCATTTCCTTAGCATTGGGAGCAAGCCGGATGGTGCATAAAAATGCCCTTATCAGGAAACTACCTGCTGTAGAAACATTGGGTTCGGTTACCTATATCTGTTCTGATAAAACGGGTACCATTACCCAAAACAAAATGACAGTGATGGATTCCTGGATTTCACCAGATGCAGAACCTATCACTGGATTTTCACCAGAACAATTACTGGTGTTGTCCATGGAACTGAACCATGATGTCATGGTTAATGAAGACAAACACCTGAAGGGCGACCCCACCGAAATTGCCATTGTTGAATATGCTAGAAAAAACAAAAATTATGAGAAGCAATGGCTTGTTGATTTTAAGAGGCAGCATGAATTGCCTTTTGATTCGGTTCGTAAACGAATGACAACCATTTATCCATTTTCAGGAAAGTGGTTGGTAGTTACCAAAGGTGCGGTAGAAAATATCTTAAGTTGTTGTCAAAGTACAAATGAAGAAGAAGTAAACACCGCCACTGAAAATTTTGCACAGCAGGGAAAAAGGGTATTGGCTTTCGCCGTAAAACTAATGGGAGCTCTACCAACAACCATTTCAATTGAAACCATAGAGACTGATTTGAAATTTGTTGGATTGGTTGCTATGATTGATCCTCCCAGGAGGGAAGTGATTCAGGCAATAGAAGATTGCTACACAGCAGGAATTACACCTGTAATGATTACGGGAGACCATCCCATTACGGCGAAAGCAATTGCCTCCGAAACGGGAATCCTGAGATATAAAACGGATAGGGTAGTTACAGGTGCAGAACTTTCTCAATGGTCTGATGATGAGTTTGAAAAAGAAATAAAATATATTAAGGTATATGCCCGGGTTTCTCCTGAACAAAAACTTAACATAGTGAAAGCACTCCAGAACAAGAACCATTTTGTGGCCATGACTGGCGATGGGGTAAATGATGCACCTGCTTTGAAACGAGCCAATATTGGCATTGCTATGGGTATAACCGGAACCGATGTTTCCAAAAAAGCAGCCCATATGATATTGTTAGACGATAATTTTGCTACAATTATTCGGGCAGTTCGGGAAGGCCGCAGGATTTTTGACAATATCCGCAAGTTTATCAAATACACCATGACCAGCAACAGTGGTGAAGTCTGGACAATCTTTCTGGCACCTCTTATAGGGCTGCCAATTCCTCTCCTTCCTATCCACATTCTTTGGATCAACTTAGTGACGGATGGATTGCCTGGTCTTGCTTTTGCATCTGAATCGGCAGAGGAAAATATATTAAAACGACCGCCACGCAAACCAGATGAAAGCATTTTTTCAGGTGGAGTTGGATTTCATATTCTTTGGGTTGGCTTGCTTATGGGAGCGGTTTGTATAGGTACTCAAGGCTGGGCGATATATACAGGAAACGAAAAATGGATGACCATGGTGTTTACCGTTTTGAGTATTTCCCAAATGGGCCACGCTATGGCCATCCGAAGCGATTGGAAATCACTTTTCAGTCAGGGAGTTTTCGGAAATAAGCCATTGGTAGGTGCAGTATTGCTCACTTTGGGCTTACAGATGGCCGTTATTTATGTTCCCTTTCTCCAAAGCATTTTCAAAACTGAAGCCCTATCATTTGCAGAATTAATGATTTGCCTTGGATTGTCGAGCATTGTGTTTTGGGCTGTGGAGATAGAAAAATGGTTCAAAAGACAAAGTTTGAATCAGTGAAAACATAATATTTAATAAAATTTTTCAAGGTATATGGATCATTAATAATGATTTTTTAAATCGTTTTGTTTTAATTTTAATAATTTTATTACCCTGCTTTTGCAAAGTGGAGAATAAAAATGAGCAAGAGGAGTAGAAATGGCTTTTTCATAATTCGGAGTTGAGGTAAATGCTTGTAATTTTCCGTATCCCAAAGGTGACCCGCTTTGGAAGTTAATAGCTTACAGAATTTTGAAAATGGTTTGGGAATTGCTTTGGTTTTTTTTGGAGATTGACTATACTCTTTTTCACAATCAGTCTTTGGTATTTGAATTCATCCAAACTCTACATTAGAAAACTTAGGTTTATAAATCGTTTTGTAAAAGATCAACTTTAGCAAGCTGCAAAATCAAAGCTTTTTTTCCTCTTTCCCCCAAACCAAATGGCCAATTTCTACAAAGGTAGCAGCCACCAAAAAAGCCATTAGGAAAAAGGCAAAATGGTCCATGCTTGCATAAAATGGAAGTAATAAGAAATAGCAAAAACCAATTCCAGCCAAGGAGGAGATAAGGACAACAGATTTCCTAACCAGTTTGATTTTTGGGTGAATAGCTGTTTTTTGGGCTTTTAGGACTTTGTCCTTTTTGGAGCTAAATGCTATTTGTAACCATGTTTTAAATGGTTTGACCAGTTTAAACAAGCCATGATTGGCAGCTGGACCCTTGATTTGAAGTGGATAAAAAGTCATTGGATTGATGTTTAAAGTTTTAAAACCAGACCTTTAGTTGAACCATGGTGAAAGACAAAAAAAAACGCCGGACAATCTGCCAGGCGCTTTCCAAAATTTCAAAAAATGTGATTAAAGCGCCTTTAGAATTTCTGTAAATTCAGTTTTTGATTTGCCGGATTTCTTTTGAATTCTGGCAATCATTTCCTCCCTTTTTTCATCCTGAAGATGAAAATCAGATTCCATAAGGTATGGGTATTTTGACTTCAATTTTATCTTTTGCTCAGCCCAATCTTGTTGTTTGGTGGATGGTGCTGTGGTTGAATATGTCATGATTTTTTGGTTTTTAGAGACCAGGCTTGAAAGTCGGGATGGCTTATTATTTGTTATCTACACCCAGGTCCTGAAATGCCTTTCCAAGGCCTTCCATGTCGTGGTTAAATTCCGTTTTGAAGCGGTCCCAGTTTTCTTTTCCTTCTTCCTGGTAGGCATTCAGTTTTTCTTTCATGTTCAGGTTTTTTTGGTCAAGCTCCGCTATGCGTTTGGCTGTTTTTGCTTTGACTTTTGCCTTTTCTTTTTCGTTTTTGGCCTTCAATTCAGAGATTTTAATGTTGTTTTTCTCTATCTGTTCAGCTATTTCCTTTTTGTAGATCTCCATGTCGGCCATGTACTCCATATCGGCTTTAGCCAGTTCTTTGTTGGCCTCCGTCACTTCTTCTGTGGCGTGTTCAACTTTGTCTGCCGGACTGTTGCAATTGGTTAGAACAGCCAGAGAGGTAATTGCCAGGGAATAAATCGCCAGCGTTACATTTGTCATTTTTATTATATTCATTGTTTTTAGGTTTTATAGTTCTAAAATGAGCTTTTGAAGTTCTTCTTTTGTTTTTCCAAGTTTGGATTGTAGTCTGCCAAGCAGTTCGTCTTGCTTGCTTTCCACCACCAACACATCGCTGTCAGCGAGCATTGCAAATTCTTGCTTAAGCTTTGCTTTTAGGTCGATCCAGTTGATTTCTAATTCTGTTTCGTTGTCCATGATTTTCTTGATAGTCGCAGTAATAAGTCCTGATTTACATTGCTATGCACCGAAATTGAATCGCCTTTTTATAAGCAGTCTCCTTTCGTTTTCACAAATTCAATCCTGACTTATTCTGCCTGACAAAGGTCTGCCAATCCAAAAGGATTCTTGTTGTATTCTATTGACAAAGACTTTCAATTTTCACAGTAAAAAAAAACACCCTCACGATGAATGAGGGTGTTTTTTGCATTGGGTTGAAAATGAAAAATCGACTTTGGGATTATGCCATTGATATATTTAAGTAAGACCAAATGTAGAAGCGGGTAGGAGCCAGTCCTTTATCGTTGATTATTCGATATGCAAATAAGAGCTTGTATTATGTTTTTAGAGTTTCATTTTAATACTTTTTTATTTCATAATTATCGCCTTTCAATAGCTTCAAGGCTGCTTTCAGGTTTGGCATAGCTCATGAAGGTTTGCTGTCCGCCTTGTTAGCGAAGCGCATGTCGGACGATAAATAAAGCGGATTTGTAATCCGCGAATACTACCGGATTTAACTTCATTTAAAATATGGCAAGTTCCAATAAGCCTTTTCCCGTACCATAATAGTCTGCGCAGCTACTCAAAATATATTCTTCCTCTTTTTCAACAAAACCTGCCCACGGTGTAGTTTCAGAACTCCTGACTCCACAACTGACTTTGAGATAGTTAGGCAAAACACCCCGCAAATTGGAAGTGCATGTTATTTGTATTTATGAAACAGCCACTTTTCTATTTATTTGATAGATTAATCGAATTGAGAAAATACATGAACTGACCAAAATTTGATTAACCGGTAGAGAAAACAGAGATTTAACACAGAGAGGCGGAGAGATTCAGATTGGTTTTAACGCTCTGTGGCCCTCTGTATTATACCTCTTTGTTCCCAGCGGTTCTATTTTATACTTTCCACGGATTTACATCTGTCGAACTTAGTTTACGTGGGGTCGGGGGTTCTGAGTTTAGATGGAAAAGGTTCAGATTTCCTTATTCTTCACTATCCTGCCTGAGGTAATAATTACGATACAATTAAATTTTATTATGTAACTAAACTTGAGACCTATTACTACAGCTTTGTAAAAATCGATTACCTATCAATCCTACATTTTGAAACTACATATTAAATACATGGTGAGCAACCGTTGCAAGCTGACCGTGAGAGAGATTCTCAAAACCATGCAACTCCACTTTGTGGTGATAGACCTGGGCGAAGTGGATGTGATGGAGGAATTAAATGCCGGGCAAATTTCCTACCTCCGAAACGAACTTCTCCAATCTGGACTTGAGCTGATGGATGATAAAAAATCCATTCTCATTGAGAAGATAAAAACCACAATCATAGAAATGGTCCACCATTCGGATGACCTGCAGAAAACAAATTTCTCCACCTATTTAAGCGAAAAACTGGGTTACAACTATACCTACCTGGCCAATCTGTTTTCTGAAATTCAAGGCTCTACCATCGAACATTTTATTATTCTTCACAAGGTGGAAAGAATAAAAGAGCTCATTTTTTATGGAGAATTGAATATTACAGAAATAGCCTACAACATGAACTACAGTTCTGTGGCGCACCTTTCCAGCCAGTTTAAAAAGGTGACCGGTCTTTCTCCTTCGCATTTTAAGCAAATGAAGGACAAAAAGCGAACCCCAATTGAAGAAGTAGGAATGGTTCGGGAGCACTCGAACAATGGTCGTGATGTGATGGTGCTTGAGGACTCTAACCATGGAGCTGCTTAATAATTATTCTATGAAAGAAGAATTAAAAACCAAGGAACATGCACTTGAAAGGGCCCTGAAGGAAAGGTCTGTTTTGATGGTTCAGAATCAAAAATTATCAGATGCCTTAAAGGAAGCCCTAAGAGGACTGGCTTTTCAAAATGAAGAAATGGTAAAGCGGGCCTCAGAGTTGGGCATTGCAAACATAGCGCTTGCTTTTCACGATGATGAAAAATTGAAGCGGGCCAATGAGCTGATTCTGGCAAATAAGGAATTGATTTTTGAAACTGAGGAAAAGCGCAAACGAGCTACGGATCTGGCCACTGCCAACAAAGAGATTCTTTTTGAAAATGGTCAAAAAGCAAGGCACGCAATTGAACTGGAAAAGGTCAATAAAGAGCTTTCTTTTCAAACGGAAGAAAAGCGAAAAAGAGCTAAGGAATTAATAGAAGCTTATAAAGAGCTTTTGTTTCAAAATGAGGAAAAGGAAATACTAAAAGAAAAAATGGCTGTTATTAACGATACAGTGATGCATTCTTCTCAATACGCGAGGAGTTTAATAGAATCCAGCCTGGACCCTTTGGTTACCATAAGTGCAGAAGGAAAGATAACAGATGTGAACGAGGCCTCGGTTTTGGTAACAGGTGTGGGTAGGGAGGAACTGATTGGTACAGATTTTTCTCACTATTTTACCGAACCAGACCTAGCTCAGCAAGGGTATAAACTTGTTTTTGAAGAAGGTTTTATTTCCGATTTTCCACTAACCATCAAACACAAAAACGGGCAATTAAAAGATGTGCTTTACAATGCTTCTGTATATAGAAATGATGAAGGTCAGGTTCTAGGCGTATTTGCAGCTGCCCGGGATGTAACCAAGCAGAAACGTGCCAATGCCGATCTGGACAAATCGCTTAAAGAAATTTCAGCCTATAAATTTGCCCTGGAACAAGCCATAAGTGTGGACATAACCGATTCCAAAGGGAAAATCATGTTTGTGAATGATAAATACTGCGAACTCTCCAAATACAGCCGGGAAGAATTGATTGGGCATGACAACCGGATGGTCAATTCCGGATTTCATGATGCTGCATTTATCAAAGGCATTTGGGAAACCATAAAAGCAGGAAAAAAGTGGCGGGGAGAAATCAAAAACCGGGCAAAAGACGGCAGCTTGTATTGGGTGGATACAACCATAGTTCCCTGTATGGATGCCGATGAAAAAATATACCAGTACATAGCCCTGAAGATTGACATCACAGCAAAAAAGAACCAATCCTTTTACTCAAGAAGCTTGATAGAGGCCAGCCGTGATCCATTGGTTACCATCAGCTCAGAAGGCATCATAACAGATATGAATGAGGCTATGGTGAGGGTTACAGGCGTGAGTAGAGAGAGGCTCAAAGGGTCAGAATTTAAAAACTATTTTACCGAAACTGAAAAGGCAAGTAAAATTAACAAAGAGGTTTTTGAAAAGGGATTCGTAGTCGATTTTCCCCTGACGATAATTGATGGAAAGTTGACAGATGTACTTTTCAATGGGGCAGTGTACAAGGATGAAGAGGGAGATGTGCTTGGTGCCGTAATCGTTGCCAGAGACATTACCGAACAAAAGAAAGTAGCCAAAGAGCTCACTGAGGCAAAGATTCTGGCAGAATTGGCTACCAGTTTTGCAGAGGAGGCAAAAGAAAAAGCAGAAACTGCAGTCAAGGCAAAGCAGCAGTTTCTTTCCAATATGAGCCATGAAATCCGAACGCCAATGAATGCCATTATTGGGTTTACGAAAGTGGTGCTCAAAACAGAGCTAACCGCCAAACAAAAGGAATATCTGATGGCCATAAAAATGAGTGGCGATACCATGATTGTGCTCATCAACGACATTCTTGACCTGGCCAAAGTAGATGCCGGTAAAATGAGTTTTGAAAAAATCCCATTCCGGCTTGGGATTTCCATCAATTCCATGACCCATCTTTTTGAAACCAAAATCCAGGAAAAGAACCTTGTTTTGGTAAAAGAATACGACGATCGGATACCCGAAATTCTACTGGGTGACCCCATTAGATTGAATCAGATAATTCTCAACCTGGTGAGCAATGCCGTTAAGTTTACTACCAAAGGTTCTATTATCATTTCAGTAAAACTTTTGACTGAAAATGAGGAAAATACCTCTATCGAATTTGCCGTTTCAGATACTGGAATTGGCATTGCACCTTCAAAAATCGGGCAGATTTTCGACAATTTTCAGCAGGCCTCCAGCAGTACATCCCGATTATTCGGCGGCACGGGCCTTGGACTTGCCATTGTAAAACAACTGGTTGAACAACAAGGAGGCAATATTCAGGTAGAAAGCGAAGTGGAAAAAGGCTCCCGATTTAGTTTTATACTTGATTTTCCAAAGTCGAAAGAAGAACCGGAATTTAACGCAAGCACGGAAGAACCTGAAAAAGGAATAAAAAATATAAAAGTATTGGTGGTGGAAGACATGGCATTAAACCAATTGCTGATGAAAACCCTGCTTGAAGACTATGGATTTGAGCAGGACATAGCCACAAATGGGCTGATAGCCATCGAAAAAATGAAACAGAAGGATTATGACATTATCCTGATGGACCTGCAAATGCCCGAAATGAATGGCTTTGAAGCGACAGATTATATTCGAAATACCCTTAAATCCAGGATTCCAATCATTGCTTTGACAGCAGATGTAACCACAGTGGACCTTGCAAAATGCAGAGCAGTAGGCATGAACGACTACATAGCCAAACCCGTGGAGGATCGGCTTTTATACAGCAAAATAATTGGCCTGGTAAAGAAGCCAGTAACCGTGATTTCAGAAAATCCGGAATTGATAGAACCGCAGGAAGGCCAAAAGAACCGCTGCATAAACCTGGATTACCTAAACCAAAGAACCAAATCAAACTCCAAATTGATGCTTGAAATGATTGGTCTGTATCTGGAACAAACGCCACCACTTATTCAATCCATAAAACAAAGCTGGACTGATAAAAACTGGGTCTTGCTCAATGCTGCCATTCATAAAATAATTCCCTCATTTCTCATTGTGGGTATCAGTTCCGAATATGAATTGATGGCAAGGAAAGTACAGGAATTTGCCATCTCGCAAAACAAAATAGAAGGCATACATGAAATGGTACTGCAAATTGAAAAAATATGTGTTCAGGCTTGCTCTGAGCTGGAAGAAGAAATTAAAAACCATAAATACCATCATTAAATGAACAGCGATAAGCGAATCAAAATTTTTCTGGTAGATGATGATGCCCTATACCTCAAATCTTTGGAAATAGAGTTTCACCAAAGCGGTAGTTTTGAAATAGAAACATACCCAACAGGGGAAGAATGTATCAAAAATCTGAACCACGACCCAGCCATTATCATATTGGATTATCACCTGGATGGCATAGAGAAATCAGCCATGAACGGCATAGAAACCCTTGATAAAATTAAGGCATCCTTTCCGGATTTGCCTGTCATCATGCTTTCTTCCCAGGATAAAATAGAGGTGGCCATAGACTGCATGCATCACAAAGCTTTTGACTATGTGGTGAAAAGTGAAACTGCTTTTTTGCGGATAGAAAAGGCAATCCGGACCATTCAGGATATGAGCAAGTTGCAGATGCAGGTGCAGTGGTATATGGATAGAATGTAGGGGGAATGATGAGTTGTGAATGATGAATTGGAGGTTGTCAATGCCTAAAAATTGTTGACCGTTATTGACCACTTTCATCCGTTGTTATTGTAGAAAATAGACTAGGATTCTGAGGCCTTGTTTGCAGAGCATTATTGGGGCTCGATGCCCCAAT
>JBIPOE010000085.1:0-15517 GCA_044379485.1 Catalimonadaceae bacterium
GACGGAGTTTTGAAAGAAAACACAAACAGAAAAAACCTTACTCCATGAATTACAAGCCTTTATAACATTGGCTTAACTTAACGACATTGATTTATAATTTACTAGGTATCAATCTTTTTTTGAACTTAGGTGAATTGTAAGGCGAAACTTCGGTTTGTAAGTCGGACGCATTTTCCTGACTTATTCTATTTTCCTTTTGGATGAAGTCTTCACCATTTCCGCTGAATGTCCCAGGTCTTTTACTTAAGTTGTTTGTAAATGGAGTTACATCTGTGTTATCTGGTTCTCTTAAAGTTTCACCCGGAGTCACACTTCCATTAGCGATACCTTGACCACCTGGAGTATCTGGGTTAATTTTACTTAAGTTATTGGTATAAGGAGTAACTTCTGTGATTTCTCTCTCTACTCCAAACTCATTGCTGTTTGGCTTAGAGAATGGTTTTTCAACCTTTGCCATTTTTCTTTCCGAAGAAGGGGCTGAGGATGGTTTAACTGGTTCAACTGATTCTTTTGAACAGGAAGAGAAAAGAACAACCAGAGAAAGTGATAATAAACCAGTTGTTAAGATGTTTGAATTTGAGGAAGCTTTCATGATTTGTATTTGTTAAAGGGTAATAAAAATAATATGTCCTTAACACGAAAGCATTTTGGTTTTAAGCGAATATAGAGTGATAAAAGGTAATTATAATTATTTAAAAGGATTTATATCTTTATGAACGGTGTAAAATATATTTCTACTTTTTTGGTCGGGTTTTGGTTTTTGTCTCAAAAAGTGATATAAGAAGAACTTGAATCCAAAATACAATGATTTCTGAAAAACTAACTTCCATTCATCCTTCTGGCCAAGTTAAGACCATCCCAAAATAATATCTATACTCAGCCCAGGAATAATAGATGATTCCAAATTCTGCTCATTTATAGGCAGAAAACAAAAAAGGTCTTAATTTTGAGACCCTTTTTGTTTCTAATATTATTTAAATTGTTTTAAGAACCGGTCACAAAGGATTTCTCCTCTCCATAAACTACGCCTGTACTATGTTTTGCATAAGCTCTAACATAGTAAGTCTTTCCTCTTGCAAGGCCACTAATTGGAACCGTAAAAGAACCTGTTCCAGTTCCAGGACTAACTACTAAATTTTGGGAAATGGTTGGGCTTGCGGTTGTATCGAAACAAACACCTCTCTCTGTATAAACCGGATTTCCCGAATTTGTAATTTCCCCACCGGCAGTAGCCGTTGTGTCTACTATATTGGATACCTCACTTGTCTTGACAACAGGTGGAATTGAAAGCGTGGTAAAGCTAAGTTCAGGGCCTTCCTTTGTCCCAATTTGATTGGTTGCAAATGGCTTAAAATAATATTTGGTTCCTGCAGAAAGACCTGATAAAATAACTTTAACAGTTGTTATACCTGAAATGGCAGCTGGATTGGGGAATAAAGCAACATTATCAGCAGATGATGGATTGGCGTTTAAACTATAATAAACACCCATTTGAGAAATTTTGCCGCGTCCCGGATCAATTCTGAAATTAATTCTTGCGCTATCTGAATAGGGAACAGAATTCACATTTGATATTAATGGAATCCTCTTTGGCGTAGTAAATGTAATATTTTGACCATATTGCATGAGCCCGGTTCTTGTTCTGGCATAAGCTCTTGCATACCAGATAGTATCGGGTGTAATTCCGGCTTTAATTTTGAATGAAAAAGTTCCCGTATTTTTAGTTTGTTCAGCCCGCCGTGTGGCTGCGTTTGAGGCTTCAGGATTGGTTTTAAAGGACCAACAGACCCCTCTAACCAATAACTCATCCCCACCAGAATATGTAACAGTTCCTCCTAAGGTGACTGAATCAGAAAAGACATTCGAAGCCTCAGTAGTGATGAGTCTTGGAAGCAAATCTTTAGTCTTAAAACTATATTCCTCCCCATAATTGGTTCCGGTTTCATTTATTGCAAAAGCCCGAAAATAATAAATTTTGAATGGCTTAAAGCCTTTTACTATTGCCGAAAATTTCCCCTGGCCTTTTCCAAAAGAATAGATACTATCTGCAAATTGTGTCGTTGGATTTATTCTTTCACTATAGCAAATTCCATAATTGGAGAATGGAAGTCCTCCATCTGTGACAACCCCACCAAGTCTTGCTGAATTGGTATCAACAGCTAAAGCAGTATCAGTTTTGCATATGCCCGGAATTACAGGAGTCTTAAACGAAGTCTCCGGTCCATAACCAACACCAGCTTTATTTACAGCGTAAGCCTTGACAAAATATGTTGTGTTTGGATACAAGAAACGAAGCTTCGCATCAAACGATCCCAATCCAGAAGCATTGGCCGAAATTTTATCAGCAATTGTTGGATTTCCTGTTGTATTCCAGCAAAGACCACGGCTCAAAACACTTATGCCGCCATCTGCCGAAACTGTACCTCCCGACATGGCTGAGTTGCCTTCAATGGCTGAAGCAGCCTTGGTTTCAGAAAGTGTTGGAAAATTGTAAACGATTGGTTTTGGATCTTCCTTTTTATCCCGGCAACCATACCAAACGATGGAAACAAAAAGACTAAGAAGAATAAAGACTTTACTTAAAATAGATTTCATGATAAATGATGCAAAAAATATTAGCAGCGGTAAAGGTATATGAAAAGGCTAAAAACTTCAAAACAGAGCCTTCAGGAAAGAAAATAAAAATCGAAATAAAAAAGAGGGCTTCATTTTATGAAAACCCTCTTTCTTAAAGTTTGAGTTGGTCTTTACGGGAAGGTTACACCTTTGTATTGACCCACATTCAGGACTGTGATTTTTGTGCCATACTTTTCATTAATAGACTTAATGAACTCATTGGCAGCCATGGCATTGCCTTTTGGAGTAAGGTGTACCCCATCCAAAGAAAATGGACCACCTGAAATAAATGAAGCATTTGATGATATGGCATCAAAATAACTCCCTTTTGTTATGTTAGAAAGGAAACTATTTGCGTTTACATAAGCCAAACCTTTTTCTCTTGCCAATCCTTCAATGATCCTGTTAAAACCCGCAACTGTAGATTTTGCCTTTGCCGTTTCATTGGGATTTAAGACAAAAACATCAGGAATAGGATTTCTAAAAGAAAAGCCAAATGGTTGAAGCGTATCCAGTCCAGAGGCAGCCCAAATTGCAGGTTCTGCTGTAGATGGCAAATTAAACTGTCCCATTAAAGTCCTGATTATTTGTCTCCAGGCAGCTCCTGAAGGCCTTCCCAAGGTAGATGCATATGGTGAAAATGTAAGAGTGAAAAAGATATCACCATCAAAGTTTTTTGTAAATGGATTCAAAGTTGCAATTCTGCCAACTGGCCAGGCGGACCCTTTAGTGGTATCTATTATGGTTACAGTTGGTGGTACATTTAAAGCAACTGCAAGTAATACCGAAGAAACTTTTGATATTACTGAATCAAATTTAAATTCATAAAATCCTGGCACTGCGGCAGGAATTAATGGCCTTATAGATGGTCCTACTGTTGTGAAAAAAGGAAGTGAGGTAACATCCGGAATATTGGCCAAAACTCCTTTTGGAGGAGTGGGCTTGTCTAGTAATTTGGTTATCAGATTCCTGTAATTCCTGGCAAAAAGTCCATTATCAGTTACATTGGCAAGCAGTTCTGATCCTCCAGCCGTTGCAAAACCAAGAACATCATTGTTTCCCAACCAGCAAGAAAAGAAGGTAGGATTTTGTTCTAAAATTTTTGTTGCATAAGGCTTTAACTTTTCCGTTTCTGGCACCAATCTGCCAAAATATGAATTTGGAAAAGCATAACCCGGGGTTTCAATATCCGCAATTCGAATTCCGGGAACTCCCCAGTTGTTGATTTTGGTTCCTTCAAATGGTTTTAAAACAAGTCCGGTTGGATTTAGCGAAGCATTTGTCGCCAAACTGTCACCTATTCTCAAAACTGCATTTGGGCTGCCTGGGACTGGAACAATTAAAGGTGTAGCGCCAGAAAATCCCAATAATCGTAAATAACCTGTACCAGCAGCCTGATCCTGGCTAAAAAGTGGAGCCACAAATTCGCCACCACCCGCTAATTTAAATTGTTCAGCCATCAAAACAGGATAAGCTACTTTTTGCCCTTCCAGATACAAACCATTACTTGCATATCCAGCTGTAATAGAATTTCCAATGGCAACATAATTGCTTACATCAATTTGTCCATCCAGAGTAGGAGTAGGGGCTTCAACCTTCGGATCACAAGAAGAGAGGATAGCTATTGCCGAACCAAACCAAAAAGAGTATTTTAATATCGTTTTCATAGATTTTTATTTTTATAGTTTAAAATTTATAACTCAATGAAACACCTGGTACCATAATTCTCAGCTTGTAGGTTCCAGCTAAAAAGCCATCCTGTGCAGTTTTGTTTATGTCAGATTGTTTTTGCTCACGCTCTTCACCTTCAATAAACAAGAAAGAGGCATCGGCGGAAAAGTTCTCAGAAAACTTGTATCCAAAACCACAAGTAAATCCATTGCGATTTGCATCGGGTGTTTCCGGTGTCATGTAGCCATCTGGAACAGGGGTTTGGTCATAATAGTAACCAGCTCTTATGGCAAGTTTTGGAGAAGCCATGTATTCACCGCCTATTCTCATAATATAAGAGTCTCTGTATTTTCTGGGAGAAGTTGTGCTCAGGGCCCTGTTAACTGGTTTTTCATAATCAAATTTTAATTCTTTGTAGGCACTCCAGAAAACCACATTAAAGTCGAAAGCCATTGTAAATCGTTTGCTTAATTTATCAGCCATACCAAAACTTAAAGTAGCAGGCAAAGGCAATGTTGCGTCAAACTTGGTTCCACCAGATGGGAACAAGCCAATTAAAACAGCTGAGGAAGGTACATTAAATGTGGCATCACCTCCAGCAACTTTCATGTCCACTTTAGACCTATAGCTTATTCCTAGAGTAAAATCGTCTTCATAGGCATAGTGAACGCCCACATTGTATCCCATTCCAGATGCATTGCCTTTAAGCTGAGCAGATGAAAAGCCCTCTGAGGAAGCTATTGCACCAATTCCTCTTCTTAAATCAACAGCACCCAAAGCATAAACAAAACCTGCTCCAAATCCAATGTCGCCAATTCTATAACTAACAGTTGGTTGAATAAAAATAGACTGCAAACTTAACTCCTGTAAAACTGCGTAACCTTTCCAATCATCGGCCCACTTTACACCACTTCCATAGGGTGTATAAACGCCTAATCCAAATTTTAAATTGCTTTCAGCCTTTCCATATGAGGCATAGAAAGTAAACGGAGTTCCTAGTGGACTTTCTGTTTGAGCAGTGTAGTCACTTGGAGCATTTGCATCCTGTGGTGCAAGATAGGCAACCCTGGATCTGATAATGCTTCCTCCAACTGTAATATTGTTTCTTTTTGTAAAAACCAATCCTCCCGGATTGAAAAAAATGGATGATGCGTCATATGCAAGGGCAGTGCCAGTGTGGCCCATTCCAATTTGCCTTTGACCTTGTAATGCCACCTGATAACCTCCGGCAAATGCGGAAGTTGTAGCCAGCAAGGCACATAATGCCAGTCTGTTACGATGTTTCATTTTGAAATAATTTGGTAGAACGAATGTTTCCGGGGGCAAACAAGCAAAAATTTGGGAATTATGGTAAAAAGAGCAAAAATTAAACCGATTTACTTTTCGTTTTTGCCCAGTGCGACTACCAAACCCTATTTGAATTATAAAGCGGAAATACCCAATTCAAAATTATTGCCCGAAGGAGTTTTGTAAATTTCCTTATCAGAAAGGGTAAATTTGTCAAAGTTGAATCCACACACATTCAAATCGGCAAACAGGCCAACATTTTCCCCGAAATAATGCCTTTGACCTGGACCCGTTTGAATAAAACCTCCTGACGAATTCAGCTTTCCGTTTTTTCTGAAATTTTTGTATTCAAAACCAGAGCCACCAAAACCAAGGTGCCAAAAAATGGTCGATTTTTCGCCTCTGTAAAAGTCGAGGTTTGAGTAAATCCCAATTCCACCAATGCTGGCAGATTCTGAACTGTCTTTATTGGTGGCGAAACCATTGTTGAAAATTTGTAAACCAAGGCTAAAAACCGATGTAATGCCATAATCTGCCCTCAATCTAAAAATACCTGTTAATCCTGCGGCATCCTTATCTCCAGCCTGGTTGTTGCTAAGGCTATTCAGACCAAAACCGAAGCCAAGGTGAAGATTGATACGTCCGTCCGTTCTGAAATTTTCCTGCCCAAACGAAAAATAGGTTAACAGGCAAAAGTAAATTGTAATCGCTTTTCGAAAAAGCTTTGCAAATCAATTCATATCTAATGTATTAGAAAGGCAAATTTGAATTAAATTTTCAAAGTTTTCATCCTTTCTAAACTGGCCAAGACCAAATATCCAAGTCATGTCCAAATTTTGGGAAATACGGAAATGATTTATTTTCATTCAAATTTGATTTATTGCCAGCTGAAATTTATAATCAAAACAACCAAATGAATCAAACAGTTATTAATCCTTCCAGATTATTTCGGGCTTCCTGTATAGCCTTAATAACCACTGCTATGACTTTTGCCATCCGAGGTGGCTTAATGGAAACATGGGGAAAGGAATTTGCACTCAATGCCGAACAGGTAGGCTGGGTAAATGGAACTGCCTTTTGGGGATTTACCCTGGCAATGGTTTTTGGGGGGCCACTTTGTGATATTTTGGGAATGAAAAACCTACTCAGATTTGCCTTTATTGGGCATATTGTAGGAACGGGATTAACCATTTTAGCCAGTGGATACGATTCTCTTTTTGCAGCAACACTGGTAATTGGCATAAGCAACGGTCTTGTAGAGGCGGCCTGCAACCCTTTGGTAACGTCCTTATATCCAAATGAAAAGATCAAATATTTGAACCGATTCCACATTTGGTTTCCAGGTGGAATCGTAATTGGCGGACTAATTTCTTTTGTTTTGCTTGACCAATTGCACCTGCCCTGGAGAATTTTAATGGCAACTTTGGCATTACCCAACCTGGTTTATGGTTTTCTTGCCTTTAATGCCGCCTTTCCAGATTCTGAAAGAGTTTCATCCGGAACCAGTAGTGGCGATATGTACAAGGCACTTTTAAATCCTCTTTTTCTAGTAATGGTGGCCTGTATGATGCTTACTGCCGCTACAGAACTGGGCACTAACCAATGGATTACAGCCTTGTTGGCCAATGTCGGTGTGCCTTCGATTTTGCTTTTGGTTTTTATAAACGGAATCATGGCTTTGGGTAGAGGTTTTGCAGGTGAGCTTTCCCATAAACTGGCTCCTCATGGTATGTTGCTCTTTTCAGCCATTTTCTCAACGCTTGGTTTGGTACTTCTTTCATACTCCCAAGGTTATCTGGCCTTTGTTTCTGCTGCTGTTTTTGCGGTTGGCGTTTGTTATTTCTGGCCTACCATGCTTGGTTTTGTATCAGAATATTTGCCCAAAACAGGGCCTATGGGACTATCCATAATGGGGGGCGCAGGCATGCTTTCTGTTAGTTTTATTTTGCCACTCATGGGTAAAACATTTGATAGCAATTTATCAAAACTTGTCCCGGACGGATTTCTTCTTGAAAATTTAAAAGCTGCTGCCAGTAATACTCAGGAAGCCGCACTTTGGAATCAAATCAACCTGGAAGCTGGCTCGCAAACCCTTCTATATGTTTCAATTTTACCTTTGTTTCTGGTTGTAGCTTTTGCAGGGATTTGGGTTTATATGAGGGGTAGAAAAGTTTTATAGAATTTTGGATTTTAGAAGGTTCGATCATTTGAGAAATTACTTAAGAAGGCAAAAGTTTTAACTAAAAAATCATAAGTACCAACAATCGGGCTTAGGAATAGAAAGAAGGAATCCCATTGATTTGATATTATTAAAATTAGAAGAAGTATAAAGCCACAAATCCCTTTCGGATAGTATCTTTTCTATAAATGTTATTTCAGTTCTAAATTTTTTGTAAATGCTTTTGAAGACTAACCGTCATAATTTGGCTATCTTAAATAGACTATAGCAGTGATGGGATTTTAAAATTGAAAATTTTAATCACCTTTTTTTGAATTCAAGACCCAGTCGGATGCCCAATTGTACATTGGGATACCAGGCATTTTTAAACCCATAAACACCATTTAAATAGTTATTGAAACAACCGTTTTCAGGGAAATTACTTATTTCATAATCCCTTCTTCTAATACCTAGCCCTAAATAATATTCCACAAGGTAAGGAATTTTAAAGAGGGAATCCTTTTGAACAACGCCTATCAAAACTGTTAGTCCATAGGCGGTTTTGTTGTATTTAAATTCTGAAAATTTCTGATAACGTAAATTTCGATCCTGACAATTTACGGATATCCAATCTGAATAAGTACCAAAATAGGACTTGAAGAATGATTGAATCTCAATAAATCGAAATACATGATTGCCATAAAACGGTTGAGACTTTCCTGGATTTCTTTCTAACCATAATCTCCGCTGTTTGTGGTATCCATCTTCAAAATAAAATCGGATGCCTGGTCTAAGCAAAATACCACCTATAATTTGGTCCGGACTATTCTTATTGATGTTTCTATACAGCAACCCTCGGTTGATATACCCAGCTTCCAGATTTAAAGTAGTGGATTTTGAAATGGCCTGTTCATAGCTAAAAGCATAAATAGCATGCATCATATCTACCAAACCAGAGGGCAGAATTTTGATGGCAAAACCTGAGATTGGGACTTTGTTTGTATCAATCTGGGCATTTGCCTTTACACCAATACATAGAAGAAAATAGAGGAAAAATACATTTCCTTTAATAACCACTTTATATGATCTCGGTTACGAATTTTGGATTGGCAGGATTGCTGATGTCAAATAAGCGCATTCCCTTCCGTGTCCAGCAAACCAATAAATCTTCGTAAGGAATCACATCCAGATAGTTGGCGTCATTTAAAATCGTGATTTCAATAGGATTTGAGGAATTCCTGATGTTGAAAAGCCTTAAACCAGCAGCGTCGTCACAGACATATAAAATGGAGTCTTTATAACCCAGACCGAATGGAGCATTGAGGGGACGTTCTGCAATTTTAACCGGTTTGTTAAAATCTCTGATGTCATAAACGGCAAGAATACTTTGAAAACCACCACAAGGGCCAGAAGCATTTAGCGTTGCAAAAGCCATGGAATCATTTGCCACAACAGGATCGCATCGCATACGAATTACAGGATCTGAAACTTTGCTTTCTAAAACCGGATTTGCTGGATCGCTGAGTGAGAAAAAATAAACGGCAGTCCTCGAGCCAACGAATAACCGGTTTCTAAATGGGAAAATGGTTTCAATTTCAGGACCAATCTCCATTGATTTTAAAAATAATGGATTTGCAGGATCAGCCAGACTGTACACCATAAGATTCTGAGAATCTACTATGTATAAATAATTTCCTGAAATCGTAAACCGGGCCATAGATCCACCTTTGCCTGTGTTACCTGGGCTTATGGCCTCACTACTATCTTTTGAACATGTAGAAAAAAGGACGAGTACAATCACGCCCATTAACAAATGTCCTGTTCTTTTTAGTATTTGGTTCATCATTTTCTGCATTTTGGGTTGTTTAGTCTCACTTGCTCCCAGCCGATTATATAACCTTTTGAAGGATCAGGGCATTCAAAATAGCCAGAAGTTACGTTTGATGGGGAATTTTGATCAATCGTTTGAAATCTATTACTTAACCGCCTTACATATTTTGGATTCATGTATTTGGCTATTGAAATCACTATAAGGTCTTTGCCATTATTGGTGTATAAAAAGTCATCTTTAATAGAAATCTCAGTACTAAGGGGAATTGAATAAAACGCCTTTTTAACCGGATTTTTTGGATCCTCAATACTGATCACATGGAAACCCTGATTGACTTCATTTTGAAAAAGCAGTTTTCCATAGGCATAAATTTTACCCGTATTGGTGGCTGATTTCGGGCCGGAAACAGTAATGATATTTAATGAATCGCTGCTTCTATAAATTGGTCTGTAACCAAAAGAATCCACAGGTTCTTCTATATTCTGGTAACAGGAAGTAAAGAGTCCTATAAAAATGAGAAAGAGGAATTGGCGTTTCATCATGTTTAGAAGTATAATTTCGAAAATTAAAAATCAAAACTATACAATTTCTATTCAATTACAATTTTGAATTTTGGGTGAGTCTATTTTAAATATTGGACTATTTAATGGGTTTTTCTTTTGGATTTACCAGGTTCATTTTTATGAATAAAGAAATCAAATTCTGAGTTTAAATATTCTCACATCGCATTTGGATTGTTTTAAAAATCTCAATCCAATTTATCTTCGTTTTCTGTTAGAACTTTCCTTGTCAGTAGTTTATAGAAAATCGAAAAACCGCTAACAACATGCAAAGCCTCAAAAACATCAGAGCGCAACTGGGCCTGTCTCAAATTCAGTTTTCTGGTTTGTTGGGAATTTCCAGTGGACTCATTTCCCTGGCTGAAACCGGAAACAATTGCCAGGCTGGCAACGGCCATGATACATTCATTGGCGTTGTTAGCACCAAAAAGGGAGAGGCGCATAAACCTATAAAAAATCTCGAGTAAAAGCCCCGCAGCGTGAACTAACGGGATTTTTTGTTGGAGTCAACTTTTTGTTTTGGGTTAAAGAGAAGTAATTATTTTGTATTTTTGTGTCTAAATCATTTGCATGCCAGAGCTTTGTCGTTTTTTTGGAATTATTATATACATGTATGAGTACGACCATCTTCCACCTCACTTTCATGCAAAGTATGGGGAGTTTGAAGCTGTATTTTCTATTGAAACTGGAAACAGGATTAAGGGAGAAATTCCATCAAAACAGGAAAGGTTAATTCAGGCTTGGGTGGAAATACACAGGGTTGATTTGGAAGAAAATTTTAAGTTACTCTCAAAAGATCAGGCCAGTTTCTTTAAAGTAGAGCCGTTGTCCTAATGTTACCAAGAATAATTTCTATCGTAAAAGTTTTGCCTTTTAAGGTAAGTGCCAATTGGAACACAGGGGAACTAAGAGAAATTGACTTCTTGCCCATTCTAAGTCCGTACAAAAACAAACCAGATTCGAGTTTGGGTCAATTGCTACGAACTGAAATTTTTGAAAAGGTCAAACTAGATCCCGAATCGCAAACCTTGTATTGGGAGGGTTTGATTAAAATGCGTTTACAGAATGGAACCTTTGTGCCTGCCCCATTGGATTTTTGTCCGGATGTTCTTTTTGAAAATAGTAGGGTGGTGGAAAAACCGGGCATTTAAAAAGGCAATTCTCCTTCAGATGCATTCATATCCGGATTATTTAATTCCTCCAAATCTTTGCAACGGCAATGTTCACCAAAAGGACAGGAAGCTGGCTAGCATTTTCCCTGTAAGCAAAAAAATCGCTTACAATAATTTCATTTACATAACCGTTGGTAGTTTTTAGAAAATCGAAAAACCGCTAACAACATGCAAAGCCTCAAAAAACTTAAGGAGGAATCTTAAAACCAGTTTCAAGTTTGCTAGCCAGCTAACCAACCAAAATCAAATCGCCGGATCAAAGCTCAATAAACCCGATTCATCCCCAAAATATCCCGTCTAGGTTTCGGCCTGCAGGTTAGTTGCCGGAAAAAAAGCAATTTTGCCGCATGTGCTTTTTTTAATTTTTAATTCCAGGCTGGGCAAAAGGGAAAAGTTGTTTGCATTTTCTTCTTCTTTTACTTTTTACCTTAAAAGGGCAAATGCTTGTTGCACAGAACCAGGCGGGTTTTCTGTATGGAAAAATAACCACCAATTCCAATACTTATGAAGGTCCACTGAGATGGGGAAAAGAGGAAGTGTTTTGGATGGATTATTTCAATGCCTCGAAAAAGCAAAATCCACAATACAACCTTTCTTCACTAAGTTGGAATAAAATCGACTTTTTGCAAAGCCCCAAAAAGGGTGCAAAGTTTGGCGATCCGGTTTTTGGTACCGTTGAAACCAATCGAAAAGAAAAGTTTACCGGCTATATCCAATGGGATCACGACGAACGCCTGAGCACCGATAAATTGGATGGAACCTCGGTGGACGGTAATATGTCCATTGCATTTTCGGAAATTTCCAGTATAGAAAAAAGAGGAAATGCCTGTGCGGTTGGACTTCGGTCTGGCAGAGAACTTTTGTTTTCAGTAATTTGTAAAAATTTTAACCAAAAAAAGAGTTGATTCTGCTTTTAAATGAAACAAAACCAAAGTCTTGCTTATTTTTGGCTTTTCATTTCTGAACGCCCCGTTTGAACCGCTTTCAACTTTTCTGGGAATACTCACCACTTTGGCTTTTTCCTTGCTTGTTATTGGCTGCCACTGCGGCCTGGTTTTTTTATCCCGCTAATAACCAATGGACTAAGACTGTTCGTTGGTCTCTTTTTGGTTTAAGGACAATCCTTTTGTTTTTGGTTTTGGCCCTGTTGTTAAATCCATTGATCAAAAAGTTTAGACAAACTGTTTTGCCTCCTGTGGCTTTAATTCTGATTGACGATTCACAATCTGTTGTTTTGGGTTCCAATCCAGACTCTTTGGCTTTGTTTCGATCTGAAATAAAAACGACCAAAGATGCCTTACAAATAGCAGGATATCAGGTCTTTGTTTCCGGTTTGGAAAAAGATATCAATCTCGATACTTCCTTTTCTTTTGATAAAAAGGAATCGGCCATTTACCGAAAGTTAAAAGGACTTGAAGAGGAATTTGACAACCAGAATCTTAATAAAGTCATTTTGGCTTCGGATGGTATTACAAATGTAGGTGCAGATTTAACCGGAGTTGCTTTTCCTTTTGCTGTAAGCACAATCAGATTGGGCAACCCGGAATCCAGGAAAGATCTTGTTGTGAGCCAGGTTAGAATCAATAAGGTGGGTTTCCTTGGAAACTCTTTTCCGGTTTCAGTTCAGGTAAAGGGTAGAAAGCTGGAAGGCAGTACTATTTTTGTTTCAATCTCTGAAAACGGAAAGGTGCTTGAAAGTAAAACGGCTACCATTGGAAACAATAGTTTGGCCAATCTTGAATTTCAGGTAAAGGCCAGTAGCAGAGGTATTAAGCAATATGCAGTTGAAGTAAAACCAATAAGCGGAGAACTTACCCTGGCCAACAACAAACGCCAGGCATTTATAGAAATTGTGGATGGTCGTCAGAAGGTTTTATTGCTGGCTTCCGGACCACACCCTGATATCAAAGCCATCAAAGCTGCGTTAGAACCTCTTTCCCAGTTTGAAGTAACAACTATTGTTGGCGGTTTGGATTCCTACAAAGCATCTGATTACAACCTCATTATTTTACATCAGCTACCTGATCGGTTTGGTACGTTTGGTCCCCAGGTGAGCCAGATATTGAAAGGAAATAAGGCTACTTTTTTGATTGGTGGCTCAGGAACAGATTTGAATCGCCTTAGAAATGAGACTTCTTCCTGGTTGACATTACAAGGTTTTGGTGGCCCTATGGATGAGATTACCACAAGTTATAATTCTGATTTTCAAAGGTTTCAATTTGATGAAAACTGGAAAAAAGTAATAAACGACCTTCCACCCATTAAATCTCCGGGAGTTGGGTATGGATTTAAATCAGGCGCTGAAATAATATTGCAAAAGAAGTTGGGTAAAGTGGTCATTCCTACACCTTTACTTGCCGTAGCATTGAATACAAATCCCAAAAGAGGTATTTTTTGGGGAGAAGGAGTTTGGCTTTGGCGAATGAATGAATTTGCTCAAAACGAAAAATTTGAGGCCACAGACAATCTGATTCAAAAAACTGTTCAGCTCCTGGTATCGGCAGATAAAAAGCAAGGCTTAAAAGTGTATTTGGCCCAAAACGAAATTTCAGAAGGTGAATCGGCCAATTTTTTTGCTGAGACATATAACCAATTATATGAGCAGATTTATAACCATAAAGTTCAAATAGAATTGCAAAAGAGGGGAGGTAAGAAGCTCAACTATAGCTTTTTCAATAGTCCAACCAATTCTTCATTAATTACAGAAGGTTTAACTGCCGGTACGTATTCCTTTACCGGAAGCAGCCAAATAAATGGCAAAACAGAAACCGATAAGGGTGAATTTATCGTCAGGGCCAATGAGCTGGAAAGCCAGGAATTGGAGGCCAATCACGGAATGTTGAAGGATTTAGCTAAGGTCAACAATGGCATTTCTGTTGGCGTTGGTTCCATTAAATCTCTAATTCCCACTGAAGAAGAAAAGCCAAAACCCCTTATTTCTTTTACCGATTGGGAGGAAAATATTCTGAGCCTTTGGTGGATATTGGCAATTCTGATTGGTTTGGCTTCCACAGAATGGTTTGTTCGAAAGTTGAATGGGACTTTGTAGCGGTTATTTTTAAAATTGTAAATATTACCATATAACTGATGAGTAAAGGAGAAAATGCTTTTTCTGAGATTTTGTTGTATCAAACAACAAATGGTAATATTAAGGTAGAAGTTTATTTACAAAATGAGACTATTTGGTTATCCCAACAAAAAATTGCCGATCTGTTTGGCGTACAAAGACCTGCTATTACAAAACATTTAAAAAATATTTTTGAGTCAGGGGAATTAAACGAACAAGTGGTTAGTTCCATTTTGGAACAAACCACTTCTCACGGTGCTATAAAAGGAAAAACACAAGAAACAAAAGTTAAATTATACAATCTGGATGCAATCATTTCGGTAGGGTATAGGGTCAATAGCCGTAAAGCAACTGAATTTCGAATTTGGGCAACTGAGCGTCTCAAGGAATACATCATCAAAGGTTTTACTATGGATGATGAAAGGTTGAAAAATCCAAATCAAATTTTTGGGAAGGATTATTTTGATGAGCAGCTTGCAAGAATAAGAGATATTCGAAGTAGCTAACGAAGATTCTACCAAAAAGTCACCGGTATATTTTCACAATGTAGTGCTGATTATAATTTTGATCTTAAAACGACTAAAGATTTTTTTGCCACTGTCCAAAATAAACTGCATTGGGCTATAACAGGTCAAACAGCTGCCGAGTTAATCTCTAACTCCGCCAATGGTTACGTAATATGTACGCCCATTGACTTTAGTATTTTGAGTGATTGTAAAGTTGCTTCAGCTGGAATCCATTTGTCTTCAATTTTGAGTTCAGTCCAACGCTGAGATTTTAGTACAACATCCTTTATGCTCAATTTTGAATTCTGTTTTGCCTCCATTAATTGTTTTTGAATCAGATAGTATAATTGTAAAGCCAGGTGATTGATAAACATCCATCCCTGCAAAGCATCCTCATTTTGCATGTATGAAGACCCTGCATCGATTGTATTCTTGAGCCCATCAAACATTTGTTCTATTTGGCCTCTGCTTTTATAGGTGAGATATACGTTTTCTGCCGTGCTGTTTTTTTCTTCTAGTTTGTATGTCATCGTTACTGTACCCATTCTATCTAGTTTTTCTTTGAATTTCTCAGCAGTGTATTTTTCCGGCAGCGTTTTTATTCGATTTAAATAATCTGTTTTTTCCTCCTCTTTTAGCCTTCCATCCA
>JBIPOE010000017.1:0-61437 GCA_044379485.1 Catalimonadaceae bacterium
TGAGTACAAGCTTAACAACAGACCCAGAAAAAGATTTGACTTTAAAACTCCTTTAGATATATTTGAAAATTATGTTGCATTTATGACTTGAATCCGGCTTTCTAAAAAGGTTTTAAAGGCTGGAAATCGGGTTTGGTGTTAGGGTAAAGATCGGGTATAGTTTCCTCAGTTATATATTTTGCTAAGAGGCAGATTAACGAATCCTCAAAAGGATCATATAAAAGAGTAGCTAAAGATTCCAAATGAATCTTCTTCAATGTCATTTTCTTAAAGGCTAGCGAATACATAAATTCAGTTAACGCCTCTGCTTGAGGGTTACTCTTATACTTAACCATTGTCTCAAGAATACTATACATTTCCAGGGATAGGTTAAAATCAATAATATAACTCAGCTCTTCAGTGAAAGCACTCCTCAAAATTGAAGCCTGGATAACACCATCGTTGAATCGGTTAAAGTTAAGAGGAGACAATAGGTTTCTAACAAATGCGGACTGAGACAGTGTTTTTTCTTTGGTAGGGCTATTTCTCTTAGTATTTATAATATTACTGATAGTAAAATAAATATCTGACTGTGTAACCTCATTGTGATATTTATTAAAATTGAAAAAAGCAAAGTTTCGCCTAATACGTAATTTACTTTCGCCTTCAATTTCTATGTGGGAACGGTAAAACAAATCATCATTAAGACCCCTTAAATCTGTGTCACCCGAGCCATTAATCAAGCGAACTCTCTCTTTCAAATAGCCTACCGTCTTAGAATATTTACCTTCCCCAAGTTTACCAATAAAAGTCATCAGCTTCTCATTGTTCTCAGCTTCCAAGGTCCAACTAGTTTTTGTTGTAGATCGAAAGCAGAATAAATTCTCAATCGAAACAAAAGTGCTGGTCTCAGATTTATACTTCCCCTGTTTTAAGTTTTTTGTTAAAAAATCAAGGGTCGGCTTGTCTTTAAGCCTCGTAATGCCTACGAAATAAACTAATCTAAGTTTATCGCTATTCCTTAATGCCCTTGCCACATAAAGTAATTTCTTACCGTAGGAGACACAAGAAGAGACAATAAGAGCAGACTTTAGCACATTCTGAATATCATCTAGGTTGCCAATTGAACGCAAATCTGGCTTAGCATCTTCAATATAATTTGCTTCAATATTTCTGAGAATATATTCGGCCAAACTGCGGGATGAGTGATCATCAACGTAAATTATATACTTTAAGTTCGCAGGAACATATTGGGTAATATAATCATCAAGCTTTTCTTTAAATGAAGCGAAGCGTTTCTGAGAAAATCCATCCAGAATTCGTTGAAAATCAATATATATTTCATGCGTTCTCCCGTCACCATTAGACTCACCAAAGTTGACTTTAAGGATTGTTTCAGACTGGGCAATAGTCCTGAATTCATTCACAAAGTCGGAAAGGTTTTTCTCGGGATCATTGATAGTCAAAAGTTGAGATCTAACCATTGGTTTTTCTAAAAGAAAAACATCACCAGAAATCTCAACTGCGTAAGAACCTGATTTGCAATAATTGCAATCTCCTTCCTGATAAGTTAAATAGGGTCTAACCCCATCCGGATTCAATTGCTCATGATGCGTCAAATTGCATAGTAACCGGGACTGAATTGAGTGATAATCATCATTCTGGGAAAGAAAATATAAAACAACAATGTTATCTTCTTTAATGAGAGGATGTTGCTTTCGAATGTATCCCACTATATTACCTGATGTTGAGGCAGAAACTAAAAGAAGATCAGACGTATTGTAAACGTGCTCATTTTTATAAAGACCTGAATAAGAGCTAAAACTGGAGATATTTACATTCAGGCGAATATCCAACAATCGGTTTTTGAGCTCACATAAAGCCATGGCAATGGCTATTATTGAGGATGTGTCACAAAAGATATTTGCATGCTTTTCTTCATCGAAATGTTTCAGCAAACAAAAAGCTATGAAATAAATTTCAGAAGCATGAATAAGAACATTGCCTGTACGCAAAAATTGTTCGCAATGCTTGCCAGATGGAAAGACGTAATGATGAGTCTCCTGGGCCATTACTAAACCTCCTCTAGAAACAAATATTTTCTGAAGACCATGAGACTTAATCCTGTCGAACAGACTATCAGCCAGTTTTAAAGTACCTTTCTTCAATTTACTTAAAGTCCCATTTTTATCAAATGTGCAAAGTGTAAATGCATCCTTACTTATGCTTTTCTGATGAAGTGGGATTCCACTAAACACTTCCTCAAAACCGTTAATCAAATTGGTAGTTAAGGCTGCCGAACAATCCCTTGGTGCAATGAACAAGAAGTAATCTGGTAGTAGGTTCTGTTGGAAGAAATCTTCCAACTCAGCCCTCAAAACAGTACTAACTATAGTATCGTCTTTAACAAAAACTGTCGTGACGGTTTTGCTTAGATTTAGTGGACCCTCCTTTATTTCATAATTAAAAATAAAATAATTATGCATAATGATCAAATATTAATTGGGTATATTATAGAAATAACTGTTCCTGAAACCTCATTTAGCGTAGTAAAATCTTCAGATGATTGCTTTTCCCAGTCATAAAGCTTAATATCTTTTGCATTTTTAGATTCGACATACACATCTTTAATCATATTTCTATACAAAGAATATTTATCAGTTCTTATGCGTATAAAACCTTTTTTATTAGTCGTTTCTAAAATTCGATCTAAACCAATCCCTTTAACCGTCTTTTCGATGCTTGAGGAAGATGTATTGTGTTTAATTAGACACAGCTTAATGATCTCAATGTCAGATATTTCTGGATAGAAATTGTTTGAGGACTTATATTTTCGTACTAAGCCGGCTCCGGTGTCAAAAACTGAAATCTCAATAAAATACAACTGATTACTAGAATTTTCTTTCAATGCAGGATTTTGGAAGTACTCAGCAACAAAAGGAGTATCTATATAATCCTCTATGAAGTTTTGCCGCTCCTTCTTAAAGAACTTAAAAATTAGGCCTCTTACGCTTGGGTTAAATGAAATCCCATTTTCATTCGTTTTGCCCCACTCGAAAGTATTCTTCATGAGCTCATAAATAATTCCAAAAAGAGCATTTTGCTCTCTAAGAAAATCAGTTTGAGCCTTGAAGCTATTCTTTAAAACATTCTTAACTAGAGGGGCTCTTAGTCTGTTCGACAGGTCAAAAGGGGTTGAAATGAATCTCCCGTGATTCTCGAAAGCTGGATGGGAGAAATGATTATCGTAGTTAACAAGAACGGCTGAATCATGATGTGTGTTGTTAACACTCATCATGTCAAGGAAATATTCATTTTGATATTTCCTTAAAAAATCATTGAGTTCTTGAGTTTTATTTTTGTTTAATATCCTCTTAAATTTGAAAATGATACTTATCACAGAAAAAAATGCTTCGTCCTTTTTATATATATCTTTAATAGACTCATCATCTAATAAATTAGTATTCAGGACAAAATTACCACTCTTGGGATGCCGAAGCCAAGTTGCAACTAACTGAATTATTGCAACAGAGAGACCAAAGTACCTTTTAGATTTATAAGGTGTGAATGAAAGAGTGATTTCTGACGCAAGGAAACTTTCATTACTGCCCAAAAGAGTTTGCAATGCCTCCACATCATCGAGTACTATGTCTTGCTGTATAGCTATCTTAAAGTCCATTGGATTTCAAGTATTTCAATTTTATTTATTTTAGATGAATATATTTTAAATGGCAACTGAACTTAGCACCTAGTTATTCTCAGTAACATTCGATCTTTCTCGACATTCAAACCAACTTTGAAAATTAGAGTTCTTCTCTAGCCTACTGAATCTTACCTTTTGAATGATCGCAAACTTAGGAATCTATTTCTGAAACACACCGGTAAAATCTCTTTCTTAAATCTTCATGGTATCAGGTATCACAGTCTCAAAACCTTAGGGTCAATGATACCAGTGATACCATGATACTAAAAAGAATTTTCTTCTTCATCTTCCTGAGAATCAAGCGCAAATGAGGTAAGTCTAAACCCACGATTGCAGTCAACTATCAATTCCAGCTTTTTGAGATCTTTGATAATTCTTTTGGCGGTTGGAATGCTTTTGCCAGAATAGGCACAATAGTCTTTCACAAACTGACCGTAGGACAAAATTTTAGATCCAAAGACTTCATCTGCAATCCTCTCTAATTCAGACATTTTTGTTTCCTTTTCCATTCCCTCAGGTTTTGCTCCAATCTCAGAAGTAGGCAGCATTTTGCCTGAAAATGAGAAGAGGAATGTGTCTTCAGAGAAATTCAATTCTAAGGTGTTGTCTTTGTATTCTTTTGGGCAATAGTTCCCTTTTACTACAGAGAAGTATCGGATTGAGCCCTCACCTTCAGATAATTGAATAGCAAGTCGGACTTTCTGAACCAGACCTGCTCCACCTTGAATGTGTTCCTGTCCAGGCGTTAGCCGGTAAGCTCCTTTGTTTATATGATGCACAAATAGAATAAGACAGCCTTGTTGTTTGGCAATTTTGTCAAACGCCTTTACTGTATTTCGCATAGCCATATTGTTGTTGCTGTCGCCACCTTTGAAAATATCGCCAAAACTGTCAACTACCACCAAATCTGCCGGGGCCTTTTTGAGTTCCTCTTCAAGTCTTTCCAGAATTTCTGTTTGTTCCATGGTATCGGCAAAGATGAACCTAAGGTTTTCTTTGGCTGGTTCCTGAAGTCCTTCCAATTGGGTTTTTAGGAGATAGGTAGTGGCTTCAAGACTATCCTCGGTCGCTACATAAACAGCACTTTTATGAATCAGATTTAATGAGAATCCGAGAAAATCAGGAAGACCCAAAGCTACCTGGATACATAGCTGCCTGGCAAATTGGCTTTTTCCTGTGTCTGGTTTACCAGCGATTACAGCCGTTCCTTTTTGGGGAAAAAGGGGTTCCAAAAGATATTGAGGTTTTGTATTCCCTAAAGCCAATAATTCCACGGCATTATACGAAGTTCTCTCAACTGGTTCTGAAACGGAATTTTGGCCTTGTAAAATCCTTTCCTGAACCAAATTGTTAAAGCCATCTGTGGTTCCTCCTGTGGAAAAGAAATCCGAAATGTCTTTTCCATTATTGACAAGTTCAGGAAGTGTTACTCTTGCAAGGCCAAAAGCAGTAGCAAGTTCCTTGCTTTGTTTAACTCCGGTTTTATCGTTGTCATATAGGATAACAACCTCGCTAAACCGTGACCGAAGGTTCGAGAGTAGTTGGGGTGAAGGTTTAGCCGTTTCGCTGTTAAGTGAAACAGCGTGGTAGCCTTTGGCTGCCATGGACATTACATCCTTCTCCCCTCCGGTCAGGAAAACAAAATCTCCTTTTTCTGGCAATTGTTCCAAGCCGAAAACGAAGTTTTGAGGCTTATCGCCCAAGTACTGGAAACGAAACTTTTTATCGTCCAAAGGTTTGTAGAGTTTACACCAGTCCCCTTGTTCATAGGCAAATATAAATTTGTTGTTTCCTGACTGGAAGGTATATGGTTTGCCGTCCTTGGTTAAGGCAGAAAATTCTGCCAATGACCTGACTTTAAACTTATTGAGGATATTGATTGTAATTCCATATTTGAACCAAAAGTCAAGCTCTTGTTTGTTGAAATCTCTGGGCTTGATGGAATAGTCTGTTGACTTTATTTCGGACAGTGTTTTTGGGGTCTCCATTCGATTGACGGCTTTATGAGTTGGATTGAAAAGATTGAAGTCCTTGCAGATTCTGGCCTTGGCTTCGGTGAAGTCGAGGTTGAAAAGTTTCATGACCAAATCGAATGCTGAACCTCCGTCGCCAGTGGCAAAATCCTTATACTTCCATTCGTGGCCTGAATTCAGGTCGCAGTAAATGTTGAAAGATGGCGTTTGCTGCTTTTCAGTTTGAAAGGGGTTGCTGATGTTGAGCCCTTGTGTCAGTCGGGGCTGGTTGTGGTAAGGGGCCAGGTAAAATGCTAATATATTATAGCTATCCACCTGAGCCAAGATTTCGTCTCTTGACATCCTTTGTTTCGATGTGGTAAAAAGTGAGTAGATTTATTTTTTGAAAGCTTTTTTCTTATTGGCCTCCAATAGTTTCTGAACATCGCTCCTCTGATAGTAGATTTTGCTTCCTACCTGTGAAAAGGAAATGATTCCTTCATCCCTCCAATTTTGGGCAGTACGTTTGCTGATGTTCATCAGCTGAAGAAATTGTTGGTTATCCAGGAAGGATTCTTCCTGAGATTTTTGACCATTGGGAAGAGAGGATTGAATTTCATCTAATCGCTTCACCAGATTGTCGAACTGGTCTTGTGTAAAAATAACTGCTTGCATAAAGTGGTGCAATCGGGGATAAACATTGCCGACTGCGAGGCAAATCAGTGCAAGAAAATGGCTCTCAAAAGGCTGTATACCAATAGTATAGAGTAAGGTATAGAGTATAGAGTCTTAGAAAACGATTGATTTTAAGGCAATTGAAAAGCACCACATTTCGAAAGAATGTGCAAAGGTTTTTCTCAGGTTTATAGTATAGAGTTATAGATTCCTTACTAATTCTCGGATGAAATCCGCTGAAACCGGATCCTTTTGATTTTTGAGTTTATCCCTGTCGAACCTGTTACCGTTGGAATCAACAAAACAATGTTGGGCGACTTCCCAATGTTTCTGTTTTAAGTCCACCACTTTTTGCTCCTGGTTGTGAATGCACTTGATGAAAAAGTGTAACTCGGAAATAGTGCCTGTCCATCTTATTGGATTCTCGGGCTGCCCGTTGAAGAAAACTTTTTTAAACTCATGGACTGAAGTTTGCGAGTCAATAAGTTTTTGAACCTTCAAGTCATTGTAAAGGTCTGTAATTGCCTCAGGAGTTTTATTCTGACCCTTGTAAATAAAGGTCTGTGGTTTAGGCTTAGGTGATGACACCTTAGGTTGTGAGATAACTGGTTGGACAGTGTTATGAATTCCGCTAAGTTTATTCAATTCCTGCTCTGTGAAGTCCTTGAAGAGAGAATAGTATTTTTCATAAAACGGGAAAATTTGAAAAAGATAATCAAGTGACGATGCAGGCCCAGGAGGGACCGAATTGGGCGCCCAATATTTCCGTTCATATTTAGCAAAGATGTTATTCCTCCTCTGATTTGGGGTGACTGCTTTAAACTGAACAAGTGATTGGTTAAGAATTCTGCTTTGTTCGTAAAAACTTAATGGTTGAAGTAATTGGCCTACAAACCGAACAAATTCTGGGAAAAGAACATCCGGCACATGACTATTAAAGTATTCAGGATCAAAAGAGTAGTTCTCCCAATCTTCAGTGAATTGATAGTTATATTTTATCGCTGAATCACAAAACATATCTTCAGCAACTTCCATTAAAAATATTCTACTACCTGGGTTAGTTCGCCAATCAACCTCAACTTCTGGCATGCTTTCCAAAATTGCGATTTGTTCTTTTGCTGAAATTAGCTCGTTTTCGAGAAGTTCTTTCAATTCAAAAACTACCTTTTCCATTGATTCATCTGAATTCTCTTCCCGATTTAGAATCTCACTTTTGTTTGTTTGCCTAAGCAAGTCCGAGAGTTTTACAGCTTTTTCATAAAGAGGTAAATGGTCGAAAGACTCAACTAACTTCTTGTTTAACCTTTGAGGCATACTTTTTACCGCAACCATAAATTTGATTACATGCAAGCCATCTAATCCACCGGGAACAATATTGAAAATTTGAATTTTCCCACCCCGATAACATTCATTTCCAGGATTATCCAAAAATGATTTTATATTAAAAGGATCGGGTGCATCAGGATTTTTTTTAACAAAATCTGTTAATGCGGTCCCTATAAAAAAGTTAATCGTATCCTTGGGAAGCTCCAGTAATCGAAGGAAATTATGCAACTTTATGAGTTGCATTTCAATCATTTCTTTTGAGCCTGATTTAATCGTTAAAAACATCCATTGCTTTATCTAACTCCGAACTTACAATTTTAGCATAAATCTGGGTTTCTCGTATGGCTGCATGGCCCATTAATTTTGAAACCTTATCAATGCTCATTCCTTTTTTCAAGGCTCGGGTAGCCCAGGTGTGGCGGCTAGTGTGGAAACTGACGGATTTTTCAATTCCGGCACCTTTGGCAATGACCTTCAGATTTTTGTTGATGTAGGCGGTGGCTGAACTGATCGCAGAATCAACTTCTCTTTCATTCTTCATATCCAAACCTTCTGGAAGCATTGGGAAAAGAAAGCTGGATGGGCTCTGTTTTACTGGTCTGTATTTTTCCAATATCGCTAGGGCTTTATTTGGAACCCGGATGGAAAGTTGGGAACCTGTTTTCATTATCGTAAAATTGATGTTGGTTCCATCAAAATCACTCCACTTCATTAATAACAAATCCGAAACCCTTGGGCCACCTGCATAGGCAGCAAAGACAAACATATCCTTGTGCAATTCCAATCGAGTGCCTGGCGTAACTGTATAGGTGTCGATCAAATTTAGCTCGTCTTCTGAAAGGAAAATTCGTTCAGTCTTTTCGAGTTTCATTTGATATTTATTGAATGGGTTGGCGTTATGTTCAATCAGGTCCTGGCGGTATGCATCATTGAATAATTTCCTCAATAATTTAAAATTCATGTGAACCGTATTTTGTGAGTTCTTGTGGTGGGTTTTCAAATACCGCTCGTATTTGAGCAAAAAATCAAAATCAATATCCTGAAAGGAAAGGCTCGCATTTTTAGCATACTCTTTTAGCTTGGCAATAATGGAAAGGTTTTTATCATAGGTTCCGATCTTACCTCCCTTTTTTGATTCTTCAATTTTCTCCTTTGCGAATTCAAAAAAGTCGGTTGGCTTTTTGCCAAAGACTTTGTCTTTCAGCTGGCGGCTGGTTGCAGATTTTTTGATGGTCTCATGTTCAAAAACTTGGTCCTGAATTTCATTGTACTTATTGGAAAGAAAGGAATTCAACCTGGCACTATTCGGATGTTTCGGCTTTACTTTATTAGCTTTGGAGTCCCAAAAATCTTCTGGCAACATAATGCTGGAAGCAATGTAACTTACTTTACGGTCTTTGATAATGCGAAAATGAACAGGGGCTTCGCCTTTTTTGTTCAACTTGTCTTTTCTATAAACGACTGATACAGTGGCCATATTGTTCTGATTTTGATAGAACAAATATAAGCAATTTGGCGTAAAGTGGGGTAAACAATGGGGTAAACATTTACTTTATTTTGCTGCTTTTTGCTGCACTGGAAGTAAAGACAATATTTCATAAAACATTAATAATCAAGTGAATAAAGGAAATACAGTGCAAATGAGTGAAGTGGTAGCAATCCCAGCGGGATCACCAGTAGAATAAAAAAGCCCTGTAAGTTAATAACTTGCGGGGCTTTTTTTATTGCCATTTCTTATTAAAACTGAAATAGCTGTGGATCAAATCCTGTCCTTAAAAAGCCTTAATTTCCAGCCTTTGATAAAAGAATCCTGCTTTAACCCATTCCAAAATTCTATTGATATTGGGTCTATTCCTTTGAGATTTCCTTATCCTTTTGCCTATAAACCTGATGCATTGGGAATTGCGGCTGCTCTGGAACTTCAAAAACATTTAATGGAACAAACTGAGTGGGAACACAATTTTGGTTTGGTAGGAGGACAAGAGGGAGAGATTATTGGAAAAATGTTTGGGGTTTTAGTGGTAAAAACGAAGGCCGGAGAAATTGGATATCTGGCTTCATATTCCGGAAAATTGGCTGGTGGCTACCACCAAAGTAAATTTGTTCCGCCCGTTTTTGATGGATTGGAGGAAGGAAGCTTTTTAAATTTGGGAATGACGGATCTTTCTCGTATCAACTTGAAAATTAAAGACCTGGAAGATCAAAAACTCAAAGGAAATTTGGACAAAATTGAAAAATTAAAACAAACCAGAAAGCAGAATTCTATAGCACTTCAAGAAAAAATTTTTGACAACTATCAGTTCTTAAATCAAGCCGGAGAGATAAAAAGTCTCATAAATATTTTCAAAGAAGTTCTTAATAGCAAACCGCCAAGTGGTGCTGGAGAGTGTGCCGCACCAAGGTTATTGCAATATGCTTTTCAGCATAATTTACAGCCTATTACCATTGCAGAATTCTGGTGGGGATTTTCTCCAAAATCTGAGTTTTGGAAACATCTTTCGTTTTACCCAGCTTGTCATGAAAAATGTGAGCCTATATTAAAACATATGTTAAAAGGGATTGAAATGGAAAAAAAACCTTAAAGAAACCAGCAAATTTTTTAGAATTCGTAAAAGCAATTCATTCCCTTTATCGCCAAACCAATCCAAAGCCAAGCATTAGATTTTGGCTACTGGCGTTTGGTCCGGGAATGGATTGAGACATTGAAAAATACCGACCTTCTGTTCTTAGAGCCCATCGTTTTGCTATCTGATAAAGTAAAGCAAATGAATACGTTGGCGCATTGACAATAGGGCTTTTTTCCTTTGATTGTTCAATCCAGGCAAAACTTAGGCCAGCCCTGAAATCTAGTTCAGAATTTATACGATAGGATATTTCCAAACCTGCAGAAGGCATAGGCAACCAGCGATTTTTCCAGAAATTCCTTTCTTCCACACGGGGGGCACCTACAAATCCATTTTCGGTTTTGGTAAGTTTGATTGGGGCCAATCCTCCCGCAACTTCCTTGTATTGAACCGATTGTGAAAGCATTGAAAAATCGACGCAAGGCAAAATATTCCAATGGGTAGAAAGTGGAATTCTGATTTTCAAACTTATATTTGCTCCACGCATGGGTTTAACCTGCAATGGTTCTTCAATGCTCCTTTCGGTATTGAGATCAATTGCCGAAATTTTCAAACTTTGACCTACAATTAAAGCTCCGATACCTATTTCAAGGCCAGGTTTTTGCGTTTCCATTATTTGAGCTTTAGCGGTATCTTTTCTAAAGGCAGTTTCAGTTGCTTCTGAATCTGAATCACTGGAATCCGCCAATTGATTTTTTGTTTTTAAGTTTTCTTTCGCCGTTACATAAGGCGTTTGATTAGCTTCAGGATTTTCCTGACTAATTAAAACTTTTGCATCATTGGCATTTATTAAACTCTGGTTTGAAGCACCTAAGTGGAGAGGTGTTTCACTCGAGAAATCGGTTCCTGCACTTTTATTTCCATTAAGATTTTGACCACTTTTTGATGATTCAATTAGGGAGTCTGTTGTCTTGACTGTTGAATAATTAGAAAAGGCATTTTGACTTGAATTTCTGATTTCATTTTTCTGAGGCGATTGGTCTTCCCTACCCTTTTGAATGGAATGTTTTTCTTTAGAGTAAGATTCATTTCGGCTTGAAATTGAAGCAGATAATAGTGGTTTACCCAAAGGATTTTCATTTTTCACATCCATTGAATTAAAAACGTTTTCAATTTTTTCCTTTTCCAGATTATCTTTTTCAACCTGTTCAATAGATTTATTTTCAATATTTAACGGGATAATAGTCTCTGAATTACTTCTGGAAAGAATCCCTGACTTTTTTCCTTCAACTTGATTATCTCCAATTACTAAAGCATTTGCTTGTTTGGGTTCGTTTGGTTGTTTCTGAACAATTTCATTTAAAATCCGATTTTTGGTTGGATTGACTTCTGAAGATTGTGCCTTATCTGTAAATTTAACCTGGTTCGAATTTAAATTTTGATCGGCCCGGCCATTTTCCAGTTTGCCAGATCCAGAATAAACTTTATTTTGAATGTCATTGCCTTCATTTTGGATACCATTGACAGCCAATACTTCTTCTTTGCTGTGCAATACATTGTAACCAAACCATGTGCCAAGGGCCAAGCTTACAAGCAAAGCCGGAATGGTCCACCAAAGAAAAAATCTTTTCCTCTTATTTCGAAGAACTGATAGTCGCTCCCAACTGCCTTCTGGCATTTCGGGTGCAAAACTATCAAAGGCATTACCCAGATTACCAGGCAGTTCCGGATTGAAATCGTTTAAGTTTTGTGCCTCGCTCATAGAACTAAGGTTTTGTTGTTTAATGTATTTGAGATCCGCAGTTGCGAATTGTTTTCCTGTGTTTTTTCTGACTTCTTTTCAGGCAATTGTCCTGCCAGTTGTATTCTTGCCCTTCTCAGTTGCTGTCGGCTGGTTTCTTCGCTAATGCCCAGACTTTCAGCTATTTCCTTATGATTCATTCCTTCTACGGCAAATAGATTGAACACCAACCTTGCACCTTCCGGCAGTTTTGAAATCAATTGGGCCAGTTTTTCCAACTCCAGAAAATCGGAAGGTGGATTTGGGTCCGTAACCGTTCTTAACACCTCATCTTCTGTGCCGAACGATAACCATTGCATTTGCTTTTTCCTTTTTTGGTAAGCTGTAAGGCAAACGCTTACAAAAAGTCTTCGCATCCAACCACCAAAAGGCCCTTCATTTCTGAAGGTGCTTATTTTGTCAAAAACCCGCATCCAGCCAATCTGGTGCAGGTCTTCAGCTTCCATTTGGTCGCTTGTATATCGCCGGCAAATACCAAAAGTCTGAGGACCATATCGTTTGTATAAGGCATGTTGAGCCGAAGACCTGCCTTTTATGCAGTCCAGGATCAGTTCCTCATCCGATATTGGTATATTCAAACTCCTGATTATTAAAAGTGTTACATGCTTTTACCTAAAATTTCTTGTCAAGGTTTTATAATCAACCTGGATCTGGTAATTCTATTTTCAGGCCCCTCCTGTAAAAAGATGAAACTGGTATCGGCCTGGTTGCCAGAGCGTGTTCTTTTATAGTAAAAGGCTTTGTTTCCATTTTCTGTTGAGTCTTTTAAAATACCGAATTGGGTTTTAATAGAGGTCGTTTCAGTAAATTCAGTTGGATGCAACAACATCAGTTTTGGAGAACGAGGCAAAACTGGATTTGTACCTTTATCATTTTCCAATAAAGATAAATGCGTCAAAAGTCCTCCAGAACCCGGGATTGTCCTTTCATCGTTTATTGCCCTGGGTTGTGCTGTATCTTCAAACACAATTGGAATCATACCTCTGAAATAAAAACTGTTAGGACGTTTTATTCTGTAATAGATATAATCTGTACCAAACAACCTAAAGTTGGCTTTGCCACCAGCAGCCAAATAATTAATTTTTTGATTGTTTCCCGAAATACTGGCGTTATAAACAAAACCCCAAATTGAATCCAGCTCAGAACCAGGCTCTTCCATCCCTTTTAAAATTGTATTTGAAAAACTTGTATTTCCATTCAATCCAACTTCTAATACAACCTTATTCATATCAGGCAAAGGGGTTCCTTTCATCCAAACCAACGGCGGTTCTGGTTCAGGTTCAGGTTTTATAATGGAGGGTCTGTAAGCATTGTTGATAATGATCACAGAACCTTCCTTGGTTTGGCCAGATTGTTTAACAATGACAAATCCAGTATCTGCTTTCCAGGTTTTGGTTTCTTTAGGCACAAATATCAATGCCGAATCGCCTTCCAATTCAAAAGCGCCATGTTTAAAGTCCCTTGTAGAAAAAGAAAAAGCTTTGGCCCTGTTCAGATTCAAACTTTTTATTGGTAGCCTCGCAAAAGTTGTGGAATCTGAAACCAGATTCAATTTTTCAATGGGTAACAAAAAAGGATCGTTTGGCAAAATTGCCTGCTCTTTTTCTATGCTGGTGCATGCTAAAAAGGCCATTTGAAACACAATCGATAGCAAAATCCATTTCTGGGTTTTGCTTCGAATATGGATCAAAAGGTCAGTTACATACAATTCTAATGTTTTCATACGCTCAGTATTTAATTGTATGACTTTATTTGTTTCAATTTCGTGAACATTTTTTTTAAAAAACTTCAGTTATTTTTTTGTAATTAATAACCTACTGAATCACAACCAGTCGTTGTGGTTTTACACCTACAGCAGTGATCAAATAAATGCCAGACAACAACCCCTTTACCTCTGCCTGGCCGCCATAAGCCTGCATTTCTTTCACCAACTTACCTTCCATGGTCAGGATTCGAATTGTTTTGCTTTCGCTCCTTGAACCTGACTGCGTAAACCAAATCTTTGTACTACCTCTGGCTGGGTTGGGTGCTACCACCATTTTGTTTTCGCCCTTTACCAATGCGTTGTTGGAAACAAAATCTACGCCCAATTCCGCTATTGGCGAATGGATATATTCCGTTATAACAGCCTCATTCCTATCAAAGTAAATGTGGGCACGGTTTGAGATCACTGAACCTCTGGCTACATCGGCTTTGGTTCTGATTTTGAAACTCAACTGACCTTTGCTTCTGATTGAATCCTGCTTCTTACCTGTAAGTTTTATGTCTCTGAAATGGAAGTATAAAACCGGATTGGTTTCTGTGCCTGCCATTTCCAAAGTGTATGGATCTCTGCTGGCGCCCAGTTTTATGGTTTTTACATCCAATCCCTGTGGCAAAGTATCTTCAACGGTAACGGCATAAGCTGTATCATTTCCATAGTTTTCAAAGTGAATGGTATAATCCAGTTCTGTGCCTGGCTCTATGTCTCCTGAAGGTTCCACCAGTTTTTCGTTTGGATCGTAGCTAAATCGCCAAACCGGACAAGCCTGCACTGTATAGGTTTCCAAAAGACCAGAACCAAAGTTTAGGAAGGCTCTGGTGGTACCTCTTCCAGAATGGTTTAACCTGGAGTTGGAACCTAATGGACAAGCTTTTGGCTGATCCAATTGCAATTGAATAGATCCTTGAATGGCTGGTTCGCAAAGGGTTACCAAACTATCACCTGCCGCAAGTTTGATTTTTCCATCGATATATATTAAGCCAGGACCAGTTAAACGCATTTTGGTTGAATCAGCCATGGATGTGCCTTTGTTGTAAACCACCACCCGAACTTTATTATTAGTTGGATTATATCGGGCAATGGCATCCAACCAGGCACCATCCCACAAAATACTGGCAGGATCGATGTTCGAACACAAAGAAAGCGGCTCTATTCTGGCTGAAAAACAAGCTCTTGCCAATGAATCGGGTTGGGCTGGGCAGGCAATGGTGTCAACCGTGGTTATTGTTCCAAATTGGCCTGGTTGAAGCGTACCCAAATCGAACACATAAGAAGAATCTACATCTTTTGTATAAGGCCTGCTGGCACTTAAAATCCTGATTTCTTCCGGAAGGTTTACCCTGATTCTGGCATTGGGCTGTGGAGCTATGCCATCGTTTTGGTATTGAATCTGAAAGCTTGTTCTGGAGCAAAGTCTGAACCGCGGATCAAGTACTTTCAAATCCAGCCGGGGACAATCGTAGGTTTGATTGATGAAATCGTTCCCTAAAGATGCTGATCCCGCACTTGCCAAACTAAAAGTATGGCCAGCCACAGGTGGAACAGGACAAACCTGACGCTGCAACTGATTGTTTTCTATGGTTTGCACCACCGAATGATTACCCAGACCCAATGGAATGGTATAATATCCTCCGGTGTCCGAAAGGGCTATTCTGCCGCTTGGGGTAGAGCGAATAAGCATTCCTCTGGCTGACTTCTGTGGAACGGTAGGGTTGCAGCCTGTGGCTGGAGAAACGATTTGGGTAACTCTGCCCTGGGCATAGCCGGTGTTGGCTGGGCTTGAATTTAAGGTAAATGCATGAATACCATTTTTTCGGGATATGCCTACATAAGGAACATATCTACGCCAATCTTGATTACTAGCACCTATGATCAATCGGTTTCCTCCCAACAACCCAATTCCACAAAAAGACCATTTTACTTTAAACTCAATAGGCATAAAACTATTATCCTGTTTTCCATCGGCCTTGTTTCTTAAAAAATATTTTGGATAGTTATCTGCAAAGCTATTAAGAGAGCTTATCACTTTTCCATCCGGAAGAAAAAGCAATGGATGCAAATAGAATTTATCTCTGTTACCAAAAGCATTGGGCGAAAAATACCGGATTGGGGTAAAGGAAAAATCAATTTGACCCAGGCTGTCGGTTTCTATTACATTCGCAGATTTTCCATATAAGGTACTGTCTGAAAGAGCAAAAGCACCTGTCATTCTCATGCGTTTTCCGGCAAGAATTTCAATCTTTAAAGGGGCACCAAGAAATTTAAAATTTGGGTTAATCACCCTTGAACTGCCATTTAGATCAAACCGAACAAAGAACTGGTAATTATAATTATTCAAGAAAACAGGACTGGTAGCATGCGATATCCACAATCCCCCATCTTCATCCTCAAAAAATGTATTTCTAAACTTTGGGTTTAAGGTATCTGGCGAAAGCCCGTTTGATGTATATGAACCTAGTTCGCTTTCCTCATTTCCATCCTGATCTAATAAAACAAGTTTTACCGTAGAGTTTACACCTGCATTTTGTTGGGGAACCGGAATGCCATTTTCATACACCCTAAGCGTGAAATAACCCCAAAATTTTCGTTTCAAAGGGTCGGCTTGTGATAGATAAGGCGTAAATGAAGGGTCTTCGGAGCCATTAGGCAAAAGCCTTATGATTGAATCCGAAAATGTTTCTGCTCCATAATTACTGTACCTTGGAAAATACAACAGAACCTTTCCTGAATTTGTTAGCAATGCCTCAGGCAATGCAGTATTGGTAAAATCTCCTAATAACTTTCTTTTTAAGCGTTGAGGCAAATTTGTTATTGATTTAAAGGTGGTATCTAATGTTCCATTGGCATTAAAAACAGCAATCCCGGGCATTAGTTTCCTTTGGACCTGGGTAAAATAGCCTGTTCCAACCATCTTATTCAGGGAAGAATTTACGTTAATTTGTGTTAGTTCAGAATACGTTCCAATAAAGGACTTATTTGACAAAGGCCATACCGCCCCGGAAAAGGAAACATAAAACCGGAATCTTGATCCATAGGTTGAATCGTAATTTGGTACGTTATTTTTACGCGTTGGTCTGATATCCCTGGTTTCGAAAAGAAAAGCATTGTAATCGGGATGATACATCAAACCATTACAAAGTCCATATTCCATGGGAATAGAAACCGGGGAGCTCAATATCCCCCCATTTGGCTGAACTATGCCAAGCTGGACAATATTGGTTGAAATGCCGTAGTTTGATGAGGTAAACCGAATAACATTCTGATCATCAATTGTCCATTTCACATTATCTCCAGACACAATGCTAGGTAAAAAGGTGTTGTCAATGGAGCCATCGGTATTGAGTCTCAAAACCTGCTCCTGAATATCACTTAAGGATGGGCTACTTTGAAGCCTTCCAGCGATTAAAACCTTTCCATCTGGAAGTATCCTGAAAACATCTGGCCTGTGCACCATTCCAGGGATCATAGCCGTGTAAGCGATAGGTTCAAACTGCAGTGTATTTCCATCAATGGTTACAATAAAATGATTTCCAAGCGTGGTGTCCCCGGTTATTTGATTTCCCAGAAAATAAACTTTACCAAGTCGTGATGAAGAAAGTATGGCCTTGAAATTTTGAATTTCAACACTTGCTCCCAAAGGCTTACATGTATCATCAAGCAATTTCACAAAAGTGGTGTTGTGAGGTAAAATTGTATCGGTTGAATGACGGGTAAGCCAAACGACCAACCTGTTACTGGAAGGTTTCACTATACCAGTTTTATAGTTGCCCCTGAAGGGTTTATTGAAATAAAAACTATTGGCCAGATTAAACCTTTTGCTTTTGTTGTTTGGCTTCAATGAACTTACAATAATGGAATCCAATCCAGCAAAAGGAGAATTATAGTAGTCTTTTTTATTTGATATTGTAAAATACAAATTATCCGAAGTTGAAATAACTGCACCACTTTGTTCAAATGATGTTGTGTCATTTTGTAAGGTTTTAATCTCTCCATCTTTTGAATAATAATTTGAACTTACAAATTTGTACGGCACATTATAATTATCTCCAAATAGGTTATACTTCCAGGAGGCATAAACGCCTGCTTGAGGAGCTGGAAAAAATATTTGGTTGCTGTAATGGTTTCTAGTTGCAACAAGCCCGGAATCGCCTGGATTAAATGTCTTATCTGGCAGCCCGCCAAGGGTTTGCGCATGGCTGCTTAGGTTGAAAGTAAACCCAAGGACCAACAGTAACAACCACACATTGTTGCTCATATTTAGAAAGGTATCTTTTTTCATGCTTTTCGTTTTTAGATGAATTACCTGTATGACACAAGTCCGCATCCAAAACGTGAACAAGGTTTGAAAAAATAATTGAAATAAAACTCAATTCATTTTAAATCAATTGAAAGGGACAAATACAGGTCAATCTCTGTTTGATGTGAACAGCAACAGACAATTCACGTTATTTCTAAACTTCCGGTAATTTGCCCCCTCAAAAAATTAATAAAACCTTGAAAAACAACAACCTCATACCTTTTTTCTTTTTTTGTTTTCAGTTTGCATTTGCCCAGCAAAAAGGACCAGCCCTAAATACAGAATTTGACAAGTTGCTTTCTGCCCAATTCAAACCTGGAGAAACAGGAGCAACCGCTTTGGTGGCCAAAAACGGACAGATTATTTACCAGAAAGCTTTTGGAATGGCCAATCTGGAACTCAACATTCCAATGAAAATTGACAATGTTTTCCGCATAGGTTCCATCACAAAGCAGTTTACGTCTGTGGCCATTTTGCAATTGATGGAACAGGGTAAACTCGGACTTCAGGATGAGATTACGAAGTTCATTCCCGACTACCCGACCCATGGCCATAAAATAACCATTGAGCATTTACTCACCCATACATCTGGCATTCAGAGCTATACCAATATGAAGGATTTTGAGCAACGAATGACTTTGGATCAAAAACCTTTGGAAGTAATCGACCATTTCAAAAACCAACCCATGGAGTTTGCACCAGGCACCAAATGGCAATACAACAATTCAGGCTATTTTTTGCTGGGTTACATCATTGAGAAAGTTTCAGGCAAAACCTATCCTGAGTATGTGGAACAGCAGTTTTTTAAACCTTTAGGCATGAGCCAATCGCTATATGGAAGTGATACCAAAATTGTAAAAAACCGTGCCGGAGCCTATGATAAAGATGATTCGCTTGGGTTTGTGAATGCTCCGAATATGAGCATGTCTTTACCCTATGCCGCTGGTTCCATACAATCAACGGTTGGAGATTTGTATAAATGGCATCAGGCTCTACATTCCTATAAACTGGTGAAAAAGGAAAATCTTGAAATGGCATTCAAACCTTGTAAACTAAGCGATGGCAGCACCCAACCTTATGGCTATGGCTTTGGTTTTCAGAATGTTCAGGGAAGCCCAACTATTGAGCATGGCGGAGGCATTAATGGATTTCTTACCCATTCTTTGCACTTACCGAAAGAGGATGTTTTTGTGGCCGTTTTTTCGAATTGCAATTGCCAGTCGCCCAGCGAGGTAGCCTCAAAACTTGCAGCCCTTGCCATCGGCAAACCCTATGCCTACCAGGAAATGAAAGTGGAAAATCTTGTGCTGGCGGATTATACAGGAGTCTATGAAAACATCAAAGGCGAACAGCGATATATTTCCGTGGAAAACAATCAATTGTATTCTCAAAGAGAAGGCAACACTAAATTGAAAATTAAAGGATTTGAAAAGGATAAATTCTTTTTTGAAAGCATGATGAACACCCTGGTCTTTTCCAGAGATGTAAGCGGATCAGTAGAAAAAGTGACCCTTAATGGCCGTGAGGATGATATGGTTTGGACCAAAACCAACAAGCCGCTCCCTTCCAATTCGGAGATAAGTGTGGAGGAAACCACTCTTGCAACTTATGTGGGTGATTATGAACTGGCACCTAATTTTATCCTCAGCATAAGCAAAGATGGAAACCGTCTTTTTGCCCAAGCCACTGGCCAAACCAAAAATGAACTCTTTGCTTCCTCACCTACTCAGTTCTTTTTAAAGGTGGTGGATGCCAAAGTTGAATTTTTGAAAGATGAAACAGGCAAAGTTTCAAAGTTGATTTTAAATCAGGGGAAGAAGATGGAGGCGAAAAGGGTGAGGTGAGGATTTGAATTTAAAACTGTAGGATTCATTTTACCTTTGAAACAATCATCAATTTTTTTGTAGGTTTGTTGAACGCTTAAAGAATGAAAAAAAACATAACCACATCGCTTGGACCATATTTTGAAAGCTTTATTGCCGAAAGAATTCATCAAGGTAGGTATGGCAATGCCGATGAAGTAATCCGGGCTGGCTTGCGCCTCCTGGAGGAAGAAGAAACCCAGATTTTATCTTTAAAAAAGGCAATTCAGGAAGGAATTGATAGTGGAAATGCCGTTGATTTTGAGCCTCAAAAACACCTGAATATTTTGAAATCAAGAAAGCAGGCTAATGGGTAAATATCGCTTAACCAAAAAAGCGGTAGAGGATTTATCAGACATATGGAATTACACCTATGATACATGGTCTGAAGTCCAGGCTGATAAATACTATGAACTAATTGTAACCAACTTTAAGGAACTTGCTGGGAATCCAGGCTTAGGTAGAAAATATACAGAGGTGAATCTGAACTTGATGGGATACAAAACAGGTCGGCATATTATTTTTTATCAAATGCTTTCACCAGAGGATATTGAGGTTCTAAGAATTTTACATGGAAGAATGGATTTAAAAAACAGATTACGGGAGTAACGATTTTCGGAATTGTTTTTTAGTTACGGCAGAAGGAAAATCATAAATCTATTTTATAATCAACCTCCCCCGAGTTATCCTTTTCTCAGGTCCTTCTTCGAGAAAAACAAAGGTGGTATCTGCTGCATTACCAGTTGCCATTCGTTTGTAATAAAATGCAGGCTGTCCGTTTTCAAGGCTATCCTTTATGATTCCAAACTGAATATTTTTCTTTAAAGGAAGAGTATAAGTTAAAGGTTCTAAGCGTATTACTATTGGTTGGCGGGGAGAAGCAGGATTGGTGCCCACATCGTTTGCCAATAAACTGGACAAGCTAATAAAACCGCTGCCTGTTGGCAAAATTATCTCATCGTTTTGGGCCAAAGGTTGGGACGGGTCTCCAATTAGAATGGGGATCATTCCCCTGAAATACAATCCATTAGATCTTTTGATCCGGTAATAAATATGATCTGTTCCGAAATTCAGGAAATTGGCAAGTCCCCCGCCGGCCAAATAATTGATTGATTTCTTATCTGCTTTTATGGCAGCACTGTACACAAATCCCCAAATGGAATCTATTTCTGATCCATTTTCCTCCATCCCTATTAAATTGCTGAAAGCTCTGGAATCAAAAAAATCAACAATGGTTGTAGGCATATCTGGCAATGGAGTTCCAATTAAAGACATTACAGGCCAGCTTATTACTGGTTTCTCTTTTCTATATGGATTGGAAATTTTAACAAATCCATCCTTATTTTTTCCTCCCTGAAAAACCTGGATAAAACCTGAATCGCTGGCCCATTCGCTGTTTTTTTTGTTTGAATGATATACCAAAACGGAATCCTCGATTACATCAAAACTACCATGTTGAAAGTTTCGAAAAGCAATATTAAATGGCTTGGACAAATCCAGATGAAGCTTGCTTATTGATAAATGGCTATTGCCATTGGAATCTGAATTCAGGTAGAGATCAGATATTGGTCTATCAAAGGGAATGGTGGTTGTAAGTGTCTCATCTTTAGTTAAAGTAGTGCATCCCAAAATTAGAAACTGAGTAAAAAGTATGCTTTGCCAAAAATTTATTAAACGCAAAGCTTTTCCTGTTTCCCTCCTTTTTGAGGCAAATAAGATTAGATTATTTCCCATGGTCTTGAAGTTTATAAAAGCCCTGGCTAATCAATTTAGATGGCCAGGACTTTTGTTTTTTTACATTACTGAATTACAATCAATCGCTGCGGTTTTACTCCTTCAGCTGTGATCAAATAAACCCCGGACAACAAACCTTTCACCTCCGCCTGGCCGCCATAAGCCTGCATTTCTTTCACCAGCTTGCCTTCCATGGTCAGGATGCGGATGGTTTTGGTTTCGGTCCTTGAGCCAGACTGCGTAAACCAAATTTTTGTACTGCCTCTGGCTGGATTGGGTGCAATCACCATTTTGTTCTCCGTTTTATGAATGGAACTCACCTCCGTATTTGTTCCCAGTTGGGCAATTGGTGAATGCACAAATTCAGTGATTACGGCCGAATTCCGGTCAAAGTAAATGTGAGCACGATTTGAAATCACTTCACCCCGATTTACGCCATCTTTCATTTTGATTTTAAAGCTTACTTGCCCTTTGCTCAAAGTGGAATCTTGTTTTTTACCAGTAAGTTTGATGGGATTGAAAAGGAAGGTCAGAATTGGATTTTGTTCTGTACCATCTGTTTGAAGGGTGAATGGATGGCTGCTTGCCCCTAGTTTCAAAGATTTTACATCTAGTTGGCTTGGCAGCGAATCTACCACCGCCACAAAATAAGCGGTATCATTTCCAAAGTTTTCAAAGTGAATGGTATAATCCAATTCCGTTCCTGGCTCTACATCACCGGACGGCTCGACCAGTTTTTCATTCGGATCATAACTAAACCGCCATGTTGGACAAGCCTGCACGGTATACGTTTCGAGTAAGCCAGAGCCAAAGTTCAGAAAGGATCTCGCTGAGCCTCTTCCTGAATGATAAAGCCATGAGTTTGATCCCAATGGACAGGAAGCAGGTTGCGCCAGTTGCAATTGAATGGATCCTTGAATGGCAGGTTCGCAAAGCGTTACAAGGCTATCACCAGCAGTCAATTTGATTTTACCATCTTTGTAAATCAAACCCGGGCCAGTCAATTTCATCACTGTTGAATCGGCCATATTCGCTCCTTTGTTGTAGACCACCACCCGAACTTTATTGCTTACTGGATTGTATCGGGCAACGGCATCCAACCAGGCACCATCCCAGGTAATGATGGACGGATTGATATTTGAGCACAGAGAAAGTGGTTCGATACGGGCTGAGAAACAGGCTCTTGCCAGAGAATCGGGTTGGGCCGGACAGGCGATGGTATCCACCGTGGTAATCGTGCCATGCTGGCCAGGCTGAAGTGTACCCAAATCAAACACATAAGAAGAATCTACATCTTTTGTATAAGGCCTGCTGGCACTTAGAATCCGGATTTCCTCCGGAAGGTTTACCCTTATTCTGGCATTGGGCTGCGGGGCTATACCATCGTTTTTGTATTGAATCTGAAAGCTTGTTCGTGAGCAAAGTCTGAATCTTGGATCCAGAACTTTTAGATCCAGACGGGGGCAATCGTAGGTTTGGTTGATGAAATCATTTCCCAAAGACGCTGATCCCGCGGATGGAATTGAGGCATTGTGGGCCAAAGCTGGTGGAACCGGACAAACTTGTCGCTGAAGGAAATTATTTTCAATCGTTTGGTTAACGGTATGGTTCCCCATCAGCACTGGAATGGAATAGTAGCCTCCTGTATCAGACAGTGCAATTCGGTTGCTAGGCGCCGTACGGATTACCATTCCATTCAACGATTTCTGCGCAACCGTTGGATTGCAACCGGTTGCCGGAGAAACAACCTTTGTTACACGACCCTGAATATAACCTGTATTGGCTGGTGTCGATTTTAGCCCGAAAGCATGGATTCCGTTTTTGAACGAAGTTCCAACTAATGCAAAAGGTGGTGTGTACCTTATTGCCGTCTTACTGAAATTCTGAACCCCCATCAGAAGGCGATCACCCAAAATGCCCAGTGAACACATTTCTGGCACGTTAAATGGACTTAATACGACAAAAAGGTTTCCCTTAATAGGCATAAAGCTGTTATCCTGCTTCCCAGACGCTTGTAAACGAATTAAGATGTCGCCAATGGGAGTTGGGTATACATCACTAATTTTATGAAGAAAAGCCAGCATTTTACCATCTGGTGTGTATTTCACCGGTGCAGCATAGTATTTCGATCTGCCTCCATAAGCATCTGGTACAAAGAAGATCTTTGGAGTAAAGGCATAATCAAGATTCCCTGTGCTATCGGTTTCCAACACATTCACCACTTTTCCAAAAGTGGTATCAGTAGTTCCGAATGCGCCTGTCCAACGCATTCTTTTCCCTGGCAATATCTCTATTTTGAGAGGCACAGTATGACAAACAAAGCGGGGATAAATCAACCTTGAGCCTCCATTTGGGTCGAAACGGACAAAATACTGACGGCCTATGCCACCATAGATTTCAACGGATTTCCAAACACCACCGGCTTCATCCTGGCAGATAAAATTGCGGTGGTAAACTGGGTATATGGTAGCCGGTATTGTATCAGGATACAATCCGTTTAAGAGAAAAGGCCCTCGTTCTTCCACAAAATTTCCTTCTTCATCCAGCACCAGCAACTTCCCTGTAGTAAATGGCCCAGGTGTAGGAACCGGTGTTGGAATTCCATTTTCGTAATAACGGATTGAATAATATTTCCCATCTTTTCCTCTTGTCAAAGTGCCGTGATGCCAGACAGAACCATAAGACAAATCTTTGGAACCGTCCTGGTTTAATCTTCGAAGCGTATCTTGCCAATTAATTCGTTCTGAATAGCTGTAACTCAATGTTCTGGTAGGAAAGCTCACTAACACCTTTCCAGAATTTGTAAGATGAGCATGATGCCTGCCATAGAGAATAGTGTATTTCAATGAATCATTGGGCAGACGCATAACTGAACGAAAGGTAGTATCCAGTTGACCATCTGCTTTCATCATCGCCAGACCCGGCATCATCCTCCGGTTTACCTGGGTAAAATCTCCATAAGCGAGAAACCGGTTGCTGATGGTGGGATTCACATCCAGATTAATCTGCTCATCAAACATTCCTGCAGCATCATGGTTAACCAAAGGCCACTTTGCTCCATTGAAACCCACGTAAAAACGAAATTTGGTGCCAAATGCGGTTTCACGATAAATTTCATAACTTACAGCATCGTCGTTAATTATCACATTGGGCCTAATAGGGGCACTTTCGAACAAAAAAGCATTGTAGTCTGGATGATACATCAAGCACTGCCCTAAACCATAATCGGAAGAAATGGTATGCGTTGAGGTTACGAATCCTCCATTTGGCTGAACCACTGCCATGGCAGCTTCCAGATTCAAACCATTCTGGCGGATGGTTCCGCAACGGATGGTGTTGGTTTCGTCGATCACCCATTTGGTCCGGTTGGCCGCAAATGGTGAAAGAGAAAATGTGTTGTCAAATGATCCGTCAGCATTCAAACGTAGTACTATTTCCGCATTTAATAAGTTTCCGGCTACCATCATTCTGCCATCATTCAAAACCTTGAAAACCTGCACATTTCCAGTGATTAAATAGGAACCTAAACCCGGGAACGTCTCCGGAAGAATATTCAGCGTTGTCGCATCTACCACCACAATTTTGGTAGTAGGCACTGGCACCGAATTAAGATCAAAACCAAGGAAATAAATTTTCCCTTGTGAATAACTGGCCTTCACCGCCCTGAAATTCGGAATCGTAACGGTGGCTGGTAACGGTGCACCACTGGTATCGAGCGACCGGAGATAGGTTTGCGTATGCACCTGATCTTCAGTTGTATCAGTTGGATGATGTGTCAGCCAAAATACAAGCCGGCTGGGAGTCGTCTGCACTGCACCGGTTTTGTAATCGCCTTTGAGAGGTTTAAATAATGGAAAGACATTCTGCAATGGAAGCGTATTCGGTTCGCTGACTGCCAAGCGGGTGATGAGTAATGAATCGAAACCTAATCGATTACCTGCTGAATAATACCTATTGGTGACCTGGTAGTAATTGCGAACCCCCACTTCCATCACTTCTCCCATTCCGTTGCTAAAATTAAACGTACTATGCATACCGTTTTTGTAATGGTACTCGTTGTGAAAAACGACTTGTCTTTTTGTAGTTTGTCTCTTCTTCCACTTTTGATAAGCCGAAACAAAAACACCTCCATCTGGTCCGGGGTAAAAGAGCTGATTACTTAAATTCAGCTGAACAGCGGCCAGCCCGGAATCGCCCACATTAAAAGTAGGATCCGGAATGCCTCCAAGAGTTTGAGCCTGCAGCGTTTGCTGGGCAAGACCAATGACCATGCATGCCAGGCAGCTGATCAGAAAACGGTTTGTAGATGGTATCATAAGTGTAATCGATAAAAGGATTTGACTGCATGACACCAACCCTTTCCGAAAGGTGAACAAAAAAAGTAAAAAAATTTAAAGTGAAGGGTGAAAAGTAAAAAACCAGAAGTTATGTAAGGAGATGCCTTACCCCAATTTTAAAGCACATAACTTTGCAAAAAATTAGTACAAGAGAAACCAGTATACTCCTGGAAGTCTCATTCCTCAGTTAAGTTTGGTTCAGGGTGTTTTTTGAGATTTAAATTGGATGCTTAAACACAACCGTATAGAGGCAGACTGGAAAACAGACAGCACACTTTGGATTTGAGACCAGTCAGGTTTGAATATGTAAAGCAATGATGAAGGTCAAAACTGGATGGTGGATAACTCCAACACAAGCAGCGACTTAAATGACATCAAAGTTTTGAATAATGATGTTTTCGCAACAGGTAAAAATGGTGTTTTACTTCATTTGAATCTTTTAACCGCTAATTCCAAGCCAAAAAAAGGCTGTTCAATATTCCATTTTGAACCAGGCTGAGCGGGTTACAATTGAAAATTTAAGCCAGAAAAATCTGAATTTGGTTTTGATGAGTACAGAAGGCAAAACGATCAGGCAAAAAACTGTTCAAGGATTTTTCAATTTAGAGATTGGTCAAAATCCGACTGGCATCTATTTCCTACGAATAGATTCAAAAACAGAGGCGACCAAATTTCAAAAGATTTTGATCCGAAACTAAAAAAAATGTAACCGTTTGTTTTTACATACTTGCATTTACCAAAGGTTTCACTTTGCTGCCTATCAGTTCAATTGATTCCAAAAGTTGTTGGTGCGATAGTCCTGCGTTGTCCATTTGAAAACTAAGTCTGGAAATGCCGCCTAATGCAACGCTATGCCTCAGTATCTTTTCGGCGATTTCTTCTGGTCCTCCAACCAATAAAGCTCCGGTCAATCCAGTTTGGGCATTAAAACGCTCCCGTGTAACAGGTGGCCAGCTCCTTTCCAATTCTGGTAAAAGTTTCAGCATAACCAGGATAATAATTGTCCACTGCTTCGTGGCTGGTTTTACCAACATAACCCAGCGAGTGGAGGCCAACTTTGAGCTTTTCAGGTGAGTGGCCCGCTTTTTTTCCTGCTTCTCTATACAGGTCAATCAAAGGTCGAAAGCGATGCGTTTCCCCACCGATAATGGCCACCATCAATGGCAAACCCAAATGACCAGCTCTGACAAAAGATTCTGGTGTTCCTCCTACGCCCAACCAAATCGGTAAGGGATCCTGAAAAGGTCTGGGATATATGGTTTGATTTTTTAAAGCTGGACGAAACTGACCAGACCAGGTAACCTCTTCATTTTTCTGAATTTGTAGAAGCAGATCCAATTTTTCAGCAAAAAGTGCATCATAATCTTCCAGTTTAAAACCAAAAAGAGGAAAAGATTCAATAAATGACCCCCGGCCCACCACCATTTCAGCCCTGCCTTGGGAGATAAGGTCCAGGGTGGCATAATTTTGAAAAACCCGAACCGGATCGGCAGCACTCAAAACGGTTACGGCGCTTGTTAAGCGAATTTTTTTTGTTCGGGAAGCGGCTGCTGCCAAAATCATAGAAGGGGCAGAATCCAGAAACTCTTTGCGGTGGTGTTCACCAATGCCGAAAACATCCAGGCCAGATGTGTCCGCCTGCTCTATTCTTTCCAGCAATTCAGAAAGTGCCTGGCTAGCAGAATTGCCTGATTCTAATTCACTTGTTGGTCTGGCTGCAAAGCTGTCTATGCCTATTTCAATCATTTTTATTTTATTTCCTAAAAAATTGAATGTTGGCAAAAAGAATGCCATAGTCCAAAGCCTGGGAACATTCAAATAAAAAAGCCTACAATACTTGAAAAAATTCAGAATGATTTTAAAATTCAGAAAATTACCCAAATGCAAAAACTACCTTTGTTCAATCCTATCAAAATGAAAGAAATCATAATTAAATGGACCAATATTATGTCAATGATGGTTTGGTTTTTGATCCAATCATGTGCTCCAGTAACTTTGGTTAAACCACTAAAGTCTAAGCAGTTGGTGGCATCGGCTAGTTTTGGGGGTCCTCTCATTAAATTTTCTGGCCTGGTCATTCCAGTACCGCTTACTGGTCTTCAAGTTGGATATGGACTACATGAAAAAACGACACTTATTGGTGGTCTAAATTTAACATCCTTGGCTTTTGGCGTTGGCCAATTAGACTTTGGGATTTTGCAAGGAATTGTTAATCAGGACAATTCAACAAAAATTGGTTTAAGTGCCTTTGCCAAAACCCATTTATTTTTAGACCATTGGAAAAGTAGCTTTAGATGGTATCCGGAATTAGGTTTTAATGCATACCGGCAAATTGGTAATGAAAAGAATCTGCTGTATGCAGGTGCGTCTTCATGGTTTGAAACAAAATATCCAAAAACGGAAAGGACTGCAGGAAATACATGGGTTCCAATGTTACATATTGGTTACCAACGAATTACTGAAAAATGGAACTTTAGCTATGAGTTTAAATGGATTGCTCCCCAAATAAGTAATAAAAACATTGTTGTTGATTACATTGGAGCAGGCCAAAATGGTGCTTTGGGCTTGTATTTTGGATTAACAAGAAAATTTTAATCCAGATGAAGATGCTACGTAACATACTCCTATTGAACTTTTTGCCACTTATTTTTGGAATAACATCTTGTCTTCGGTTGGATGGAAATTTATTTAATCCGGAAGAAAAAATAGAATCCTACCAATTGGATAATTTCAAAGGTGAAAGAGAAATCTCTGACCTTCCAGCCGAATATCAGGTAAATCAAAATCTGGTAAGTATTTTCACCTTGGAGTCAAATGACAACGGAAACAAGGCTAAAATTTATGCCATTTATATCGGTGATCAATCAAGAATTGGCTTGGACACTGTTTTTCTGTATTGCCACGGTAATAAGAATCATATGGATCTGTATTGGAACAGAGCCAAACTTCTGGCCAATGTGGGCGGAAAACACCGATATGGAGTATTACTGATGGATTATAGAGGATATGGTTTAAGCGAAGGAAATCCAACAGAATCAGGACTTTATGCCGACGTAAAAGCATGTTTGCAATGGCTGAAAGAAAAAGGAATGAACCAGGAACGTTTGATAATGTATGGATTTAGTATGGGTACAGCACCGGCCACAAAACTCACAGCCGAAAATGAAATTTTAAAACCTTCAAAACTCATCCTGGAGGCGCCATTTGCTTCTGCCGAAACTATGATTCAGGATGCTGCAAAGCTCTCATTACCTGGTTCATATTTTGTAAATTTAAGCATCAATAATGCTGAAGAAATCAAAAAGGTGACCGTCCCATTTTGTTGGTTTCATGGAGAGAAAGACGATTTCTTAAGTCGAAAGGTGCATGGACAAAGCGTATTCGATAATTACTCCGGGAGCCAAAAATCTGACTTTATAGTTTCAGAGGCCAACCACAATGACCTTCCATCAAAAATGGGATTTGAAAATTATACAAAAGCGTTGGAAAGGTTTTTGGCAGAAAAATCCAGATAATTTGAATTGAAAATTTTGATACCAGAAAACATGTAATGCCTTTCATAATAAATTATTTCATTGTTTTGCATCAAATTGAAGACCTTTAGATTCCTAGTTATCAAAACATAAATGGCCAAACTCTCCATTATTATCCCCTGTTATTACAACGAGGATAATATTCCAGTTACAACTGCCGAGCTTTTAAAAAACGAAAAGAATTTTCCTGAAGAAGTTGAATTTGAGTACGTTATGGTTGATGATGGATCTAAAGACGGGACATTGGCTAAATTATTAATTTTTGAAAAAGAAAATCCTGGAAAAGTAAAAATTGTAAAACTGGTTTCCAATGTTGGTTCTTATAATGCGATTGTAGCTGGTATGGAAACCGCCACTGGAGATTGTAATGTGGTGATAACGGCTGATTTGCAAGACCCTCCGGCCTTAATGATCAAAATGTATGAGTATTGGAAAAATGGAGTTAAGTTAGTTATTGCCAATAGAGAAGAGAGAAACGAAGGTTTTTTTAAAACCTTATTCGCAAACACCTTTCAATATTTAATGAAACACTTTGCTCTTAAAAATTTGCCAGATGGAGGATTTGACTATGTCCTGTTTGACAAAAGGATAAGAGAAGAGATCGTAAAAATGGAGGAAAAAAACACAAATTGTTTATACCTAATGCTATGGCTAGGTTATGATTATGTGAGTATTCCCTACAAAAGAGCAGAAAGGCAAATCGGAAAAAGTCGATGGACTCTGCAAAAAAAATTGAAGCTTTTTGTGGATTCTTTTGTTTCATTCTCCTTTTTACCAATCAGGGCTATTACCACCTTAGGATTTATCCTTGGCTTTTTAGCATTGGGTTATGGTCTTTTTGTTGCATTTGCAAAAGCGACAGGATTGATCCCAATTTCAGGGTGGAGCAGCATGATGATGGTTGTCCTTTTTGTTTCCTCTTTCCAAATGATTTCTATTGGAGTTTTGGGAGAATATCTTTGGAGAACACTGGATGCGAGTAGAAAAAGACCAAATTATTTAATTGAAACCGTTTTTTCCAGTTCTAAACCTTGAGGAAGACCTTTTTTGAAGTCCCACTTTGGCTTTGGATTGTTCTTGCGATAGCCCTCATCTATCATATTTGTATATTACCAATTAGCCCTTTGCCATGGTTTGATGAAACCTATTTCGCAAGCATGGGACTAAATTTCTTGGAAACAGGAACATTTGAGGCAAAAATTTCTCCCATGTCCGATTTCTATTATCCTCAAACAAAAGTTTATGGGCCAGGATTTTTTTTAGTGCTTTCAAGCATATATAAACTTTTCGGATTTGGAATATTTCAAACCAGAATTGCTGGTCTAATATTTGGATTTATAACTATACTAACTGGTTTTAAAATCTTAAAAGCCCATGGGGTAAAAGAAGTTTTATGTTCTTCATTTGTTCTTTTACTGCTATTCGACACTATTTTCCTTCAAAATATTCATTCTGGCCGGATGGATTCAATGGCATTAATGTTCACTTTCCTGGGTATTTTTCAAGTCATTAAAGTACTTCAAAATAAGAAATGGATCAATTTCATTTTGGTTGGTTTATTTTTTGGTTTTGCCCTATTAACAACACCGAGGATAGCCGTTTGCCTTATTGGACCTACTATTATATTGATTGTCTTTTTTTTGTACGAACCTTCAATTTCATTATTTATTAAATGTCTCTCTGTACTATTAGCAATTCTTTCTTTGTATTCCATTTGGGTTGTATGGGGATTTGGAGGCCCTATCGAATTTTATTCGTATATTTTTGGAGCCCCTAAAGTTAAAATCAAATATGAAAGTGTGGCAGCCATTTATATTTCAGGCAACGGATATATTCCTAAATTTCAAATTCCAGCGATACTTTTATCAGCTGTACTCTTGATTTCATCTTTAATTATCAAAAGAAAATATTTTGACAGTCTTTTATGGATTTCGATTTTAAGTCTGGTCCCCTATTATTTGCTTGTAAAAGACACTGGAATTTATTCTATTTTTTCAATTCCTTATGTTTACCTTATTATCTGCATTTCAATAAATACCATTTTTAACAATAAAATACTTGGAACCAATTTATTTTTTTTAAGTAAAATAATCATTGCAATAAATATTCTAATTTTTATATCAAAAAATTCACTTGTTGTACTCTTTTCATCCGAAAGAAAATCGGAATCAATTCAAAAACAAATAGAGAATACAATACCGAAAGGAAGTAGAGTCATAGGGGAAGAAATTTACTATTATCTAGTAAAAAGATCAGGTAGTGAATTCCAATATCTTGATAGAGGGGCAGATACGTACAATAGGAAGCTATATCATGAAAACAAATATGATTATCAATACGTAATCTCCAGAGATCCACCAGCAAATATTAACGAGTTTAACTATTATAATTTGAAAGGTGATTTTAAACTGATTCATAAAATCGAAAAACCAGAAATCCCTGGTTTTCTAATAAAACTTAGATCCTATCTAGCAAACTTTGGGATAATATTCCCCAAAGGATACGAAGGAACAATTTATTTAAGGCAATGAGAAATATAGTTGGAGCAATAGCAACAATAATTTTTGCAGTAATTCTTTTTTTTACCTACCGATTAAAATTGGTAGAAAGAATAATGTTAACCATAGATCAGTCACCAAATGGTAAGAACTGGCAAAATGAAGTAGAAAAACAAAAGAAAATTTATACTGAAAAAAAAGACATTATTTTTATTGGAGATTCTCACATTGAGCAATGTGAATGGCAAGAGGTGTTTCCCCAATACAAGATTGGAAACAGGGGTATTGGCGGAGAAACCTCTGGGGCATTACTTACAAGAATCGAAAATGCAGTATTGCCAGGCACATCGGTTGCGGTGCTTCAAATAGGTGTAAATGATATTCTATCAAATATAGAAGCGACTACTGTGATTGATAACTATAGCTTTATAATTAAGTACCTGAAAAAAAATAATTGCAAAATAGTGGCAACACTTCCGTTTTTAACAAGGTATTATCCTGATAAAAATAGAAAAATTCAAGGACTTGGAAATAGATTATTGGTTTTATTCAACGAGGAAAAAATAACCAACATCAACTTAAACCCTACGATTGCTCCTGAAGGGGAACTACTATTGGAGTATAGTTCTGATGGAGTTCACTTAAATGCAAAAGGTTATTCCTTGTGGATAGAACAATTAAAATCCAAACTTACACTGAACTAGAATTATCTATTCTCCTTCCGGATAAAACAAGATACAATTTCTTAAAGTAGGAATTTAGAAATCCAGATAAATAAATAGCAAATACAATAGAAAGAACTGGAGCAAACAGGTAAGTAATCAGAATTGTCCAGTCATTTACCCCCAGTATTCTAATAAGTATTTTCTTTACAATGGTCAGAAAAGGCTCATGAAATAAGAAGATGCCAAAAGCATATCCAACGTTTCTTTTGATCCAGTTTAAACTTTGGATAAGAGGAAATATATGATCGTATGCCCACCAAAAAATAAAAATTCCAACAAAGGTAATTCCAACAATATGGTAGTGAACCAAATAAGGGTTAAAATCGATTTTAAGAAACAAATAGGTCCTGTAGAAAATCCATAATAGCCAGAACAAGAATACGCCAAGGAAAGTGCTCCATTTAATCCTTCCTGTAGGCAATATATTCAAAACTGAAAAAAACATACCAAAACAAAAAAAGAAGGCCCCTTCATATTCAATTTTTGCAAATCCTGTATAGATATGCCATGGGATATATGCCCAAATTATAAAAAGTAGAATTAGAAATAAGACCTTTAAATATTTTATCAGGTAGTAGAAGAGAGGAAGAAGTAAAAAATAAAATATCAAAAACCTTAAGAACCAAAGCTGAAATGGAACCGGCGAAAAAGCCCAGATCCAAAGCCATTTCAAAAATGATGTTTTTTCAATGCTATAATTATTAAAAAAAGGCTTTGAAAACGGAAATAATTGAAGAACAAAAACTAAAATTATTCCCAGAGCACTGACCGCCAGATAGGGTATAAGAAGACTGAAAACTTTCTTTTTTAATAAATTGCCATACCATTTCCAGGTAAAATCCTCCCTAATATGATAACATGCCAGATACCCGGAAATTGCAAAAAACATAGGGACGGCCACTCTGCAAATTCCATCTGAAACGAAGGTTTCTAAAAAACGCAGCCAATAAGAGGTTTCAAAATAGCCGCCATCACCAATCCTGACATTCAAATTATAGCCATGAATATAGGCTACAAGTATCATTAGCAGGAAAGAAAGATTTTTAAGTTTTTGACTTAGTTCAGGGCTCATTTTGTAATTCTGGTGCAAATGAAAGATCAAATGGACATTAATACCAAGTAAACTTTTCTTTAGTCCGAATTGTGGATTGGAAATACCTTTGTGGCCATGCGCATCAAAATAGATACACACATACATAGTTGGAATATTGAAAAGGTTGAATACGAATGGCTTAAGGGAAATACTTCAATATTAAACCGCAGCTATTCTCTCGATGAATTTAATCCACAAAGGGAGGACATTGAAGTTTCTTATGGAGTAATGGTCCAGGCGGCCAACAACTTTGAAGATACATTTTTTATGCTTGAAGAATGTGAAAAGCGGAATTGGCTTTTGGGAACAGTTGGTTGGCTGCCAATGCTGGAACCCGAAAAATGGGATGAAAACCTTCAAAAAATTTCTACGCCATATTTAAAAGGAATACGACATCTGATTCATGATGAACCAAATCCGAATTGGTTGCTGCAAAGGCCTGTTGTAGAAAGTTTTGCAAAATTGGTGAAGGCAAATCTTTCATTTGATGTGGTCGCAGTTTTGCCCGAACATCTGGATTGTGTTTTAAAGCTTTCAGAAAAAATGCCGGATATCAGATGGTGCATAGACCATTTGGGCCACCCACCAACAAAAAAGAAAGAGCGATTCGGGCAATGGGGTGAGAGCATGAAAGCCCTGGCTTCGAATCCGAATGTGTTTGTGAAAATATCTGGTTTGGGTATGACGGTCAGCGATTTGAATTATTGGGAATACCCGGAAATTCAACCGTATGTAGAATTTTGCCTGGAAAACTTTGGAATTGAAAGAGCCATGTTGGGCGGAGATTGGCCGGTATCCAACCTTTGTGGGGGTTATGCCAAAAGCTGGAATGCTTACGAGGAAATTTTATCTAAGGTACTGTCAGATAAGGAGCTGGAACTAATTCAATCAAAGAATGCCATTCAATTTTACAAGCTTAAACCATAGTTTATACCTTTCGGGTTTGGTAGCCTCCTCGGGCTGCATTAACATTGCAATTCAATTCACAAGAAAATGAAATTACTGGAAGGAAAAGTCGCATTGGTAACTGGTGCAAGTCGTGGAATAGGTAGAGCAATCGCAAAAAAACTAGCAAGCCACGGCGCTTCTGTAGCGTTTACCTATCTTTCAAGTGTGGAACAAGGAAACGCTCTGGAATCTGAATTGGCAGCAGAAGGTGTGAAGGTAAAAGGTTACAAATCAGATGCATCTCAATATGCAGAAGCAGAAGCACTTATAACTTCCGTTTTGGCTGATTTCGGAACCATTGACGTCCTTATAAATAATGCAGGCATCACAAAAGATGGCCTTTTGATGCGGATGACCGAAGAACAATGGGACAAAGTGATTGAGGTAAATCTCAAATCGGTTTTCAATTTGACGAAAGCAGCCATCAAACCAATGATGAAAGCTAAAAGTGGTTCCATCATCAATTTAACTTCTGTTGTTGGAATAAGAGGAAATGCAGGACAAACCAATTATTCGGCTTCAAAGGCTGGTATTATCGGTTTTACCAAATCTGTAGCACTGGAACTTGGCTCAAGAAACATCAGAAGCAATGCCATTGCACCAGGTTTTATTGAAACAGAAATGACAGGCCAATTAGATGAAAAAGTAGTTGCAGATTGGGCAGCGGCTATTCCGATGAAAAGAGCAGGAAAGGCTGAGGAAGTAGCTGATGCTGTAATTTACCTGGCATCAGATTTAAGCACATATGTGAGCGGCCAGGTGCTGCAGGTATGTGGCGGAATGCTTACCTAGTCTTATTATCAAAACATTGGAGTTCAAAAATGTATTATGAACTCCAATTAAAAAGCCAATAATCGAAAGAAATGATTGCCATTGGCAGAACTTTAATTTCAGACGAGGTTCTCACCGAACGATTCGTTTGCAACGTAGAAGCTTGTAAAGCCGCCTGTTGTGTGGAAGGTGATTTGGGCGCCCCATTAACAGAATCGGAAATCCATATTTTGGATGAACTGTATCCAAAGATCAAACCTTTTATTACCGATCAAGGTCAGGCCGAAATTGAAACACAAGGCAAATGGATATTGGATGAAGATGGCGATTGGAGTACCCCAACCATAGCAGGAAGAGAGTGCGCTTATGCCACTTATGATAAAAAAGGAATTTTACAGTGCGGCATCGAAAAGGCTTATGAGGCTGGTGAAATCAATTTCCGAAAGCCCATTTCGTGTCATTTATATCCAATCAGAGTAGAAGAGCACAAACTTTTTACAGCGGTAAATTACCACCGCTGGCAAATTTGTGATCCGGCTTGTGCGCTTGGAAGTCAATTGGGTGTACCTGTTTTCAAGTTTTTAAAAGACGCTTTAATTGTGAAATTTGGTGAAACCTGGTATCAGGAACTTGAAGTAATGGCTGATGCGTTTCTAGACCAAAGGAATAAAAATTAGTAATAAAGGACTTAAAACTTAATGTGGTAAATTTTAAGCAATTGGAATAAAATTTAAAAGTCCTGAAATCAAAAATGATAAAAAAAAGTTTTTGATTATGGTTTCAAATCATAGCCTATAAATAATCTAGTCGCCCACGTAAAATTAAACCACCAAATGAAAGAAAAACTGATCCTGAATGAATGTCCCAGGGATGCCATGCAAGGCCTGTCTCACTTTGTGCCGACAGCCACAAAAATAAAATATATAAATGCCTTACTAAAAGTTGGTTTTAACAGACTCGACTTTGGAAGTTTTGTGAGCCCAAAAGCAATTCCACAACTTAAAGATACCGCTGAAGTACTTGGAAAACTGGATCTTAGCCAAACCAAAAGTAGTTTACTTGCCATTATTGCCAATCATCGTGGAGCAGAGCAAGCAGTTGAATTTGATGAAGTTAAGTTTATAGGGTTTCCACTTTCCATTTCTCAGGAGTTCCAAAAAAGAAATACCAATACATCTATTGAAGAAGCCATTGAGGACTTGGCCAGGATTCAAAATTTGTGTTTGATCAGAGGAAAAAATCTGGTCGTGTATCTGAGCATGGCCTTTGGAAATCCCTACAATGAAAAGTATTCTCCAGACTTGGTTCTTCAAAGAGGCCAGGAAATGGTGGATTTAGGAGTTAAGTTCTTATCTGTTTCAGATACAGTTGGGATGGCCAGTCCGGAGGAAGTGAAATCTCTTTTTAAAACGGTTTCAGGTTATTGGCAGGATGTAGAAATTACAGCCCATTTGCATGCAAATCCGATGCATGCCACAGAAAAAATAGGAGCAGCCTGGGAAGGTGGTTGTCGCCAGTTTGACGTCGCTTTGGGTGGATATGGAGGTTGCCCAATGGCTGAGGATGAGTTGGTTGGAAATCTTAGTACTGAACGCATAATTGATTGGGCAAAAGTACATAATCTGGAAACCGGACTGAATCTATCTCAATTAGACCTGGCTTATGATATGTTAACTGAGGTTTTTCATTAATACCCAGATACTTTTGATTGAAATTCGGGAATCAAAATTATATTTACTTCTCAATTTCAATACAGTTTGAAGCCGATACATCTTCTTTGGTCTGGAGATTGGATTCCAAATGCTGATCTTCCACTTTCTGAAAACCGTTCCTTTTTATTTGGAGATGGCTTTTTTGAATCTATGCGGTGGTCCAATTCAGAATTTTGCCTGCTTTGGGATTTTCATTGGAACCGGATTCAAAAATCTATTCTGGCCTTAAAATTTCCGTGGCCCAGCAATTGGGATAAAAACCACTTTTTTGAATTTATTTCTGACCAACTTCCACAAAATCAGGAAAAAGACTTTCGGGTTAAAATCATTTTCTTTAGAAACGGACCTGGTCGATATGCCCCTGAGTCTTCAAAAATAGGTCTTTGGTTTGAAATAGAAACCTTGCCTTATGCCTGGATTCAATCCATCCAAACCATTAAAAAGGCCGAATCTGTTTTTATTTCAAAACACCAGTTTTCCTGGATCAAAAGCACTTCAGCTTTGGAATATGTAATGGCAGGTATAGAGCGGATCAACAGACACGCAGACGATTTGGTACTTTGCACTGCTGAGGGTTTTGTAGTTGAGGGTAGTTATTCCTCTATTTTTTGGTTTCAGGAAGGGCAACTTTATTTGTCAGATCACAATTTAGGAGGCCTTCAAAGCTGTATGCGCAATTTTCTTATACATCATTGGGATAAAAATGGCGTCAACTATTCCGAGGTGAAATCAACCTGGAATGAGATGCACAATGCCGATTGGATAGGTTTTGGAAGTGGGACAGGCCTCCGGTTTTGGCTAAATGAAGGAGAAAGTATTCCTTTCTATTTGTTACCAGATTTCAACTTATAAAAACCGCAATTTCGTTTTTGCCTTTTATTTTGGCAAAATTCAATTTACTTGATTTCCAACTAAAAGGTTTCCAAGTGATTGTGTAAATTGCCGCCCAATTGAAGATAAAATATTTTAGTGTATCCGGATTTGTGTTGAAAGTGTCAGGAAATTTTAATTTTGAAAAAGGGGTGTTTTTTGAAAAGAATCTGGTCTCGAATAAAGATTTAAAACCATTTTTCTTCGGCCCGGTAATTCTCTTTTTTTTTACAATTGGCTTGTATTCTAATACATTACAGGCCCAAAATGAAAAACAAGCCAACGCGTGGGTGGATTCCGTTTTTCATAGTTTAAGCCCGAAACAAAGGCTTGGTCAACTTTTTATGGTGGCCGCTTACAGCAACAAGGGGATAGACCACCAAGCTGAAATAGAACTACTTATCAGAGAATCTGGCATAGGTGGACTTATCTTTTTTCAAGGCGGACCCGGAAGGCAGGCACGACTAACCAATTATTATCAATCCTTCTCCAAAGTCCCTTTGTGGATTGGCATGGATGCGGAATGGGGTCTTGGTATGCGCCTAGATTCCACGATGAATTTTCCCAAACAGATGACTTTGGGTGCCATTCAGGATATAGAACAGATTCGAAAAATGGGCGAAATTATTGGACGCCAATGCAAAAGACTGGGGGTTCAGGTAAGTTTTTCACCTGTGGTAGATGTGAATAGCAACCAGGCGAATCCTGTAATCGGCTACCGGGCATTTAGCGAGGACAAGCAGTCTGTGGCATTGCGAGGTTCCGCCTATATGAAAGGTTTGCAAAGTCAACATGTAATTGCAGTTGCCAAACATTTTCCTGGCCATGGCGATGCAGATGCCGATTCCCATTACAATTTACCCATTATCAACAAAACAGAAAGCCAAATGAAGGAAATGGAATTGTATCCTTTCCGCCAGTTGGTTAAAGATTCTGTGGCTGGTGTCATGGTGGCGCATCTTAGCATTCCATCTTTGGACAATACCCCCAATCAGGCAAGCACACTTTCGAAAAAAATAGTAACGGATTTGCTTAGAAAAGATCTGAATTATGATGGTTTGATTTTTACGGATGCCTTAAATATGAAAGGCGTTAGTAAATTTTATCCCGCTGGAGAGGCTGATTTAAAGGCGCTTTTGGCAGGAAATGATGTTCTGCTCTTTCCAGAAAATGTGCCAAAAGCCATTCAGATAATAGAGGCTGCAATTGCTAAAAAACAAATACGCTGGAAGGAAGTTGAAAAACGTATCCGAAGGATTTTGCATGGTAAATACTGGGCTGGTTTACACAAATCTGAACCCATCAAAACCGAAAATTTATACCAGGATCTGAACCAAAAAGAAGACAAAATCTTCAATAAAAATCTATATGCCCAAGCCATAACTTTGGTTAAAAACAGGAAAAATCTGGTGCCGTTTCAAAGTCTGGATACCAACCGATTTGCATCTATTCTAATTGGGCCGGACAATGCAAAAAACCTATTCCAGAAAACGCTTTCCGGTTATGCGCCCTTTCAACATTTTCAGATTTCCGAAAAAGCGCAAAAGGCTGCATTTGATGAGGTTGCGGCTAAATTGAAAAAGAAAACTGTAGTGATTGCCCTTGCCAAACTCAACAATGTATTAAGCAAAAACTACGGAATTACACCACAGATAGAAGCGTTTATCAAAGAATTAAATAAGGAAAACGAAGTGGTTGTGGTGCATTTTGGCAACGCCTACAGCACCGGAATTCTTGAAACTTTGCCGCATTTGCTTTGTGCATACGAGTGGAATGAACACACCCAGGTTCTGGTGCCTGAAGTACTTTTTGGTGCATTAAAAGCCAGTGGGAAAATACCGGTTTCAGCTGGATTAAGCATCAAATATGGTGTCGGGTTTTCTACGCCTGATCTGGAAAGATTCCGTTTGGCTGAACCAGAAGAGGTTGGCATGAAAACTGAACTTTTGGCCAGAATAGATTCATTTGCCAATTCCATTATTGCCCAGAAAATGACACCTGGCTGCCAGATCCTGGTGGCAAAAGATGGGGCAGTGGTGTACAACAAAGGCTTTGGCTATCAAACCTACGATTCACTTTCTGCTGTGACCGATGAAACCATTTATGACATTGCCAGCATAACCAAGGTTGCAGCCACTTTGCAGGCCATCATGTATTTGCAGGAAAGAGCTATTATCAATGTTTGGGACAAGGCCTCCGACTATCTGCCGGAATTGAAAGGAACCAACAAAGAGCAGATGGTAATTGCTGAGCTTTTGTTGCATCAGGCCGGGCTACAACCTTTCATTCCGTATTGGAAACGCACTTTGAAAACTGCTGCCCTAAGCGAAACCTTTTACTGCGAAGAAAAAGACAACAACTGGTTTAGTTGCGAAGTGGTGCCTGGTATGTATGGCATGAAATCCATGGAGGACACGATCTGGAAATGGGTTGTCCAATCTGATTTGATGGATAGAAACAAGAAAGGTGGATACGATTATAAATACTCCGATCTTGGCTATTACATACTGAAAAGGATTGCAGAAAAAGCACTGAATGAACCCATTGATATATTTTTAGACAGGCGGTTTTACCATCCATTGGGTCTTGAAAAACTATGTTTTAAGCCTAAGCGTTATTTTCCGGAAACAGATATTGCCCCAACGGAAGACGATACACTTTTCCGTAGAAGTCTGATCCGAGGTAATGTGCATGATCCTGGAGCTGCCATGTTTGGCGGTGTTGCCGGCCATGCAGGTCTGTTTGGTAATGCCTATTCTCTGGCTGTGCTCATCCAAATGAATCTGAACTATGGATATTACGGTGGACGCTATTTTCATCTTCCGCAAACGGTTCCCTACTTTTCAGAAAGGCACTATCCAAGAAACAGACGTGGTTTTGGCTGGGACAAGCCCTACCTCTGGAACAAGGATGGCCCAACTTCCCAATACTGCTCGTCAGAGACTTTTGGCCACACGGGCTTTACAGGAACTGCCGTTTGGGCCGACCCAAAGTACAAACTCATTTTCGTTTTCCTTTCCAACCGTGTGTATCCCGATGCGGAAAACGGCAAACTGATCAAAAACAACATTCGCCCCCGTATTCATGATATGGTCTATCAGGCTATGGATGGTTTTCCTTTTGCGGCTCAGGTGGAGGCGCCAGTGGATACAGGTGGAGTGGGGAATTAGGGTTGAAAAAGGTATTAGGAACAGTTTACCTTAAACCTAGAAGTTTGAGGTCTCTTATATTGGCAAAATCCTTTTCATTATGGGTTATTAAAGTGTATCCATAGGCAATAGCAGTGGCGGCAATAATTGCATCAGGGGTTTTTATTTTTCGGCCTTTTCTGATTTTAATGCACTGTTCTATAACTTCCTGAGATATATTCAAAACCATACTCTCAGAAATAAACGACTTCACTTTTTCAGTTGTTTGCGAATCTGTAAACCAACATAAAAGTTCAATTTGAGAAATAACAGATAGGTTTGGAATAGCATCAAAAATGGAGTCCATAAAAATTATTTTATCAGCAGATATAGTTGCAGAAAAATAATGAGAAATTACATTGGTATCAATCAGATATTGTTCCATTCGCTACGCATCTCTTTTATATGGTCATTAAGTTTTTGCCCCTCCTCCTTGTTTAAGATTCCCTTATACTTCTCAGACATTTTTGGCTTTTTAGTTTCAAGACCAGGTGTTATCACCTTTATAAGCTTTAACTCTTCGAGCTCATATAAAAGTTTTAAAGCGTTCAGGTTGGTTAATTGAATTAGGACCGTATTTTCCATAGCCTAAAAGTAACTTGTTAAAAATTGTCTGTTAAAAACCTTGTGTCAAAAATAATTGAAATAAATGAACATTTGGCAACACCCGGTTTTTAGGATTGGCTTGCTAGTTGGATCCAAAATATAAACTCATTTTCGTTTTCCTTTCCAACCGTGTGTATCCCGATGCGGAAAACGGCAAACAGATCAAAAATAATATTTGACCCCGTATCCATGATATGGTCTATCAGGCTAAGATGGTTTTCCATTTGCGGCTCAGGTAGTGGCGCCGGTGGATACTGGCGGAGTGGGGAATTAAGGATTGAATAATCTTAAAAAAGACTTCCAGAAATTCCTTGTTGTATATGAAATTATTGAGGAATTAAACCAGAGGGGCAAATTGCTTTCGCCACCCATTAAAAAACTTCCAATTTTTAAAAATCTAAACCTTGTGAAAATCATTGTGCTTTTTCATATTTTAGATAACTGCGAACCAGACAACAATCGCAAAGACCTCAATATGACTTTATACATCCTCAAAACCTACAAAAAACAAATTTTTGGAAAACAGGCTTTCCAAATGTGGAAGCTGTTTTGAAACGGGAAATGGGAGCGAAACATGAATGAATTTATTTATTGACACATTTGGAAACAATAAAACACGCCATCAAAAATTTGTCCACGAGGGTTTGTTAAAATATTTCTTACTCCTCAATTCAACTTAAATCCAAACCTGGAATACTCAGCAAACGCAAATATATTTTCTCTAAGTATACTTATAAAGAATCTATTGAGAAAACCTTGCTTTGTAAAAGGTTAAATAAAACTCAGATTAAAAACAGAAAAAATGAATGGCTAAAAATATGATTACAACCATTTCTATACCTCTTGTGGAAGCCATTGTTTAGTGCTTATTTTGGTTTTATGTTTGTGGCTTATCTTCTTTTTTACAATATTCTCATGCAATTTAAGGCTACCATTTTCAAAACCCTTTGTCCTGGATTGTTTCTCTTTTTTTGTTTTTCTGCTTTTGGGCAGACTATTTCTCTTAAAGATTCTATCAATTTTTACTATTCAAAATACCAATATCGAAAAGCCTTACCATTTGCTGAGTTACTGCGGGATCAGATTAAAAATGAAAAGGGAATAAATTCCGAAGAATTTGGAAAATCCTTAAATACCATTGGAGATATTTTAAACAGGTCTGGTAAGAGTAAGGATGCTGAACCCATTCTTATTCAGGCACTTGATGTTTTAAAACTAAGTCTTGGAGAATCAAATTCTGAGATAGGTTTAGCTAATTATAATTTAGGAGTATCCTATTGGCTTCAGCATAATAATAAAAAAGCAGAACCCCTCATTCAAACCAGCCTTGACATCAGGAAAAAAGTATTGGGAGAAAATCATAAGGATGTAGGAAAATCATTTGAAATTTTGGGCACGATAAATAAAGATTTAAGTAATTATCAAAAAGCCGAAACCAATTATCTCAAAACACTTGAAATCTACAAAAAAGTTTTACCGGCTGATGACAGAGAAATGGCTGGTATTTTCCATAACCTAGGGACTTTATACCGGTTAATGGGGGCTTACTCTAAATCCGAATCTAATCATAGCAAAGCACTTGAAATTAGAAAGAAAACTATGGGCGAAAATCACGTTGCAACTGGTCAGTCTTATGCTGCATTGGCAAGTGTAAGTTCGAGCCTTGGTGATTTCATAAAAGCTGAAAAGTATTCTTTGCTATCTCTGGAAATTCAGGAAAAGACTCTGGGAGAAAATCACCCGAATATAGGTTTGCTCTATGTGAATCAGGGAAGTTTTTATAAAGGACTTGGCAACAATGAAAAAGCGGAACACTATTTTTTAAAAGGGATTGAGATTCAAAAAAAAGTAACGGGTGAAGAAAGCATTGATGTTGGAAACTCACTTTTCAACCTTGGACAGTTCAACAGTGAACTTGGCAATTTTTATTTATCCGAAAAGCTCTTGTTAAAGTCACTCGATATCAGAGTTAAAAATTGGGGAAAGGACCATTCTGATGTGGGAAACTCATACAACCACATGGGCAAACTGTATTGGAATACAGGAAATATTATAAAAGCAGAAGCCAACTTTTTGCTTTCCAAGCAAAACTACCTAAACCAGATTCAGAGAAATTTTCCTTTCATGTCCGATACTGAGAAAGAATCCTTTTTTGAAACCTTAAAGGAAAAGCAACACGATTTTACTGCATTTTGCATCAGCCGCCAAGCCACAAACCCTGCCATTACGGGTGAACTTTTTAACCAACAGCTTGCCACCAAAGCACTTCTGCTCAACAGTTCTGCCAAATGGAAACACAGAATTAAAAATAGTGGGGATAAAAAGTTGTTTCGCATGTTTGATGAATGGGAAAGCAATCAAAACACGATGGCAAAACTTGCACTTTCTCCAGATCCCAAAGTAAGAGCTGGCATAGACAGCATTCAACTAAAAACCGAGAAACTGGAAAAGGAATTGTCCCTACGCTCAGAAAACTTTTCAAAACTTTCTGAACGAACGGTAAACACCTGGAAAGATATTCAAAACAAGCTTAAACCCGGAGAAGCAGCATTGGAGATTATTCGGTTTAAGGGCATTATGAATTCAAAGCCTGTAAAGGACACCTCCGATCCCAAAAAACCGATTTACAGGATTAAGACACTTTCTGATTCGATTCAATATGTGGCCCTTATAGTGAAACCAGGCCTGCTGCATCCTGAAATGGTGGTTTTAAGAAATGGCGATGAACTGGAAACCAAATTTCTGAGCCATTACAAATTCAGAATTACAAATCGATCTTTGGATGAATTGTCCTACAATCAATTCTGGAAAAAAATCAATGCGAAATTAACAGATGTAAAAACCATCTATTTTTCACCGGATGGCGTTTACCACAGCATAAATCTCAACACGATCTGGAATCCAATTTCTTCAAAATATCTGTTGGAAGAAAAAGACATCCGCCTTATCACAGCCACCAAAGATCTGATACATGGTGTTCAGGAAGAGGATGTAAACAAATTGGCATATCTGATCGGCTTTCCCAATTATTACCAGAACAGTGCACCAACAAATCTAATGGCCAAAGAAGAAAGCAGAACCCCGCAATTAACTTATGGCCTCAACCTGGATGCCGATAAACAACTTGCTGAACTACCGGGGACAAAAATTGAGGTAGAAAAAATGCAGGTATTGCTCACCTCGAATGGCTGGGATGCACAGGCCCTTTTGGCAGAAAATGCACTGGAAGGAACATTGAAAGAATTCTTTAAACCAAGGCTGCTCCATATAGCCACACATGGTTACTTTCAACCAGATACCAATGCCGATCACAATCCATTGCTGCGCTCCGGCCTTATGCTTGCTGGCGCAGGCAATACTATAAAAGGACAAAACAACAGCACAGGTGATGACGGAATATTGACTGCCTACGAGGCCATGAACCTCAATCTGGACAATACTGATCTGGTCATTCTTTCAGCCTGTGAAACGGGTATGGGAGAAGTTAAAAATGGCGAAGGGGTTTACGGGTTGCAAAGGGCTTTTAAAGTTGCCGGAGCCAAAACTCTGGTTATGAGCCTCTGGAAAGTAAGCGATGATGCCACCCAGGAACTGATGGTGGCCTTTTGCAAAAACTGGCTGGAAACAGGCAACAAAAGAAGTGCCTTTTCAAAAGCACAGAAAACCCTGAAAACAAAATTTACCGATCCCTATTTCTGGGGCGCTTTTGTGATGGTGGGGGAGTAAACCTTTTTTACAAGATTTGAGAAATGGAAGACATTGGGTTTTGAACACTACTGGCAAATCTTGTATTTCAGGCATATCCACTCTCAATAAACGAAATCTTAAAATTAATAAGGGACTGATGGTTGCAACCACCAGTCCCTTGCAAAATTAATTTTCAGCTTTAAACTTGCTTTGATGAGTGGTCTATTTAATCCTTTACACATCGCACAGAGTAACCTACTCTTTTATTGATAAATCCATTGTCATATAGGTAATCATTGAAGTTTATCAAGCCTCTTGAATAGCCATCCGAGCCAGCTGAAGATGTTGAACTCCAAAAAAATGTTTCACTGCCCAAGCCAGTGAAGCCAGACCCAGTACTTCTGAAACCGTTGGGTAAAGCAGAAAATCCCTTTTCGTTATATCCAATCTGATCAATTGAATGACCAATCCAATTTAATGCAGATCGAAGTTTTGGGCCTTCACCAAAAGTGGTATCTGCTAGCTGCGTCCATTCGGATTTTGAAGGAACATGCCAACCTACGGGGCAAAGACCTCTGGAATCAACGACAGCAAGGAAATTATATAATTTTCCGAATGTTAATGGTAGTGTTGTATCGGTTCGCATGGAAAATGCACCATAACTTGTAGTATCCCAATCTGTTTGATCTGTCAGATTGGTAATAGCATCTCCATTCCTATACTTCGTTACCCGCAGATTCTCCTTCATCCAGCATTGGCTGCCTATGCTCACCGTCTTATATACATTGCCGTCAATGTCGGTCACAGTTGGGCTGCCAGGGCATTGCGGGGCGCAAACCTGTATGTCATCCATATTGAAATTGCTACCGTCAACAGGAGCTGTTCTGGTTAAATTGGTTACACCGCCATCATTCAGATCATACACCTTTATGGTGATGGAAGCCCCCTTTGGTGCTGTAAACTGAAATGATCCGTTAACCTGGTTTGTTAAGGTTGCGGGGGTGGAGGACAAAGATGGGTTTACTGTTAAAGTTGCAAAGAATGCAACAGACTGGCTTTGGCAACCAATAATTCTGCCTGATACTGTAATTGGCACAGAAGATGCATTTGTTGGAATAACAATGTTGCCAACATCCTCAACCTGATTGGGGGTAGTAAGAGCCGCAACAATCTTTTGTCGGGTAGATCCTTCCAAGCCGGCAACTATTAAAATGGATCGATTCAGACTCACAAAGCCTTCAAATTTTCCATCTGATTTTGAAGTAGTTTTTATCTGCCCGATTTTTACTGGAATGTTGCCAACACCTGTTCCAGATGAATCTACTATTTTACCTTTTATTGTGCCTCTACCCGTCACAATATTAGCACTCCAGCTGGAAAAGTGGGAAACGTCTCCAACATAATAATCACCAACTTTGGTTACATTTCCTTCCTGTCGCCATTTTCCAACCGCATTGTCGAAATGCCAGGATGGAACCAAGGTTGCTGCATCTCCCAATTGATCTGGTGAAATGGGCAATCGAATTTCAGAAGACCGGTTTGGTTTCAGGTTCAGTCTTTTGCCTGTGGCATCTTCAATTTCTACAGAAGCGGCTCCGTATGTGTATAAAAAAGTCTCAGCGCCAGTGGAAGTTATACCCGCAAGGTCGGATGCACCTGGTGATTTTTTAGAAAAATCTTCACTATCAGGTGTGTAGTGGATTAAATACACCTTAGCAGTTCCCGAAAAACTGCTTCCATCTGCATATGCAAAAGCATCTGCGGGAAACTCAACTGAGGTGCCATTGGTAAAGGTTGCCGTTCCTCCTGTTGTGGAGTTAATAGAAGTGGGCGTTGCTTTGGAGGTGAGCACTACCTGAATGGTACCCGGGTTTTGTCCACTAATGGTAACAGCCTGAGATGTGTTGAAATATTGGTCATCACTAGCCACCACAAAGTGCCTTGAAACAGAAGTGGATACACCTGTAAATTTATGATAACCAGCTGCATCTGTAGTTGCAGTTTGGTTGTTGTCCAGTTTTAATGGGATGCCGGAAAGAGGATTTCCATTGTTGTCCAGAACAAAAACTTCGATGTAGGTGGTTGTGGTTTCAGGTGTGTTATTGTTGTTATCGTCTGAACTACAACTTATGGCAAAAATGAAACAAACGAATATGGCGAATTGGATAATCGCTGATTTTGAAAACGTCATTAGAAATTTATTGAGGCACAAGAATACTTCAGATTCAATAGAAAACCAAAGGAATAGAAAACTAAATCAACATATCCTCCTGGGTCATTGTCTCTAGATTCAAAGCAAAAGTATCCATATTCTTCAGCTGCTTATTATGAAAAAGGGATACCTAGATTCAGGTTTTTGAAAGATATACGAGATGAGTTTTGAAAAGGAATTGGCATCTGAAATATGCGCTCAAAGGAAAAAATACAGATTTTTTGAAAACATGGGATTGATTCGTGGGAACCTGGACACGAACAGAAGTCGCCCCCTCCGCTGTTGACTTATCCACATTTGTAAATAATTTTAAAAGAAAAAAGAAAAGCTTTACAATAGTGACAATTCTTTAAATTGTCCTATGGTGCAAACCTAAAGGAATCCAGGCGGAGTTATTTGAGCATTTAATCTGAATCTAAAAAAATAGGCACGGATCGCCAGGCCTAGGATAGCCTCCCCAAAAAACCCTCCGCCTTTTCCAAATGCGCTTTTTGCTTTTCTGAAGCCATTTTGTCAAACGTCCCGACCAACATGCCCAACCTGGGATTGCTTAGAAAAAAATCGCGGTGCACGTGCATGAAACGCCAGAAAAGTCCATCCCAGATTTCCTGCCATGGTCCTTTTTTAAAATCGCTCATTTTTAAAAGGTAGTTGCTGCCACTGATGTAAGGCTTGGTGGCCATCAATCCCCCATCGGCAAACTGGCTCATGCCATACACGTTGGGTACCATCACCCAATCATAGCTATCGATAAACATTTCCATAAACCAGCGATAGACTTCATTTGGGTCAAATTCGCAGAGCAGCATAAAATTGCCGAGCACCATAAGCCGCTCAATGTGGTGGCAATAACCAGTTTTCAAAACCATTTTGATGGTGCTGTCAATGGGCTCAATGCCTGTGGTTCCATTCCAGAACGAAGCTGGGATTTTCCGCTTAAATCCCCAATAATTTCGGGTTCTTTCCTCGGTTCCTTTTAGTTGGTAAACAGCACGGATAAACTCCCGCCAACCCAGAATCTGGCGAATAAATCCTTCCAGAGAATTCAGTGGAATCTCATTTTCTGAGGCAAAATGAAGCGTTTTGTCCAAAACCTGTTGAGGTGTTATCAAACCGACATTCATCATGGGTGTCAAAATACTATGGTGTAAAACTGATTGCCCTTCAACCATGGCGTCCTCATACAAACCGAATTCAGAAAACCGGTTTTGGAGAAAGTCATCCAGCCAGTTTTGGGTTTCCTTAAAAGTAGCAGGATACAGAAAACTGGTATTCACCTGGCCATAATTATGTTGGAAATGCTGTTCCGTATAGGCTATTGCTTCCTTATAAAAACCATTCAGTTGCAGTGGCTTTACTTCGGGTGGCTTTTTACCTTTGGGATATTTCAAACGATTTTCTGCATCAAAAGTCCACTTCCCTCCTAATGGCTTGTCACTATTTTCAAGCAATATTTTCCTTTTGATTCTTTGGGCTTTGTAGAAATCTGTTTGGAACATTTTCTTCTTTTCGCCGAAGAACTGGGATATTTCATTTGAGGAATTTAGGAACATTGAGCTGGGATATTTCAATTCTAAAACCTGATGTAAAAGGCAGGATTCTGAAATTCGCTTTTCCAACCAGTTGTCAACCGGGTCGATATATGCTATGGATTCAACTCCTTCTGCTTTAAGAAATGGGATCAGATTTCTGATGTCCGAAAGTGCATTTGTTGATTCAATGTAAACCACCTCAATCTCTTTATCCAGGAGATAGCTTTCATAAAACTTCATACTCGCCCGATGGAAAGTTATCTTTTGTTTGTGGAAATTGTATTGATTGAAAAATAAGAATTCCTCAACCAGATAAATTCTGGAGCAAGTATCCAGTAGGACAGTTTTTTCAAACAACTGATGTGGAAATACGATTCCTGTTGATTTCATATTATTAAGTCTTTTCTGGCCCCCTGGTTCCCGAAGGGGGAACTAAGTTCTGTGACAATTACTAATTACTAACTCCTGTTTACTTATTCCTTTTACATTTTTCGCTGCAATACTTCACTTCCTCCCACACCTTTTCCCATCTTTTACGCCAGGTAAAAGGCCGTTGGCAAACCGGGCAGATTTTCTGGGGAAGGTTTTGTTTTTTGACGTTTTTCAAATTATTAGTTTTTTCAAAATGTATTTTGATGCGTAAGTACCGATACCTTTTTAGCAATCGTAATAATGATTTCAGGGCTATGCCCCTTTGTGTTTTTTGTTAAATTGTTATTCCAGGAAGATAATAGTGCTACGCCCCTTTTTGTGTTATTATATTCGTAACAACTACGGAGATAGTAGGGTTACGCCCTTTTTGATTGGTTTTTCTTTACCGCTTTTCAAAATATTTATTTTATCAAAATTTATTTTGGGGCGTTAGGCCCTAAATCTTCTTAGCTATTAAAATGAGTTTTAAAAAGGGCTTTAGCCCTGAAATCTTCATAGAATGAATACAATTTATATCAGGGGCGTTAGCCCTGACATCTAAATCGCAAATACCAAATCTGGAATTTGCACCTAACCATTTTTGCCTAATCTCAATCATACCATTCAAACAAGTATTTTGGATCAAATTCAATCTCAAACTTTTCAAGTAACAATTAATATTCCTCCCTAAATGTTTGTTTTTTGTGGTGTTCAGGTTGATTTAAAATGTATTTAACAACCTGGTCAATTTGAGATTTGGAATAGGTGAAAGCCCCATATCCATCCTGCCACGAGAATTTTCCGGAAATGTATCTTTTATCATTTAACCAACGAGAAGAACCGGATTTTACTTGCTCCATTAATTTTGAAGGGGCCAAGGTTGGATGCATTCCAACCAATACATGTAGGTGGTCCGGATTGCAATAGATGGCATAGGTTTTACATTGGTAATTTGAAATGATGCCGCAAATGACCTTTTCCAATTCATCTCTAAATAATTCCTTTATAAGGTTTTGACGGCCTCTAACCGAAAAAACAAACTGAATGTATAATTGGGTATATGTGTTTGGCATTGGTTAAAGGATATCAGGGCTACGCCCCTATTGATTTTGCTTTTTTTCAGTTTACGAAGATAGCAGGGCTACGCCCTTTATAAAAAATTTCTTTCATGATGTTTTTCAAAGCCGGTTCCTCTTTTTATCAAACTTACTATTTCGGGTATGGGTCCGGATAATGCGCACATTTTCAGCCTTTACCTGTTCATTTTTGCGCAAGTTCCAAAGGGCATCCACATTTTTTCTCAGATCAGTTTTCAGGTCGATGATTGGAAATGGATAATCCCGCCCAGGTTTAAAATTGTACAACATCTCATCCATTTCGGTCATGAGCCAGGGCTGATGTTTGAAAGCCAAAGGCAAATGAGAAAGTTCAGGCAACCATTGGGAAATAAATGTTGCCTCAGGATCGTGTTCAAGAGAATTTTTGACAGGATTATACACCCGAATGGTGTTGACGCCCGTGGTTCCAGCCTGCATTTGAAACTGTGGATAATGTATGCCAGGCTCATAATCCAGAAAAAGCTTTGCCAGATGATGGGCCCCGGTCCGCCAATCCAGAAACAAATGATGGCTTAGAAAAGAAACCAGCATGGCCCGCATTCTAAAGTTTATCCAGCCTGTTTTTTGCAAACATCGCATACAGGCATCCACAATGGGAATTCCGGTTTGACCTGTTTTCCAAGCGTTTAGAAATTTTTCATTTTCAGCATATGCCAGATTTTCATAGCCTTTGTTGATGCAATCGGTTTCGTAGCTGCAATCCATTTCAAACTTTTGAATAAAATGGCAATGCCAGTGCAGGCGGGACAAAAAATTTTGAAAGGGGCGTTTTGACCCACCTTTTTGAAGTCGAACCTGCGTTTGTTGATACACTTGCCGAACCGAAATATTGCCCCATGCCAGATATGGCGAAAGGCGGGCACAGGACTTTCGACTAAGCAAAGGTTTGGAAATGTGTTTGTTATAATTCAATCCTCGACTTTCCAAAAAAGAAGCAAGGTATTTCCAGGCATTGTTTTCTCCGGGAGGTTGAAAGGTTGTTGGAAAGATATGGATCGCTTCTAAAAGCTCAGATTGTAAAGGAAATGGATTGTCGAAAGCAATCGGTTCAGATTTCTGAAAGAGATTTTGAATGATGGGCTCATGCATTTTTGCTGTCCACAATGCGTCCCAATTCAATCTGTTTTTCAAGCCCCGAACCACACCATTGTTTTGAAACTCTTTCCAAATAAGCCCTGCTTTTAAAAACTTCTTTTTAAGGGCTTTATCTCTGTCAAAGGTGATTTTCGTTCCACTTTCCTGGTAGCTGAAAATGGTTTGGACATCAAATATTTGAATCAAAAAATCAAAAACCTTTTCGGCCTCTTGTTGAAAAATATGAACCTCTTTTCCGAGTGGTAAAAGAATTTGATTCATAGCCAAAATGGAATGGTATTGAAACTGCAAATGCCGGACTGAACAATCAGGATAGGCCAGGATCGAGGGCTCAAAAAGGAAAAGAATCAAATAGGGAATTCCTGCTGATTCAGCAGCCTGAAGTGCTTCGTGGTCTTGTGTGCGCAAGTCCCGTTTGAGCCAAACCAGATTAATGAGACGCTTTTTTATTTCCTGTTGCTGCAACTTCGAAATATAAATTCAGTAAGTGAAATTAAAAACCTAAGACTTGATTTAAAGGTTTAAAAATATGGATTGGGTTTCGGAATAAAATTTATTCACTCAGGCTAGTAGTAGGATTCGGGTTTTTAACATAATTCAAATTTATTAACTTGCGTCCTAATTGAATTTGAAATGAATGCTGCACAGACTTTAAAGTTGTACGAAATCACATTTAAACATTTTAAAAACGAGGCGGATGCCAGAAATTTTGTTCAGCAGGTTGAGGAAGTAATTGAGAATAAAATTTCAGATAAAAAAGATATCTTTCTAACCAAAGATGACAAAGTTGACCTGGCGGACCGAATCAACAAAGCGAAACTAGAAACTATTTTGTGGATTTTGGGTGTTTGGATTGCTCAAATGGCAGCCATTGTTGGTTTGTATTTGAGAAAATAAAACTTCATCAGCATAAAAAAAGAGTATTTGTGGGCGAGCAAATTTCTTCATTAATGAAAATTTAAGATTGATTTAAAGATTTCTGAGCTGGAGATTCTCCTTTTCCAGCACTTTCCAATAGGCAAAAAAGGAGGGGAAATAGCCTGTAACCTTTTCGCTTATCCAATCTCTGCTTTCCTCAATGCCTTTGTAATGTTGGTTGAGAGGATGCTCTTTGAAATAGATTTCTTTTGATGGATACTCATTTACAAAAGCTTCAAAACTTCCCACAAAAACCTGTATATCAGGAATATTTTTACTCAGATTCAACATAAAATCAAGACACTTGCTGCTGATTGGATATTGTTGAAAAACTTCAGGTTCCAGCAATAAAATCCGGTTTCCAGGTTGGCCTGCATGCCAAAGCGGATCCAGATTGTAATAATTATAAAGGTAGGTTGGGATTTCTGGGTTAATAAAAAGCGCATTGGTTTGAGGCAAAACCGTCTGGGCCTCAAATTTTGTCGTTTGCTTCAGAACTTCAGGAATTCCCATGGATGCCAAGTCCTCATATTCAGCATTCAAAAAACTATTTTGAAAAGGCGTATTGGTGTATTTGCTTATGTTTTCCTGGTTGGCGAAATACTTTTTTCCGCTGTTGCTACCCGCCACCCATTGCCAGCTGCAGGCATTGCTGGCCCAATCTCCATCCAACAAATGATAATACATCCATTGGGCCGAATTTTTCCAATGCGATTGGGCAATGTTGCAAGCCAAAAAAGCGGTGTACATGCGGCTGTGGTTGTGCATGTAGCCAGTTTCATACAAGGTTTTAATGCCCAGGTCAATTCCGGCAATACCTGTTTGCGCATTGATTATCTCATTTGGAGTTTCAAAGTTTGATACTTTTTCCTGGGTTTGTTTGATATCCCGATTGATGTCTTTTTCCTGCCAAACCCTTTGAAAATAGTCCCGCCAGGCCAATTCTTTCACAAAAGATTCAATTTGATTGAGTTCGAATCCCCGGTCTAAAACCGATTTCAGAACTTGCTTTGTACTGATTACTCCTCTTGAAATATAAGGAGACAAATAGGTGACATCTCCGTTGAGGTAGTTTCTGGTTCTGCCATACTTGATTGGATCTATGGCTTCAACCCGAGCCAGAATTTGGGTATAATCGGTCTCAAAATTCAATTTCATGCCCGTTTGCTGATTTTGTTCATAGAAATGCCACGTTGCCGGCTGCATCTAAACCGTTCTATTTCCGGGTTTCGCTTCTTTTCATGTTTCTGACTGACGCCAGAATTTACCCGCTTTCGCCAGAGATTAAAACTACTGCGCTTCAATGTCTTGCGCATTAGGGCTATAACCTCCGATTCACTCAAACCAAACTGTGCTTTGATGGCGTCAAAACTGGTTCGGTCTTCCCAGGCCATTTCTATGATTCTGTCCGTGTCCATATAGAAAGATTAAAACATCCATCATTGGTTGTTGTTTTGAAAAAAGTAATTCATTTCCACAACAACTATTCCGTTTTAATGTCATATCATCAAACCATGGCTTCAAATGAATTTTGACCCTATATTTCTAAACATACAACGACACCAATCCGATGTTGAAGCTGATGATTTGGTTCAATCTATTTTTCAGGAAGGCTCGCAAACTTCGCTCTATGCGGTTTTAGGTTTGCCCGTTGGCGATTACGAAAATCTGGAAGACAGCACGTTAAAGAAGTTTCTAACACAAAGTTTACCCAAGCCAGCTTGGTTTAAACCAGACCAAATCAAAAAAGGGCAACGTGTTTTTGAGAAGCTTGCCTTGCCCATTATGACTTTACTTGGTGGCCTGGCTTTGCCTTATTGCTATGCCGCTTCACCTGGGAACAAGGCTTTGTATCTGTCCGAAAAAATGCGTAAAAATCAGGGTAAACGACTGGCTGATACCGCAGATTTTATCATTGCCGTTTCCTCCCCGGGACAATTGGATGAAATTTCAGATGGACACTTTCACATCAACAAAACAAGGTTGATTCATGCCATTGCCCGGTATTATATCCTGAAAGGAAAAGACTGGGATATGGCCTGGGGTTTGCCAATCAGGAAGATATGGCAGGAACCAACCTGGCATTTTCCTTTCTCATTTTGCGGGGACTTAAAAAGGCAGGTTACATTATAACTGAAAGAGAAATGGAAAGTTTTACCAGTCTTTGGCGATACATTGGCTACCAACTTCATATTTCAACAGACTTGTTACCAGCCAACTACTCCGAAGCTATGGTTTTAGAACGAACCATCAGAAATCGCCACTTCAAAAAATCTGAGGAAGGAATTGAACTTACGAAAGAGTTGTTGGCGTATTACAAATCCATGATTCCTGAAAAGGAAAGTTTGTATATCGATGCGCAAGTGCGCTATTGGCTAGGCAAATCCGTGGCAGATTGTGTGGGCCTTGAGGCCAATCCAGCCAATGATAGAAAAGTTGAGGCCTTAAATCTGGTACAGGAAGCAACCAACTTTTTAAAGATAAAAGAAGGAGATTTTGCCAAAATGCTGCAAAACCAGGCCATGATTAAAGCGAAGGCAAATGCTGGTGTTTAATATTTTAAATGCCCAGCGTTTGAAATATTAAAAGGACTCTCTATTAAACTTGCACTTTCAAATCCAGTAAAAATTGGGCCAGATTTTCTTCTGTTGCCAGGCCGAGCTTTTTTCGCAACCGGTAACGTCCGATTTCAACCCCACGAACTGAAATGCTCATCAATGGCGCAATATCTTTACTGCTTAAATTCATCCTCAAATAGGCACACAATTGCATTTCATGCGGCTTCAGGCTTGGAAATCTTGCTTTTAAAATGTTTATAAAATCACCATGCACACTATTGAAATGTTGGGAAAATTGATCCCACTCGGTATTCAACTTTTCTTCTTCCGATAAGGTCTTAATCAGCTTTTTTAGTTCAGGATTGTCATCTCCTACTTTTGTCGTTTTTTGCAAATGGCTAAGCTCGGTCTTTAGTTTCAGGATAAATTCCCTTTTCTGAACCAGATTCATAGTAGCACTGGCCAGCTCAGCGTTTTTAAATTCGATTTCACCTTCCAGCTTTTCATTTTGAAGTCGAATTAATTCTTTTTCCGATTTTCCAAGTTCTAATTGGTGTTGAAAAGCCATTTGCCTTTGTTCTTCTTCAAATTGTTGTTGATCGGAAAGTCTTTTGGCTTCGAGTTTTTTCTTATGCCTTTTTGACTGAAATTTTAAAAGGCCATAAACAAATCCTGAAAAAACCAGCGCATAAAACGCATATGCCCAAATGGTTTGATAGAAAGGAGGTTCTATGGTAAAAGAATAGGTATAAACTGCCGACTCATGAGATGGACTTTTTCTGGCCTTTAATTGTAATGTATAGTTTCCAGCTGGTAGGTTGGTGTATTCCTTTTCAAATTTATTTGTCCATTTGGACCATGTTAAATCAAAACCATCCAGATAATAACTAAATTCATTATTGGCTTGATGATCGTAATCCGAAACTGCAAAACCGAAATGCAGCGAGTTATACTTATAAGGAAGAGAAATTGTGGAACCAGGCGAAGTATCATTTAAACTATATCCACCCCAAAAGACGCTATCTGCCTTGCCAATGGATTTTACCTGGGTCAGGTAAGCCGAAAATGTTTTTATACCTTTCAAATACTGGCTATAATCAACATGATAAAAACCTGTTTCGCTGCCTACAAGTACATTGCCATTGTGGTAAGGAAAAATACTTTCAAAGCCGCTAACAACTTTATTTTTAAGTTCTGGCAAGTAATGAACCACAGGCTTTGATTTGCTAAAATCTGCAACACCGACCATTTTTTCCTGCACAAACCAGATATTTCCCTTTTCATCGTCTTTTAAATAACGAATGGGCAATTCCCCAAAAAGGTTTTCATAATGTTTAGATTTTAGGACCTTGCCTTCCAAAGAATTGTATTCATAAATACCTTTTGTGGTAGCAAACAAAATCTGGTTCTTTATCTTAAAAACGTGGTTGTCCAGATCGGATGGCAATCCCTCTTTTTGGGTAAACAAAACCACTGAGCCATCTGAAATTGAAATTTTGTAAATGCCACGGTAAGGATGCGAAACCCATATATTTTTATCGTCTGTCTCCAGATAACGACTAGACTCTGTAAAATCAGTTATGGAATCTTTATCAAAAAAATAATCATTTTCCTTTTCAAACAGATGAACGCCTAGGTAGCTGCCGGCAGCCAATTGAGGAACCTTGTTTCCTTTTACAGGCTTGAAAGTCCAAAATCCGGTTCTCTGCGAAACAGGACTGGCCAGGTAATTATTAATTTTCCAAAATCCATCGTCTCGTCCAGCTAAAATCTGCTTGTCAAAAACAGATATATTCCAGGTCAATCCACCTAATATTATTTTAGGCGCATAGTTTTCTAAATTTACATCATTTTCTGATCTAAGCGGCAGGCAATACAAGCCCGTGGAAAGAGCAAAGTATAAATCGTTGTTGAGCAATTGCACACCATAGCCTACTCCATTGTTAAAAGCTGCCGGGTTAAGGTGTTTAATCGTATTTTGGTAATTAAACAACGCAATTCCATTATCGAGACCCACCCAGGCATTTCCATACCTATCAGCATAGAGACAACGTATTGTATTGTTTCCTAAACCGTTTTTGGTTGAAACATTCTCTTTCACCACTCCTTTCTTAGAAATATGGTATATCCCATTGAAATAGGTGCCTAGTAAAATACTTGTATCCTCCAATATGGAAAGAGAGGTAAAATGCTGCAAATGATCAACGCCGGGAGATTGAATATTAAAGCGACTTAGTTTATCCCCGATCAGGTAAAACAGGCCATGTCTTTCTGTACATAACAAACTGGTATCCTTACTGTAAGCCACCAAATCTGTAATAAAAAACCGATTTGGTAGTTCAGCTTTGCCAGCCAAAGTTTTCCATTTGCCATTTTGAAATAATAACAAACCCTGCCCTGCATCATGTGCCAAAATCCGATCCTGATGCTTATGAATGGAAAGCCATCCAGATCTGGATCTATAGGTATTAAGCTTTTGGTTTGCATATCTAAAAATTGTGGTATTAGTCCTGAAAAATACTTCGGTTCCTAGTGACTCGATTTGCCAAACATCTGGAAACTTCATTTCAGATGCTGGAAGAAGATATTTTAGAGAAGTATAACAAAGCCTACCAACGGGGTCGGGAGCAAAATAACCAAATTCATCCTGGGCTCCGGCATAGAGTTTTCCATCAGAACCAAAGCCAATAGATCTTAAAATAGTCTTATTGGGAACTGGAAAAATCTGCCAACTGCTGCCATTAAAAACCAATAATCCCTCATTGTTGGCAATGTATAAACGGTTTTTCTTATCCTGCTTTATGGCCCAGTTCTGAGCACCTGCTCCATATTGGTTTCTGGAATAGGTAAGTACTTCGGTTTGGCCAGTTTTGGACAGAGAAAAACAAGCTGAATTTTGATGAAAAACAACAAGAAAAATGAAGACTATTTTCCTGATAAAAACCCGGCTCATTCTGGTATTCAAAAATAGATGTAGCAAAGATGTATTATTTTAAAAACGCAGGAGGCTTTTTTTCAATCTTGTAGTAGTAGAGATGTAGTCCAAAATTAGGCTTTGCTTTTAAGTGGATAATACATTTGACCCTTTCTTATCTCACTCTCAAGTGACTAAGGAATATTAAAAATCCACCAAAAAAAATATAGACTTTTAAAGAGGTTGTACACTTTCTGGAAGTTGTATTTTGAATACCATATTTATGAAGCACCTTTTTATTCTGGTTTCCAGCCTTTTAGTTTTTTTCATTTCTGTTCAAGCCCAATCAGGCAAAGTCCAGATAAAAAAGTCTGATTCAGGCTACAGGCTTGAAGCAAATGGAAAGGAGCACTTTGTGAACGGAATGAACTGGGACTACTTCCCAATAGGAACAAATTTCACATACAGTCTCTGGAAGCAACCTGAAGATGTAATCAAAGCAGCACTTGACATTGAAATGGCCCTTTTGAAAAATATGGGCGTTAATACCATTCGTCAATATACAGGAGTTCCCCCAAAGTGGATAAAATACATCTATGAGAACTATGGCATTTATACAATGCTTAACCATTCCTTTGGCCGATATGGGCTTAATCTGAATGGCAAATGGGAGTCAAACACAGACTACTCTAATCCATTAGCAAAAGAGCTATTGCTGAAAGAAACAAAGGAAATGGTAACAGAATATAAAGACACACCTGGTCTTCTACTATTCCTTTTGGGCAATGAAAATAATTATGGTCTCTTTTGGAGGGGAGCAGAAACAGAAAACATACCAATGAAGGATAGAAAGTCCACAATTGGTGCTGGTTTCATGTACAAGCTTTTTAATGAAGCTGCTCTATCTATGAAAGGAATTGATCAATCTCACCCTATAGCAATTTGTAACGGAGATTTGTTGTTCCTCGACATCATTTCAAAAGAATGCACCGATGTCGATATTCTGGGTATAAACATTTATAGAGGAGCGTCTTTTGGAGATGCCTTTGACAGAGTAAAAAACGAGTTTAACAAGCCTGTAGTTTTAACAGAGTTTGGTGCGGACGCTTATAACACTCTGGCTAATAGTGAAGATCAGGAATCGCAAGCTAAATATTTGGTTAGTAATTGGAAAGAAATATACAGCAATGCTGATGGTATGGGCAAAGCAGGAAATAGCCTTGGTGGTTTCACGTTTCAGTTTAGCGATGGTTGGTGGAAAACTGGTCAAACTATTGGCTTAGACGATCATGATGTTGCAGCCTCGTGGTCAAATGGTGGCTATCAGAATGACTTTAAAGTAGGCGAAAACAACATGAACGAAGAGTGGTTTGGCATTTGCGCAAAAGGTCCAACCAATGAAAGAGGTACTTACCAATTGTACCCACGTGCTGCTTACTATACTTTGAAAGAAGCGCACAAGTTCAATCCTTACAATTCAGATGGAAAAGTCCAATTGAATTACCTTGAAAACATACAGATTGGAGACGCAGTTTTAAGGGCAAGAGGAGACAAGGCGGCCTTAGGAAGTGAGGATAATAGAAAATTATATGTGAGTGAGCTTCAGGCAAATTTTACAACCTTCAACACTGGAGGAAGCCTGATAACAACACCAAAAGTTGCCGATCCAAACATCGTGAGATATCCCAATAAACTGGGTTTTGACCACATGCAATCATTTAACTTTGGAATAACCGCAAAGCCAGCTCCAAACCTTACGGCCAATATTCAGTTTAATGCTTTGGGACATGTGGCAGAAAATCCAATTGACGAAGTATTCTATGAAAACAGAGGCAGAAGGATAACTGTAAACACCCCAAATGGACCGCAGCAAATTTCCTCTAATAACAGATTTCAACTATACCGCAGCACCATTAGCTGGAACCATAAAGATTTTAATCTGACCGGATTTTACCGTACAGGCCACTACCATTGGGCCTATGAGGGCGATTTCTTCAACCTATATCCGGAGGCAAACTATGGTCCTAATATTGATACCTACAATGGAGAGGCCCCTTTTGGTTTTGAAATGGAAGGAAAAAAGGCCATTAAGGGTTTAAAGGTTGCTTTTGGGCCTGAACTTTGGTGGGGAGCCAATCCTGCATTTTTGGCCAAGTACTCAAGGAAAGTCGTTGGATTTGACATCACTGGTATCTTTCATGAAGACATAACTCAAAGAAGCGGACTACAAAGTTCATTTGCTGTACCAACTCCAAAAACAAGAAAAGGAGCCATTAGCATATCAAGAAAATTTGAAAGTTTCAGTTTCGATTTAGGAGGGCTCTGGGCAGGTCAACCACTTAATGGTAGAGTATTTCAGGTTCAAAGAGGAGCCGATGGGCAGGTTTTTCGCGATTCTATAAAATCAATGGATAATTTCGGCGGTAAGGTTAAACTTACATATTCAATAGGAATAATTAATTGGTACGGCCTGGCATCTTATATGGGCCTTGTCGCTAATGGTGGTATGGACCAGACCAAAACTTTTACAGGCTGGAGGTTAAAAGATGTAGGCTCTGGTAACATGTATAATGTTCTCAGCGGTTTTACGGTTAATGCTGGAAAGTTCCAGATTGCACCAAATTTTTTATATCAGAAACCTCTCGAAGGACCAATACCTGGATCCCTACCTGCCCCGGCAAGAGCAAGGAATATTTTAGACGATCCTTTTGCAGTTAGGTCCAACAGAGAAACCGTTGGAGCTGAACTATTGTTGACATTTGATCCAACACCTGGAACCTGGATGTATGATTGGGACAGTGACAGAACTGAGGATGCAAAGTTTGCGATAAGCGCAGATTTGGTGTATCGCCACCTGCCAACCACACAGGATGCTGCAATAGGTATTTTAGGCAATGGAAGAACAACATTTGTATTTCCAGGAGCCGCACCTGCCCAGGATTTGTGGGAGGCCAATACCAGAGTTGTTTCTAAATTAACTCAGAACCTTGGCTTTATAGCCAATTTATATATTGGGAATGGACAGGCAAACGGTAGCGATGCCAGAACAATAGATC
>JBIPOE010000168.1:0-15221 GCA_044379485.1 Catalimonadaceae bacterium
CAGGCATCACAGACATAGCTGAAGCTGCCTCACGGCACGCGGAGAGGATGAATTCTTCATAAGGGTCTATTTCTGTACAAGGCGTTAAAGACTCGATTCGCTTTATTTTCAGACTCTGAAAGTGTTAAGTTTGGTTGGTGCGCACTACCACTGTAAAAGACTTCAAAAAAAAAACGGTAAAAGACTTCAAAAAGACTTCAAAAAAAAGTTAAAATGGGTTCTGCGCGGTGATGATCCTTTTGCGGTGTCTCTAACTTCTCTATTAAACGCTGGAAGCCCGCGCTGGCGGCACGCAGCGCATGGAGGTCATCGAGTCCATGCCCGAGCCCATGCCCGGCGCGCGATGCTTCTGCTGCTTCGAAGAGGGCGCCGCGATGCCCTGCGGCTGCCTCTGCCGCACGGCCTTCGCGTGCGCGGGCTGCATGTGGCAGCTCGTCGCGCCGGCGGATCTGGAGGGGCCCGAGGAGCGCGCCCCGAGCAAGCGCTGCAAGGTCTGCCTCGAGTGCTACTCCGACGCCGCGGTGCTCGCCGGATGCAGGCACGCGCGCGCCGCGGCCGCGGCCTTGGGCGTTGCCACGGCGGACGCCCCGGCGGACGCCCCGGCGGACGCCCCGGCGGACGCCCCGGCGGACGCCCCGGCGGACGCCCGCGCGCGGCGCGAGCTCGACGTGCATGTGATGGAGACCCTGCTCCTGATCCGCGATCGCGACGCGGCCCTGGGGCTGGCGCGCGAGGTGTACGACGCGTACAAGGCGGCCCTGGGCCCGCAGCACCTGACCACGACTCACTTCGGGGCGCTGTTCGCGCAAGTGCTGTTCCACTTTGGCGAAGAGAAGGCTGCAGTCCCGCTCTTCTCGAGTTGCGCGGCGGTGCAGGCGGGCATGGTCGGGACATGGGACCTCAGCGCGGCGTCGGAACGCGACTGCAGGTGGATGTACAGGACCTACCGCACGCGCATGAGCTTGTTGACGGGCATGATCTGCCTTAACGGCAAGGACGCCGAGTACCAGACGCACCAGGTCGCAGATCACATCCAGGAGGAACTTCTCAAGCTGCTGATGAATCTCGGGCAGCTGCTCAGCGCTTGTCATCCGGACTACGTGTGCCTCTCGTTAATCTTTGCGGACTTCGTGCACTTCCGCGTGCAACGTGAGCTCGCGGACGGGCCAGCGCGCACGCGCGCCCAGCACGCGCTGGTGCGGGTCGGGCGCGAGGCGGTCGAGTACGCGGTCGAGGCCGTGAGCTTGCTGCACGGGGCGGACTGCCCCATGCTCGAGCACCTGCTGTGCTTGCGCGCGGAGCTCGCGGCGCGGGGCTGTGCCTGCGAGGACGGCGCGGGCGCGGGGGCCGGCGGGCCTGCGGGCGCGGGGGCCGGAAGCCCAGCGGGCGCGGACGGCGCGCAGTAATGTTGTCACGGAAAGCAAGGCCGGGAATAAACAAAGAAACTATGTCTGTATGAACTTTATTACTTGAACGAACGCATGCGCGCGGCGCGCGTGTGCGCGCGGCGCGCGTGTGCGAAGGGTTTAGGGTGGCGCGAGCGTTAACGGGAGACTTGTTTGACTCTCATTTTGATGAGATTTTTTTCGATTTCTTCGCTCATGAGAGATTTGACGAAGATGGCAGGGGGCAACGCTGTTGATGTGAAGTATTCTGGTGTGGACGGGGACTTCCATTGTCCCTCCAAGTTCGTGTGCTGGTGACTATACAGCTGCCTTCTGATCCATTCTTCGATCTCATTCCTCTCGTACACATACCCGTCAGGTCCAGCTACAGGTTCTATGAATACTCCCGATGAGATCGGGCAGCAGAATTTGTAACGGCGCTCGAGCTCTGTCTTTACTTCCCCAAGATGTACCGTGTCGCTGATTTTTCCGAAAGCATACGTCACATCGCCCAGCAATTCACGAAGCTCGTCTTCGGGTAGATTGAGGTTCTGTCCCTTGAGCTTCGCGATCTCTTGTTTTAATTCCTCATTCTGAGCGCGCGACTCCCTGGCCCTTACTTGGACAAAATCAAGATCAAATTTCAATCCTGCAACCGCGGTCTCTAGATCGCGCTTTTGTTTCTTCAACGACTCGATTCGTTTCAGATAGGGCTCGATCACCCTCTTATCGTCGAGTACCTGAACCGGTTGGCACTCGCGCAGCGGCAAGGACACGGCGCTCTCGCCCGCGGCCCTGCTGTCGATAGAGCTCGCGCCCGCGCTCTCGTCATCTTCCAGTTTCCTCTTCTTTTGCTCCTTGCGCTTATTTTCGTTGTCCACGGTCGTTTGCGCGTCGAGGAGAAGACGTGGATAATGCTGGTGTAAAACAGAGATATCCTGGGCGATGAAGGACTTGAACTTTTCCCCGCCGTAAATTTGTATATAGTCAAGTGTCAACGTTTCAGCTTCCCTCTTCACGAGTTCCCATACCTGCGCAATTCTCGTTTCTTCATCTTCCTCAGCATCATCATCATCATCGTTACTGTAGTCGCCCGCGAGACGCCGGAATAACCGTGCATGTTCCTTCTCCTTTGCTTCCTTGTCCTTTGCTTCCTGTATCTCTAGGATATACTGCTGGCCCCGCCATAAGAGCCATTTGGCGAAGGCCTTTTTCTGTGCTTCTGTCATTTCTTCTATGATTTGAGACATGTGTAATCTAATAAAGCATTTCTTATATACATGGTTTGTTTTTTTTGTCCTGTGCAACACAGGTGCTCGTGCTCGTGCTACCGGCGTCACTCTGTCTTTATTTTTTTGCGCACCGCCCCCGCCCCCGCCGCCGTAACCACCGCTCCCGCCGCCGTAACCACCGCCCCCGCCGCCGTAACCACCGCCCCCGCCGCCGTAACCACCGCTCCCGCCGCCCCTGTCTCCGCGCCCGCGTCCGCTTCCGCGCCCGCGTCCGCAGGGGGCCCCACGGGGCCCATGCTCGCCTCGGGCTCGCGCGGCCCCGCGCGGCGGTACTCCTTGACGAGCGGGTAGAGCTTGCGCCAGCCGCCGTACACGGCGCTCATGGTGCGGGCGCCGGTGAGCACGACGCGCCCCGAGAAGAAGAGCAGGACCACGATCTCGACGTGCGCGGGGCGGTAGATGAGGCCGGGGAACATGTTGGGCTGGTAGGTGCAGTGCACGTTGAAGTCGCGGTAGAAGGCGTTGAGGTCGAGGCGCTCGTGCGGCTCGAGCTTGAGGTCGGCGTTGCCGACGATGTTCTGGATCGCGACGTCGCAGAGCTCGAACTGCACGCCGGGGAGGAAGGTGCGCAGGGTGTAGAGACAGTTCATGGACGCGAGCAGGACCTCGATGAAGCTCTTGCAGCCGGTGAGCACCATCTTGCCCGAGGTGAAGAGCAGCGTCGTGCACTGCGGGGAGCCGAGGCGGATGGTGATGGCCGCGAACTTCTGCTTCTCGTAGACCGAGTTTGGCAGGAATCTACAGATGGTCTCGAGGTTGAGTCGGCTCGAGCTCTTGAGCTGGCACGTCCCGACGAGGTTGTGCACCTGCGCGAAGGCGGCGGGCTCCGAGGAGCGCATCGCCTCGTCGACGTACTCGAGCTCGATGAAGACGTTCTCGTGCACCTGGCGGCGCGTGAGCCGCTTCTTGCGCGCGGCACTTCCAAAATCTTTCCAGCGCATGGGTGCCGCGCCCGCCGGCCGCGCGGCTCGGGCGCGATGTTGCGCGAAAATTTTGCGCGAACATTTTGCGCGAACATTTCGCGCGAACATTTTGCGCGAACATTTCGCGCGAACATTTCGCGCGAACATTTCGCGCGAACATTTCGCACGAACATTTTGCTGCGCGGGCGCTCTGGCGCGCGCGGGCGTATTTAAGCGGGCGTCAACATGTTCGACACGCTCTTCGCGCTCGCGGGCGCGGCGTGCCTCGCGTGCTTCGCGGTGCTCGTGGGCGGGGCATGCCCGGGGCGGCTGGCAGAGCCGCGCGACGCGGAGCTGCTCTTCCTGAGCGAGTACATCACGATCTGCCTGCAGAGCGACGTCTTCCAGACGGTGCCCTGGGTGCTGGCGTACGCGGTGGCGGCCTCGATGCTCTGCGTGCTCGTGAGCTGGGAGACCGGGGCGCGCGTGCAGGCGTACTCGCTGGCGATGCACATGCTGGTCTTCCACTTCTGCCTCAACGTGGCGTGCGTCGTCGAGTTCCGCACAGACGGCACGGCGCCCGCGCGCAACAGCGTGCTGCTGCCGCGGATCTACAGCGACGAGGCCTTCGCGCACAAGCTCGCCGCGCTGCAGGCTATCCTGGACTTCGCGTGCGTGCACCTCATCATCGCGGCGCACGCGCGCAGCCCCGCGGCGCACAGCCCCGCCGCGCGCGGCGGGCTCTCCGCGCTGCAGCTCGCGTGCTACCGCGCGGCCGAGGTCTTCTACGCCTGCGCAACGTCGCTCTTCCTCGCGTGCTGGGTCCTGCAGAGCCTGCTCGCGGCCGCCGTCTTCGAGTGGCTGCTCGTCGCGTGCGCGCTGCTGATGCAGTGGTACGGGGAGCACCGCAGCGCGCGCGGCGCGCGGGGCGTGGACGGCGTGGACGGCGAGGACGCGGCGGAGAACTCCGCCGACGCCGACAAAGCCGACGCCGCGGGCGCCGAGCGCTTGCTCGCAGGGGCCCCGGCCGGGACTGCAGGGGCCCCGGCCGGGCCCCAGCCCCTCGTCGGCCTCTTCCGCGAGCGCCACTTCGCGGGGCTGCTCGGCGCCTACGTGCTCTTCAACGTGCTCTCGGTCGTCGTCTTCACCGAGCCGCGCTGGGACGCCGCGCCCGCAGGGGAGCCCGCCGCGCTCTCGAGCGGGCCCGAGTTCTGGGTGCTCGTCACGCTCGCCGCCGCCGGCGTCGCCGCCTCGGCCGCGGCCGGGCGCGCCGCCGACGCGCGCCGCGCGCTCTTGGCGTATTAAGCGCGCGCGCGGCATGGCGCCACGCGCGCGCGGGAGGTTCGCCGCGCGCGGCAGGTTCGCCGCGCTCGCCGCGCTCGCGCTCGCCGCGCTCGCGCTCGCCGCGCTCGCCGCGCCGGCGGCCGCGCAGTCCGCACAGTCCGCAGGGGCCCCTCTGGGGACCCAGCCCGCGCTCGTCTGGAACGTCTCCTGCTGCCGCGCCTTCGAGGCGCTCGCGGCCATGACCGTCGAGCGCAGCGGCTCGAGCCTCCCGGCCGACGCCTGCCGCGCGGGCGGCCGCCGGTGCATGGACCTCAAGCTCATCCGCGAGTTCGTCGAGCAGTCGCGCGCGCTCCTGGGCCGCGACCGCGTGCAGACCGAGGACGCTGCGCTGCGCATCACGCTCCCCGCCGACGCCGAGTCCGCCCTCGAGCTCCTCGCGTGGGCCTTCCTGGGACGCGTGGTCGCCCTCCCCTCGCCGAGCGCGGCGGGACAGCAGAAGGTGCTGCTAGAGTACGACATACACCGCAACAGCATGCACGTCAAGCGCGACTCCTGCGAGTTCGACAAGGGCCTGCACAGCGCCATGGTGCTCGCTTCCGTCGCGCTCCTAGTCTTCTTCATCTCCATGACCGTGGTCGAGCGCGCGAGCGCCCGCGCACAGCTCGCGCCGCCAGCTCCACCCGCGCAAGTGCAGGCGTCTGCGCCGGGTCTCAAGGCGTCCGCGTCGGGTCTCCCGGCGCCGGGTGTGTCTGTAGAAGGGAAGACCACGCTGCAAGTCAACTCACTGGGCCCAATCTTCGGCCCCATTCCGACGAAAGCCCGCCCCAGGCTCCCGTGGAGCATCGATGGACATTGCTAACAATTCAACCATTCTTATATGGTCCTAAGTGCTCGCAACAAGACTTGCAAAATGTGATGTATTACAAAACAAAAGTACAGTGAGCTTTATTCATCTTCGAATGTATCTTCCCACACTTGCGGTGTTTTGTTACCATCCTCTTTGCGCCGCGGCCCGATAAAGGGTCTGTTCACTAGACTAGTTAACGTGGAGTGCTGCATACATTGTCTATTGTTCGGAACTTTGTAAGCTTCATGCTGTTTTTTCCATTCTTCCATAGTAGGCAAAGATTTGTATTTCGTCTTCTCCGAGATTTTTACACTGTCGAAATGCAAATGAGATCTATCCATGAGACATATTTCATCGTGGAAGCTGTTGCCTTCCATTTGATGGTATATCCAACCATGTAATTCAATTCCATAATTTGTTTTGACGTACGGGATCACATAGGTTTTGAAGAATAAAATCAGATCCGGGTCATAACTATCTGAGGATTTTCTACGCACTGTGATAGAATGGCCTACATTGTCGGCAACTTCTTTGACAAGAGTTTCGGTCAAAACATATTGTTCATTTTTTTTCTCTTCATCTTTTAATGTTTCTGTTATACTCCATATAAATCTGACATTTTCAATCTTACTTATATCCAATAGAATCAATTTGGCGGTTGTTGTGTATTTGACTCGACTGCCTTTGAGGCCAGGGACATAGCATAGAGCATACAGATATTCCTGCGGATTTGTCAGTTGTTTTTCACCCTCTAAGTCGGGCATTGTTGCATATATTATCCGCGAGCGATCTATCTTATCTCCGTACATATCAGCAACGTGCTTCGGACCCACAAAATAAACTCCCTGATTTCTTTTATCGTAATAATTTTCGTAGTAATCATCAGCCATTTCAATTGGTGATTTGTTTTTGTCAAAATCATACAACGCACCCTGGTACAAGCTTGAGCCTTTCGGCACTGTAGTGACGAACCAGTGGTTTTCAGTGTCCCCTGAAGGGGTTTTCAGATCGAATTTTTCATATTTCAAGTCAAGTTCATCAAATACTGAAGTGGTCAATGATGTTAAATGTTTGCCCGCGCAACATGTTCCATTTGTTTGTATTTTCACCAGATACTTATTTGGCACTTGTCTCACTTCCGCTTCTAATCGTACGGGATGTATCTTGTGCATTCAATTTTGGTTGTTTTATAAAGAATTTTATCAAAACCCTGATCCGTAAACTTTACGAACAATTGATGCAACTAATATGCATTTAAAAAAAATTTGTGTGCTGAGTGTGCTTACATACGGGGTGCACTCCATGGCAGACCATGATCTGCCGACGATACTCAAGCGGCATTTGAAAGCGGTAAACATAGAAGGACAACACGTGCAGGAAAAACTGCAGGAACGGCGGCTGGTGCAGATTGTTTCGTATCTGGAGTTGGTTTCGATGAAGCTGCGACACAAAACTATCCACCGCCATGCTTTCCGGCAGAGATTGCAGGACGAATTGGAGCTGGTGGAGCACGGGAACATGCTCGAGCGCGTTGCGGCGACTCGGGAATTTTGAAGATGAGGTCTGGCGGCGGATAAACGGCGGGAGAACTGGCGTGTGCAAGATAGTTCGACAGCAAAAATCGCGGGCTACCCCAGGCAAGACTCGAACTTGCGGCCGTTGATTGATAAGATCAACGCTATACCAACTTAGCTACTGGGGCTGTGGTTGTGCGGACAGAGCGGTGTATATTAGGGTTTACGTTAGTGGCGGGCGGACGGCGCGCTCCGGCGCCAAGTGTCTATTAAACAGCGGCGCGTCATGCAGGCTCGGGCGCGACCGCGCGGGAACGTGCCGGCGCGTGTTTCGCGCGAGCCGCGGGTGCGCATCTCGCGCCAGAACCTGCTGGTGGGGGGGGCGCTGTCGACGCGCGTGGGCTTCGGGGGCGAGAGCATGGGCGCGCTGCTGAGCCGCGAGAAGGTCTGCGCTGCGATGCACATGCTGCAGCCCGGCGAGAGCGTGACGCTGCACGACGAGGCGTGCCGCTGGACGCTCTCGTGCGCGGCGGCGAACGTGGTGGGGGTGCGGTGCACGCGGGCGGCGGGCTTCGGCCCCTCTGGGGCCGCGGGGGCCCCTGCGGCCCCTGTGGGGGCCCCTGCGGCCCCTGCGGCGGCGGGCTTTGGCGCGGCGCGCGCCGCGCCCGCGCTGCTCGGGCTCTCGGCGACGCTGACGGGGGCGGGGATGGCGGTGCGCTGCGCGGAGCTGCACCCCGAGACGCAGAGCGCGCTGGCGTACATGAACGACCAGCTGCTCCCGCGGCGCGAGGCGTGCGTCGCGGCGCTGGCGGCGCTGCGGACGGGCGCGGTCGGGGACTCGCTGCAGGGGGGCGCGCCTGAGGGCCCGAGCGGGGGAAGCCTCAGGGCGCGCGCGCGCGACGCTGCGCGCGACGCTGCGCGCGACGCTGCGCGCGACGCTGCGCGCGACGCTGCGCGCAACGCCGCCCGCGACACGCCGCCCGACGCCGCGGGCTGGCGCACGCTGGCGCGCACCGGGATCCCGAGCCTCTTCGGGGTGAACAACGGCGGGGTGGTGAGCATGGTGGCGGAGAGCATGGTGGCGAAGAGCAAGGACACGCCGAAGACGTGCCGTGTGCAGGACGTGGCGCGGGAGCTGTACCTGGCGGGCCTGATGTGCGCGACGGCGCCAAAGACGGACACCCCGATGCTGGTGGTTGGGAGCGCCGGGCGCGCGGTGCCGCTGGGGGCGTCGCTCGCGGGCGCGCTGTACCGCGAGCCGCCCTTGAAGCAGCACTTGAGCGTTGTGGTGCTCGGGGCCGACGGTCCCGAGCGCGTTAACTGCAACCTGCGCGCGGTGCGGGCGGGGAGTGAGAACGCGCGGCAGCTCGCGGAGGTGCTCGGGCCGCTCGGCGCCGAGATGCGCGGGGACTGCTTTGTGCTGAGCGGGCCGATGAGCAACAACTTCGCGCTTGTCTTGCGGCAGGATGCGGAGAGACACGGAGACCGAGCCAGGGAACGTTCGTCAAGAGGCAGCGGCGCGCGGCGCTCGGACGCGGCGGCGGCGGCGGCGGCGTCGGCGGCGGCCGCGGAGGCGGTGAGCCGCGGGCTCGCGCTGGCGCACGCGTAGAACTTTGCTAGGCCCAGCAACACCTTCTGTGTTGATGATAATGATTGTCGGCGCACGGCGCTAATGCCCTGATTGGGCTTTTATTTAAGTTGTTCTATTTAAGGATAATAGAAATATGGTTTATTGTAGTCTTACTGGTAACGACTATTCAAATCCGGAGAAACTGAAGAGATTTCTTTTACACCTTTCTACTGCCACTAAAACTGTTCTTGAAAATTTTATCAGGAAGTTTGGAGGAGGAGAACAGTTGGATTCCTTACAAACTGATTTTCCACAACTCCAACCAAATGAGTACAGGCAATATCTAATTGATATCTACGTCGATAAACTTTTAGTTTTGGAGAAGATCAAGAGAGAAGAAAGAGCAAATCAAATCGTGGAAGGGCGGCCGGACTTAAGCATGCAATTGCAGAGCGTACTTAAAAAAGATCCATGGGAGTGTCCAATCTGTTTTGAAACATACGATGATCCACAGAAGATATATGTCACATGTCATAGGGAAGAAAACATCCAAAGAGATGAACACGCAGGCACCCAAATAGATAAAGACGCAGGCATCGAAATAGATAGCGACAAAAATGAACAAGCAAAAAAATATTGCCAGCACAAAGCTTGTGACACATGTTCTGAAAATTTGAAAACATGTCATGTGTGCAGAGCTGATGCAGAGCGGATTCCGTTGTCGAGAATTTGGAATGGAGCGCCTGTTAATATGATGATGGGCGGGAATCCGTTTCTCGTGGATTTCTCGCAGTAAAGGTATTTGACAAAAGCAGCGGGCGCTCACGCCCACTCGAGGCGCACGAGCGCGCGGTGCACGGCCCCGGCGCGCAGGCCCGCGGCGTACTGCGAGTGCGCGACGAGGACAAGGGGGAGCCAGGCGGACTCGGCGGGCGCGTCGGGCTCGGGCCCCAAAGGGGCCCATGCGGCGGGCGCGGGTGCGGCGGGCGCAGGCGCGTCAGACGCGCCTGGCGCGACGGTTTCGCCGTGATCGCCGGCCGGCTCGACCGGCAGGCGCACGAGCAGCGTCTCCTCGATGCGGAGCGCGACGGGCTCGTCGGCGGAGAAGAGTGCGACGATGGCGCCGTCCTCGCAGGGGCGCTCAGCGCGGTGGGCCGCGAGGCGGCGCAAGTCGGCGCCCGCGACGCGGAGCGTGGCGGCGGTGTGCGCCTCGGAGCGCGCCGCGAGCTGCGCGCACCCGCGGCCGACGAGCCCGTGGCGGCGCAGGAGCGAGGCGCCGGGGGCGGCGGCTGGGGGCGGGGCGCGCGGGCGCGGACGCGGGCGCGGGCGCGGGCGTAGAGGGCCGAGCGGGCGTAGCTGGCGGAGCGGGTCACCGCGCATGTCCGCAGGGCGTTAAATATCGCGCGCGGCGCGGGCGCGTTTGCGGCGTGAAGTGTTTGAACGAGTGTTTATTATGCACGAAGGAAACACACTGCACATGGGCCCGTAGGCGGCGCCTAGAGTTCAGTCCGTGGATGCTACTTCCTTGGTGCAACTGTCGACCCTGTGTCTCTTGTTGAGCTTGCCTCCGCCCATAGCCAGCAGCTTGTCACAGCTGCAGTAGAGAATGCCCCTTCCGCGAGCGCTGCGGAGATGCACACGCTGCAACTGGATTTCGCGATCGAGCGTGCCTTCCGACGCCGATCGCACGAGGTGGACGACCGTGTTTTTTTCCAGAAAGGTGTACTTACGGCCTGGTTGATTTCCCTTTTGCATGCTGGTGTGCTCGATCTCGTGCAAGTTCTGTTTGCAGTACTGAATGAAGTTCTCAATCTTGATCTTGTCTGGGTCGCTGATCTCGATGTTGGCTGGGTCTTGTTTGGGTTTGCCCGGAAGACGAACCCCCGAATGGACCGGGGCGCGTCCTTTCTTGGCCGTCGCCGGGGCCGATGCGGACGCCGCTGCGGGCGCTGTCACAGGCGCTGTTGCAGGCGCCGCCGCGGGGCTTCCTGCGGGGGCGCCGGCGCTCAGCTCGAAGTCGTCCACTTTGACGTCCACGTCGGCGAAGGAGAATTCACAGTCGTCTAGTGATAAGTCCCAGCGTTCGTTGGCGCTGGCGGCAGCTGCCCCCCCACCCGGTGGCGGGGGCGGCGAGTTTCTGTTCTTCGGGTCCAGCACAGCGTCCTCCAAGTCGCTCAGTCCTTCCATCAAGTCGCAGATCGGATTCGCATCCGCTTTGGACCCGCATGTACAGCCCAAAGGAGCGGTGTCGTGCTTCGCCTCTTTTTCAGCCTCGTGCTCCTCAGACTGCATGGCGCGCTGGTCGGCGCGCTGCTCGGCGTTCTCTGTCGTTGTCATTGTCGATTCTGCTTCGACGCGTCTTATATACTGCTGGAACACAAAGATCGAGTGCCAGAACGGGCGCTCTGGGGGCGGGCGCACCCGGGGCCCGGCGGGTGCCATGCCCGCGGATCCTGTGGTGCGGCGCAGCATGTGCGTGCGTGCTGTCGAGAGTTTCCGCGCTGCGAATTCTGAGACCGTGGACCCGTGAAATGCTGATTTGTCCCCAACTGCGGGCAGAAAGTTGCTTTTATGTTTTTATTTTCTGACTTGTTTTTAAAGACTTCATTTATTTTTTATTGATTTTATTTATTTATTTTTTATTGATTTTATTTTATTTATTTATTTATTTTTATAAAAAACGGAACTTCGGATTCGCTTCGTATTTCATGCACGTAAAAGTCCAGCATTGATCTTTTCGCAGTCGAGTCCGACATACCATGCCGCGCGTGCACCGGGCGTTGGTCGTGCCGCAGGAAGTGACACCGCTGGCGCATGATCCCGGGGGCAAACTGAGCGACCTGCATCTGGAGGCTCTCTCCGTGCTCTCCGGGGCACAGAAACTGCGCCCGGCGGATCCGTCGAACCCCACGTATCTACGCGCGGTGCAGCGCGCGATCGCGTGCACCGAGAACGCGCGGGCCGGCTGGCTCGCTGTGCGGACCGAAGCGATGCCGGCGGGCGACAAGGAGGGCGCCGGCAAGGCGGCGGTCGCGTTGGCAGGCTTCGCGCTGGAGCTCGACCGCTTCGGCGCTGCGCTGCGCTGGCTCACGGTGGCGCGCAAGGAGCTCGGGACGGTGCACGAGGGCATGGTCGCGCAGAACGTGGCGTTTGTGCTGGCGCACGTGGAGTACGAGTACGAGACGGCGCTGCAGCGTGTCGTCTTGCATGCCTGGCGGGATGATCTTCCCAGACTCTTGGCGCGCTGTCACTTAAACGAGGATGGCCTCTGCCCCGGGCCTGGCATGGACTCGCTGATTTGATGCAGCGCGGCACGGCGCGGCACGGCGCAGCATAGCGCGGTGTGAATACCGCACAAGCGTATTTACGAGAGGACATGGCAGCATTCATAATGGGTTACCACATGCCAAAGCAATATCCTGTCAAGCCAGATGATCACAATGTCAAACCCGTGGTGTTCACGGGACTCGCCGTTTTGGTGTTGACAGCAGTGGCTCAGGAGTACGGTTTTGAGGTTGTGCTGACATCTCTCGCCTGTCTTCTCGCGGCGTATCACTTGCCTTGGTAAAAATAAAGCTTTATTTATCACATTTTAGGCGTGTCCAGCGGCACTTGCGCGATATTCTAAACCTTCGTATCTATTATAGTTAATATTTCCTGAAGTGATTTGTTGGTGGAGGTAGTTCGTCGTCTGGATCCTTTTTAACATCATAATTATTGTTTCCCGTTGATGAATTTGTGTGTACGTGATACGGTTGATAACTGTGATGGATGTGATGATGTGTATGACTTTGATGTCTTTGACTGTTTATAAGAAAATTATTGTTTATTTCGTTAATGCATGCAGCCAGCAATGTACTATTGGCCATTTTTTTGTACTTGTTTATATTGTCTCGATTAGAAAACACTTTCATGCAATGTTGTAAATACTCATCTGCTGTTAATGCGTCTACGTTGAAGTAGGCCATAATTTTTGTTTCAAATGGAAAACCACGCCCTAAGATCTCATTATCCAATATGAACGGGGTCTTTAGTGGCGTTGAAATGAATAGCTCATCTGTCCTCTCCATAATGAAGACGTCCTTTATACACAAAACATTATTCAATTGAGTTGAAATGTCCATGATTACTTTCCAATTTTAAAGAATTTTAAATAATTTTAGTGAGCGGCGTGTTCATGCAACTTCACACGGCAGAGCACTACGGACAGCGGCGCACGTGCCGCTGCGCCGCTGGCGCTTGCTGGGTGGGGCGGCGAGCGCGGGCTCGGGTGGCCCATCGGGCTGGTTCCCGGGCGGCGCCTCGGGCGGGTTGCCGGGCGGTGCCGCAGGCAGGTTGCCAGGCGCCGCCGCGGGCGCCGCAGGCGCCACCGCTGTCGCCGCCGCGGGCGGCTTCAGGGCGAAGAGGGGCTTGAGGAGCGGCGGCCCGGCGCCGCGCGCGGCCTGGATCATCTTCCAGAGCTGGGGGTGGAAGGCTTGGACGCAGGGCGCGCTGCTGAGCTCGTGCAGGCGCTCGAGCCGGAAGCGCGCGGTGACGAGGTAGTGCGCGTAGAGCTGGTCCTCGTAGGCGGCGCAGAAGATGGTGGCCTCGGCGTTGGTGGTGGTGATGACCGGGGCGCCATGCTCGTCGGCGCCGAAGTCGGCTAGCTCCGCGGAGCCGACGCTGGTGGGGCCCTGGAGAAGGTCGGCGACGAGCAGGCTCTGGGCTTGCGAGGCGGGATCGGGCTCAGCGTACGCGAGCGCTTCCCAGGGGTCGGCGGCGGTGTAGATGCCCTTGCCGAACTTGGCGCGCTGGGAGGCGGCGGTGCGGAAGCCGTGGCGGGCGATTGCGGCGGCGCGCGCGGGGGTGGTGCCGTGGTAGACGCGCCGGGGTCTGTCGACGTCATAGACGCGGGCGAAGTGGCAGTGCATGGCGTGGCGCGCGGGGTTCTGGAGGCGGGTGACGGAGAGGATCTCGTAGTTGCTGAGGCGGGCGAGCTCGGCGAGGAGCGCGCGCAGGGCGCGGGGGGGGTCGAAGCCGAGCGAGCGGCGGAAGGCCGCGGCGAGGAGCGCGCGGCACTCGGCCGCGGCGCCGGGGCGGCAGGGCCCGGGGGCGCTGGACGCGCCCGGGCCGCGCGCGAGCAGCGGGACCTCGAGGAGGGCGCGCGGGGGGCCGCTGGGGTCCCAGGTGGCGGGGGGCTCCGCGCAGAGGCGGCGGCGGCGGAGGGCCTCGAGCGGGTCGGGAAAAAGGGGGTCGGGAAAAAGGGAGTCCGTGGCCGGCGGCGCGTCGGGGGCCGGCGGCGTCCCGGGGGCGGCATCGAGGTCTGGGATTGACAAGAAGCCGTCGCCGAGCAGCGGCCCCCAGGCGTGCTCCATGGCGGGCGGACGATCGTGCTGCGTGGTGTTGACAGAAAAGGAGCTAAAATTCCGCCCGAAGTTGGCGACACTTGGCGAGCGGCGCGAGCTGCTGCATTTCTGTTTCCAGACCTGCGATTCCACTTGGCGTCGCGGTTCGTGTTTCGGGGAATCGCAAACTTCTGAAACACGTGTTTCAGAAAGTGGTAAACTAGAAGTTGGAGACCCTGTTCGAAGTTCGCGAAAACTTGCAGTTCGCGAGTTGGCACTCTTTAAAAATCAGGGATTCCGATTCGGAGCAAGAGAGTCCTCCACAGCGCACGCCATGACACGCCCGCAGAACGCGATCGCAGCCGTGCAGGAGTTCATCCGGCGGGAGGAGAAGGAGGCGCGCAAACGCAGGCGCGGCTCGCGGCCGCGTGCGAGCGCCGGAGCCGCCGGCGCAGGCGCGAGCAAAAGGAAGCGCAGCGCGCCGGCGGAGGTGGCGCCGGTGGAGGTCGCGCTGGTGGAGGTCGCGCCGGCTGTCGCCGCGCCCGAGGTCGTCGCGCCAGAGGACAACGTCGCGCCAGAGGACAACGCCGCGCCCAAGGACAACGTCGCGCCGGCCGTCGCCGCGCCCGAGGACAACGTCGCGCCGGCCGTCGCCGCGATCCTGGCCGGTGCCCCCGCCGAGAACGCCGCGAACGCCCAGGCCGCGATCCCGGCCACCGCTCAAGTCTTCCGGGTCCCCGTCTCGGCGCTCTCGCCGCTGGAGCTGATTGCCTTCGACGTCTTGAACTCTCAAGTGCCAGCAGCGCCGCTCAACGCAAACCACATCACCAACCCGGCGATGTCGCGTTTCAAGCGCATAAGCAATGGCGGCGGCAACTTCAAGTCGACGAGGATCTCGTCGCGCGAGGTGGAAGTGACGCTGAACAAGGACAACCTCGCCATGTGGCCTTTGAAGGAGTACTACCAGAAGAAGATTAACGCTGTCGCCGAGTTTCTGCAGCGCCCCGAAGTCGAGAAAGAAGTCGAAGGGCTTCAGCACCCGATTCTGCGCATCTCGTGCGCCAGAATGAAGGCGGAGGTCCGGCAGGAGCTCGTGGAGAAGG
>JBIPOE010000018.1:0-59394 GCA_044379485.1 Catalimonadaceae bacterium
CGGGAGCCAATTAAAGCGTTTATCCATTCAGAAAAAAGGGGAGGGATTCATTTCCTTCTCTTTTTCTGAAAAAATATAGGGCTTAATTGCCTACCCAAAAAGTTGCATTTATCTCTTGAATCTAAGGAGTATTTACAGGCATTTTCTATCAAATTGGAAATGGCAGTTTTTAGTAATTGTGGATTTCCCTCAAGCTCCAGGCAATCGTCAGCCTCTAAATCGAAATCAAGCTCTATATTAATGGAATAGTTTGGTTGAAGTTTAAGCAGTTCATCCCTACATTGCCATACCAATTCATCTATCCTGACTGGCTCCATCTCAATTTTTAGTTTTTCAGTATTGGCCTGAGCAAGGAGCAAAAGCCGGTTGGAGGTTTTGTTCAGATTTTTAATATCCTCCAATACCGATTGCAAAACCTCTTTATATTTTTCGGCTGTCCTATCACTTAATAGCGCCACTTCCAGTTGACCAGTCATAGCTGTTAAAGGTGTTCGCATTTCATGTGAAGCATTTGCTATAAAGTCTTTTTGAATTTTTACCCCGGACTCTAATCGTTCCAGCATGTTGTTAAAAGTTTGAGCCAATTTAGAAAGTTCATCCACATTGTTTCCTTCCTCCAGCCGTAAGTTCAAACTGGATATTTTGATCTTTTTTACCTGATATATAATTTTTGAAATGGGCAAAAGTGCTCTTCCAGCATAAAACCAACCAGCCAAAATGATAAAACCCAGACTGAAGCTAAAAACAGTAAACATTACCCACTTCAGGTCATTAATTCTACCCTTTCCAAAAACATCTTTGGCGGCAACCATGACCACAAACCGGTCATATTTATCTGAAAATAGAAAGCCTAAAATCTCATAATCTCCTTTCTCTGATTTTACTTCTCCTTCCAATCGAATTTGATTTAAGAAAGTGGAATCGGGATTAATAATTCCCTTTTTATCAGTATCAAAAAGAATATGATTTTTGTAATTCCACACTACAATTCCTTCAGATGGTAGGGTTAAAGGATTGTCTTTTTCAATTCTATGCAGTAGATCTACATTCATTTCATCTACTGAAATGAGCAATTTTGCTGTGCTTTCTGCCTTGTTTTTTAATCGGGCATAGAAATCTTCTTTTCTATGTCTTTCAGCAAAAATGTAAATGGTAACAGAGGCAACCAGAATAATCCCTAAAACGACTAGAAAAAATATGAGGGTAAGCTTGTTACGAATTGTCATGGTTTATCAGTAAAGCAATATCCAAGCCCAAATCTGGTATGAATAAGCTTTGGTTCAAACTCTTTATCAACTTTTTTTCGGATCAAATTGATATAAACTTCAACAAAATTGGTTCCGGTATCAAAATTAACATCCCAAACTTTTTCTGAAATCTCATCTTTAGAAACCACTCGCCCATTTGCCCGCATGAGAAACTCCAGCAAGCCGAATTCTTTTGCCGTTAAAGTAATCTTCTTTCCACCCCTTACGGCAATTTTCTTATTCAAATCCAGTTCAAGGTCATAGCCTTTTAATATATTTTGATTTTCTCCTGCTTCGGTTCCTCTTCTGGTCAATGCTTTAATCCGGGCCAAAAGTTCCTGAAATTCAAAAGGTTTAACAAGATAATCATCAGCGCCCGATTCAAAACCTTTAAGTTTATCTTCTGTGGTACCAAGGGCTGTTAGCATAAGTATAGGCACTTTTTTATCTTTTTTGCGGATGATGGTGCAAAGTTCAAGACCACTAACAAAGGGTACCAACACATCCAATAATACCATTTCATATTGATGATTTTCAAACATATCCTGACCAATTTTTCCGTCTGTTACCAAATCTACCAGATATCCTTGTTCCTCAAGGCCCTCCTTTATGAAAGCACCAACTTTGGGTTCATCTTCAACTACCAATAATTTTAATGTACTCATAATTAATTGAAATGTCTTTTTTGAATTCCGCTGCAAAAGAACATAAAGGCTCAAACTTATTTTTAAAACTGCCTGAAAATCAGCTTAAGTTTTGATTAAAATTTGGATTAAAATTTTTATTGGCTCATTTCATGATTGTAAATTAGGCATAACAAATTGAGAACTTTCATTAGTTGCCGGGGGAGGTTTCTTACTTTTTTCATACAACTTAAGTTGTAGCCCAAAATTTAAAATATGCCTCAGGAGCCACAAATCAAGGTTTTTGATCTTTCGACCCTTTTGCACACTTTAGGAAAATGAAACTCCGATCCTGACCATCGAGTATAAGGATTATATTTTTAGACCAATAAAGAATAATAAGATGAAACGAATATCTCAATATATATATAGTATGATAATCAAAATAGCAGCAACTCTTAACGACTGATGAAAAAATGCCCAGAATTAATGTTCTAGACCCAATTTTATAAATTTCCTTAAATATACCCAAGTTTCAATAAACCCAGGCCTTCTTAAATTTCGATAAACACAAAATCTTAAATACACAAATTCCATAATACAATTTGAAAGCATAAAATCGAATCCCAAATCCCCGTCAAAGACAATAAATCCAGCTATCCGATTCCCAAAAAGAAGGCCTCAGAAACGAGGCCTTTTTTTTGTTATCAATTATACTTTGCAGGAATGAAAATCGGTTCAGCCCTTAAATCTGAATTTGCGAATCAAACTCTTTAAATAAATTTAAGTAATTTGTCCAGTTATCAGTAGAATCCTACCACTTAGATATAGAAATGGAATTTCATCGCGTTATGCTGAATACCAACTATTTATCTCAAGTTGTTGAAAAAATTACTCTTAATCTATTTTTTACAACCAGCCAAACCAATTAACGAACGCCGCAGGTCTTGAAGCTATACTTTTGTTCAAAATCAAAACAATTATGATACGTTTCACTCAAAAATTTACACTTGTTTTCGCCATTGCTCTTACTGCTTATTCTTGCAGTACATTACCAGAAGATCCAAGAACCTGGGAGGGGTTATACCCTCAAAAAAAGTCAAATGTTATGGACAATTCATTGAATAAACTTTCAGAAATAAAAAAGCCTGAACAACCCGGTATTGCCCATAATTTGTAGCGGGAAGGTAGGGAAAAGCAAATCACTACAACAACCAAATAATCGTCATTTGTTTTTCTGCCCTTCATTCAGATTTTTGGGTCTGATTGAAGGGTTATTTATTTTTGGGCTTAAAATCATTTTGACCATTGTGAAAAAATCTAATTCCATAGATGATTATTTTGAAGAAATGCCCGCGGAATATAAAAGTCAGTTTCAATTGGTCAGAAATCTAATTAAACGATTGATTCCCAGAGCCATTGAAGAAATGAAATATTACACTCCATTTTTTACTTATCAAGGTCCTTTCATCTATTTGGGTGTTTTGAAAAAGAAGGAATATGTTATTGGATCTTGCCAGGGAAGTAAAATGACACATGAGGCCAATATGCTAAGCAACGAAAAAGGCCAAAGTCCTATCAGGTATTGGAAGCTGTCTCAGTATAAAGTGTTGGACCTTGAGCTTCTTGGAGTCTACATTTTGGAGGCAGAAGCAATTCAAAGCAATTCAAGCCATTTACCAAAAATAAAAAAACCGCTTAAAAGCGGTCTAATTATATGTAGAATTTGTTAAAAATTTCTGCTATACCATCTTTGTAGCCAGCTACCTTTTCTTTTTCTGATCATTTTTTTTGTGCTGTTGTTGTTAATGGATTCATACTCTTTCTTTTGAGCAAGATAACCTTTTGAAAACTGTTTTGGAGACATTTTATGGATACCTTGAGAATGGTAAACTCCTTTATCCAATCTTTCGTTGGCCAGTGATTTTGTGCTAGTGCCGAGTGTGAAGAAAGTGATTATTGCAATAAGCAATGTTGTTGATGAACTTTTCATATTCGTAAAATTTAAAGGGTAAGAACTTAGGCCTTATCACGAATACAAAAAAAATAAGTTTCACAAAATGAAAAACTTTTAGTATAAAATTTTGCGAAATTGAATTATGGCCTATTTTTATTTCCTTTTTCTGGCAAAAATGCAAGCCTTACCCAATCATTATGGTCCCAGGCCATATTTGCAACTTCTATCAAATCCTTCGAGGTAAGCGCATCAATTTCAGTGAAAATTTCTGCAAGACTTTCAACCCTTCCCATATCGAGAATACTTTTGCCCAGCATGAGCATCATCATCAAATTGCCTTCTTCAGCCATTGCCAATTGACCCTTAATTTGCTCTTTGGCATTGCGCAACTGTTGCGTTGTCAACATGTTGGTACGCAGATTTAAGATTTCTTTTTGAACCAGACTTTCAGCTTTTTCCAGATTTTTGGCCTCAGTTCCAAGATAGATAGTGAAAGCCCCAGTGTCCATGTAGGGACCATAATTCGATTCAACGGTATATACAAGTCCGTTTTTTTCCCGAATGGTAAAATTGAGCCGACTTGTCAGGGCGGGCCCGCCCAAAACATTATTTAAAAGAAAAAGTGGAAGTCTCTTTTCATGGCTTAAGGCAAAGGCCCGACATCCCAGCATCAAATGAGCTTGTGAAATTGGTTTCGTTTCTATCAATGATTTGGACACAGGTAGGATTGGCGCCTCCCTTTTTTTGGATGTTGAAATAGAAGGGATTTTTTCTAGAAACGGTCTGGCTTTTTTAACAACTGTATTAAAATCCATGGGCCCAACTGAGGAAAAAATCAATCGTTCATTGCCTACATTTCTTTTATAAAATGCAAGAAAATCATCTCGCTTAAAGGAGTTTACACTTTCTTCAGTTCCCAAAATGTTGTTTCCTAATGAGTGACCAGGATACAAAAGCAAATCAAAATCATCTTGGATGGCATCATCTGGCGTGTCTTTATACATGGACATTTCTTCAAGAATAACGCCTTTTTCCCTTTCAATTTCTTTTTCTGGAAAAATTGAAAAAAATGTGATATCAGTCAATAAATCAACGGCTTTGTCGAAATGAGTAGCCAAAACCGAAGCATGAAATGCGATTTTTTCTTTTGTTGTATATGCGTTGATTTCACCTCCAAGAATTTCAAGACGATTAATAATATGGAACGACTTTCTATTTTCGGTTCCCTTAAAAGCCATATGTTCCCAAAAGTGGGCAATTCCTTGTTCATGAGGAAGTTCATCTCTACTCCCGACATCCAAAATAAAGCCACAATGGGCTATTTTTGTGGCAGGAACTTGCTTGTGTATAAGCCTTATTCCATTTGAAAATTCAAAAATCTGGTACTCTTGTTGCTGGTTATCCTGAATCAATTTTTACGCTAAAAGGCTGCGAAGATAAAGGACCAATTGTCAGTAATTGCCAATATTACTGACTTAGATTGTACTTTTGCTTCCCACAATCAAAAATGAAATATAAAAACGTAATATTTATAACACTTTTTGTCTTTGTTACTTCTGTTTCACAGGCACAGATTTTTAATCCAAGCCATTGGACTTTTTCAGTTGATAAGAAAACGGTAAAAAAAGGTGATGTGGTTGACCTAATTTTTAAAGCAAAATTAGATGATACCTGGCACCTTTACTCAAATGACTTTGATCCCAATGTTGGGCCAAAAGTTGCCGTTTTTACATTTAAAAAGGATGCGGGATTTGAACTTATCGGAAAGATAAAGCCAATAGGCGCTGAGAAGCATTACGATGATGTTTTTGGTGGCGATGTGCGGTACTTCAATAAAAGAGCTGAGTTTCGTCAAAAGGTTAAAATTCTTTCTGCAAGCACTATTGCTGGGACTTACGAAACCCAGGCGTGTTCGGACCAGATTGGCAAGTGTGTAGATCAGGACGGCGATTTTTCTTTTGGACCCTTTGAAGTTCAATCATCTTCTATTGAAAAGGTAGTGCCAGTTGATCTTAATAAGGCTTCGACTATTCCAGCAAATTCAGATTCCAGCATTGGAAGCACAGTCAATTCCAATGCTGATTCCCAGCAAGTTATTTCAGTTTCTGAAGTTGATACAATAGCCAAACCTGAGGTTAAAGAAGTTTTATCAGCAAGCAATGAACCAGTAGAATCAGGATCTTTATGGGCTTTTTTCTTTGCAGCTTTTCTTTCTGGATTGGTTGCATTGCTTACACCTTGTGTGTTCCCAATGATTCCGATGACTGTTACTTTTTTCACTCGTCAAAGCAAAAGCAGATCTGAAGGAATTAGAAAAGCCAGCTTGTATGGCCTTAGCATCATCGTTTTATATGTTTTAATTGGGACCGTTGTCAGCCGCTTAAATGGCCCTGAATTCGCAAATTTCATTTCAACTCATTGGGTACCTAACCTGTTTTTCTTTTTCATTTTTATCTTTTTTGGATTGTCCTTTTTAGGCCTTTTTGAAATTGTTTTGCCTTCATCCATCGTCAACATGGCTGATAGACAAAGCGATAAAGGGGGTATAATTGGAATATTCTTTATGGCGTTTACCATTGTGTTGGTCAGTTTTTCCTGCACTGGTCCCATCGTAGGTTCTATTTTGGTTCAATCGGCAGGTGGTGAAGTTTTAAAACCAATTGTAGGCATGTTTGGCTACTCATTGGCTTTTGCCCTACCTTTTACTCTGTTTGCTATTTTTCCCCAATGGTTGTCCAGTTTACCAAAATCGGGAGGCTGGCTGAATTCTGTAAAAGTGGTTTTGGGCTTTTTAGAATTGGCTTTTGCGCTTAAGTTTTTATCCATTGCCGATCAGGCTTACCACTGGCATATACTTGATAGAGAAGTATATCTGGCCTTTTGGATTGTTATTTTTTCAATGATAGGTTTCTATCTTTTGGGAAAAATAAAGTTGCCACACGATAGCCCAATGGACAAAACTCCTGTTTTACGTGTTTTCTTTTCTATTCTGGTATTAAGCTTTGTGGTGTATATGATTCCAGGTATGTGGGGTGCTCCATTGAAAGGTCTTGCTGGGTATCTTCCACCAGAAAGCACACTTGACTTTAATAATCATTCTAATTCCCAAAACAAGTCTGGCTCTGCTAAATCAGAAACCAAACTATGCGACAATCCAAAGTATGCTGACATCTTGCATTTGCCACATGGTTTAGAAGGATATTTTGACTTAAAGCAAGCTCTAGCCTGCGCAAAACAACAGAACAAACCTGTTTTTATCGATTTCACCGGTCATGGCTGTGTGAATTGCAGGGAAATGGAAGCCAATGTATGGTCGAGCCCAGAAGTGATGAAGCGCCTGGAAAATGATTTTATAGTAACAGCGTTATATGTAGACGATAAAACAGAACTTCCAGAAAGCCAATGGTATACAAGTACTTACGATCAAAAAGTTAAAAAAACCATAGGAAAGCAAAATGCCGATCTTCAGGTTATGGATTATAAAAGCAATTCCCAACCCTTGTATGTATTGCTAGGGCCAGATGGAAAACTTTTGACAGCACCAAAGTCCTACGACTTAAATGTCGAAAATTTTGTGAAGTTCCTCGAAGAAGGTAAAACCGCCTTTAAATCAGGTCATTCCCTTTAGTTTTAAATTGGGTTTATTTTCTGCCTAAAATTAAGTTTGTAAGATCTCTTAACAAACCTTTTTTCCCGATCATTTTTCCAATAGCCATGCTTATTTTTTGTTTGGTATTTGGTTTCGGCGGCTCAGGATAAACTGGGATTTCATAAAAATATGCATAGCCTTTTTTAATTGACTTTACCGCATATTCATAATCTGGGACCATAATTGGATTGTCCTTCATAGGTAAATTGGATGGGGAAGATTTCAGGTCTGAAAATGGGCTATCTCCAATCATGTGAACTGCTTCAACATGATCTATTCCAATATTCTCAATCATATTTTTTGATGGGCAAACCGCAAGAGCATGGTTGATATGATGCAAAAAATAAAACTGATAATCCCAGGTGTCATTTTGCCCACTTACTAATGAATCAAACTCAGACGTTCTCAATTCTCGAAATTCTTTGGTAGGTAAATACTGAAGTACTAGTTCACGGATTTTAGGATCATTCCAGCCATTCATTGTAACATCATATTTTTTCCAAACTCTTTGCCAACCAGCCCAACCCCAAAAACTTGGATAATTTGTAAAATGATAATCCTGTTCCTCTGATTTCCATTCATTGATGAGGTTACAGCCAGTGATTGAAAATATTCTATCATCATATCGATATTTATGAAGCATATCCTGGCAATAAAAGAAGAAATCAATTGTTGGAAGAATATCATCCTCAATGACTATTCCCATTTCTTCATTTTCAAATAACCAACCCATAGAAGTTGATTCTCCACCTTTGCAACCCAGATTTTTTTCTTCAAATCTGGTGATCAATTCCCCTTTGTAGTTAAGGTTTTTGGCCAGGTCCCGAACCTCTGCGCATTTTATGCGGTCGTTTTCATTTCCTGGTCTCGGAGCATCATTGAAAAAATAAATTTTAGGGGGATTTACTTCTAAAATTCTGTCCAACACTACTTTGGAAACATCGGGCCTGTTAAAAGTAATAAACAGAACCGGAATTTGTAACGATTCTTTCATGAGTTATTTAAATTGGTTCTGCATGCATCCACCTGCCTAAAAAATTGGTCATATAGGGGTGTGTAAAACCAGTACTCCCAGTTCCATAAAAATCACCATTTTCAACCAATATAAAACCTGCTCCTCCTAAAAGCCAATCAGATTCTTCGTTGTTGACTACAATTCTGGTTCCAATCTTGTAGGTTCCCACGGTAAATGGAAAATTAGGTACAACACACTTAATCTGAAGAAGTTGATTAGGTTCAGCTTCAAAATAAACTGCCTGATAGGAGCTGTATAGAACTCCCATATTTCCCTCTTCAGCATCATAAAAGTTTAAGCCAAAATCAATGTTTTTGGCCTTTTCAGGTCCGCATTTCAGTGTAAAACAAAAGACTATATCTTCACCAGTTAATATCGTTTCAATATTATTGCCAGACATATCCTGCACATAACAATCAACCAGGATAACAGCTTTATTTCCAGATCTATCTGTTCTCAAGGCAAGACCTGTGGTTTCAATTAAACCTTTGTTGGCAGCCGTATATGCTTCAGTTACACTTTGAACTGGTCCGGTTGATTTCAGCAATCCCTTTTCCAGAAAAAGACCATAGTTGCAAAGTGACTTAACAGCAGACATATTATGGCTCACAAAAAGGACAGTTCTTCCCTCATTGCCAGTGACCTCTTTCATTTTTCCAAGGCACTTTTTCTGAAAATCAACATCACCAACGGCTAAAACTTCGTCAATAATCATGATTTCAGTTTCCAGATGTGCCGCCACAGCAAATGCCAATCGCACGTACATTCCTGAGCTATAGCGTTTAACAGGGGTGTCTATAAATCTGGAAACCCCAGAAAATTCAACGATTTCATCAAATTTCGATCTAATGTCTCTATTTGACATGCCCATAATTGCCCCATTTAGAAAGATGTTTTCTCTACCCGTCAATTCGGGATGAAAACCTGTTCCTACTTCTAGGAGTGAAGAAATTTTCCCACTAATTTTTATTGAACCGGAACTTGGGGCAGTTGTCCTCGAAAGCAACTTCAATAGTGTTGATTTTCCAGCACCATTTTTCCCTACAATGCCAACTGCATCACCTTTTTTTATGGAGAAATCAACATCTTTTAATGCCCAAATGGTTTGCTCATCTACTTTCTCTTTTTGGGAACTTGAGAAAAGCCCCAAAACATCCTGAACTAAAGACTTTGTTCCAACTGTACCAAGGCGATAGCTTTTTCCAAGGTTTTCTACCTTAATCGCAATTTCACTCATTTTAAACGGTATCTATCGAAGTACGTTCAGCTTTGTTGAACATGATTAAACCAGCAAAAAAAAGAAATATTCCCCCACCGAAACTAATAAGCAGGCTTCGTTCCTGAAAAGATCCCATTCCTAAAAATGCATATCTAAATGCCTCAAAAACAGGACTTAAAGGATTGATGATATTGATCCATTTGAACTTATCAGGTACAATAGACATGGGATAAATTATAGGTGTGGCGTACATCAGGAGTTGAGTTCCAAATGCTAAAAAATGTGTCAAATCCCTGTATCTTGTCGTAAATGCTGAAACCATCATACCCATTCCAAGAGAATATAAACCAACAATAAAAATCAGGAGCGGAAGTAAAAATATGTGCCAATCAGGGTGAATTTCAGCCTTCGTGAATATCAGGTAATAGAAAAAGAAAAGCAAAAACAATAAAAACTGAATGAAAAAGTTAACGAGACTTGCTAGCATTCCAGAAACCGGAAGTACCAATCTGGGAAAATATACTTTTCCAAAAATTGGCGCATTTGAAATAAAAGTCGAGGAACATTTCAAAAACGATGAATTGAAGAAATTCCAAAGTACAATTCCAGGTAAATAGAACAAAATTTGCGGCATTCCGCCTATTGGAATTCGGGCAATAACTCCAAAAATTAAAGAGTAAACCAAGGTTGTGAGTAAGGGTTGAAGCACAAACCACAAAGGTCCTAAAACGGTTTGTTTATACGTGGGAACCAACTCTCGTCTCACAAAGAGCGCTATTAAGTCTCTATACTGCCAAAATTCTTTGAGTTTTAGATCAAAAAGACGGCCTTTCGGGCGAATTTCAAGGCTCCAGTTTTCTTTTTCTTTCAAATGAAATGCTACAAATAAGGAATTCTAAACCATAATTTTAAGTTAAAAATCAGCCAGAATTTGGGTGCAATAATAGGTGAAATATGCCACTATACAAGTCGGAAGAATAGGTTATGACATATTTTAACTCCAGAAATTAAAGCCAATAAAAACTTGAAAATATTTCTTTTGCAGCTTAAAAGTGCTTGCAAATTTTGGTTTTTAAAGCAATTCGATTTTAAAGTTGGGTACTTTAAACAGGCACCAAAATAGGTTTTGTTTTTTGATTTTTTAATCTTTAAATTATTACCAGTTCGAATTATTGGTATTCAAAATCTGATTAATATTATTAAAACAATTTTTGATTTTTTCTATTTAACTAACAATCGTTAGTTTTGCCTTTATCAAATTAAAAATCAAGTGGCTCAACAGTTTTACTCCCTCAAAATTAAGGACATAGTTAAAACTACTGCAGATTGTTCTGTTTTAAGTTTTGAGGTTCCCACTAATCTGGAAAAGGAATTTTCATTTCGGCAAGGACAACATCTTACTTTGAAAACCAACATCAATGGAGAAGAAGTTCGAAGAAGTTATTCGCTTTGTTCCAGCCCAATGGATGGTGCATGGCAGGTGGCTGTGAAGCAAATTGAAGACGGGGTTTTCTCTGGTTTTGTAAATGAAAAGTTAAAGATTGGAGATTACCTTGATGTCATGAATCCGCACGGTAATTTCTTTGTAGAAACGGATTCAGAATCAGAAAAACAATATGTGGCATTTGCGGCTGGGAGTGGGATTACTCCAATCCTTTCCATATTAAAAACCCATCTTCAAGCTGAGCCAAAAGCTAAGTTTTCATTGTTTTATACCAATCAAAATGTAGCATCTATCATTTTAAAAGAGGAAATAGATGCACTTAAAAATCAATATCTAGAACGATTTGAACCATATTATTTTTTAACCCAGGAGGAGAGAGATGTTTCCCTTTTTAACGGAAGAATGGATGAGGAGAAATTAGAAAAAATAGCCACGTATTTCCTTGATCTTCCAAATGTTGATCACTTTTTTTTATGCGGTCCTGAAGAACTTATTTTTAAGATTAGAGACTTTTTGTTGGCAAAAGGAGTGGATGGCAAAAGAATTCATTTTGAGTTATTTACCACAAGTGCCAGCCAAAATAGAATCAAAAAAGTTAAAGTAGATTCAGCTTCTAATGCCAGCCAGTTCTCAGAAATTGTGGTAAAAGAGGGTGGTAAAAGTTTCAAATTTAAAATGGCCCGAGATGCTGATAGTATTCTCGAAGCAGCTTTAAAACTCAATTCGGGTTTGCCATTTGCCTGTAAAGGTGGCGTTTGCTGTACATGTAAAGCAAAACTTTTGGAGGGTAAAGTAGAAATGGAAGTAAATTACGCCTTGGAAAAGGAGCAAGTGGCGGCAGGTTATATTTTGACATGCCAGGCTATACCATTAACTGAAAATGTAGTTGTAGATTTTGATCAATAATATTTATGCACCTAAATACTGACCAATTGGAAGTTGATTTCCAGGCCAAAATTGATAAAGGCCAAAGCATCGAGCCAAAAGACTGGATGCCAGAGAAATACCGAAAGACACACATCCGGCAAATTTCTCAGCATGCACATTCTGAAATTGTGGGAATGTTGCCGGAGGGAAACTGGATAACCAGAGCACCATCTTTAAAAAGAAAGGCCACCTTATTGGCCAAGGTTCAGGATGAGGCAGGCCATGGTTTGTACCTGTATTCTGCGGCTGAAACCTTGGGCATATCCAGAGATGAATTGTATGAACAATTGCATTCCGGAAAGGCCAAATATTCCAGTATTTTCAATTATCCTGCGGTGACCTGGGCAGATATGGGTACTGTTGGATGGTTGGTAGATGGTGCAGCCATTATGAACCAGGTGATGTTAACCCGCACATCTTTTGGACCTTATGCAAGAGCTATGGTAAGAATTTGCAAAGAGGAAAGTTTTCACCAAAGGCAAGGATTTGAAATAATGTTGACCCTCTGTAATGGGACTGAAGTTCAAAAGAGAATGGCTCAGGATGCCTTAAACCGTTGGTGGTGGCCATCGCTAATGATGTTTGGTCCAAGAGATGAAGAATCCACACATACAGAACAAGCCATGAAGTGGAAAATCAAACTTAAAAGTAATGATGAGCTTAGGCAACAGTTTGTAGATCAGACTGTTCCACAGGCTGAAATACTTGGTTTGACAATTCCTGATCCGGATTTAAAGTGGAATGAAGCCCGAGGTCATTACGATTTCGGAAAAATAAATTGGGATGAGTTTTGGCAAGTTGTTGCCGGAAACGGACCTTGCAACAAGGAACGATTGGAGGCTAGAAAAAATGCCTGGACCAATGGCGAATGGGTGCGAGATGCCGCCTTGGCCTATGCTGAAAAACAAGTTGAATTAAAAGAAGCAGTCTAACCATTAAGTAGATATGAAAAAAGAATGGCCCGTTTGGGAAGTTTTTATTAGAAGTCGGGCAGGTCTGGACCACCGGCACGTTGGTAGTATTCATGCGGTTGATGCAAGAATGGCGATTGAAAATGCAAGAGATGTATACACACGGAGACAGGAAGGCGTGAGTATTTGGGTAGTGCCATCAAAAAATATTATCGCTTCTGATCCAGCCGAAAGTGGAGAACTTTTTGAACCAGCAGTGGATAAAATTTACAGGCATCCAACTTTTTATGATTTGCCTGATGAATTAACACACATGTAAAAAAGCATTGCTAATCACCCTTTTAATTCTTTTAAATTGAATTCGCATTTACATCAATATTTACTTCTGCTTGCCGACAATCCTTTGATTCTTGGCCACAGACTTTCCGAATTATGCGGCCACGGCCCAAATCTGGAAACGGATATTGCCCTCACCAATATTTCTTTAGACCTTTTCGGGCAGGTTAGAAACTATTTACAATACGCTGGAGATGTGCAAGGCGAAGGTAAAACAGAAGATGATCTTGCTTTTTTAAGGTATGAGCATGAATATCGGAATGTGGTTTTGGTAGAACAGCCAAATCGAGATTTTGCCTGGGTAATAGCCCGACAATTCTTTTTTGATGCCTATCATTTGCCTCTTCTTCAGCAGCTTAGCAATAGTAAGGATTCTCAAATTTCTGCCATTGCCAATAAATCAATCAAGGAGGTGCAATACCATCACCATTTTTCTTCGGAATGGGTGAAGCGTCTAGGCGATGGAACGGAAGAAAGCCATCGAAGAATGCAGGATGCCATAAACCATTTCTGGCCATATGCGGGAGAGTTGTTCGAAGAAACTGAAATCGAAAAAGAAGTGAAGGATTCAGGAATTGGTACTGACTTGCAAATAGTTAAAACCCAATTCAAAGCTTTTACAAATGATATAATACTTCAGGCTACCTTAAAATTACCAGAAACCTCCTGGTCACACTCCGGAGGAAAAAAGGGTGTTCATTCTGAGCATTTGGGTTTTATTTTGGCTGACCTTCAATATATGCAAAGGGCATATCCAAACATGACCTGGTAGAAATGGAAAATCGGGAAGAATCGGAGGTTAGAAAGATTTTATCATCGGTCACAGATCCGGAAATTCCTGTTTTGACCATTGATGATTTAGGCATCATCAGGGAAATAAACGTTTCAGGAAAAAATGTAAAGGTAACCATAACACCCACATATTCAGGCTGCCCTGCAATGGATCATATAACTTCTGATATCAAATTGGCCTTAGCTGAGGCTGGATATATCCCTGAGGTTGTTTCTGTATTATCAACAGCATGGTCTTCTCTTTGGATTTCTGAAAACGGTAGAAAAAAAATGGAGGCATATGGAATTGCTGCGCCTTTGGAAGCTACAGCAGATAAAAAAGCCTTGATTGGTGGTCAGAAAATAGTAAAATGCACTCGGTGTGGCTCTATCAACACAAGACTCATAAGTCAATTTGGTTCAACGGCTTGCAAAGCACTTTTTCAGTGTAATGACTGTTTGGAGCCGTTCGATTATTTTAAGTGTATTTAAGCCTATCAATTTGCCAAATTCAAAAGGCCAATTTGAATTTTACAACAGAATTAATATCAATTTGGATCCTGGACGCTTTCCAAATAAATGAAATTATTTTTTCGAAATTGGCCAGATAAATTTGATTTACTCTATGACTACTTTTTCGATTTTTCGCCCTTTATCACCCATCATTTCAAAAAGATAAAGTCCTTTTGGAAAGGGTAGAATCAATTCCAGAGTTCCCTGGTTTCTATCTACTTTTTGTGAAATCAGTTTTTTTCCATCTATTGAAAATAAGGTAAACCAAAGCTCTTTTGAATTTTTTGAATTGTAATTCAAAATGGCTTTTTGATCCTTAATTGGATTTTCAAAAGCGAATTGTAGGTTATCCCCAGAATTTGAAAATATAGGTGCCTCCACTGAAACCAAAGTATTTGGCTGATTTCCATAAATCACATAACCTCCATCTGCTTGGAGTGTAAGGTTTTGATTGGTAGCTGTAACGGTTAAAGGTGTATTGTCCAGCATATTGTACCATGTTCCAACGTAAGGAAAAAAGGCTGGAAATGTAGCGGCATCATTACTAAAATTGGTATGCACCATTACATAGGACAAGCTTGTGGAAGGAGTTGTACTTGTCCAAACATCTAATCTTGGCCTTCCTGTGGTACTTAAGTTAAAACTATGTTGGCCTACTTCAAAGAGGTTTTCTTTGGTCCTTAGCCCAATCATTTTGGCCCAATCTGAATAAATTTTTCCTCTGTTTGCCATACCAGGCCAGTTTTGAGTCCATTGAGGCTGAGGCTTTGTTTCCAGTCGGCAATCACCTACCAATCCATTTGGGCAGGTATTTACAGACATGTTGCAACCCAATTCTGAAAAATGCCAAATCATTTTTGGTCCCGGAACCAGAAAGAAAACAGAACCTAAAGCAGGCATCCGATCTAAGGCTTTGTTTAAGTTTCCAATAGTTTGACCTGCCTCTGTAAGCGCTTTATAAACCACACGCTCTTCATCGTGGCTTTCCATATTACCTTGAATTCTGAAATTGCTCACATCTGTAATTGTGGCAAGGTTTGCATAATTACCTTTCAAAATGTTGGCATATTGGTCGTCTCCACGCCTCCAGCACATAATCCCTTTGGCTGGATTTTCAGTAAGGCGATAATTGTTAAACTCATTGATTTCCCCAAAAGCCCAATGTTCAAAAATGACATAAAAGTTTGGATCAATTTCCCATTGTTTGTCTGCATACCATTTCAGTTTTGTAATGCGGTCCGGCTGATTGCTTAGTGTGCAATTTTGGTCATTGGCGGTGCAGGCATTGGTAAAACCTTGCGTTAAATCCCATCTGAAACCATCAATTTTGAATTCATTGATCCATTGCTCAACGGTCCTGATGGAGTAGGTGTTGGTCAAATTATCAGGCTCTCTGAAGTGATTAAGATCTGCACCCACATTTAAGCTGTGCCTGGGGACAACGTTACAATATGGGTTGTCTGGAGAAATTCCATCTGCCCATCCATCGTTATTGGCATCTATCATCCACATTCTATGAAGCGGAGAAGGTTCAAAAACATGGTTCAAAGCCAAATCCAGAATAACAGCAATGCCATTTTGGTGGCATAAATCGATAAACTCTTTCAACTTTGCGGGTGGGCCGTAACGTTTGTCGGTTGCCAAATGAAAGGTTGGATTGTAACCCCAGCTCATATTTCCTTCAAATTCCATAATCGGCATCAATTGTATAGCGTTGATATTTAGGTTCTTAAAGTAATCAAAACGATTGATCAAGTCCTGATAGGTCCGGCTGGCATCAAAGTCACGAATAAGCAATTCATATATGACCAAGTCTTTTCTGTTTAAATTGACATTGGCTTTGTTTGTACTTGTCCAATTGTATTGCCAATAGGCTGTTGCACCCGTTTGAATTACGGAAACTTCTCTTTGCTGCCTTGGAGCAATATTTTTATATTGGGGTAATCCTGGAAAAGTATTTAGCGAAATCACCTCGTTGTCATCAAACTGAGATAAAACCAATGTGGAAAATGGATCTGCAGTTTTGACTACTTTTGGAGATCCAGCTGCTGGAGTATTGTCGCAAACCCAATATTGGAATGCATACCAGGAACCAGATACCAAACCAGAAATCTCCAACCAAAACTTTCCGGAAACAGGATCTTTTTTCATAGAATAACTGGCTCCCGGCTCCCAATTGTTAAAATTACCTGCCACAAAAACGAAGTCTTTTCCTGGAGCATTGAGTACCAAAGTTGCCTTGCTGGCATCGTTTGCATTGTAGTTTACGCCATCTTTTAAACCCACTGGAATGGCTTCAGAACTGGCAGTACCTTGTGGAAAAATACCAAACTTTTTTTCAATGGAAATGGTGCCTTTTGACGATTTCAAAACATATTGGCCATAAACAGGACTTGAAATAGAATACGAAAAACTGGATCCGGAAGGCACAGAATCCAAAACAAGACCATTAGGATTTCGAAGAACAAAGCCTGCTGTACCCGTTATGGTTTGGGCTTGCACATTTACATTTCCATTGGTCCAAAATGTATATGAGTTTTGAATTGGTGCTGTTAAATTGACATCAAAAGCATCCACATCAATCGATAAATCAACAGTTTTAGGATTGCCTGAAGCACTTCGAACCACCAAATTTATTTTGGTGATGTTGCCAATTGGGTTGTTATAAAAACTTTTTATACTTGGGCTGAAAACCAATTTGTATTGATTTCCGGAAACAGGCATCATAGCAGGTTGATTGGAATTATTTGCCCAATCACCTCTTGTATTTACCCATGCTATACCATTAACCGTAACTCCTGTATGGGCATAAATTGTTCCGGTTGAGCCAGCCAATGGTGTACCAGTGGCGTCAAATAAAAGCGTAGCAGATTGGCTTTGATCTGGGGTAATGCCGCCTAACCAGGACAGTTGGGCATACATCTGATTTCCAAAAAGGAAAATAGTTAGAAGTAAAAGAATGTATTTGTTCATTTTGTAAAAGCAAGATATAATCGATAGAATTTAAAATAATGATGTAGTGGCAAATATCGCTTATAAATCTGGTAAACAATCGAGGCTAGGTTCCATTTTTTTTTAAAGTTTCTGAGGTTTTTCCAATGCTAATTGGTCCAGAAATCGAAAGAGCGGCAATTTCAAAAATTTGCCACTCTAAAAAGAAATGTTTGATGAAAAATCAATTCAGTGAAACGAATGAATTTTTAGGAATCTAGTCCTTAATCCACAAGCTTGAGCCATTTTCTCCTTTTGAAGTAAAATGAATTATATATGTTCCAGCTCTTAAATCTTTCACATCCAAACCATTTTGAATACTTGTTCCTTTTATCTTCAAAACCTGTTTTCCACTTAAATCCCTTATAATGATTTGTTCTATGTTTTTATTTTCTCCCTTCCAAAAGAGCTTATTTGTTCCTGGATTTGGGTAAAAAGTAAGTCTGGAATTTGAGCTAAGTATCTCAGAATTAGAAACAAGTCTTGTTGTTTTGGTTACAATAAAGGTGTCGGCTTTTATTGGGGCGGTTTTATAAGTTCCATTTCCACATTGACCATATCGAATAATAACGGTGGCTTTTGCACCAGAATCACCAGCAAATGGCTTCAAAACGATTTGGCTATTTATAATTTCTGCAGGACCCGATTTTATTCTTGCTGCCACATTTAATGAAGAACTTGAGGACATTGAAAAATTAAATGGAGAAGCAGTATCTGATTTGTCTGCAATTGGTGAGAAAGAAATAACCTGATCTTGTCCGGAAGTTCTTTTATCAACCCGAAATTGTACAGCCCGTTCCCATCCTTGTCGAGTAGTATCTCCTTCCTGAATGGCAACAATCCAACCTTTATTGGTTTCATCGATCAGTGTTGGGTCTAATGAAATCAGATTATTGGGCTCATTTCGGAAAGGACCATTGTAAACTCCATAACGAACCTGGAGACCAGCATTTGTAATGGCTGATGGATTAATTACCGCACAGTCTGATAAGTTAAAAATGGTAGAACATTGCTGCCAGGGATTTTGACAATCCTCAAAAGAACTGTTATTGAATTGACCCAACTGTGGTGTTTTTGTAAACTGTCCCTGATGCATGGAAATCCACAAATCCGCCATTTCCTGATCAAAGTGCCAGAAAGCTTTTGTTTTATCGCCTGCATAACCGGCAAAAGAGGCGGATGCAATCGGAGAAGTGGTGAAATTGGTATCTGTAAGCCAACCATTTTGTTCATTAATGGTTATTAGTATTGGTTTTCCTGTTCTGGCATATCCTGCTGGAATTCTTGCTGCAGAAGCCTTTTTAATCCATTTGGCCAAATAGTTTGACTCCCAATTGGTCCATGAAAAGTGCCCTAGACCAGCTTTTAATATCATGTTTGATGGAGAACTTATGAGCCTTTGTTTCAAAACTGAATCCTTGGACAACCAGGGTTTGTCGTTTACAGGTTCATTGTATCCCCTGGAAACAATTAATGGAACATCCGCTACATTCAAAACAGAACTAGCCCAGGAAGGCCTTTTGGTATAAATGGCATTGTCCTGGATTATTGCAAAAAACCTACCTGGATATGCATATGCAACTTCCCAGGCAAAGATTCCTCCAACAGAAGTTCCGTAAGACCCCAGAGGAATATTGGCAAGCTCTGGAAGTTTTGATTGTAATGCGAAGGCATTCAAGGCATTGTTTATATATTGAGTATCGGCGATGGCAAAATTTCCATCCAGATCCATGCAGCCCATTATGCCAATTTCGGTTTCACCACATGCTTGTCGAACGATAGAATCTCCACTCAATTGGGAGATCCGTCCCTTGGCTGTCATTATAACGCCTTTAATTCCAACAACGTTTGGTGGTAACCAAAGGTAAAATTGCTTTTTAGCTCCCCCCGAATTGTTTGAAACGGAAACATAATATGTCCAATCGTAGGCAAAGCTTTTGGAAATGACGATTAGAAAAATGAAAGAAAGTAAAATGTGTTTTTTCATGTATTTGGTTTTGGCTATACAAAAAAACAAAAATTAAATGAAAAAACAGATGAATAATCCATTTTGATAACTTTCACCCATTTATTACCCAAAGTACCAAATTTGTTGATATTCAGGTGTTTGAATTCAAAAATAAAGGTCCTGAAAACTCGATTTCAGGACCTTTGGTTAACTTTTATACGTAGATTGGTTAAACCTAAAAAGCTTTAATCTCAAATTCTGTTCTTCTGTTTAACTGCCGCCCGGCATCAGTATCGTTTGGTGCCATTGGTCGGTCAAAGCCATAACCAACAGAGGTCATCCGATCAGGGGAAATTCCTTTTTTAACCAGATAGTCCAAAACTGCTTTTGCCCGACTATCGCTTAGCTTCTTATTATAATCACTAGAACCCTTGTTATCTGTGTGGCCAGAAAGCTCAATTTTCATAGTTGGATACTCTATTAATACTTTCCTTAGTCTTTCAATCTCAATGTTTGATTCTGGTCTAAGGGTCGCCTTATCAAAGTCGAAGAAAATATTTCGAAGTACAATTTTGGCACCAACCTGTGCTTTGTTCAAATCCACATTTTTAATAATCTCTTGAAATTCAGCTGTATCAGAAAGGTCAAAGTTTTCAGAATGGAATAAATAACCAGGTTTGGTAACTGTTATTGCATAGTTCTTTCCCGCAGGAAGAATTATCAAATAGGCACCTGTTGCAGAGTTTGAATTTACCTCAGAAATTTTCTGACCAGTTTTATTGTTCAATAGAGCAATATTTGCCTCAATTGGTTGTTTGGTTAGAGCGTCCTTAATAACCCCTTTTAATAGTGTAACTCTACTTTTAGTTTTGGTAAGAGCCACCGGTGCGATATTTTTCTGACCAGCTCCAGCAGCACCCGCACCAGCTATTTTTGTATTTGCTTTGGCAACTTCAATGGCCTTCACATCTTCTGCCTGAGGCATAGAAATCATATATATATCGTGCTTTCCATAACCACCTTCTTTGTAAGAGGCATAGTAACCATGCTGATTATCAGCGGATAGTACAAAGTAAATATCGTTTTGAACAGAGTTGATTGGGTAACCCAAATTCTCAGGCTCCGACCAACCGCCTTTTTCAAGTGTTGTTCTCACAATATCATATCCACCCATGGTGTTTTTTCCTTTTGTGCTATAGTATAGTGTTATTCCATCTGGGTGAATGAAAGGGGAGTCCTCATCTTCTTTAGAATTTAACTTTGGCCCCATATTTTGTGGTTCTGACCATTCCCCTTTTATCTTTTGGCTTTTCCAAATATCCAAACCACCATAACCTCCCGGCCTGTCTGAACTAAAATAAAGGGTTTTTCCATCAGAAGTAATAGAGCAGGATTGTTCTGAGGATTTTGGCAAATTAATTTTATCACCTAAAGACTCTGGTTTAGACCAATCTAAACCTTTCTTTTGAGACAAATAAATATCTCCTTTTTGGGTGTCTTTATAAATAAAAAGCTGATTTCCATCTGGGGATAGGGCAATAGCTGCATCGTGATCTTGCGTATTTACTGTAGTTCCCAGATTGGTAGGTTCCGACCATTTATCATTAATTTTGGTTGATTGATAAATATCTTCCATTGGGAACTCTTCTTCCTGGTCCAGATATGAGGCAGTATTTTTACCCACATTTCCCTCTCTTCTTGAAGTGAAAATCATAATAGATTCATCGGCGGTAATTACTGGGGTATAATCTGGAAATGTTCCGTTTATGATAGGTCCCACATTTTCGATTTTCGCCTTTACAGGATTGGTTATTAGTTTTTTAGCAGTTTTACACTCATTAATGTGCTTTGCTACCTCATCTGCAATAGCTGGGTCTTTTTTAACGCCTTCCATGGCAAGGAAGTTTTCATAATATTTTAAAGCCACATCAAACTTTAAAGCATCCTCGGCGCATTGGCCCATCATATAGTCAATTTCAGGATAAAAGTCTTTGTCCAACTCATACACTTTTTGCATGTATGTTAAGCCATTTCCACCTTCTCCAATTTTCAAATAACTAACACCTAGAAAGAAGTTTGCTTCAATGGCTTTACTACTATTAGCCTCAGGATCAGACTGAACAGCCTCTAATAAATAAGGAATTGCTTTTCTGTAATCGCCATCGTCAAACAACTTCATTCCAGATTTTTGAGCTGAAGCATTAAATGATTGAGCGAAAATCTGGCTTGAGAATTGGAATAAAAAAATAAGAGTTAAAAACTGCTTTTGCATCGTGTCTTTAATTAAATTGGGTTAGGTGCCCAAACCTGTGAATAAGCAAAATAAAGCGTAAGCAAACAAAGGTCAAAATTTAGATTTGTAAAAGTCCATTTGGTCACCCATTTGGTGTTGCTATTTTGTGCCAAAATTGGGCTTTAACAGGCTTAAATGGAACAATTCAAGCTTACATAATTGTTTGGGTTGATTTGAAATTCCATGAATTAAAACTAGTTTTTATAACAGAATTTCATAAAAAAGGTCGTTTCAAGGCAAAACCGGCCTACAATCTTTTACCTTTGCGGCCCGACATAAGCAAAAATAAATGACCGCAGCAGAAATTCGCCATACATTCCTCGACTTTTTTAAATCAAAAGAGCATCTTATAGTACCATCTGCCCCTTTGGTGGTTAAGAATGATCCAACCCTTATGTTCACAAATGCTGGAATGAATCAGTTCAAAGACTACTTTTTGGGAAATAGTGTGCCACCCTCAAAAAGGATTGCAGATACACAAAAGTGCCTGAGAGTGAGTGGTAAACACAATGATTTGGAAGAGGTTGGCCATGACACCTATCACCATACAATGTTTGAAATGCTGGGTAATTGGTCTTTTGGCGATTACTTCAAAAAGGAAGCTATAGCATGGAGTTGGGAATTGCTGACTGAAGTTTACAAAATTCCCAAGGACAGATTGTATGTCACTGTTTTTGAAGGTGACGCAAAAGAAGGCATTCCGCCATCTTCTATTGCTTTGGCTGAATGGAAAAAGATAGTGGAGGATGATAAAATAGTGTTCGGAAATAAAAAGGACAATTTCTGGGAAATGGGTGATACTGGGCCTTGCGGGCCTTGTACTGAAATACATGTGGATTGCCGTTCGGATGAAGAAAGGAAATTGGTTCAAGGTTGGGAGCTTGTTAACAAAGACCATCCTCAGGTTATTGAAATATGGAACAATGTGTTCATTCAATATAATCGAAAAGCAGATGGGTCATTGGAACAACTCCCTGCCACCCACGTAGATACCGGAATGGGTTTTGAGCGATTGGTTAGAGTTATTCAAGGAAAACAAAGCAACTACGATACAGATGTTTTTATGCCCACGATTACCGCCATGGCAAACACAAGTGGTAAAAAATATGGTGTAGATGAGCATGTAGATGTGGCCTTGAGAGTTTTGGCAGACCATATCAGAGCCATTTCTTTTGCCATTTCTGATGGTCAGTTGCCAAGTAATGTAAAAGCAGGTTATGTTATCAGACGGATTTTAAGAAGGGCAATCCGCTACTATTTCCGTTATCTGGATCAAAAACAACCGTTTCTACACCAATTTGTGGAAAATCTGGCACATCAGTTCAGAGATGTTTTTCCAGAATTGGAAGCGCAAAAAAGTTTTGTGGCCCGGGTAATTGAGGAAGAAGAAGCTTCCTTTTTGCGAACGCTTGAAACTGGAGAAAGAAGGATAGCGCAGTTAATGACTTTGGCTAAAAACAGAAACGAGGCCGTTTTGTCTGGCAGCCAGGCATTTGAGTTGTATGATACTTTTGGTTTTCCTTTGGATTTAACAGCACTTATCGCCAAAGAATCTGGTTTCTTTTTGGATGAAATAGGTTTTGAAAAAGAAATGCAGGCCCAAAAGGAACGATCCCGAAAGGCCAGCGAAATTGAAACAACCGACTGGCATATTCTGGAAGACCACGCAGATGCACATTTTGTAGGATATGATGTGCTGGAATCTGAAACTTCTGTGATCAAATACCGCAAGCAGGTTTCTGGAAAAGAAACTGTGCTGCAGGTGGTTTTGGAGCACACCCCATTTTATGGAGAAAGTGGGGGGCAAATGGGCGATACCGGTAAAATTCATCTTTTGGATGATGCCGGTAAAACCATTCATTCTTTGGAAGTTGTAGATACAAAAAAGGAAAATAATCTGATTATCCAGTTGTGTAAATTCAGCCCTGAAGCTGAGGCAAAACTAAAAGCCAATGCTGGTGCTTTTGCAAAGGTTGATTCTTTAAAAAGACATCAAACAGAGGCAAACCACTCAGCCACCCATCTTTTGCATTCGGCTTTGAGGGAAACACTTGGGACGCATATCGCTCAAAAAGGTTCTTTAGTTGCCAACAATCAATTGCGATTCGATTTTTCACATTTTACAAAAATTACCAATGAGGAACTGAATAAAATCGAAATCCGGGTGAATGAAAAAATAAGGGCTGATATTGCTTTGCAGGAACTTCGTAATGTGCCAATAGAGGAAGCGAAAAATATGGGTGCAACTGCCCTATTTGGAGATAAGTATGGAGATTTTGTACGGGTTATCATTTTTGATCCTGCACATAGTATGGAACTTTGTGGGGGCACTCATGTGAAAAGAACTGGTGAAATCGGGTGGTTTAAACTGGTTTCTGAAAGTTCTGTTGCCGCTGGTGTAAGACGAATTGAAGCCTTAACAGGAAATGGAGCTCAAAAATATGTAGAAGATAAGCTCCAGGTTATAGATCAGGTTTCTGAGCTTTTGAACCATCCAAAAGACATTTCGAAAGCAATTGCTACTCTTTTAGAAGAAAAGGAAATACTGGCTAAAAAAGTTGAAGCCGCTGAAAATGAGCGCAAAAACCAGGTAAAAGCAAGCTTGCTAAACCAAATTATTTCAAAAAACGGAATCAATCAGGTTTTGGCAAAAGTAGAGGTAGGAAATGCTGACACTTTGCGACAATTATGCTTTGAAACCAGAGAAAATGTTTCAGACTTGTTTATGGTGTTGGCAGCAAATGTAGATGGAAAACCACAAATTGCTGTTATGATTTCAGACAATCTGGTAATTTCCAAAAATCTCAACGCCAGTCAGATAGCCAGAGATCTGGGAAAAGAAATCAAAGGCGGCGGCGGTGGCCAGGCGTTTTTTGCTACAGCTGGTGGCCAGGATTTGACTGGCTTAGATAGGGTAGTAGAAAAGGCGATGGAAATAGTTTAGGAACATAAATTATAAGATTTGAGTCTATTAACTATGCTTGCGAGGCCCCATTTTCATTCATTAGGAATTTTCACAACACCGTTTTTTAGGCTTGTTTTGTAGTCTTAAAACTTAAAAAAAATTATGACCAGCATTTCTGAAGTTTTCCTTATTAAAGCACCTGAAAATCAAAAGGTAAACCTTTGGCTTTTTGATTTTCCAGCCAATTGGAACGAAAAAGCCTTGGGAAATTTTCCAGCATGGCTTAAACCTGCCAAATCAGACACAACTCAGGTTTCTTTGTTTGGTAATCAGGACAAACAAAATGTGGTGGTTTTTTTACAAGGTCAGGCTTCTGAACCTTGCCGTAAAGCAGGTGCAGAGGCATATAAGTTATTGAAAAAAATGCAGTTAACAGATGCCAAAATCTGGTCCAATGTTGAAAACGGTCAATCGGTTTTAGCTTTTGCAGAAGGTTTGGTTTTGGCCTCTTATCGATTCGACAAATACAAATCTGAAAAGGAAAAAGGCTTGAAAAAGCTTGAAATTTTCCATCCGGAGCTGGAAAAAAAGGAAGTTAAAAACCTAAACATTCTTTGCCAGGCAGTTAACCTGACCCGAAATCTGGTTAATGAGCCAGCAAGCCATCTCACAGCCAAAAAACTTTCTGACATATTTGAGAAAACGGGAAAAGATTCTGGTTTTGAAGTAGAGGTTTTGGGAAAAAACAAAATTCAAAGCCTTAAAATGGGAGGTTTGCTTGGGGTAAACCAAGGTTCTGACTTGCCACCAACTTTCAATATTTTTGAATACAAAGGCAAACACGCCAAAAATAAAAAGCCCATAGTTCTGGTTGGAAAAGGTGTGGTTTATGATACTGGTGGCCATAGTCTTAAAACAAGTGCAGGCATGGAAGCTATGAAATGTGACATGGCTGGTTCTGCTACTGTTTTGGGTGTTTTTAAAGCTATTTCTGAACTTGAGTTGCCCATTCATATAATAGGTTTGGTTCCTGCCACCGACAATAGGATTTCCGCCAAAGCCTTATCCCCTGGAGACGTTATAACCATGTCGGATGGCACAACTGTTGAAGTTTTAAACACCGATGCAGAAGGGCGATTGATATTGGCCGATGCCTTGGTTTTTGCACAAAAATATGAGCCGGAACTGGTTCTTGATTTTGCCACATTAACTGGTGCAGCCGCCAGAGCCATCGGAAAAGACGGTTTTGTTTTCATGGGAACGGCTTCCAAAGAAACCATTGAAGGCATTCATGAAGCGGGTAAAACTGTGTATGAACGTGGTGTGGAATTTCCACTTTGGGATGAATATGCTGAATACATCAAATCAGATGTGGCTGATATAAAAAACATTGGTGGTGCAGAAGCTGGAGCCATTACCGCTGGAAAATTTCTTCAACATTTCACCAAATATCCGTGGCTCCACTTTGACATTGCAGGAACAGCCTTTTTTGATGGAGCGGGAGTTGGCTATATTCCAAAAGGCGGTACCGGAAATGCAGTCAGGTTGATTGTGGAGTTTTTGAAAGGGAAAATAGTTTAGGATTTTAATTTGCCTTAAGAATTGGGTTTCAAAGTGAAAGGTAAAACTCCCAAATTTCCCTAGTTTTGCGGCCCGATTCCAACCAATGAGTTTACAATGTGGTATTGTGGGCCTGCCCAATGTGGGCAAATCCACCCTTTTCAATGCACTTTCCAGTGCCAAAGCTGAAGCAGCAAACTATCCTTTTTGCACAATAGACCCCAATGTGGGCGTGGTTACAGTGCCTGATGAGCGCCTTGATGCGCTGTCCGAAATTGTAAAACCAGAAAAAGTGGTTCCAACGGTTATCGAAATCGTTGACATTGCCGGTTTGGTAAAAGGTGCAAGCAAGGGTGAAGGTCTGGGTAATAAATTCCTAGCAAATATCAGGGAAGTAGATGCCATCATCCACGTTATCCGCTGCTTTGATGATCCAAATATCGTCCACGTTTCAGGCGGAGTTGACCCAATCTTTGATAAAGAAATCATCGATTATGAGCTTCAGGTAAAGGATTTGGAATCTATTGACAAAAAAATATCGAAGATTGAAAGGATAGCAAAAGCCGGCGATGCCAATGCAAAGAAAGAACTTGAGATTTTAGTAGGATTTAAAAAGCACTTGGAAAGCGGAAAAAATGCCCGTAATTTCCAAACTTCTCCTGAAGAAAGATTGGCAGTTGAAGAACTTAACTTGCTCACTGACAAGCCAGTAATTTACGCAGCCAATGTGGATGAAGCCTCTGTAAATACTGGAAACAAGTTTTCTCAAACGCTTTGGGATAGTGTAAAAGATGAAGGGGCAGAAATGATTATCGTTTCAGCTTCCATTGAAGCGCAAATCGCAGAGCTCACAGACCCTGAAGAAAAAGCGATGTTCCTTGCCGAATATGGATTGACCTTTTCTGGCCTTGAGAAATTGATTCAGAGCTCATATAAAATCCTAAATCTGATTACCTATTTCACTGCTGGTGTAAAAGAAGTTCGTGCCTGGACCATCCAAAGGGGTTGGAAAGCTCCTGCCGCTGCGGGCGTTATTCATACAGATTTTGAGCGAGGTTTTATTAAAGCGGAGGTTATCCGTTATGCCGATTACATCCAGTACCGCTCAGAACAAGCCTGTAAAGAAGTTGGAAAACTAGGTGTGGAAGGCAAGGAATATGTTGTGCAGGATGGGGATGTGATGCATTTTAGGTTTAATGTTTAAGTAAAAAGGGTTAATTCAAAAATCAAAAGTTGAATCCCAAATTGATTAACAAACCTATTATTTTTTTTTCATCCTAAATGAGAAAGAACTTTTGAATTTTTACTTCTAACTTATAATTTATGTCCTACAATTGGGAAACCATCAAAACCTACGAAGAAATCAAATACAGCTATTTCGAAGGAATCGCTAAAATCAGCATCAACCGTCCTCATAAGCACAACGCTTTCACGCCTTTAACGGTTAGTGAAATGATTGATGCGATCCAACTTGCAAGAGAAGATAGTAGGGTAGGGGTAATAATTTTAAGCGGAGAGGGTGGAAAAGCTTTTTGCAGCGGAGGGGACCAATCTGTTCGTGGAACAGGTGGTTACGTTGGTGAAGATAAAGTTCCCAGACTTAATGTTTTAGATTTTCAAAAATTAATACGTTCCATACCAAAACCTGTGGTCGCTATGGTTGCTGGTTGGGCCATTGGTGGTGGCCATGTTTTGCATGTGATGTGCGACCTTACAATAGCAGCTGAAAATGCCCGATTTGGCCAAACAGGACCCAATGTGGGTAGTTTTGATGGTGGTTTTGGCGCTTCTTACCTGGCCAGAATAGTAGGTCAGAAAAAGGCAAGAGAAATCTGGTTTTTGTGTGACCAATACGATGCCAAAGAAGCTCTTGATATGGGACTAGTTAATAAAGTTGTGCCTTTGGAGCAATTGGAAGAAGTCACAGTTTCCTGGTGTAAAAAGATACTAGAAAAGAGTCCTTTGGCCCTTCGTTTATTAAAATCAGCTTTCAATGCAGAGCTCGATGGACAGGCCGGAATTCAGGAATTGGCTGGTAATGCTACTTTGCTTTATTACATGAGTGAAGAAGCCCAGGAGGGTAAGAACGCCTACCTGGAAAAACGGAAGCCTGACTTTAATCAGTTTGACAGATTACCTTAATAACATAAGTTATTTTGACAATTTCTAAAGAGAGAAGTGCATCTCATATTTTAAGTTTTTTAATAAAATTTCTTTCACTAGTTGGTAGATTTTCAAAAGTTAACCATTTTGCGCCCGTTATTACATTTAATTCAATGCCCTTCAAGCACCGAATACAATCTAAATCCATTAATAAAAAGTTTACAAATGTTTGATTTACAAATTCTTAGTAAAAAGAAAATTCATTCAAGTTTAACAAATAAGTACATCAAAATGAGAGCGACCATTGGTTTGGTTTTACTTGGTTTTTGCTTTTTTGGTAATTTTCAACAAGTTTTTGCTGCTAAATATTACGTTGGTCCAACTGGTGACAACTCGGTTTCTTCCGCGGCAGCAAAATCCTCTGCTACACCATGGCAAACCTTGACATTTGCGATTGGAAATGCTGCAGTATTAACCAATGATAGTATTGTTGTTCTTCCAGGCATTTATTCTGAAACTAATATTGGTGTCACTAAAGGCCTAAAAATTTTCGGCAATGAAACTGGCGGTATTCCTGGAGTTGGCGCAAAACCAGTCTTTAATGGTGCTTCTTCTGTAGCTTCTGGCTCCATTTTTTTAATTCAATCAGGTAACGTTCTTATAAAAAATCTTGAACTTCAGGTAAATCAAAATACCACAATCAGAGGTATTTTTTCAGCTGCAGGTGGGTTTAATCTTTTGAGAATTGAAGACAATAATATTTTTTCAACCGGTGTTGGAACAATCTTCACCTCGTTTGGAATACAATTAGGCCAATCAAGTTCTCTGGCAGGACTCGATTCCTTTTTGATAATCAGGAACAATATTGGGAAGTTAAACTCAACAACTGCTGCTTTTGGAAGGGCAATCAGATTGATAGGTGGTTATGGAAGAATTGGAGGTGATTTAAGTTCTGAAGGTAACACTTTGGAAGGTACTTATGGAGTGCAGTGTGGTGATGCAAGAAGAGCCATTCAGGTTTTAAACAACCAAATTACTGGCAGTTCTGCTGCTTTAGAAATTAACATTCCCGCAGCAAATAGCATTCATAGAATAGAAAGAAATACATTCAGGCCATTAATAGGTGTGAATTCCCTTTCTATGATTGAAATTAAAAACAACATCAATACAAACTCAATTATTAGAATAGCCAACAACCAGTTTTTGGAATTTCCAGGATTTGGTGTTTTCTCTACCCGTTCTCAGAATGTTCAGGTATTAAACAATGTTTTTAATCCATCTGATACAGCAACAAGATATATTCACATTTGTGTTAACACTAAACAGCAGACCACGGCAACAGATGCCGCAAGAAGTAGTAGCATTACAGCTACAGGAAATGACTTTCAATCAAATGGTCTTGGCTTTGGGTATGGGATAGTTTTTCAAAACCACAACTCAAGCACAACTGTAGAACCATTTACAAATATACAAATTGGAGGAGCGGGTTCTTTGGCTAATGCCTTTGGAGAAAATTTAATGGCATTTGTAGCCCTTGATACTTCTTCAGGAAATTCTACCAATTTATCTATTTGGAATCAAACCAATTATAAAGTAACCAGAATGCTTCCTGCAAAAGTGGATTTGGATTTAAGTTTAAACTCTTTTAATGTTGGTTCTGGCGCTAAACTACCTTCGGCTTTAACTGCAGAAGAGTTATTTTCTCTTGAAGATAAACTAATCCATGGAATTGATTTTGATTCACTTGGTTTTTTAACTGTAATTCCAAATAGAGCTTATGTAACTGAAAACAGTTTTATAAGCCCTAAAACAAATGAACCGTCACTTCAAAGAGGTGTTACAGCTGCAAAAGATGGCTGGACTATAATCGCTCAACCATTTTCATATCCTGAAACCGTAATAGTTGACAAATCTGTTACCCTACAATCTGAGCCTTCCGCAAACATTTCTGTTCAAGGCCTTTCTATGAATGGTAATGGGAAAACACTTTCTATTGCTACCCCTGTTTCCATTTTTAATACTTTAAATTTAAGCCAGGGATTTATTAGCCTCGCTGCCTCAGACTTAAGGTTAAATGCGGGTGGTGTGGTTTCAGGAGGAAATGCACAAAGTTATATTCAAACCACGGGTGTAGGAAAACTTGTTTACAGGTCTTTAACCTCGGCTAAGATTTTTCCACTTGGTACTTCAACCGCATATTTCCCTGCAACTTTAACCAACACTGGTACTTCCGATGATTTTGGGTTAGGCATTCAAAATGATGTTCTATCTGGTGGATTAACTGGTACTCCGGTTGACAGCGTGGTAGGTGTTACCTGGGTTTTAAATGAAGCAGTATCAGGTGGTTCAAATTTAAGTTTATCCGCACAATGGCCAGCCTCAAGTGAAAAGCCATTTTTTACAAGATCGGCTACCAGTTTACAAGCATTTGGGACAAGATGGAATACAGTTTCCGGACCAACCGCAATTGCATCTACAGGAACAGATCCCCACCAGGCTACTTTTTCAGGCCTTACAGGTCCATTCACAAATGTTCCGGTAAGAATTAAAACTTTTGAAGTTTCAACAAATCCAAGTAAATTATATTATGTTGATAATGCAACAGGAGTAGATACCAGGTCAAATGATGAGGCAAAAAATCCAAACACACCTTGGAAAACCATTGCGAATGCACTTGCATTAACCAGTAGTGGTGATAGTATTCAGGTATTTTCTGGAACTTATACTGAGTTTGACCTGAGAGTAACAAAAAGCCTGACAATTTTGGGAAGTGTAGTTGGAGTCGGAGTAGGACCAGGGGCAGGCACTGGAGTAAAACCTATTATAAATGGAGCAGGGCCAAGCCTAGTTGATAGCTCTATTTTTATAGTAACCGCAACCAATGTTAATATTAGAAACTTTAATATTAAAGTTGATCAGTTAAATATTAAACTTGGAATTAATGCGCCAAAAACTGGTTTTGGAGGATTGGTTATTGAAGATAATTTAATTGAAAGCACAAGAGATATCGTAGGCAATTTCGATGTAATTGTAATGTCGCATGCTATTTTATTGGCAAGGTTATCAACCAGCGGAAATGACTCAATAATTGTAAGACGAAATGTAATAGATCGTGAAGGCCCGACTAAAATGTGGTTTAGCCGCGGTGTTAGATGGTGGGGAGGACGAGGTATGATTGGAGGAAATACCTTAGCTGATGTAAATGAAGTCCATGCTGATTTTGCCATCCAAATTGGTGATGGAAATGGAAGGATCCAAACAAGAAATAACTCAGTTTTTGGAAGAGCTGCGGGTATTGAATACAACACCTTAGCACCTACATTCAGGCATACCATTGCCAATAACACCGTTCGACCTTTGGATGAGAAGGGGCACTTTGCCTTAATTGAAATAAAAAGTAATATCCGAACTACAGGGCCAACTGCGCCTGCACCACCATTTATAGATATTGAAAATAATACACTTATTGATTTTTATAACATTGGTGTTGCTTTAACCCGCTCTAGAAATTGTAATGTTGTAAATAACACATTTTCACCAAAAGCAGATTCCACAAATTATAAGCATGTTTGGGTGAATTCAAAACAAAGAACTTCAGGAACCGCTGCAAGTCAACCACCTTTGGCTATTATTGAAACATTAATCCAAGGAAATACTTTCAATAGTAACAATGTTTTAGGAGGGATGGGTATTGCTTACCAGAATGCCAATAGAAATGCTTCCGGAAGGGTATTTACTGTAAATACAATTGGAGGGGCTGGTACACTTGCTAATACTTTTGGGCCAAACATTGCAAAAGTGGCTTATCTGGATACAGTATCAGGTCCAAGCAGTGCAAATTCATTCTGGTCCAAACCTGGAATTAATTGGGCTGCCTGGCCTAGTACACCAATGGGGCCAATAAAAGATAATTTTGATTTTTCAGCTAATTTATTTGATGTTGGAACGGGTTCAAAAAGACCTGATGTAATGACAAATGCTGAATTGTTGTTACTTGAAGATCGTGTAGTTCATAAGATCGACGCAGATTCTCTGGGTTTTATAACCATGAAACCAAATCATGTTTTCGTAACATTAAATAGTTTTATTGCTCCACTTACTACCGAGCCAAGAATTCAAAGAGCATTAAATTCTACTACGGCTGATGGATTTACAGTAAATATCGAAACGGGTAATTATAATGGTGGAAGTTTGGTTTCAAGAAATACAACATTTGAAGCAACTCCTGACGGAGAAGTTACTCTTGCCGGCTTGGAAATGAATGGAAATGGTAAAACGCTTTTAATGAATGATCCGATCAAAATTTCCTCAAGTTTAAATTTAGTTGATGGTGTAATCGATATTCAAAATTCAGATTTGACAATTGAACCTGCTGCTACTGTGGTTGGTGGCAGCCTTTTAGCACACGTTCGCACCATTGGAAACGGATACTTTGTGCATTCTAATTTGTCTACTGCCAATAAAAGATTCCCAATTGGAACTGCAACACGATATGCTGAAGTAGAACTTGCAAATACAGGTACCGCAGATAACCTTGGTTTGAAATTGAAGGATGACGTTTTTAGTGCTGGATTGTTAGGAACTCCAATTGATACTGCAGTTGCAATAACTTATCAAATAAGAGAAACTATTCAAGGTGCATCAAACCTCACATTTAAAGCAACTTGGATAACTGCCGATGAAAAACCTAATTTTAATCGTGCTGCTAGTTTTGTGCAACAGTTTAATGGAGTTTGGGGAGATATTGGAGGAGTCAATCCAATAGCAGCCACTGGAACCGATCCATTTACATTAACAGCTAATATTTCTGGAAATTGGAACGAACAAGCAGTTAGAATTTCCAGTGCTAAAATTAAGTCTGTTGGAAACATTTATTATGTGGATGACAACACAGGTTTGGATACAAGGACAAATGCTGAGGCGAAAAATCCAAATACACCATGGCTTACCATTGCAAAAGCATTGGAAAGTGTGGTTGATGGAGATTCAATCCAGGTTTTTGCTGGAACTTATAATGAGGCAGATCTTGTTGTTAATAAGAAAGTTAGCATTTTTGGTAATGTTATTGGTGTTGGCACAGGCGTTGGTGCCGGAACTGGAGTAAAACCTCTTGTAAATGGAAATTCTGCAACCCCTGCAGGTGCCCTATTTATTGTTCAAGCCACCGATGTTCTAATCAAAAACTTTGAATTACAGGTAAATCAGTCGGCCACAATCAGGGGTATTTTTGCTCCCGCTGGTGGATTTAATAGGCTTCGAATTGAAGATAACTTTATTTTATCCACAACTGCAACGAACAATGTTTTCAATTCATTTGGTATTCAACTTGGACAATTGACAACCACTGCTGGTCTTGATTCATTTTTGATTGTTAGAAATGAAATCAGACCATTAGTTTTTCCAGGAAATGGAACTTTCGGAAGAGGAATACGGCTTCTTGGAGGTTTTGGTAAAATCGGATCAACAAATCCAATTGATTCCAATATTATAGTTGGGGATTATGGAATTCAGGCGGATTCAATGAGAGGCAATTTTCAGGTTTTGAATAATAATATTCAAGGTTCCTCCGCTGCCCTGGAATTTAATGCCCCTGTAGGAAATACCAATCATCTTTTTGAAGGAAATAATTTTGGTCCTGTAACTGGCAGAAGTGCCTTTTCACTTGTTGAATTTAAAAATAACACCGCTGCTAATTCTAATATCCGCTTGGTTTCTAATGAGCTTAGAGGACACCAATTATTTGGATTATTTTCCACTCGTTCAAGAAATGTATTGGTACAAGATAATAGATTTATCCCAAGTGATACTTCAAGGTTCTACACTCATATTCAGGTAAATACCAAACAACAGACAAGTGGAAATGATGCTGCAACAAACAGTGGCATTTCAATATTAGGAAATAATTTTGGGTCAAATACAACTGCATTCGGAACAGCTATTGGTTTTGCCAATCATTTTTCTGGTGCTAATCCTCCATTTACAAATGTTCAAATTGGAGGTACTGGTGCAGAGGCAAATACTTTTGCCCAAAACATTGGTAAGTTTTTTGTATTGGATCCTTTGTTTGGACTATCTAATAGTACCACACTTTGGGCAGGCTCACCTGTCTCAACCATGAGGCCAGTTGGTGATCCATTTGATATTACAAATAATTTATTCGGGGTTAGTGGTGGTCAAAAACTTCCAGCCAATTTCACAGATTTGGAAAATTATGAGCTTGAGGATAAGGTAGTTCATGCTATCGATTATGACTCTCTAGGATTTGTAACCTGGAAGACGTCTTTTGCATACGTAACGGATAGTTCATTTTTGAGGACTTTTACTACAGCCCCAAGTCTTCAAAGAGCAGTAAATGCTGCAGGAGCAAATGACACATGGCAGGTTAATATTCAACCAAAAGAAATTTCAGAAACAGTAACCGTTCGAAATTCTATTATTTGGAATACACTTCCTTTAGATTCAATGAGGCTTGGAGGTATTAGTATGAATGGTACCGATAAAGTTTTGACACTTCAGGATAGATTTATTTTGGTGAACAACCTGACTTTGAACAATGCCAATGGAGGTAAAATCAATATTGGAAATAATGACCTTGTTACCTTGGCGACTTCCAATGTTACAATTGGATCCTTGAATAGTTATGTCATTTCAAATGGTACAGGTGGATTGGTTAGGAGAGGCGTTACAGACGCTCCAACTGATTTTCCTGTAGGTGTAAACGATGCTTTCGGTTTTGCTCCTGTTCTTTTTGATGATGCTAATAACACTGGAGATGAGTTTAAAGTGACTGTTCGACCTGCAGCTACCAATGCCGATTTTACCCCGGCTTTACCTGCTGATATAACTACTTTCGCCAAGTTCCAATGGACAATTTGTGATAAGATTACGGGAGGAAGTAATGCTCAAATCAGATTTGATTATTCAGATCCTGCAAATGTTGTCGGCTCTGCTACCATTAATGGGATAGTACAACATAATGGCACAATATGGGATAGAAAAATAGCTAGTATAATCCCTCCATTTGTGGTGCGAGGATTGAATTACACTTCATTTTGTTCCCCATTTGCCATAGTTGGCGATCCTGCGTTAACCAGCATCGTTACTGGATCAATTACTCATGGTGGTTTATTGCCTGGTCAGCTTGGTAAGTATTGTATTGGAGATACCTTAAGAATCCCATTTACCGTGACAGGAACAGGTATTTTGGGTGGTAATTTCTTTACTGCCTTCCTATCAAATCCAGATGGAACATTTCCGGCTAATGGTGGTACAAGTTTAAATATTGCCCCTTTGGCAGGTACTATTAGTGATGTTATTTTGGGTATAGTACCAGTTGGTGTTGTGCCCGGATTGACTTACAAAATCAGAGTACAATCTTCCACTCCAGTTATTATTGGTAGCGAAAGTTTAGATACTATTAAAATTTATGGTCCGCCAGTTGCACCTGTAATTACTGGTAACGATACAATTTGTCAGGGTAGCTCAACCACTTTAACTTCGACTGCGGCCAGTTCTTACACCTGGACCCCTGGTTTACAGAATGTCCAAAGTATTACAGTCTCTTCAGGAGGTCCATTCAGGGTTAGGATAACGGATGTAAATGGTTGTAAAAACATTTCAGCCCCTTTTGCATTAACAGTAAATCCAAGGCCAGTTGCAGAGGCAATTACCTTTAACCCATCCTTAACAAGTTGTTTAGGAGATTCAATAACTCTTACAGCTAATCCGGCAGGACTTACTTACAATTGGCAAACACCTGCCATTACGACCAGAGACCTGAAAGTTAAAACGGCAGGTTCTTTTTCGGTAATTGTTACAAATGCATCAGGTTGCAGTGATACTTCAGTTGTTGTTAACACAATCTTTAATCAGCTTCCAGCAAAGCCTACTGCTACAACTCCTAACGGAAATATTTGCCAGCCTGGACCATTGGTTTTTCAAACCTCCACCCCTTCAAACATTTATAGCTGGGCTATAAACAATATTACTCCTAATCCAACCACTGACTTGGTGAATATCGCCAATCCTGGGGTTTATAAAGGTGTTTTAACAATTACCGATGGAAATGGATGTAGAAATTCTTCAGATACTGTTTATGGTACACTAAAGAAAGCACCGGTTGTTCCGTCAATATTTGCGATTAATGGAAATTTAACAGTTTGCGATGGAAATACAGTTCAACTTAGAGTTGATCCATTTTCACCTAACAATAATTATACATGGAATCCTGACGGGCAAACTACGCAAATTATTAGTATTTCAAATGTTGGTTCGCTTACAGTATCAGTAAAAGTGGATTCAAATGGTTGTTCTTCGCAAAGTGCAAGTGTTGTTGCCAACATAGGGGAAAAGCCACCAAAACCTCTTGCATTTATTTTACCTGGTGGATCTGCTTCTTTCTGTCAAGGATCATCCGCAACCCTAACCTCCACAAATATTGGAGCTGGATCTTTTGAGTGGTCTCCAGGTGGAGGTAGCCAACAAGACAAGGTTGTTAATTCTACAGGTTCTTATAAGGTTGTAACCATTTCTGCTAATGGCTGTCGAAGCGAAGAATCTAATGTAATTGACATTACCGTAAATCCAATACCAGATAAACCTGTAATTAGTGCTGACGTAACATCATTTTGCGACGGTGGCTCCTCATTGCTTAAAGTTAATAATTTTTCAATTGCGAATACCTATTCGTGGAATTATAATAATAGCACAACCGAGACATTAAATGTTGACAGAACTGCTAATGTTATTGTTAACGCAACAACGGCAAATGGTTGTTCAAGTCAATCTGATACAATAAAAATAGTGAGGAAAGTTAAACCTGTAGCTGTAATTACTCCATTGAATGGTATTTTAAGTGTATGTCAGGGTGATTCAATTATACTTCGTTCAGATTCAGTAATAGGAAACAGATGGTTAATCAGTTCCCAAAATACCACACCTACTATTACTATTAAAAATACAACCTTGGATATTAAATTATTGGTTACCAATCCAAAAAATGGTTGTTTTGATACTTCTGGTGCAGTTTCTGCAATAGTAAATCGATTGCCGATAGTCAATTTGTTGAAAGATACGGCAATTACTTCCGGAGATGACTTAGAACTAGTTGCAATTACTTCTGCATCTCTTTTAAATAGTTATGAATGGATTGAACGCGAATTAAAAAGGTCAACACCTTCTTCTAGTACAAGATTCCCAATTACGCCAGATCGAACATTAACCTATGTTGTCATTTTGACCGATTCGAATGGTTGTAAGGCAACTGATTCAGTGCGGGTAAGAGTAAGTAGTGAATTGTTTATTCCAAGTGTATTTAGTCCCAACAAGGATGGAAGTAATGAGGCATTTAAGGTTTATGGCTTTGGTGTTGAGTCTATCGATTTTAAAATTTGGGATCGTCTTGGGAATTTGATTTATGAAACCAGTAGAGTAGAAGATATTGTTGAAGAATCTCCCACTAAAGACTCAGTTAAAGGTTGGGATGGTACCTATAAAGGTAAACAGCTTGGTCAGGAATCTTATATATGGTCCATAAAAGGGAAGCTCTTCTCTGGTGAAGATATTAAGGTTAAAGGTGGAAATAAATCAGGTTCTGTAATTTTGTTAAACTAAAATCCAAACAATTACCAATATGAAAACGATATTTAATCAGTTATCAATTTTGAACAAATCTGTTTTTTTTGGCCTGCTTTTAGTTACTGGAACTACATTCGGACAGCAACTATATTATTCTCAATATCAACTCACTCCAATGTTGAATAATCCCTCAATGATTACTTTGTCTGAGGAGTTAAAGGTAGATGTAGGATATAGAAGTCAATTTGGTGGAAAAGGAGCTAACTACGCAACACCGGTATTATCAGCTTCTATGCCATTTTACAATAAAATCAGTTCTGATGCCTATAAAAAATATGGTGCTGCAGGACTACAGGTTTTTACTGATAGAACTGGTTTTAGCGGCATGCTTGCTACCTCTGGATTTTCATTTGCATATTCACATATTGTAAGATTATCTCAATCGGATTGGATTTCATTTGGCTTACAACCAGGTATATATCAAAGACGGGTTGATTTTTCAAGATTAACTTCTGGAAGTCAGTGGGATGGATCAAATGGAGTTTTTATCAATGATCCATCAAGGCTGGGTGAAAACATCAATGCAGATGAAAGGAGAACCTTTTTTACCATTAACTCCGGGGCCACCTATGTTCGACATGATAATCGTGGGCGGGAATTTCTGGTAATTGGTTTAGGTGCAAATAACTTAACAAGACCAAATATTTCTTTGAATGCCAATTCTTTTAGCAATCCTGTTAATTGGAATTTTCAAGGATCTGTTATTGCTTTTGAAAATAAAGAATTTCAGGTAAAGCCTACTTTCAGACACATTCAGTCCAGAAATTTGAATCAAACCAATGTTGGTTCTTATTTTTATTATAAAATTGAGGACCAGAAGAGTTTTATTGGAAAAGGAAAAATTGGTTTAGGTTTATGGTATTCTAATCAAAATGCAATAATTACTGCTTTGGAAATCAATCAAAAAGATTGGTCACTTGGTTTTAGTTATGATTTCCTTGCATCGACCTTGGCTGATGCTAATAATAGTACAGGAGCTCCTGAAATAGTAATTGGTTTCAGAAAGTATATTGGAAAAGGCAGGAAGGGATCGGCTGATATTAATGCCTCAGGTTCACTTGGAGGTGGTGGTTCTGGAGGCGGTAAGCTTAAGGATTTGAAAAAGGCTGTTCCAGTTGATTCTGAAATAAGTCAAGAGCCGGTTGCCAAGCCAGTCGAAGCAGTTAAAGAAGCTGAAACTCCAAAGCCTGAACCTGATAAAGATGCTGTTGCTGTTAAAAAGGAGTCGGTTAAACCTGTTTTAGATGAATCAGCAAAGAATAATCCTCCACCTGTAGTACCGCAGAAAGCAATTGTTCAATCAAAGAAGGCAACCAAAAGGCCTACCTTAAAGTCGAACCTAAGTCCTGGGATGACTGAGAAATTGTCTAAGGTTTTAACTCCAGACGAAGAGTTGGGTAAAGATCCGTATGCCGGAACACCTCTTGCCTTGACTAAAAAGCAAAGAGAAATTTTCAGAAAGCAACCTAGATATGGTAAAGGCGGTTATGAGCTTGATGAAGTAGCCAAAGGACAAATGAATCAGATTGTTAAAATATTGAAATCTCGTCCCAAATTAAAGTTAGAAATTAATGGTTTCTGTTGCGATATGGGTGGTCCTGAAGTTAACAAATTGGTATCTGCCGCAAGAGCGGAAAATGTAAAGCGTTATTTTAGATCTAAAGGTATTCCATTGAATAGATTGAAAGTAAAAGGAAATGGATTGGATAAACCTATCGGGGATAACACCACCGAAGAAGGAAGAATAACAAATCGTAGGGTTCAGTTTAAGTTTGTTAATTAAATTTAGTTTTTTTATAAAAGGGCTTAAAGCCCTTTTATTTTATGAAATCAGGTGGTCTTTGGCAGAACAACATTTTTAAGGAATCTACAATAGACAGTCCTTTAATTTCAGTTGTAACAGTAACCTATAATGCCCAATTACATCTTTCCCAAACACTGGAGAGTATTGAAAATCAAACATATGATCATATTGAACTTATAATCATTGATGGTGGTTCTACAGATAAGACATTAGATATAATTGAGAAGTATAGTAACTTTATTGATTATTGGGTATCTGAACCTGATAATGGGATTTACGATGCAATGAATAAGGGTTTGAAACTGGCAAGAGGCAAATGGATTTGTTTTAAAAATGCCGATGATTGGTTTTGCTTAGATGCTATTGAAAACTTTGTTCGTTTAAGTAAGATCTATGAAAGTGAAATTTTTTACGGTAATACATATTCTGTTTTAAAGGAATTTCCTTTAAAAGTTTCTCCATTTTTTACCGATCATAAGACTTTAGGTCAAAAGCCTGGAATAGATCATAGAAGCACCTTTTTCTTAACAGATTTTCATAAATTGAATCCATACGATCTTAGTTTTAAGTTGGCTGCTGATTTTGATGTGTATTGTAGAATGAGGGAGAAAGGTGCTCGGTTTGTGCATATTAATTCGTTTATTTCATATAAAAGATTTGGAGGAGCCAGTGATGGGATAAAAATTTTGAAAGAAACTTTTGCTATAAATAATAGATTTATAGGATTTTTTGGTGCTTGCTTACATTTATCAAAAAATCTGTTTTCATATTATTTGTGGAGGATAGGAAATAGAATTTTAAAATTTGCATTAGGGGAGCAAGTTTATTTTAAATTTAAAGGGAGAAATTTAAAATTGAGTGACTAGCTTTTATTGAAGTTTTAGTTTTTTCAGTTAATATTTTTCATTATTCAAAAGTTTATTTTGGTGTTCGGTTTCAAAAATTCACCTTTGACAGTCGCTAGGTGCTTTTAATATTCAATTCAAGTTTATCTAAATTTTAAAATTAGCTGACAATTTATATATGCAAAAACCTCAAATTCTTTGGGCTGATGACGAAATCGATCTGCTTAAGCCCCATATTCTTTTTTTAACAGCAAAGGGCTATGAAATAACAGCCGTTAATAATGGTCTTGAAGCTGTGGAAAAGGCTAATAACCAAAATTTTGATATAGTTTTTTTAGATGAAAATATGCCAGGGCTTACGGGACTGGAAGCCTTAACACAGATTAAATCAAGTAAACCATCACTTCCAATAGTTATGATTACTAAAAGTGAAGAGGAACACATTATGGAAGATGCTATTGGGGCAAAAATAGCGGACTATCTTATCAAGCCATTAAATCCCAATCAGATATTACTTTCAGTTAAAAAGTTACTTGACAACAAGCGACTTGTAACAGAAAAGACAAATATGAATTATCAACAAGATTTCAGAAATCTTGCTATGACGTATAACGATAGGTTGGGACATGAAGAATGGGCAGATATTTATAAGAAGTTGATATATTGGGAATTAGAGATTGACAATACCGAAAACAAAAGTATGGCTGAGGTAATTTATATGCAGAAGGATGAAGCTAATTCTAATTTTTCTGAATTTATCGCAGACAATTATGAAGATTGGTTGAATGATCCAAAAATAGACAAACCGCTGATGAGTCACCAATTGATGAAGAAAAAGGTGTTTCCATTTCTCAGCGAAACCAAACCTTTGTTCTTCATTTTAATTGACAATTTGCGTTTTGACCAGTGGAAGGTTCTTCAGCCAGTTATTTCAGAGATGTTCAATATTGAGGAGGAAGAGTCATATTATGCAATTTTACCTACGGCAACAGCATTTGCACGAAATGCAATTTTTTCAGGAATGATGCCTTCCGAAATGGAAAAATTTTATCCAAATCTTTGGGTTGGTGATGATGAGGATGAAGGCAAAAATATGCACGAAGAAGAATTTCTTTTAAGGCAAATGCAAAAGGCTAATTTGGGGAAATTGAAAATGAGTTATAATAAGATTTTGAATGCACAACAGGGAAAAGATTTGGTAGATAAATTTAACAATTTAAAAAATAATTCTTTGAATGTAATTGTTTATAATTTCGTCGATGCACTTTCTCATGCAAGAACAGACAGTCAAATGGTTAGGGAATTGGCACCAGACGAATCAGCATATAGGAGCATAACAAAATCCTGGTTTAACCATTCTTCTTTGATAGATCTGATGAAGAAGATTTCCGATAATGGTTTTCAGGTAGTTCTAACAACAGACCATGGAACGGTTAAGGTTAAGAAAGCTTTTAAGATTGTTGGCGACAAAAATGTTAATAGTAATTTGAGGTATAAAGCAGGTAAGAATTTAGGGTTTGATGATGGAAAGGAGGTGATGGTTAGTAGGAAACCGGAAAGATTGTTTTTGCCGAAACCCAATGTTTCAACCGCCTATGTGTTTGCAACAAATGATAATTTTTTTGCCTACCCTAACAATTACAATTATTACGTAAATTTTTATAAAGACACTTTTCAGCATGGAGGGATTTCTCTTGAGGAAATCATAATTCCCATTATTAAGTTGAGCCCAAAGGGATAAAAATGCTTTTACAAATTTGATTTCAATTTTGAAAGTGATAATTTTGATTTTGAATTTTTAAATAACAATGCAAACCCAGAAAGTTTAATTTTTCTAAAAAGTATTGGTTGGTCTGGGTTTTTTAATTTTCCAACGAAAATAAATTGGAGATAAAGATTAAAAAATTGTACTTTACAAAGAATTATTATTCAGACTTAAATCTCACTAACTTATTTAATCAAAAAAATGAAATATTTATTCTTAGTACTTTTTATATGTGGTTTTGCATCTAAAGGTGTATCTAACAACATATCAGTTACTTCTGTTGCACTAACAGGACAGAACACGACCGCAGGTTTGAACAATGCTAATAACTTCACTTTGGTTCAATTTAATTTGAGTTGGGAAAATTCTCATCGGGTTAGTTTTGGTCCAACCAATTGGGATGCGGCCTGGGTTTTTGTTAAATATAAAGTTGCCGGTACTACAAATTGGAACCACGCAAGACTTAATAATTCTGGTCACACTGCACCCGTTGGAAGTACCATTGATATTGGATTAGGTACACCTGGTACAGTTTTTAACACGACAACTAATCCTGGAGTAGGAGCCTTTATTTACAGAAGTACAGTTGGTACAGGTACTTTTGCTGCAAATAGTGTTCAACTTAGATGGAATTATGGTGCAAATGGAATAGCAGATAATGCAGTAATTGAGGTTCAGGTTTATGCGGTTGAAATGATATTCGTACCATCTGGTGCATTTAATGCCGGAGGAGGTGGAGGCAATTCTGCATTCACAAGTACCACTATAAATACAGGAGTTGCCACTACAATCCCTGCTGGAGTTGGCTCATTAGGGGGCCAGGCTGGTGGATATCCTACTGGTCAAACTGCGCCAATTGCTTCTTTTCCAAATGGTTTTGGTGCGTTTTACACAATGAAGTATGAAATCAGTCAACAGCAATATGTTGACTTTTTAAATAACTTAAATACAACTAGCGCTTCCACACGATTTCCAAATAATTTGACAAGTAGAAACGGAATTTCTTTAGGAACGGGAGTAAATGCAGGAATTTATGTAACAACAAATCCAGCAGTTGCATGTAATTTTTTAAGTTGGGCTGATTTTACAGCTTATTTGGATTGGAGCGGTTTAAGACCTATGACAGAACTTGAATTTGAAAAGGCTTGTAGAGGAACTGTTTTACCAATAGTTGGTGAAAATGCTTGGGGAACCACTTCATTTACAGCTGCCACTGGTTTTGTAAATGGCGGGTTGCCAAATGAGGCTGTCTTAAATGCAGGAGCTAACGTTTGTATATCTGGTATAACTGGTCCTTTGAGGGTGGGTATATTTGCTGGAACAAATACGACCCGGGCTCAGGCTGGTGCTACATTTTATGGAGCAATGGAGTACTCTGGAAATGTTTTTGAGAGAACGATAACAATAGGGTTGGTTGAAGGTAGATTATTTAATGGTTTACATGGTGATGGTACTATTGCTTCAGATGGCTCCGCAAATGTTCTCAACTGGCCAGCAAATGCAACAGGTACTGGTGCAGGAATAAAAGGAAGTGCATGGATTGATGGGACAACCGCAAACCTTGGTATTTCTGATAGACAATTTGTTTCAAGCAGTAGTGCTGGCAGGTCACGACATGTTGGAGGAAGAGGTGTAAGAACTGCCCCATAACAATTCTGATTAAATGTTGGTATGGGAAGGCAATGGAATTTTTATTTGGTGTCAACTAGTATATCCCTTTTGGTTGCTTCATCATCCCTTGGTCAGGTTCTTAACTTTACAGGCGGTAATGGCAGAGGGGATTTAACAAGTAACTCGAGCCAGATTTTTCTTTCTGGCTTAAAAGCTGAAGCAGGTTTTAAAGGTGGAATAGGGGGAGGGTCATTTGTGCTTTCAACCAATGAGATTAATTTAAATGGGATTAATTCGGTTATAGTTTTTTCAGGGGGTAATGGTTCAGGTTCAGTTTCGAATAATATATCAAATACATTTTTAAACGGAGAGACTGCAATCATCAATTATTCTGGCGGGGTAGGATCTGGAAATAATTTTGTTGCTATAGGCTTAGGCTCGTTAAATGGCATTTCTACAATATCTCCCTTTAATCCTGAGGGCGGTTTGGGCAGAGGAGATTCATATTCTTCTTCTACCTCATCTTCTTTATCAGGGAATTCTTTAGTAATTTTTTTTAATGGGGGTGGTGGTTTAGGATCAACTAGCGTATTAACATCTCAGATTTTATTAACAGGTCAAAATGTTGGGGTAAATTTCAATGGTGGTATTGGAAGAGGAGATTTTTATTCAAATAGTAGCCAATTGATTTCTTTGGGAGGAATTCCATTTGTGGTAAGATTCCCCGGTGGCAACGGAAGAGGTGAAATTTCGTTCAAATCGAATGCTATAAGATTGAATGGAGTTCCAGCAGTGGGCTTAAGAATGGCCACGACCAAAATTTTTGGCTTAAGAGCTGAAAAAGTTAAAGACAACGTTCATTTGGATTGGAGCGCATCAAATTCAAATAATATTCGAAAGTTTGAGGTAGAAAGCAGTTTAAATGGAAATGATTTTTATTTTCTTGGTGAAATTCAAAAAGATCAACTTATTGATGATTTTAACTTTTCATTTGACTATGAATCAGGAAGCAAGTCGAATTATTACAGAGTTGTAGCTGAAAATCAGGACTTATCAATTGTTGTTTCAGATGTGGTAAAAGTAAAGAGTCTGGATAATATTGATCAGATTTTAATAGTTCCAAATCCTGCAAAAGATGTATTAGGTATTTCTTTTTCTAGTGATTTAGTGGAAGAGGATAAAAAAATAATTGTTTATGACCTTTCTGGAAAGATAGTGAAAAATGTGTCTAATAATATTTCTTCTTCATCGGTTTCACTCAATATTGAAGATTTAAAACCGGGTATATTTTTGCTTGAGGTTATTTCAAAGTCCTTTTCAAAAAGGATGAAGTTTGTAAAGGAATAAATAATTTTTTTATAGCTGGTGTTTTACTCATTTAAGGGTTTTATTCCCGTGGTTCATCCTTCCTCATTTATTCATCCAAATGCAGTAGTTACAGGAAATGTAGTAATTGGAAAGGATGTTTACATTGGACCGGGTGCTGCCCTGAGAGGAGATTGGGGAGGAATAGAAATTAAGGATGGTTGTAATGTCCAGGAAAATTGTACCATACACATGTTCCCTGGTGTAACGGTAGTGTTGGAGGAATCTGCGCACATTGGCCATGGTGCAATTATCCATGGTGCTCACATAGGCAGAAATGTACTTGTTGGAATGAATTCAGTCATTATGGATGAAGTTGAAATTGGAGATGAGTGTATAATTGGCGCATTAAGTTTTATAAAGGCAAAGGAAAGAATTCCGGCCAGAAGTCTGGTTGCTGGAAATCCAGCAAAGATTATAAAAGAGGTTTCTGATGATATGATTGCCTGGAAAACAAAAGGAACTGACCTTTATCAACGTTTACCAGCAGAGTGTATGGAATACTTAAAAGAGGTTCAGCCTTTGTCGGAAATTCCAATTTTCAGATCAAGCCAGGAAAAGCTTTACGAAACCTGGAATTCAATAAAATAAAAATTTTTAGTTTTTAGTCTCCTGAATTTCAGGTTGATAAAAAGTTTTTTCTTAGAGATTATATTTTCAATTTGTTTTATTCTTGGAGTTTTCTGCTAAGTCATACAACTTGCCAAATCATTTTAAGAAATAATGGAAATTACAGGAATTATAGTTCAGATTCTACCTGAGGTAGGAGGGACGGGCAAAACAGGCAACCCTTGGAGAAAACAAGATTACATTCTTGAAACCAAAGATCAATATCCAAAAAAGATTTGTTTCAACGCTTGGGGAGATAAGATTGATCAGTTTGCATTACAAGCTGGTGATGAGGTAACAGTTAGTTTTGATATAGAAAGTAGGGAATATAATGGGCGTTGGTTTACGGAAGTAAAAGCATGGAGCGTAAGAAAAGGGGCTGGAATGCCAGCGAGTGAAACTCCCTCAATCCCACCTCCTGTTTATTCAAGTCCTCCTCCATTGATGCCAACGGATGCGGACGATCTTCCTTTTTAAATAAGCGATGATTAATAGACTTTCTTCCCTTTTTAATTCAGGGAGAAATTCATTATTGTCTGTATATTACACAGCAGGTTTTCCTTAAATTAATGATAATCTGCAAGTTGCAAAGGCTTTATAGGAATCCGGTGCAGACCTTTTAGAAATTGGTATTCCTTTTTCTGATCCAATTGCAGATGGGCCTACGATTCAGGCATCCAACCAAGTGGCTTTGGACAATGGAATGAATATTGGACTTCTTTTTGACCAAATTAAAAATCTTCGAATGGAGGTCCAAATTCCTGTTTTATTGATGGGATATTTCAATTCTATTTATCAGTTTGGTGTAGAAAAGTTTTGTCAAAATTGTCAGTCTGTAGGTATTGATGGACTAATTAGGGGCTGCTGAAAAAGTCATTACTGGTTCATTTTCAAAAGTTTATCAATCATTTTTAGAAATTAAGTGCACGGGTTTTCTTGAAAAACACGTAAAAGTCGTGCACTTAAAAATATTGTCATTTCAAAATTGAGAAAAATTTAAAAATGTACAAGACAACCACAAATTGAATTTTTAGATGAAAATATTTTAGTGGCTTAAAATTGAATACTTTAGCTACAACTACTTTTGAACTAAAAACTGAATACTGACTACTTTTGACTGATTACTTAAAGCTTTTGACTTTTTCAGCAAGCCCTAATTACACCTCAAACACCAGAGGATAGAATTTTGACAATTGATGGCTTGAGTTCGTCTTTTATTTATATGGTTTCATCAGCTTCTGGTACCGGAACTAAAAATAGTATTTCCGGAGATCAGGTAGGATACTTTGATAGAGTTAAAAAAATGAAACTAAAAAGTCCTACTCTAATTGGTTTTGGAATCTCTAATAGGGATTCCTTTGAAAATGCAAGTAAGTTTTCACGAGGCGCAAATATTGGCTCATCTTTTATTGAAGTATTAAAAAAGTTGGATTCAAATAATTTAAACGAATGCTATCATACTGTTAAACAGTTTATTAAATCCATAAAGAACCAATTTTTATGATTATTCAACTAGAACCAAATATTTCAAACATTCAAAAGGAAAAGATCGTAACAGATCTTGAGGAAAAGAGATTCAAAATTGTTGACATAAAAACCCAACTAAATCAGTACCTGGTTGCTATCGGTAAGCTTGATTTTGATCTTCGCCAAATTGGGCAAATTGAAGGAATCCTTGATATACATGTTGTTACCGATACATATCAACTGGTAAGTAAAAAATGGAAAACAAATCCAACTCAAATTGACCTTGGTGACGGGGTAATTATAGGGGAAAGTCATCTTAGTTTAATGGCTGGTCCTTGTAGCATAGAGGATGAGGAAAAAACGGAGAAAATCGCTGGTTTTCTAGCTGAACAGGGTATTAGAATTATGCGTGGTGGAGTTTTCAAGCCGAGAAGTTCACCGTATTCTTTTACTGGTCTGGGAGTTGATGGTTTGTAAATGTTTTATAAAGTTTGTAAGAATACGGAATCAAAATTATTTCTGAGGTGATGCAAGTTTCTCAAATTGCAGAAATGTATGATTACGTTGATGTTTTTCAAGTTGGTGCTAGAAACATTCAAAATTTCAACCTTTTGGATGAATTGGGTAAGGTTGACAAACCAGTTTTGATAAAACGAGGAATTTCCGGATCCGTAGATGAACTTTTGCAATCGGCTGAATATGTTTTTAGTGGGGGTAACGAAGAGTTGATTCTTTGCGAACGGGGAATAAGAACATATGAAACTAGTAGCAGAAATACTTTGGATCTTAATTCTGTTCCAATTTTGAACGAAAAGTCTCATTTACCAGTAATTGTTGATCCTAGCCATGGGATAGGAATCAGAGATTTTGTTGAACCTATGGCTCTGGCATCCATAGCAGCTGGCGCTGACGGTATTATTATGGAGATTCACCGCGAGCCGGAGAAAGCAGCGAGTGACGGCGCCCAAACACTTAACTTTAAGGAAGCGGCCCAATTAACTAAGCGGGTTCGCTCTTTGTATGAATTAAGATCATCCTGGTAAATTTTTAAGAAATCGAATAAAAGAAATTTCCAAAAAATGGATGAAATGGGCAATTGAAAATTATCGCCCATTTTATCCTAATTGAATATTAAAGGTTCTTTTTTTACCAGAAAAGAATTCCTTAATAAAACTACTTTTTACTTCCAACCATTTGAAAGTCAGTTACAACGATTTCGGTAACAAACTTTTCAATTCCTGTTGAATCTTTATAGGAACGGTATCTGATTTGTCCTTCAAGTGCGATTTGAGATCCCTTTGTGAGATATTTCTCAGCAACGTCGGCTTGTTTTCCTCTAATGATAATGTTGTGCCAATCGGTTTCTTCTACACGGTTACCATCTTTATCTTTGTGAATGTGTGAGGTTGCGAGCCTGCAGCTAGCTATTTTACCTCCATTTGAAAAAGTTTTTACTTCAGGTGCCTTACCAAGGTTACCCATTAAGCGTACAGAATTTACTAAAGCGTTCATAAGAATTTTGTTTTTAGAATTTGAATTTGTGTCGTTGATTTCGACGATGCAAAGGTGTAGGGTGGGTTTTTGCTGAATCGGTATTCAAATATTTATAGTCGCTTATATCCGTTTGTAAACATTTAAAAACGGATTTATCTTTGATGCTCAGAAGTTTAAAAAAACTAAAATTATGGCAGAAATTGAAGAAAGAAATTGCCTTGAATGTGGCACGCCAGTAAAAGGACGAAGAGATAAAAAGTTTTGTGATGACCAATGCAGGAACGCATTTAATAACAAACTAAACGCTGAACCTTCTCCTGAAATTCGCCACATAAATCTGATTCTTAAAAAGAATAGAAAGATTTTGGAGGAACTTTTACCCCCCGATGGAAAAACAAAAGTTAGCGGGAAAAAGCTTAAGGAGCTTGGTTTTGATCTAACTTATATAACCCATATATATACAACCCAAACAGGTAGCGTTTACAGATACTGTTATGAATTTGGGTATTTACCTTTAGATGGTGACTATTTTTTAATAGTCAAAAGGGAAAAGAAATAGAAAATTTATTTCAACTATTTATTGGTTGTTTTTCTTTGCCGGCCGATTTATAGAAAACTATTAATTGGCAGAATTGATTTTAGTTACAACTTTTAAACCAAATTAAAAATCAGGCATTCAATTTCATTGTCTTGAAAGAGTACAAAAATGGAAACATTTTTTGTGGACTTTTATAATTATTATGGTTGTTGCTACGCGTTACAGTTTTCTTATATCAAAATGCCAAATAGTCCTTACCCTATAGTAATTGGCAATTTCCTTCTTTTTGTTAAAAAGGAAAGTGTCAATCAGGCTGGATAATTCCTTAAACTTTTTTATGTGGATATTTTAGCTCCCCTTTTCTCAAAATGAAAGGAAAAGGGATACAATAAACAATCATTCAATTCATAACTCAGCCTAAGCAACTTTCCTTTGATATTCCAATGGATGAGCCATGTATCTTGCAAAATTCCCATTATGATTTGAAAGTAATTCTTTTTCAACAACTTCAATAAATTTTACCCTTTTGCCATCTTCGTTGGAGTGTTCTTTCATCAAATTTTTATATTTAGATACTCTGCAATTTTATTCAATGACAATCCATTTTGTGCATTCTATTTTGGCTTTTGATTGCCTCTAGTTCAATTTTTTTGATCAATTTGTGTTGCCATTTTTTATCTCATCAAAATTCCCGACAATTTTTTGTCGCTTTTTTATTCCGACAGAAGATATAAATGGAAATATGGACAAAAAAAGCACTTCCCAAAATGGAAAGTGCCTATATCTAAATTTTACTTTTTAGTAGTTATACCAATTTCGAAATAAACCGTTCATCCATCCGGATGTGTTTAATGGCAGAAAAGTGCGGAATTTCAATAAACCGTAATTTATCTACAAGGGTCTTTATCTTAACTGGCTTTGTCTTTTTATTATCTCCAAGAGCAGTTTTCATAATTTTAATAAAAATTTGAACGTGTTCCATGCTATCCTTTTCAGATATCCTGATTGATCTTTGAATTGAGTTGATGCATTGATTAAATAGGTCATAATCATTCAAAATACAATATTGAAGACCTAACAAAAGTTTTATTTCAATTTGAGCCTGAGGATACCTTTTCAAACTCAAATCATTGAGTAAGGTATTTAAGTATCTACCAGCTTCCTCATATTTTTCAGCATAAAAACAAGAGATAGCTCTGTAAAATACATAAACAATATGACGAGGAATATCATTCATATCCACCTCATAGTCAGCAAAAAGAACTTTGTTTTCTTCATATAAATCCCCTTCGGTTTCCATTCTCACGTTCCTATCTAACTTAGAAAGAAGGAATTGCGCAGAAAAGGTATAAAGGTTGTAATTTGAAAGAAGAAGAGATGCACTGAAGTTAACCTCATCAAAATATCTTTCGGCCTTTCTATAAACCTTGTAGAAATTATAATACTCCAGCTTCAGAAACTCAAAAACAATATTCAGATTAAAATAGATTGAGTCTCTATTATATTCCTCAAAAATATTTTCAACATTTAATAATATATCTTCAATAGGCTCTTCATCAACGTTATCATTTTCACGGGTGTCAACAAAAAGTCTATGGTAAATATTTACCAGGCTGAAATACACATACAAGCGATGCGATTTATAAAGATTACAAACATTGGAAAGCTCCTTGTACAACATCTCAAGGCCAAATTTCTCGACCTCCGAGCCACTCATGAAAAAGTTCCCAAACTTCTTAAAATATTCAGAAACAAGATCTTCCGCCTTGTCCATTGCCAACATGTAGGCTACATGTCGGTTATATTGCTGGCTATACGCAAAATTATCAGGTGTATTTATGTGCAGCTTTTTAAGCGTTTTGTAAACAATGGTTAGCTCATTTGCCAAATCATAATCCAGCAGCTCCTTTTCCAACTTTTTTAAAGTGGCTGAAGCGATCGCTCTTTTTTTCGTAAAAACGACATCGTTAATATTGGCTACTTTCTTCAAAAGGTCAGTTCTTGGACTTTCCATTTGAGCCAAAAGATATTCCTCTATTTTCTGGTTAAGCCTGGACCTAAGCGTATAGTAAGCATTGGTATTCACATCAAGCTCTTCCATAACCTTGGCATCACTCATTTGTCGTTCCCTGATAAATTTCAGGAGGTGAGCGGACTTTTCGGCATTGCTGTGCATCAAAGAATCATAAATCGATTGATAATCACCTGCTGAGAGTTGCTTAATAATGTTCTTAAGCTTGGCCATAAATTCGAAGCGGGGTAAAGGTTAAAATTTGCAAAATCTTTATTTAAAAAGTTGCGGCAATATAGGATAAATCTGAATTCCCAAAATATAAGAAAAAAGAAGAAATCTATGCAATGTTATTTCTGATTATTAAGTATTTAGCATTTAGCACTATAAAAAAAATAATTACCCTGCCATCAAATTTATGTCAAAAAAGTCTGGTTTTTAGTTATCATTGCCTCTTCAAAACCGCAGTTCATGCATAGAAAAATACTTTTTGTCTGTCTTGGAAATATCTGTCGATCACCTTTGGCTGAGGCAATTTTTAAAAAGCAAATTGAGCAAAAAGGTCTTTCAGAAATTTACACTTCTGATTCTTGTGGCACATCCGATTACCATATTGGAGACAAGCCAGACTCCAGAACAATTCGAAATGCCAGGCATCATGATGTGGAAATTAATCATCTTGGAAGGCAACTATCAACCAAAGATTTTACAGATTTTGATTTGATCCTAACGATGGACAGGTCAAACCACCAACATACCACAGAACTAGCTGCAAAAACAGCAAACAAAACCGCTGAAATAAAGATGATTCGATCTTTCGATCCGGAATCGCTTGGTATTCAAGATGTCCCAGATCCATGGTATGGAAACGAGCAAGATTTTGAAGAAATATTCCAAATGTTGTGGAGGACCTGTGAGGAACTTATAAACCAATTGCAGCTTCAAAAGGCTGATGTAAAAATAGCTAAAAAAGAAATTTCATCACTTTAATTTTCTTTTTTTCTTTTGCCTAAAGTCCAGATTAATAAACCCTTAGAAAATATTCTTTTGGTTTGGGATCGGATAGGAGATTATCATGCTGCCAGATTTTTAGAACTGGAAAAAACTGTCGGAACCGGAAATATTTTTATCTCTGACCTTGGAAAAGCGGACTCTATTTACAAATGGAATAACCCCCTTTTTGACAACCCGCATTATTTGCCCCTTTCTGATCAACCCATTGAAAAAAGAGCATTTTTAACCCGGATACAAACTTTTATATCAATAGTTAAAAAAGAAGAAATTAAAATTGTTGGGCTCGCAGGATACGGAAGGATAGAATATTTGCTCATTTTAGTTTTATCCAAATTTTTAAGATTTAAGGTTATCCTTTTTGCAGAGTCCTGGTATGGCGATAATAAATTTATAAACAAGGTTAAAGAGCTTTTTTTAAAAACCTTTTGCAAAGGATTCCTGGTTTCTGGACAAAAAGCAAAAGACCATTTTAGCAAAAAACTTGGTATTCCTGACCACAAAATTGAAATCGGATATTCTGTAGTTGACAATCAACATTTTGGTTCTAAAATAGAGGTTGAAAAAGAAAATATATTGTTGTGTGTTGCCCGATTCAGCAAAGAAAAAAATCTTATTTTACTAATTAAAGCCTTTAAAACTTCCACTTTATCTAAAACCTGGACCTTAAAAATTGTTGGTGGTGGACCTTTAAAACAGACACTTCAACACGAAATTGGGGACAATCCTCGTATTCAATTATCTGATTGGCTTTCTTATTCTGCCTTGCCTTTTTTATACGCCCACGCCAGATTTTTTATACTTCCAAGTACTTTTGAGCCCTGGGGATTGGTGGCAAACGAAGCTATGGCAGCAGGCTTACCAATTTCGCTTTCTACCCAATGTGGTTGTGTGCCGGATTTGTTAAGTGAATCCTCCGGTTTTACTTTTGACGGGGAAAAAGAAACAGAAATTACATCAGTCCTAAACAAAATTGCAACACTGGACAAAACCGAAATGGAATCGTTGGGCGCAAAAAACAAAGGAAAAGTAGATGCTTATTCTACCCGGGTTTGGGCCAAAAATTTTCTAAGTTTAGCTTTCAGTTAGTAAGAGATAAATATTTGGACTGGTAATAAGTTAATCGTATTCAAAATAAAAACCCACTTTAAACTCCAACCAGATTTTCCATCTGTTTTTTGGATTGATATCCTGTTTTTTTCTCAGTTTGCCTTTTATTCTTGAAAATAAAAATGGTTGGAAGAGCATCAACTCCAAGCCCTTTTGCCAGATCTGGATGTGCATCAGCATCAATTCTAAGTACTTTTATTTTGTCTTTTTGCTCAAGGGCTATTTTTTCCAAATCCGGTTTCATCTTTTTACAAGGTCCGCACCATTCGGCATAAAAATCAACTAAAACCACTTTGTTACCGTCTAAAAGTGCCTCAAAATCAGCCTTGGACATGCCTTTTGGTTTTTTTTCACTTGCACCATTTTCTTCCGAAATTCCAGCAGCCTGCCATTTGATAATACCACCATCAAGTTCATACACCTGCGCAAAACCGTCTTTTCGCATTTTTTTGGCGGCAGATGCACTTCTGGCTCCAGCTAGGCAATACACAAAAACCGGTTTGCTCTTATCCAGTTTGGCAATTCCAGACTCAAAATCAGAACCATTCCAATCTACATTAATGGCTTTTTCCAAAGCACCTTCAGAAAATTCCCCGGGTGTGCGCACATCCAAAACAGTTCCTTCTGGATTTGCTTTCATTTTTAAATTAAAATCGGTTGGAGATAATAAGTAGTCTCCACTTTTATTTTGACCTGTAGAGCAGGCGCTTATAAAGACAAATAGGCTGGAAAATATTCCAAATAGGATAGATTTCATTTGTTGTTTTAAGAGTTAAAATTTTGTTGAAGCAGATTTTCAAGTTCCTTGGCTTGAACTACTCCGGATTTTCTCCATCGTACTGCACCTTTTTTAAAAATAATCAATGTGGGCACACTTTGTATTTTAAATGCTGCCGCTGCTTTTGGGTTTTGGTCAATATCTACCTTGAGAATGGTGGCTCTATCCCCGATTCTGGATTTAAGATCCTCCAGAATAGGTTTCATCATTTTGCATGGTCCACACCATTCTGCTGAAAAATCAACCAAAACAGGTTTTTCCGATTGAATAATCTCGTTAAAATTTGCCATTTTATGATTCGGATGTTATTTTTCCAATTGCACAGCTCACATAAGACATGGCATTTGCACCAACTTTTTTCAATCCGCTAAGTGTGCCTTTTTCAGGATAACCAAGTCCTTCAAGTTTTGATTTTACCTTTTCCACCTGAAAGTTATCCAGATGTTCAAATGAAATTTTTTCGTGTTCAATGTCCACATGTGTCTTGCTCAAACCTTTAAAGGAGTTAAGCGCTTTCATGATGGTTCCTGCGCAGCCGCTGCACTTTAAATTGTCTATTTCGAAGCTGGTAGTCATAACTTTAATTATTTAGGTGAGTTGATTTCTGTAAAATTAATATCTTCGGTATTGGAAGATTTTCTTTCCTGATTCTGGATAGCACAGCCTCTGGAACTACAACAGCCGGTATTACTTAAAGCCTGAAAAATAAAAAGACCGCCAAGCAAACCTATCATTCCGTTGCCTTCCTGAAAACCATTAAAAACTATAGTTAGCCCAATGGCAAGACGGACAAATCGCATGAAATGCCAATCCGAGGTAAGCGTTTGTTTTATAGTGTCCATTATCAATTTATTTTATTTTGAAGACTAAGCCAACCGCCACCATTATACACATCTTCAAACCCATTTGACTTTAAAATGCCTTTTGCGGAAGCACTTCTCATGCCTGATGCACAACAGGTTATAATAGGTTTTCCTTTTGGCAACCGGGACAATTGCCCTGCAATAACATCAACAGGGATGTTCATAGATCCAGGAATATGGCCAGATTGGTATTCGCCTTTCGACCTCACATCTACAATAACCGCACCATTTTGCACAAGCGTTTTTAAATTAACTGCTGGGCGAATTCCAAATATTTTTTTTAAAAATTCCATAATGCCTATACCATTTGAAGTTTTGACTGAACTTCTATCCAACTTCCACCATTAGAACATTCAATTTTAAGGATTTTTAAAAAACCAGTAGCCTGACCACTTCTGTTACCACTGGCGCAACAAAGCAAGATTGTTTGTTCTAAAGCTTTAATTTCCTGGATTCTTACAGGTATTTCCTGAAGCGGAATATTGATACTTCTTTTTACATGTCCTCCAGCAAACTCAGCTGGTGTACGTACATCTACTACTGTCATGTTTATGCTTTCTTTTTTCTGGTTGATATTCCAAATGGATAGTAGAGAGGGCAAAAACTAATGAAACTTGTGGCAATAAAAATTCCTGCGAAAACCAAAAAAACTATTGCCATTGTCCCTGAAATTATATTTCCAAAATACAAAAGGATGATAACTGCTGCAATTGAAATGCGAATTGCTTTATCTATGCTTCCCATGTTTGCGTCCATGATTTTATTGTTAAAGATTGTGCAACAAAGGTCCGAATAAGGAAATTGAAACTATGCTACTTTAGTTACAATTGCTTTCTAAATTCAATAGATTCAACTTTTGAAAAGCCTCGAAAAAATCAGTAAAAGCTGATTGGAGATTGTTTCTAAGAATTACAAATTATCAGCCATTCTCCTCAACAAATTGCAGATGAGTTGGGCACTATCATGGTTGTGATTTAAAGACTTTTAAAGTCCTTATTGGGTTTACTCTATATGAGTAAATACCTTAAATTCTATGAAATACAATAAATTCCTCAGTCTTTATTTTGAGGAATATTCTAAACCAATCTATCGCAGAATGAAAAAAATGGAACAGATTAAAAGCTAGCTCTATCAAATCCACAACTATGGCTTTTTCTTCCAAATTTTATCTGCTGCACCTAAATACTATGGTAAGGCTGCCGAACCATACCAGCCAAATAATTCAAAAGACATTATATTAGGTCTACCCAAAAGTCGCAAGTAATTTTCAATTACCTCTTTAACCTTTTGATTTTCTATTCTTTATGGCCTCATTCCAGTTTCTCCGAAGGAGACATGTTTCAAGGTGAAAACCAAAAAGTTAAATACTATTTGCGACTTTTGGGGTCTATTAAAAAAATTGAACATGCCATAAATCATTTCTCTGGCCTTGTCCGCCTATGGAGGATGTGTTAGCCTTGGCGAAAGAAACCTGAGTAGTTTATCCCGCTAAAGCGGGAAGGCCAAAAAGAAAAAGTATGTTCAATTTTCATTTAGACTTTATTTAAGCCTCATTTGATTGCAGGATCTGACTCCATTAATTTAGGAGCCTAATTTATAGAAATTACATTCAAAATAAAGATCCCTCAATAAGATTTATGATTACTAAAATCAATTCTCCCTTTTGCATATCGAGGTTCGATAACAAAAAATAAATTTCAGGAAAAATTTCTACCGCTCAAAATAATTTAATGGAAAAAGCGATCACAAGGAAAGGATCAGCTTTCCAAAACTTATTTCCTTTTCATCGTTGCTGGCGACAATAATCAACTTGTCATTTTTCATACCGGACACAATAGCCCAGAATTTCTCAAAAGAGGCAGGATCTAAATTTGAGGTAGGCTCATCCAGAAAAATGATGGGTCTGTTTTCACCAAAGGCCAAAATAATTTTTGCCTTTTGCTTCATTCCAGTTGAATACTTAGCCAAAGGTTTTTGAAGTTCGGAATCCATTTCAAATATTGAAACCAAATTTGAAAAGGCACCTGGCTCTAGATGATGAGTGCTCATTTTAACTTGAAAATCTATAAGCTCACTCAAACTCAACTCCTCTGGCAATTCCTGATAGGGTGCGACCAGAGAAATATTTTTCCATGTTGAATGCATATCCATTTGTTTTTCATCCTTATAAAAAACTACTTCACCTGAACAGGCTTCCATTGCTCCAGATAAAATTTTTAATAAAGTACTTTTACCAGCACCGTTGTTGCCTTTAATCATCCAGATTTTGCCAGAGGATACTGAAAAAGAAATTTCTTTAAAAAGATAAAAATGATGGAAACGCTGACTAAGGCCCCTAACTTCGCAACTTATTTTTGTCATTCATGCAGGATCTATACAGCAAATTAGGCGCATCTATAAACAAGGAAGATGTCCATGCAGCTATTCAAAATCTTGACAAAGGAATAGCACCCGGAGCCTTTTGCAAAGTTTTACCAGATATTTTAGGACAAAATCCTGAAATGGTTAATGTCATGCATGCCGATGGTGCTGGCACCAAGTCAATTCTTGCCTATTTATATTGGCGCCAAACTGGGGACTTAAGTGTTTGGAAATCAATAGCTCAGGATGCCTTGGTTATGAACCTGGATGACATTCTCTGCGTTGGAGCAAGTTCTGACTTTATTGTTACCTCAACTATTGGAAGAAATAAAAGATTAATTCCCGCAGAGGTTATTAAGGCTATTATTGAAAGTACTGAAGAAATCTGCCAAAACTTAAGGGAAAATGGGGTTCCTATTTATTTTGGAGGAGGCGAAACAGCCGACGTAGGGGATTTGGTAAAAACAGTAATAGTGGATTCTAATATTACCTGCAGGTTTCCAAAATCAGATCTTATTTCATGTAACCAAATAAAAGCAGGAAATCAAATAATAGGTTTGGCATCATATGGTCAATCAAGTTATGAAACTGCTTATAATTCTGGGATAGCTTCCAACGGCATCACATTAGCCAGACATGTTCTTTTAAACCAAAACTATGGACTTGATTTTCCTGAAAGCATTGACTCATATTTTGAAGATAAAGGAGGTTATAAAGGACATTACAATCTCACCGACCAGGTTTTAAAGAACCACAAAGATTTAGGTACTGGTTTACTTTCCCCAACCAGAAGTTTTGCTCCCTTCTTTGCGGAACTATGGAAACTTATTCCCCGGAATAAAATATCTGGAATAATACATAACACAGGAGGAGCCCACAGCAAAGTTTTGAAATTTGTAAAAAATGTAGAGATTAATAAAATTGTAAACTGGGAGGTTCCCGAAGTATTTAACTTGCTTAAAAAAGAGGCTGATTTGGATTGGCCTGAATTATTTCAAACATTTAATTCGGGAATGCGGATAGAAATTTTTTGTGAGAATGCAGATGTTAAATCAATAATTGACTTAGCTAAATCATTTCAAATTGACGCTTTCCACATTGGCCTGGTAAATAAATTTAAAGGGGAGCGGGTTAATTTTTCGAAATCCAATCAAACATGGAGTTATCAGAATCCTCTTTGATCAGAAATACATCTTCATCATCCTTTTTCATAAGAAACCGTTCCCTTGCAAATTTTTCCATAGCAGCAGAACTTCCCTTTAAGCTATTCTGCTCGGCTATAACGAAATCAATTTTTTTTCTAAAAAACTCAATCTCTGATTCGGTTTGCTTTAACTTCACTTGATTTCCAAATAAAGAAATCAAATCGTTGCCATCAAAAAAAGTGATCCACACAAAAAAAAGAAAAGATGTACCCAGATAGAAATTGGAAAAAACCAATCTGGTGAAAATAATTATCCTTTTCATGATGCAAAGGTAAGGATAAGAAAATAATATTTCTTAGTTCTGATTTTAGTTTTTGATATTACACCAAAAGATTCAATAACAGCACTTTACCTTAGGAGAAATACATTTCCTAGAAATTTAAAATCCAGATTTGATGTGAAACCCACATATGTTTTATCAAAGCTTGGTGAATAAAGCAAATACACAGTGAAAGTCATAAAAGCAAAAAGCCCCTGATATTCAGAGGCTTTTCTTTGTAGCGGGAACC
>JBIPOE010000086.1:0-14930 GCA_044379485.1 Catalimonadaceae bacterium
TGGTTCCAACGGGTAAGGCAACTGTTCTGGTTAATGTACATGTTCTTCCACCAATGCTAAGCGCAAAACTTGCTGTTCCGCTGGTAGCTGGTGTGCCTGTAATGGTGTAGGTTAAACTACCTGCTCCAGTTGCAAAATTTCCGGCAGCCAGTGTGGCTGTTAAACCTGTTACGCCTGTTGAGGTTATGGTTTGCGCAGAATAGGGTCCGCCGTTTCCGCCTGTGTAAGGCACGCTGCTGCTTACACCTGCTGCAGCAACACCTTGCGTTAATGATCCTGTATTGGTTGCTGTTAAACAATTTAGTGCAGTTATAGCTCCAGGGCAAATACCACCTGTTGTCCAAATAGGTACACCACCACAAGAGGTTAAAACCTGATTATTTGTTCCTCCGCCTGGAACGCCATTGTTCGAAAACAAGGCATAGGGCACGCTTAACAATTGGTTTGTACCTGTTATAGTGTAGCTGGTTCCCCCGGTAGGATCTGTTTCTGTCTTTAAGTAATAAGGACCGTTGGCCCAAATAATGGTTGCAAGATTGCCTGTTGTTGTTCCACCGCCAATCTGCAAACTCACCAAACCGTTGGCATTGGTGGTTGGTCTATGGGTTTCAGTATACACAGCTGTACCTGAAACTGAGCCCTGCAAAATGCTGATGCGAATTCCAACAGGCGAACTAACCACAAGGCTACCGCCGCTGTTACGCACTTCTGCCTGATAAGAAATTCTGTTGGGTGCCTGGGCACTTGAGGTAAAGGTGGCAAGTAATATTGCCAGGATGATTAAGGAATTTTTCATTGTATTAATTTTTGATTATTTGAAGAGTTTGAATGGGCTGGTTCTTTGAATCATAAATTTGGACTGTATAGGTTCCAGATGCAAAAGAACGTAAGTTGATTTTCGTTTCGGGTGATTCTATAGGGTTCATCATCATCTGTTTTCCCTGTACATCAAACATTTGGTAAACCAATTTCTCATTTTGGTGTTTATTCATTTCCAGACACAAATCATCTGATGAGGGATTTGGATAGACCTTAAACGAAATTTTGTCATTTAATTTTTTGATTTCGGTTGTGGTAATCTTATTAGGACGTTGTACGCCCTGAACCACTGCTCCAGACTCCTTAGAGTCGGTAGTATATACCATTTGGCCTACGCTGTAAGAAACTGTGCCACCAGTTCCAACATTTACGCCACCACTGGTATTTACAGATTCCTGTCCTTGTGCAAAATTGGCCGCCGCAAAAAAGGCGACAAGAAAAAATTGGTTTTTCATTAATAAAGATTTAAAAGATCCATTGGCCGAAAATAGTAGAACTTATTTTCATGAAATCTTACAAATGAGAATTTGGCGGGTTTGATTTAGAATTCGGCGTTAAAATCTCAAAGTGAAATGGAATCCCACTTTAAATCAGCCTTTAATCCTGATAAGATGCCACTCGGTGTGGCATTATTGCCATTTTGTTAAAACTTTAAAGGTTGCCCGGCATAATGGCAAACTCAGTCAACTTTTCCATTAGTTCAGTTTTTTTTCTTCTGGAAACATCAATTTCTGTTCCGTCTTCCATTAGCAATATTCCTCCATCGCCTTTTTGAAACTTCTTTATCATCCTCAGATTAATGAGATGAGATTGGTGGACCCTAAGAAAGTAATATGGACTCAGCAATCGTTCAAACTCCATTAATGTCTTACTGATCAATAGTTTGCTTTTGTCTTTCAGGTGAAAGTATGTGTAGTTGTTGGTTGACTCGCACCTTATTACCTCAGATATGGAGATGAATTCATAACCTTCCGCTGTTGGGAGAACCAGCTTTTTATCTGCATTGCTGTAGTTGATGTTGTAAACAAGGGCATCCAACTGGTGGACCCTGTCTTTACCATTTTGCTTTTCAAAAATCCGTTTTACAGACGTTTTTAGATCTTCGGCCAAAATGGGTTTCATCAGATAATCCAAAGCGGAAAACCGGATCGCCTGTATGGCATATTTGTCGTGAGCGGTGGTAAAAATGATATCGAAATTGACGTGACTCAGGTTTTGTATTAAATCAAAACCAGTTTCTCCTTTCATTTCGATGTCCAGAAATAGTATATCAGGCTCCTCAGCCTTAATGAGTTTGGCTGCATCGTTTCCATTATCCGCCGTACCTACTATTTCTATCTCAGGGCAATAGGCAGATAAAAGATTGGCCAATACATTGCGGCTTTTGGCTTCGTCATCTACGATTAGTGCTTTGAGTTTTTTCATATTTTATCATTCAAAAGTAATCAACTATGTCAATTGGCAAAATTAAAAGGCAGGTAAATTGTTACCTCGGTTCCCATCGGTTTTCCAGTTGAATCTTTTAAATCTGTAATCACCAGCGCATCTTCATTGTTCTGATTGAGTTTCAGAATGCGCTCTCTGGTCAATGACATTCCAAATGAAACTCTTTCTGAATTTGATATTTTTCGACCTACTCCATTATCACGAATTATAACACGCAGGTTTTCGTCATTAACTTTTGATATCTGAATTTCAATTTTCCCTTTTCTTTCTTTGAGTGCGCTCAAACCATGCAGGATGGCATTTTCCACAAAAGGTTGAAGTAGCATAGGCGTGATTTCATTTTCCTGAAAATTAAGCCCGGTCTCATCTCTTATTTCAAAATTGAAAGCAAAATCAGCTCTCATCGCCTCTAACTTGAGATAAAGAGTTAAAGCTTCCAATTCCTTTTCAATCGGGACCGTTTCAAAATGTGAGTTTTCTAAAACAAGTCTCATGAGCCTGGCAAACCTCCCCAGATAATCTGAAGCTGCTTTTATTTCGTTGTTCCAGATGTAGCTTTCAATAGAGTTCAGAGCATTGAACATAAAGTGTGGATTCATCTGCGACCTCAGAACCTTGAGTTCCAGCTCCAGCTTTTCAAGTTCCTGTCTGTTTTTTTCCTGCTCCGTTTTCTTTATTTTTTTTATCCGGTTCTGAACAAAGAAGAAAGATACCACCAAAAATGAAATGAAAATGATGGTGTAGAACCACCAGGTTTGCCACCAGGGGGGATTTACAATAATGGATAGCCGGGTTTCATAGTTCTGATTTCCTTCAGGCATCATTTGCCGTACCCTGAAAGTGTACTTTCCAGCAGGTATCTGATTGAATCTGATTGTTTCGTGGCCTTTGGTATTCAGCCATTTATCCTGCAATCCTTCCATTTTATATTGGCAAAAATCAGCGTTCAGGCCATAGGCCAGGTTGGCTATGCGGATGGAAAAGTAGTTCTGGTCATAGTTTAAGTCTATGTTTTTCAGCAGGGAGATATTGGTGTCCGTATTGAGTTCCTGATCAAAAATTTTGAATGAGGTTAATCTGACAGGGCTTGGAATGTTATTGAAATTCAAAACGTTGGGATCTATGGTTAATATGCCCTTACTGCCGCTGAAAATTATTTTGCCAGCTTTCGTGCAGATTCCGGCATTAACCTGAATTCTGTTTGGTGGCAGCCTGAATTTGATTTCAGTCGATTTGATGTCGAAAGTTAAGCCTGGCTTTGAGATTTTGTAAATATGATCACCTGCTGCCCAAATGGCTCCATTATGATCTTTTACAAGGGCTAAAATTGACTTCTCTATTTTGGTTTTTTTGACATCGAGTGTTGTGAAATTTTTTGGATTTTCATTTTTGGCGTATACAATCCCTGCACCTGAGGTGGCCAGAAATGCAGTATTGTATTCATCAAATACAATGCTGTTGATGGTATTGCTTTTAAGGCCATTGGCTTGATTTGATTTGGAAAAATAGCTTTCATAAGAGCCGGATACAGGATTATAAACCACTAAACCACCGCCATTTGTGCCTATCCACAGCTTTCCACTTTTGCTTTGAGCGATGCACAATATTTGATTGATGGTCTTATTTGTCCCACCCATTTTGTCTTTAAACCAGGTTTTTTTGAAAATATTTGTTCGGATGTCCAGCTCAATCAGGCCTCTGAATGTGCCAAACCAAAGTTTGTCATTTTTGTCCTCATAAACGGTTGAGGCTTCCCGAAATGGAATTTTAATTTGCTGGCTATCTATCGATTCTAACCTTTCTATCCTTTTGGTTTTCAGGTCCATTTTTGATATTCCCTTGCTGTTGGTTCCTATCCATAACCGGTTCGTTTTGTCTGCAAATACAGTCCATAGATGGTTGTATTGAATGGTGTTTTTGTTGGTGGAGTCATGTTTGTACCGTTCTATTTGATTCGACTCCATGTTGATGCAGTACAGACCTTCTGTGGCCGATGCAAGCCATAAATTCTCTTTCTGGTCTTCGGTCAGGCTAATTATATTGGGCAAGGCCTGAACCCCGGCTTTGGCGTCATAATATTCAAAGGCATAAATCCCTCTTTTTTTTGAGTCGGTAGAGCAAAATCCATTGTGCCATGTTCCAACCCAGATCAGGCCGTTTCTGTCTTTTGCCAAGGTCAGAATTGTATTGTCGGGCAGGCTGAAATTGTCGAATGGCCTCGATTTGTAATTTGAAAATCGCTTATTGTCAATATTATAGATGCTTAATCCATCCAAAGTCCCAAGCCAGTATTCATTTGATTCCCCTTTTTGGATACAAAAAATTCTATTGTTTGCAGGGCCTGTTTCATCTTTTTTCTGAAGAAATTGATTTCTAATCTTACCAGATTTTGGGTCGAATTCTACAAGACCTTTGTTTGTGCCAAGTAGCATCAAATCATTTTCTACATTTTCAATATCCATTATCGCAAAAGTTTGCAAATCAGGAAATTGATTGATATGGTTGGATTTTGGGTCCAGTGAATAAAGACCACGATCGTTTGTGCCTACCCATACTTTTCCATCAGGTGCGACCCAAAGAGTTCTAAGATTCTGGCTTAGTTCCAGGTTTTTCAAGGCAGATGGAGAAGTGATAAATTTTCTTTTCTCTGGATCAAAACAATGCAAGCCTCCTTCTGTGGCACACCATATTTTGCCGTCAGGGGCCTCAGCCAGCTTGTGAATTCTGTCAGAATCAACGCCTTTATTGATCCGAAATGTTTGAAATGTTTCTCTGAATTTATTGTAAAGACATAGGCCTCCGCCAAAAGTTCCAACCCAAAAATCTCCCTTTTTACTTAGCAACAAGGCTCTGGAGTGGTCCAGATTTATGGTTGTGGAATCGTCCGGGTTGTTTTGAAAGATCCGGTAATCTTCGCCATCAAATCTGCAAAGCCCGTTTCGGGTAGCCACCCAGATATAACCCTCTTCATCCTGAGAAATATCTGTTATAAATGGGCTTGGAAGTACGGATGGATTATATGGGTTGAAATTTCGTACTTCAGCAATTTGATGGTTGGCTTGCCCGGATATTGAAAATACAAACAGGAATATCCAGGCAACAAATGCTAAAGCAGTTCTGAAAGAAAAGAATGCAAAGGCAGTTTCTCCTTTTCTGATAAAAAGTAACCTGAACAAAGTCTTGATTATCCTTTAGGATTTGAAAGCCCCAAAGAACCTGAATTTCTGGTTTTAACCAAAAAACGGGAAGAAAGAGGAGATAAAGTGGGTAGAAGAGAACACAATTTGAAACTTTGAAAACTGCTTAATAACCGCCACCAAATCTCCTTTGGCCAGGCTTTTTTCAATCTACATTCTCCATATGCTCGCATCCACAATGATCGCTTTAAGTTTTTTCATATTTTATCATTCAAAAGTAATCAATTATGTCAATTGGCAAAATCAAAAGGCAGGTAAATTGTTACCTCGGTTCCAACCGGGTTTCCGACTGGATCTTTTAAATCAGCAATAGTCAATGCATTTTCATTATTCTGATTGAGCTTAAGGATTCGCTCTCTGGTCAATGACATTCCAAATGAAACTCTTTCTGAATTTGATATTTTCCGGCCAACTCCATTGTCAAGGATTATCACCCGCAGCTTTTCATCACTGAGCTTTGAAATCGAAATTTCAACCATTCCTTTTCTTTCTTTCAAAGGGCTCAAGCCATGTAGAATGGCATTTTCCGCAAATGGTTGAAGGAGCATTGGGGTGATTTTGTTTTCCTGAAGGTCGAGTCCAGTCTCATTTTTTATTTTATAATCGAAAGAAAAATCGGCTCTCATGGCTTCCAATTGAAGATATAGGATTAAAGCCTCTAATTCCTTTTCAATAGGAACCGTATCAAAATGAGAGTTTTCCAAAACAAGTCGCATAAGCCTTGCAAACTTCCCGAGATACTCTGAAGCGGTTTTGATTTCGTTGTTCCAGATGTAGCTTTCAATCGAGTTAAGGGCGTTGAACATAAAATGTGGATTCATCTGCGACCTTAAAACCTTGAGTTCCAGCTCCAGCTTTTCTATCTCCACTTTGGCCTTTTCTTCGGCTTTCTTTTGAATATTCTTAATTCTCAGCCAGATGGCTAAAGAAATGGCGCTGGCTAAAGCGAAAAATACCAGGAGGTAAAACCACCGGGTTTGCCACCAGGGGGGAAGGATCTCAAATGGATATTCAAAGGATTTACTCCATTTACCTGCGCTGCCAATTGCTTTTACTTTGAAGATGTATTTTCCAAATGGGATGCTGCGGTAATCAGCTTTGTTGTCGGACGTCAAACTACTCCAATCTTTATCCAGGCCTTCTAATTTATAGCGGTATTGTATTTTATGTGCCGCATACCAATCAATGGCGCTAAACTGAAAAGTAAGGTGATTGATATCATGGGGTAGTGCAAGATTGATTGGGTAATTGTGAAATCTGGCAACACCCGAAAAATTTATTTTTTTGAGTTGTTCCCCTGATTCAGAACTATCTGATTGAATGTTATTATAATCTACAAATTTTTCATTAAGGGAAATTTGATCTAGTTGGATTTGAGGCTCCTTATTATTGAAAAAAAATAAATTCATATCCATCATGCTTAAGGCTTTGCCTGTACCCCACCAAATACGGTTTTTCTTATCGAGGAGAACCGAGTTTAAAAAAAAGTCTTCTCCTTTCAGCCCATCTTCTTTGCGGATCACAATTATTTCTGAATTTACACCTGCCTTACTTTGTTGTGGTTCAGTTGACGATATACCCCTCACCTTTTTTATACAACTCAGTCCTTTTGATGTACCAACCCAGAGATTGCCGGATTTATCCTCTACGATCGAAGCGATGAAATTGTGACTTAAGCCTTCCCTTTCGGTAAAATTTGTAAATGATTTTCCATCGTATTTCCAGACACCTCTTCCATTTGTCCCAAACCACAGGTTTCCGGTTTTATCCTCCAGGATCGAATTGACGAAACTAATGGTCAAGCCTTCCTTCTCTGAATAATGGGTATAGGTTTTTCCATCAAATTTCGTGACACCTCCTTCGGTCCCAAACCAAAGATTCCCGCTTTTATCTTCTAAGACAGACCAGACGATATTGTTTGTAAGGCCTTGCTTTTGCGTAAAATGAGACAACTTCTTTCCATCATATTTCCAAACGCCTCCACCATCGGTCCCGAACCATAGGTTTCCGGATTTATCCTCAAATATTGATAGGATGGAATTATTTCCCAGACCTTCTTTTTCAGTAAAATGTGTAAAAGTTTTTCCATCGAACTTCGATACACCTCCGAGATTGGTCCCGAACCACAGGTTTCCACTTTTGTCTTCTAAAATTGACCTGACAAAATTTCGGTTCAAGCCTTCTTTTTCGGTGTAGTGCGTAAATGATTTGCCGTCGTATTTGGAAACCCCACCACCAAATGTACCAAACCAAAGATTTCCGGTTTTATCTTCCAGGATGGAAAAGACCATGGTGTTGCTTAAACCCTCCTTATCGGTATAATTATTAAATAACTTTCCATCATATTTCGAAACGCCGCCACCATAAGTCCCAAACCAAATATTCCTGGCACTATCCTCATAAATTGACCAGACAACATCAAAACTTAAACCATTCTTTTTGGTGTAATGCGTAAATTTTTTTCCATCATATTTTGATACACCTCCTCCATTCGTCCCGAACCACAGGTTTCCGCTTTTATCCTCTAAGCTTGACATGATCTTATTGTTGCTTAAGCCTTCTCTCCCGGTAAAATGAGTAAAGGTTTTTCCGTCGAATTTCGAGACGCCTCCGCCGTAAGTACCAAACCATAGATTTCCCGATTTATCTACCAGAATTGACCAGACTTTATTGTTGCTTAAGCCCTCCCTTACTGTATAATGACTGAAGGTTTTTCCATTGTATTTCGAAACACCTCCGTCAGTTCCAAACCACATGTTTCCGTTTTCATCTTCAGCGATAGACCATACGAAGTTGTTACTAAGACCTTCTTTTTCAGTAAAATGTATAAAATTTTTTCCATCAAATTTCGAGACACCTCCTTCCGTACCGAACCACAGGTTTCCAGCTTTATCCTCCAGGATCGAATTTACAGCATTGTTGTTTAAGCCTTCATTTACTGTAAAGTGCGTAAAAGATTTTCCATCGTATTTCGAAACGCCACCACCATATGTCCCAAACCATAGGTTTCCGCTTTTATCTTCTAAAGATGATAAAACATGGACATGGCATAGGCCTTCCTTGTCTGTAAAATGCGTGAAGGTTTTTCCATCGTATTTCGAAACGCCTCCATATTCTGTGCCAAACCACAGGTTTCCGTTTCTATCCTCTATGATCGACCGGACATAAGAAGAAATCATGCCTTGTTCCACATCGAGATACTGGATATTACAATTGGCATCATCTTTCATCCGGAATGGAAGCGCCTGAACAGGTTTGGGTTGTTTGACTAAAATAGGACGATGAATGGCCTTTTTTGTTTTGGGCAATGAAAAAGTATCGTGGCCGGGTATGCAAACACGGGGCGTTCCGGCTGTTACTATTTTTGGCTCATGCCCAGGGTTTTCATATTCATTGGAGGACACAACAGTGGGTTTGCCAGCCGGTATTTTTTTAAGTTTACTTTCATCAATTTGAATAATTACTGGTTCAGCTATACTGTCTTTGGGTACCAAATAACCTTTGGCCGCCACTATTTTTGGCTGGATAAGATTGGCGGTGTATTCTTGCTTCTTATCGGAGCAAGTGAATAAAACCAATGTAAAAAGAAATAAAATTGACTTGTTCATGCATCGAAATAACAGCTAGAAAGTGAAAAACAATGATAGGATAAAGGATGTTTCTCTTTTGTTGGACTATTTTAAATCTGAGACACAACATTATGGTCTACTTTATTTATTGAGTTTTGGAAGAATCAAAGGAATAATTTTTAGAGTTAGAAAAAAAATAAATCAATTGTGGATTGGTTTTCAATTAATTGGTTTCTAAGTTGCTAAAAGTCAAAGACCTTGGCTATCTAACAGGTTGGTTATTAAAGGATTATTTATTTCGGAACTTCATTTCTTTACTCTTCCTTATATTAAGTCTATTAAAAAATTGAACATGCCATAAATCATTTCTCTGGCCTTGTCCGCCTATGGAGGATGTGTTCGCCCTGACGAACGTGTTCGCCAAAGGCGAAAGAAACCGGATTAGTTTATCCCGCCAAAACGGGAAGGCCAAAAAGAAAAAGTATGTTCAATTTTCATTTAGACTTTATTTAAGATTTCAATATTGCACATAACCCTTAAATCAAAAAGCCCTGAATCGTTTCCGAAACAGGGCTTTTTGATTTTGGTTTGTTGATTAATCTATTTCTACAACCAGATATTTTGAAAGGCTCCAGAATTTATTGTAATCGGAAATTTTAAGAAATACCTCATTTCCCGAAGTAGTGAAATAGTAGGAGTTTTCAGGATGTGCTGAAACTACTTTTTTCTTCTTTATTAAACCCAACTTAATTTCAGTTAATGACTTGATATTTACTTTCTTAAATTTAGAATTATCGAGTTTGTCGGAAACTTTAGAAATTTTCCCAAGAAAATTTCCCTCTCTTTTGATTACGCCTTGCTCAGTCAGTTCTTTCTTGGTTCCAAAAGTAAAATAACCGGTTGTAAGTTCTGTTTCTTTGGATTCGATTGTTTTTTGACGCTCAATCAGCTCATTTTCTTTTTTGGAAAGTTCGTCATTTTTGGTTGCAATTTCCTGATCTTTAGTCGCTACCGTTTGGTTAAGTTCACCAACTTTAACTTCTAAGCCCTGAATGGTGGACTGCATTTCAACAATTTGACCTTCCTTCTCAGTGATTTGCTTCTTAAGGCTTGCAATCATTTTTTGAAGGGCAGAATTTGCTTTTCCGGCTTTCTTAGCCTTCTTTTCAAGCGCCTCCATTTTAGATTTATTTTGCTCCATATAGCTGTTAATCCCCGCTATCATGGCGTCAATTTTTTCTTTCTGGGTGGTGTATCCTTCCTTGTTAAGTTCACCTATAACCATTTGATCTTTAGCAACGGAGTCTAAATTAGATTCAATTTCTTCGATCATTTTGGTTAGCTCTGCATTTTCACCAGACTTTCCGGAGCTAACAGCCAGAACAGAATCATATTTGGATTGAAGTTCTTTGTACTCTTTTGAGTTTTCAACGGAACCACAGGCAAAAGCAACAAAGGCTAAGCCAACAAAAAGTAATTTCTTCATTTAGGAGTGATTTGTATTTTTAATAGATGTGCGCTGCAAATTTAGCAAACCAATTCGAAATCAATAGCATAGTCCATTAAATTGGAAGAATAATACAAACAATAATTTTAAATATGCAAAAAGCAGTTTTAGAATTTGATTTGGATTATTAAAGATCTCTAAATCAAAGACAAAGCATTTTTTATCTTAAATTTGCAATTCGCACCAATTGTTAAAAATGAAAAAATATTTGTCCGGACTTTTTTCTATACTTTTTGTTTCCTGGTTTTCGGCTAATAGTCAGGTACTTACCATTTCGCCTACAGAGCTAAATTTTCCAATTTTAAATGAAAAGCAAATAGATAGTCTGAGTTTTACCATAACCAATTCAGTTACGACACCAGTTACTTTAAAATTACTTCAACCATTTCGGGTATTTAAAAGCAATCCATATTGGGTTAAAGACACATCAATTATAGTTCCCGCAAATGGAAGTAAAACTGTTTTTGTGTATTGCAGAATTTCCCACAACACAACCAATCCAGGCAATTTGATATTAAAAGTTACTGATAATTACAAAGCTGGTGATCAATTTGTAAAACTTAGTTGCCAGGGAAGGTATAGCAAGGTGTATTATAACGGTACGCAAAATTTTTCAGAAGAGGCATTGAAACAAGCGCTCAAAACAAAACTGGCACTGAATTTTAACTCATCTTCTTACAATGAGGCAAGAGATAAAATGTATGCCAACATTGATAATTTAAATGATAGCGTTACCTGTGTTTATACAAATCGTAAAGCAAAATTTAACACACGCTCTGGGGCATCTTCCAATAATTTTAATTGTGAACATACTTTTCCCCAGGGATTTTTCGGCTCTTCATCCCCAATGGTATCAGATATTCATCACTTATTTTCTACAGATGAAAATGCAAATAATAGCCGGGGAAATTTGCCATTTGGAATCGCAAAACCACCTTTAATTGCGACTGCGATCAATGCCCCTTCTAAGAACGGAGGTGGCTTATATGAGCCACAAGGCAGCCATAAAGGGAGCTGCGCCAGGGCAATGATGTATTTTGTTTTACGCTATCAGGATTATCAAAATTTCTATGCTTCTGTAAAGCAGGATAGTTTATTTAGGGTATGGAATTTTAATTTTCCTCCCAAGCCTAAGGACACACTTAGAAATGCACGAATTTTTGCAGAGCAAAATAACCGGAATCCTTTTGTGGATTACCCACAATTTGCCGACCGGATGAAAAATCTGATTGGTGTTTCTATTTCAGATTCCATTCAGAAAGTTGGAATTTCAAACGAATCTTTTGTGCATGATGGTGAATCTGAATTATCCAGAAGCCTTGTAGTTTGGAATGAAGGGAACAAAAAAACAAAAGTTTCAAATATTAGATTTGCGCTAAACAGCCCAGTGTTTTTAAACAATTCAAATCAAAATTTCACATTGGGATACAACGAAGCCAGGCTAATCAGCTTCGATATTCAACCTCAAATTCAAGGTTTGGATACATTAATTTTTGAAACGGATGCTCCTGGTTTTACCACTATTAGGATACCTGTAAACGCTATCTTAATATCTAATAAAGAAAAATTCACTGCTAAGGCACCTCAGATTTTCCCAAATCCCGGGACTGATGTTGCCTATATTGATAATTTAGAAGCTAAAAATCAGTCGGTTAAGGTGAAAATAATTAATATTCAGGGAAAGCTATTGAAGGAAATGATTCAATTACCTAACTCTGGTAAAATGGATTTTAAAATAGGAGATTTGCCTTCTGGAATTTACCACGTTACCATAGAACAAAGAAATAGGGTGGATCAAATCAGGTTTGTGAAGCTTTAAATCTAAGTCAGGTTCAATTTCATAAAAGGTAACCATGTAGAAAATTACCCACTTTAAATTCAGAGCCTGTTTAGCTTTCTCAAATCAATTTGAAAACTATGGTTCTTTTTTTAATTTTATTTTTGCCGAATCCAACAGAAAAGTTCTGAAATGAAACTGCCGTACTAATTTGATGTTGAATCAATTAGTACGGCAGTTTCATTTGATAGATATTTTACCGAAACATTGACTTAATACTTCCCCATGAACGTTGAACCGCAGTAGGGCTGTGCTGAATGTTTGCATAGAAAAATTTAGGTCCAGCCGAAGTATTAGCTGCCAATCTATAACTGATATTTTCTATGCCCTCACCGTCTTTGTATAAATTATCATCTACCCAAACATAAGTTCCGGCAGAACTTTGAGGAATATCTGTGATTCTGGAATAGGCCCCATCGGTTTCTTTTTTTCTTGAAATTTCGTAAGAGGTCACTTCGGATTCTTCTGCAACTTTCCATTCCAATCTAATATCAGACCCTTGATATACAGCTTGAAAAGAATTTACCTGTACTTGAAATGCAGTTGTTAATAAGAGCAAGGCTAGTCCGAGGACAGGAAAGAATTTGGGGTTTCTCATTGTCATAGTTCTGGCAAACTTAATGGATTTTTCATATAAATACAAAGACTGAAATAAAAAACAAATGGTTGGAACTAATTGGAAAGAAAGTTGCTTTTTCAGTATTTGCGCCCTGTTTGGAAGAAATATAATTATGTATAGATCAAATACTTGTGGCGAGCTAAATGCTTCGTTTGTAGGAAAAGAAGTTGTTTTAGCTGGTTGGGTGCAAAAATCCAGAGACAAAGGAGGCCTGGTTTGGATTGATTTGCGGGACCGATATGGCATTACCCAAATCATTTTGAATGAAAGTCAGGACAGCCCGCAACTGCTACAAATCGCCAGAAGTCTTGGTCGGGAATATGTGGTTCAGGTAAAAGGGAAAGTGGTTGAGCGTTCTTCAAAAAATGACAAGATGTCAACTGGAGACATTGAAATTGTTCCTTCAGAAATTAACGTTTTAAACCAGGCTGAACTTCCTCCCTTTCTAATTGAAGATGAAACAGATGGTGGAGATGATATCAGAATGAAATATCGGTATCTGGACCTACGCCGGAATTCAGTTCGAAAAAATCTTGAGCTTAGACATAGAGTTAGCCAGGTTGCACGGCAATATTTGGATGCACAGCAATTTATTGAAGTTGAAACTCCGGTTCTTATCAAATCTACGCCAGAAGGGGCAAGAGATTTTGTGGTGCCCAGCCGCATGAATCCAGGTGAATTTTATGCCTTGCCTCAATCACCTCAAACTTTTAAGCAGTTGCTTATGGTTGCAGGTTTTGACCGCTATTTTCAAATTGTAAAGTGTTTTAGAGATGAAGATTTAAGAGCGGATCGACAGCCAGAGTTTACCCAAATTGACTGCGAAATGGCTTTTGTAGAGCAGGAAGATATTCTCAACACTTTTGAAGGGCTGACAAAAGCGATTTTTAAATCCGTTTTACAAATTGATCTTCCCGATTTTCAGCGTATGCAATATGCAGATGCCATGCGCAGATTTGGATCAGATAAGCCAGATATTCGTTTTGGAATGGAATTTCAATATTTGAAAACCCTAACGGAAGGTGTAGGATTTCCTGTTTTTGACCAGGCAGAATCGGTAATCGGGATTGTGGCAGAAGGTTGTGCAGAATACACCAGAAAGCAGCTGGACGAGTTAACAGAATGGGTAAAACGGCCACAAATTGGCGCTGGAGGATTAATTTATGTGCGCTATGCCGCCAATGGAGAGATCAAATCTTCTGTTGATAAGTTTTATTCTCCTGAAATTCTTAAAAAATGGTTGGATCAGGCTGGGGCAAAACCCAATGATTTGTTGCTTATCCTTTGTGGAAAGGAAGAAAAAACGCAAAAGGCATTGAATGAACTTCGCCTTGAAATGGGTTCCAGACTTGGCCTTAGAACCAAAGATAAGTTTGAAGTTTTGTGGGTTGTAGATTTTCCTTTGCTGGAATTTATAGAGGAAGAAGGACGCTATTTTGCTATGCATCACCCTTTTACATCTCCAAAACCTGAAGATATTGAACTTTTAGCCACTGAGCCTGGAAAAGTAAGAGCCAACGCCTACGATTTGGTTATCAATGGTGTTGAAATTGGTGGAGGTTCTATCCGGATTTTTGGAAAGGAATTGCAATCCAGAATGTTTTCTCTTTTGGGCTTCACCGAGGAGGAAGCGAAAAAACAATTCGGCTTTTTATTAGACGCTTTTGAATTTGGCGCACCTCCACATGGAGGCATTGCCTTTGGTTTTGACAGACTTTGCTCTATGCTAGGTGGCGCAGACTCAATCCGGGATTTTATTGCCTTTCCTAAAAACAACTCTGGCAGAGATGTGATGATCGATTCTCCTTCTACTTTAGACCAGAAGCAGTTGGATGAATTGTCGATTGGGGTTAGGAATTAGGAATCAGGAATTAGTATTTAGGAAAATTCACAAGTTAAGATTCCCCCCTCGGGGGGTAGGGGGCCTGAATCAGGA
>JBIPOE010000142.1:0-4593 GCA_044379485.1 Catalimonadaceae bacterium
GTATTCAGTTTTTAGTTCAAAAGTAGTTGTAGCTAAAGTATTCAATTTTAAGCCACTAAAATATTTTCATCTAAAAATTCAATTTGTGGTTGTCTTGTATATTTTTAAATTTCTCTCAATTTTGAAATGACAATATTTTTAAGTGCACGACTTTTACGTGTTTTTCAAGAAAACCTGTGCACTTAATTTCTAAAAATGTTTGTAAACTCTTGAAAATGAACCAGTAATGACTTTTTCAGCAGCCCCTATTGTAACTGTCCTCTACGGTATTCTGCCTCAAATTCCCGGGAATGCCGGGAAATACGCATATTCTGTTTTTTCAAATCCCGGTAAACAACTTATAGCTTTCCAGATACTCAGGCACCATGGCATTCCAGCCCAAAGTGTTTTTGATATAGTCTTTCATAGCCACAGCCGCTTCAATTTCTCCATGTACCACAAACGTCATTTTGGGGCTTGATTCGAATCCATCCAGCCATTGCCTGAGTTCATCCCTATCAGCATGGGCTGAAAATCCAATTACTTGTTGTACATCACAATACACTGGAAAAAGCTCCCCAAAAATCCGGATTTCATTTCGGCCTTCCAGTAAATCACGCCCTCTGGTTCCTTCAACCTGAAAACCTATAAACAAAATGGTATCGTCCCGTCTTGGAAGTCGGTTAGCCAAATGATGCAAAATACGGCCACCAGTTGCCATGCCACTTGCTGAAATAATGATGGCACCTGATTTAATATCATTCAAACCAACCGATTGGCTTTGTTCTGTTACGTAAGTCAATTGTGGAAAATCAAACAAATTGTCATCAAGCTCATTGCCTGGAAAGTTTTCATCCAGATAATGTTTATACAATTTGGTGGCGGCAATGGCCATTGGACTATCCACAAATACTTTACATGACTCCATTCTTCCTGAAATGAATAATTGCCGGAGGTAGTATAAAATCATTTGTGTCCGACCCACTGCAAAGGCTGGAATAACCACACAACCACCTCTTTTCAAGGCATTTCGAAGTTTCATGGCCAATTCTTCGAGAATATCCACATGTATCGGAATCTTATTGCCATAAGTCGATTCCATAAACAAGATGTCAGCCGATTTTACCACCGCAGGAATCGGGTGCAATGGGTCATTGTACCGGCCAATATCGCCTGAAAATAAAATGGTCTTTTCATGGTCCTTTCCCTGAACAGTTACCCGCACCATAGTTGCCCCAAGAATATGTCCAGCCCTCAAAAACTCAGCAAAAACATTCGGCCTGACTTCGAACTTTTCTTCATAATTGATCGTCCTAAAAAGAGGCAAAACTCTTTCCACATCCTTCTCGTTATAAAGTGGTTCCGGATTTGGGTGAATGGAGTAACCCTTCCTTTTGGTATATTCTGCTTCTTCCATTTGAAGTTTTGCAGAATCCCGGAGAAGCAAAGTTGCCAGATCAGCCGTGGCATTTGTGCAATAAATCGGGCCTGAAAAACCATCTCTCACCAACCTTGGCAAATAACCGGTATGGTCAATATGGGCATGGGTCAAAATGAGGGCATCAATAGAGGCTGGCTCAACCGGAAACGGATCCCAATTGCGTAGCCTTAAAACCTTCATTCCCTGAAACATACCACAATCAACCAACAACCTGAAATCATCAATTTCAAGCAGATGTTTAGACCCTGTAACTGTCCGGTTCGCACCTAAAAATTTTGCTCTTACATCCATAAAAATGAGATTAAAATTTACTGTTTGTTTTTCTTTCTGGTAAATCGTTCAAAAAAGACTGAAATTGGCTTTATGGCTCTCCTTTTCTGAATTTCAAATTTTGAAAAGGTTAAATTCCGGATGTATTCTACTGCCTCGGGCACTGAATCTGTAATTAATAACATGTCTAAATCTTCGGCCAAAATAGTTTCTTCTTCGGCCATTTTTTTCATCATATCCAAAATAGGCTGCCAATATTCTTTACCAAAAAGTACTACTGGAAAACCTTCAATTTTTTTGGTTTGAATCAGGGTTAAGGTTTCAAACAATTCATCCAAAGTGCCAAAACCACCGGGAAAAATTGCAAAACCAAAACTGTATTTCAACAAAAGCACCTTCCTGACAAAAAAGAAACTAAAGTTTACATACCGGTCTAAATACGGATTTTCCTTTTGCTCCTTTGGCAAAATAATGTTGCAACCAATTGATAATCCGCCTCTTTCAAAAGCTCCACGATTTGCTGCCTCCATTATTCCAGGTCCTCCCCCAGTAATTATAGCGAATCCATGCTCCGACATTTGAGATCCAAAATCTCTGGCCTCCTGATAATATGGATGCGTTTCTTCAAATCTCGCTGATCCAAAAACAGTTACACATGGACCAATAAAATGAAGTTTTCTAAACCCATTTATAAATTCCCACCAAACCCTAAATGAAAATAAAAATTCACTCTCCCTGGATTGGGGACCTTGGAGAAACGTATGGATCTTGCGTCTTTGCTTGTCTTCAAGAAGCAATAACCTGCGATATTCCTGATAACGGTTCCATAGACTCATTCATGACGGTTGTTTATGCCTTACTAAGAGATGGTTTAGGGTTGGTTTGGAAGAATGCCTTTAATGCCCATTCAACCTGATCGATTTCCTCATGTGTATTATACATTGGTGCTGCTGTAAGCCTGATTATGTCCGGTTCACGCCAATCGCCCAATATTTTTTGGCTATGCAAATGCTGAAACAAGGCTTTTCCTTTTCCATTTTTTACCGAAACGGACAGTTGAGCACCACGTTTGCTAGGGGTAATAACTTGTAAATCAGGGAATTTTAGCAGCACGTCTTCTAAATGGTAGTTCAATTCCTTTCTTTGCTCAAAAAGCCAATCTCTGGGAACCTGATCAAACAACTCCAGAGAAGCCCGAAGCGCAGCCATAGACATTATATTTTCATTGCTTAGTTGCCAGCCTTGTGCTCCCTCCATTGGTTTAAAGCCCTTTTCCATCAGGAATCTGGTTTCTTCATCATAACCCCACCATCCGGCAAATCTTGGAAGATCTGATCGATTGGCATGTTTCTCGTGAACAAACAAACCAGCGATGGCACCCGGTCCGGCATTCAAATATTTATAATTACACCAGGCCGCAAAATCCACATTCCATTGATGCAATTTTAAATTAATGTTGCCCATAGCATGGGCCAGATCAAAGCCGATATAAGCACCAACCTGATGGGCCGCATTTGCAATCAATTCATGATCAAATGCCTGACCGGTAAGATATTGTACACCAGAAAAAAGAACAACGGCTATCTCGTCTCCATTCTCTTTGATGGCTTTTATTATATCTTCAGTATGTAGAATTCGCTCTCCTTCTCTAGGTTTAACCTCTATGATATGGTCATCAGGATTAAGTCCGTGAAACTTAACCTGAGTTTCCACCAAATATTGATCAGATGGAAAAGCCCCTGCCTCCATCAAAATTTTGGTGCGCTTTCCTTTCGGTTGATAAAAAGAAACCATCAACAAATGCAGGTTTCCTGTTAAGGTACCCATGGCTGTTACTTCCTTTTGTTCTGCACCAGCAAGGCGGGCCAGACCAGGAATCAATTGTTTTTGATAATCATACCAGCGGTTGATGGCATAAAAATGGCCATCCACCGCAAGCTCCGACCAATCGTTGAGTACTTCACTCACGTAATGACGGGCCATAATTGGCTGAAGACCAAGACTGTTTCCACAAAAATAATGAACAGGTTTCCTATCCATCCGCGGCTTAAGAAACTGCCTTTCGAGTTGCTCAAAAAGGCTTTGAGGAGTTGTTGAAAGATGGTGTACCATTGGTGTATTTTATAGCTGCGGGCAAGTTATGAGAATTTGTAAATGGTAGGGCAGCTTTGGACAAAATAAAAGTTCAGAAATAAATCAAACCTACTTTTTCATACAATAAAATGGCCTGAAAATATTGTCTAACATTTTGGCGAATTGCAAGTCCGACTATAGGTAAGACCAATTTGAAATTGGCAAGTTTGGTAAAACCTTCAGAGTAAGCCATTGTTGCTGAATGATATGGCTTGTTCTAAAAAAGAAATTCAGTTTGAATGAGATGAACTGTTGGCCGTAATAGTCCGACAAAGAATCTGGCTTTGAGAAAGAAGCTCAGGTCAGGTGAATTTTTACTTCTATATTTGAACCGTGCTAATGCCCGAACATCGTCCGGATTACAAAAAATTCGTTAAAATTTCAGTCATCATTTCTGTTTACAATACAGAATTTTATTTGATAAAAAGAGCCATCGAATCCGTTTTAAATCAAAACTTTACCGATTTTGAAGTCATTCTGGTAGATGATGGAAGCACCAATGATCCAGATTGCAGACTTTTGAAATTAGCCACTGAACACGAATCGAAAATCACTTACGTACGGCATCAGAACATGGGCCAATCTAAATCTATAAACAAAGGAATCTTAGATTCAAGAGATAAATGCAACTTTTCGGGTAGGTAATTAAGCCCTATATTTTTTCAGAAAAAGAGAAGGAAATGAATCCCTCCCCTTTTTTCTGAATGGATAAACGCTTTAATTGGCTCCCGTCCAAAGTTGTCAATCATGAGTCATCTAACCTTAGAACA
>JBIPOE010000143.1:0-4578 GCA_044379485.1 Catalimonadaceae bacterium
ACAAATTCAACTTTCTCTATAAACCAAGGCTTGGAAAGCCCCAGTGCCATGCTAAACATTTCCGTAATCTCCATGCCCCAATTCTAATGCATTTTCCCCAATTCCACTCAAAATGGAGAAGAACCATATTCAAATTATGATTTGGTAAATTGAGTTTAGCCAAAACGCAGTATAGATGAATCTAGATTATTAATTGGGAGATACCAATAAAAATGAAAATTCCATTTTTATGGATAATTCTTATTTTATCGAATCGTTAATTCTAGGTTAATAAAATTTATCCATTTATGGTCGATGGCCAAAAATCGAAACAGTTATTTAATATCAGGACTATAAAGTTTTCGTGAATATTGCAATGTAATCAACATAGGTTTTTGATTCGGGTATTGGTCATTCATTCATAAATAAGGTTGAAAATCATATGCAAATCATTTTTTTATATTTTTTAGCTGTAGTAGTTTTATTTTTACTCTTTTTCTTTTTTCTTAATATTTCTTCAAGGGATTCTTTAGAAAAGAGATTTCACATCCTGGCAGTTGCACTAAACGAAATTGTATTTGGAGGCGAAGGTTATATAGAGGTTGTTAGTAAGCTTGAATTCTTCATTAGGAAAAAGGATTCATCCCAGTTCGTTCGCTTTAAATATCGCCTAGGTTATGTTTATATTTCTCTGAATTTGAGAATAAGAGGTGAATGGGTAATTATTAAACGTAGTTTTTTGAATAAAGCTGAAATAACTGCTTACGACCAATTGATTTTGGAGAAGGATATATCACTGGGAATTTCAAAAGTTCGAAAAAAAGTTGTCCCAAATTCTGTTGTAGCTGAATTTGATTTAGATCCATTAATGCATTGATATTGCGTATTTTAAATTGGTTTTTTTTTTGAATATCTTAAGCAGGTAGAGCATTTTTTTAGAATATTCACCAAAAATTGCCTTATTTTTGCAATTCATGCTTTCTTTATTCAAAACCCTTTTGAAAAGGCATTTAGCCATTCTTTTCTTTTTTCTTTTCGCGGATCAAGTCTTTGGACAAGGGTACGTTTCCTATTTTACAGGTGATACCTCGGATGTTAATTCTAATCCGGTTTCCGGAACTGTTTTAATGGGCGGTTCAACTGAAAATGACGAAGCCATGAAGTGGTGGTTAAGCAAGGCCAACGGGGGAGATGTATTAGTTATAAGGGTTAGTGGATCAAATGGTTACAACAATTATTTATATTCAGAGCTTGGCTTAAACGTCAATTCCGTTGAAACTATTGTTTTTCAAAATCAGTCGGCAAGTTTTGATCCCTATGTAAAAAGAAGGTTATCCCAATGTGAAGCTTTATGGATAGCGGGTGGCGACCAAAGTGTTTATACAAACTATTGGAAAAATAGCCCTGTTGATAGTCTTATTCAATATTTGGTAAATGTGAAAAAGATTCCCATTGGAGGCACTTCAGCAGGAATGGCCATATTGGGAGGCCTTTATTTTGATGCCAAAAATGGTTCTGTAACCTCTATAGAAGCATTGTTAAATCCCTATGGACCAAAGGTTTCCATAGGCAGGAATGATTTTCTTAGGATCCCTTTTCTTTCAAAAACAATAACCGATACCCATTTTGACAATCCGGATAGGAGAGGGCGATTAACTACCTTTTTGGGGCGGCTTTATGCGGATTCCTCAAAATCTTTTTATGCCATTGCTTCTGAGGAAAAAACCGCCGTTTGTATTGACGAACAAGGCCTTGCCAGAGTTTTTGGGAACAATCCAAATTCTGAGTTTGCCTATTTTGTGCAGGTAAATTGTGAAAACGATAGTTTACCTGAAGTTTGTTTGCCAGGCCAGGCCCTCAGCTGGAACCGTTCAAATTCAGCTTTGAAAGTTTGTAAAATTTCAGGAAACAATACGGGAAGCAACTATTTTGACGTCAGCGATTGGGAAACCCATTCTGGCGGAACCTGGGAGAACTGGTTTGCAACAAATGGCGTATTTGGTTCATTTGGAAGTAATGAGCCTGTTTGTATTACTTCAAGGGAAGAAATAGGAGAGGAGATTGGTTTGGAAGCATACCCCAATCCTGTTTTGGACATTATCCGGATTCAATCTCAAAATGTAATTATGAAAGCCAGAATTCTTGATCAGATGGGAAGACAGCTACAGGTAAACAGACCTGAATCAGACCAGTTTGAAATTTCTGCTCAGCATTTTCCTAAGGGTTTTTACTTTTTGGAAATTACCGATTATAAGGGCAAAAGTTTTAACAAAAAGTTTCAAAAACTGTAAGAATAAAAAAAGCCAGTGATTTAAACACCGGCTTTTCTTGTACACCTAAGAACTTCATCTAATATTAACCTTTTTCAGACTTTAAAATTTTAGCTGAAAACTGGTATCTTATTTCCATTTAGACTCTAACTTACTTATATTTAGTTGACATCGATTTCAAATACTCATTTTACATGAATTGATATCAGCTTCATGAATTCTTAAAAGTGATATGAAAGGCCAAAACCTATCAGGTTACTTGAATTTCTAAACCTTTTGTTGTTTTCTGGAACTGTTTGCAAGGTTTCGGAAGTGGTCAATTCCGTAAAAAGTAGATGATAACTTGCCCTTACACCCAGGTTTTTGGCAAATTTATATCGCACATATAGTCCACTTTGGAGAGATCCCAAATCGTTTGCCCCAATCAATAAAGCATTAAATGAAGTTGGGGAAGCAAAAGCCACTTCGCTTTCTCCCTCTGAAACAAATTTTGGAGAACCTTTTGGTCCAAAAGAAAAACCAATTGCATCGATATCAAATCCAACCTGCAGTTTTTGAGAAAAGTTGTAACCAAGATTGATCAATAGGTTGGCTGCATAAATTTTGGGACTTGGAGCTTTAAGTGTGTCTTCTTTTTCTTTGATGGTATGAAGGCTGGGAGGGGCGGATTGAAATGAAACATAAGATCCAAAAAATCCTGTAAATCGGATTCCTGTTCCCACATACATATTTTTTAGAATTTTTTTCTCCTTGCTCAAATTCCAGGAATAGAAATAGCCAAGATTTACAGCTTGAACTTTATCGCCGATCCCAAAACCAAGGTCAACATAGTCGTTTCTTTTTTTGCTTTCATCCTGAGCAATTGAGCTGTATCCGATTAATAATGATAGAGTTGTGAAAATTATTTTATTCATTTTTGAAAATTATTTTTTAAAATTTAAGATTTACTAGCCTTCGACGAAATTTAACCTGATTCCTTACAAAAGGGTTTCTTGTTTTGAGTAAAAAAACAAAGAATTTCAAAGTTGCCTGTAACAAACCCAGTTAGCATCTGTGCAACTACCCTCAAATCGTACATTTCATTCGTTATAGGTAAATCCATTTGAGATATTTGCTATCCGAAAATAGATTTCCCATGGTTCTAAAATAGATTTTCGTTTCAAGTTGAAAAACAACTATTATCTTGTAAGATAAAGAAAATCATTGATTTATAAATATATGGCTTGGTTTTTTATTACCTATATGATTGTTATTTACTGCTGATTTTGTCATTGAAGTTGAAAAATTTGTTCTCCAGCTATCATCGCAATATGTGCAAATATGTGTCCAATGAATGCTGCTTCAAGACCCTTTTTCAAATGTAACCAACCCAAAAAAAGACCTGTAATTGAATTTTCAATTAAAACATACGGTAGTAAAGTTAAAGTTGGATTTTGAACAGCACTAAAAACAACTGGAAAATGTCCAACCGCAATTAAAATACGAGATAAAATTATTGCTAACCAATAAGTTGATTTTTCTAAATTCTTTGTTAGCCCAAAAGTCGCAAATAGTATTTAACTTTTTGATTTTCACCTTGAAATATTTCTCCTTCAGAGAAACTGGAATAGTTTATCCCGCCAAATCGGGAAGGCCATAAAGAATAGAAAATCAAAAGTTTAAAGAGGTAATTAAAAATTTATTGCGACTTTTGGGGTTAGTTTAAATACTATCCAAACGACTAAAGTCATAAATCCGAATCGTATTAAAAGTTCCTCTGTAAATCCACCATAGAGAAACCTTGCAAACGTCGTTATCTTTACTTTTTTTCCAAGTTCAATAAACTCTTGCGGAAGTGATGATTTGAAAATAGTTCCGACAAGTATTATCAATACACCAGCAAGAAAGCCATACAAAATACCAAACTTTATTTGCTCAAAAAATTTGATTTTGGGTTGTTCAATTTTTATTATTGACGCAATTATTGGCACTGAAAAACCCACTTTATCGTATAGTAGCGTTCCCAAAACCACCGAAATCAACAATAAAATCGTTGGGTTGATTAAAACCAAATCGAAACGCCCACTTGTTTACAGGCAATAATTTTTGTAATATTGCCCTATCAATCAATTAATTATGAAAGAAATATTCACTTTTAAAGGACAAAACGAAATTGAGTTCCACAAAAAGTTTGGCACTAAAGAAGCTTGCCTCCAATACCTGGCAGACCGCAAATGGAAAAATGGATTTACCTGCCCCTCCTGTGGATGCACTGAGGAGTATTTCACATCAGAACCTTTTCACAAAAGATGTAAAAAGTGCCTTCATCATGCTTCACCAATGGCAAATA